>NZ_JBDTPB010000139.1:0-8751 GCF_039932935.1 Polaromonas sp.
ACCAAGTTCGTCTGGGACGGCAACGGCACCAACTTCTCCAACGCCATCGTCAAGAACGCCATCAAGGCCAGCGGCAAAAACTGGGTGCTGCTGACCAATGACTATGTATGGGGCCACACCACCTCCAAGGCAACGCGCGCCATCGTGGAGGCCAACGGCGGGCGCATTGTCGAAGAGTTGCTCGTGCCGCAAAACACCCGTGATTTCTCCTCATACCTGCTCAAGCTGCAGCAGCTCAAGCCCAACGTGGTGGCCACGGCGGTGGGTGGCGACGACATCAAGGCGCTGCGCCAGCAAGTCGTGCAGCTCAAGATGAACCAGTCCATGGCGTGGATCAACAACCAGCAGGACTGGCCCGATGTTTACGGCCTGGGCGCTGAAGCCATCTTCGGCGTCTTTGGCACCACCTGGTACTGGCGCCTCGGCCTGCCCGGTGTGAAGGAGTTTGTTGCGGCCTACCAGAAGCAGTATCCGGGCATGGCGATTCGCGTGCCGGGCAATGTGTATCACAACGGCTATATGGCCACGCGTGAACTGCTGCGCTGCGTCGAAGAAGCAGGCACCACCAACAACATTGCCGTCATCAAGAAACTTGAAGGCCGCAAGATGAGCGCCGCCGACCGCCTGCAGCACTACGACGCGTGGATGGACCCCGTCACACACCAGTGCCAGCAGACCATCTACATGGCGACCTACAACGACCAGCCCGCCGAGAAAGACGACATCTTCAAGATCCTCACGCAGGCCGAGCCCAAGGACGTGCTGGACAAAGATAGCGCGGGCGCCTGCAAGCTCGAGAGCTACGACGCAACGCCCAGCTACGAAGTCTGAACCTGGCATCGCCATCATGGACTTCGATTGCAAAGCCGCCGGCGTGCGGCCCAGCCGCGGGCGGCGGCAGCTGATACGCGGGGCGGGTGCGGCTGCCATGGGCTTTTTTGGCCCTTGGGCATTGCACCGCAGCTGGGCGCAGGCCAAAAGCAAGAAGCCCTTGCTGATCGGCCTGACCACCGACGACACCGGCCAATACGCGGCCAGCGGCCAGGACGAGCAGCGCGGCATCGCCATGGCGATCCAGGAAGTCAACGAACGCGGCGGCGTGCTGGGCCGGCGTCTTGAAACCGTGCATGCCGACACCGGCGGTGACGCGGCCAAGGCAACGGCGGTGGCGCAGCGCATGATGGCCGAGGGTGAAGTCGCCTTCATGCTGGGCGGCGTGCATTCTGGCGCCGCCAACGCCATCTCGCAGGTGGCGCAGAAGGCGGGCTGCATCTACTTCAACACCAACTCCAGCTCGCCTACCGAGGCCGGCAAGGACTGTCACCGCACCAAGTTCGTCTGGGACGGCAACGGCACCAATTTTTCGACTTCGGTCGTCAAAGGCGCCATGACCGGCTTCGGGCGCAACTGGCTGTTGCTGACCAGCGACTACCTGTGGGGCCACAACACGGCCAAAGGCATTCGCAACATTGTGGAAAGCAACGGCGGCAAGATTGTGGAGGAAATTCTGGTGCCGCAGAACACGCGCGACTTTTCGGCTCAGCTGCAGAAGATCCAGAAGCTCAAGCCCGGCGTGATCGCCACGGCCGTGGGCGGAGAGGACCTGAAATACCTGCGCGACCAGGTGCGCAGCGCCGGCCTGGACCGCAGCTTTGGCTGGATCAACAACCAGGCCGACTGGCCCGACGTGTATGGCCTGGGGCGCGAGGCCATGTTCGGTATCTTCGGCACCACCTGGTACTGGGGCCTGGGCCTGCCGGGGGTGAAGGATTTTGTCGCGCGTTACCAAAAAGCCAATGCGGGTTATCGCATCAAGGTGCCGGGCAATGTGTTTTACAACGGCTACATGGCCACGCATGAGCTGTTCCGCGCGATTGAACGAGCCGGTTCCACCAACAACCTGAAGATCATCCGCGAACTGGAGAGTCTGCGGGTTCCGGCGATCCAGCGCATGCAACATGAAGACGCCTACATGAACCCGCTGACGCACCAGCTGCAGCAGAACATCTATATGGCGTCTTACAACTCCTACCCCAAGCAGCCGGACGATATCTTCCGCATCCTCGGGCGTCTCCGGCCTGACGAGGTGGAAGACAAGGACAGCGTGCAGCAATGCAAGCTCGAGTCTTACGCCGCCACACCCAGCTACGAGCCCTGACTGTTTAGCTTCCACTTTTAAAGACCGACATGGATTTTCTGCTTCAGCTTATTCCGCACCTCGTCAACGGCGTCTCGCTGGGCCTGTTGTTTGCGCTCATCGCGCTGGGCTTCATGCTCATCGTGGGGGTGATGGAAACCATCAACCTGGCGCACGGCTCGCTGTTTGCACTGGGCATGTACTTCGCGCTGTTTTTGATCGCACCGCAACTGGGCATGTTCCCAAACCTGCAGGCTTGGTACATGACGCTGCCGCTGGGCACACGTTACGGTGTGGCTCTGATTTTTGCCCCCATCTTCGTCGGCCTGTTCGGCATGTTGCTGGAGCTGTGCATGCGGCGCACCTACGGCCGCGACCCGCTCTACGGCCTGTTGTTGACCTTCGGTGCGGCGCTGGTCATCGAGGAGACCATACGCCTGGTGTGGGGCTCATCGGAAAAACAGTTGATGCTGCCCGAGGTCATCTCCGGCGCCTTCTTGATGGGCGATCTGGTCTATTCCAGATACCGCTTCTTCGCCAGCGGATTCGCCATTCTCATGATTGTGCTGCTCTGGCTGTTTTTGCAGAAGACACCTTACGGCGCCATCATCAAGGCCGGCGCGCACGACAGCGAAATGGTGCGCGCGCTGGGGATCAACCTCTCGCGTCTGCGCCTCTTTGTGTTCGGCCTGGGTGTGGCGCTGGCAGCGATTGCCGGCGTGGTCATGGCGCCCATCTGGGGCATACGCCCGCATGTGGGTGTGGACGCGGTGGTGCCGGCTTTTTTGATCATCGTGTTGGGCGGTGTCGGTTCGCTGTGGGGTGCGGTGATTGCCGGACTCATGGTCGGCATGGTGGTGGGGCTCACGGGCTCTTACGCATCCGAGTGGTCGCTCATGTCCATGTACCTGTTATTCATTGCCGTCGTGACTTTCCGGTCACGTGGCCTCTTCGGCAAGAAAAGCGTCCTCGACGCTTAGATATAGGCACACCCCCGTCTCGGCTCACTGCGTGTAGCCGGTCCCCCCTTGCAGGGGGCAACAGCTGCGGCCCGGCAAAGCCGGTTCCGCGCTGTTACTGGGTAAGTCATTCTTTGGTTCGCTATAGAAAGTTATTTGAATGAAACCGCTTGAAAATAAAGTCGCGCTGGTCACGGGCGCGGCAGGGACTATGGGCCTGGCCGTCGTCAAGGCCTTGCTCGAAGACGGCTGCAAGGTTGCGATGGTGGATGTGAACCATGAGCGAAACCGCGCGCTCGCGCACGAGTTGGGCCCGCATGCCATGCCGTTTTCGTTTGACATCAGCGACCCCAACGCGGTGAGTGATGGACACGCGCTCATCGTCAAGGCCTTCGGGCCGGTCGACATCCTGGTCAACAACGCCGGGATTTTGTCGAACAACAAAATCGAAGCCACCGAGGCCAACGAATGGCGGCGTGTGATGGGCGCCAATCTCGACGGTGCGTTCTATCTCGCGCAGCAGGTGGTGCCGGCAATGAAGTCGCGGCGCTTCGGCCGCATCATCAACACCAGCTCATTGGCGGCCAAGACCGGTGGGCTCACGGCGGGCACAGCGTATTCGGTGTCCAAGGGCGCGATGAGTTCGCTGACTTTTTCGCTGGCGCGCGAGCTCGCGCCGTTCGGTGTCACGGCCAACGCCGTCGCGCCGGCGTATGTCAAGACACCCATGATCACCGAGCAGCTCAATGAGGAGCAGCGCCAGAAGCTGCTCAAGGACATTCCGGTCGGGCGTTTCTGCGAGCCCGAGGAGTTTGCCCATGTGGTGCGTTTCCTCGCATCGCCCCTGTCGGGCTTCATCACCGGCGAGATCATTGACCTCAATGGCGGCCTGCTGATGGACTAAGGCCTGTAAACATAGTGTTAACCGGCCCCAGGAGGCAGGGAAAGCCCTTTCGTTGCCAACCCGCTTTGCGCCCACAATTTCGCCATCCATGAGCATCACACCCCAGATTGATTTCAGCGCTGCGCTTTCAGGCCTCTTCGACCTGCGCGGCAAAACCGCTTACGTGCCTGGCGGCTACGGCGGCATCGGTGAGGCCATTGTCTGGGGCCTGGCGATGGCGGGGGCGCGGGTGGCAGTGTCGGGCCGCGACGAAGCCAAGGCTGAAGCCGTGGCGTCGGCGCTGCGCGCGGCAGGGCATGAGGCCATGGGCTTGGCCATGGACGCGCATTCGGTGCCGCAGATGCAGGCCTCAGTCAACGCGGTAGCGCAGCAATGGGGCGGTCTCGACATCCTGGTGAATTGCGTCGGCATGCAGCGCGAGCAGGCCTTGCTGGAAGTGACCGAGGAAGCCTTTGATGAAGTGTTGCAGGTTAACCTTAAGGCGGCGATGTTCCTCGCGCAGGCAGCGGCCAAAAAACAGATTGAAGGCGGCAAGGGCGGCGCACAGGTGCATCTGCTGTCGGTGCGCGCACAGCTGGGCTTGCGTGGCCGTGGCTACTCGGCCTACAGCAGCAGCAAGGGCGGCCTGGTCATGCTGATTCGTCAGCATGCGAGTGAACTGGCACCGCACGGCATTACTGTCAACGGCATTGCACCTACGGTTGTACAGACCGAGATGGCGCGCCACTGGCTGGAGAATCCCCAGACGCGCAAGCAGGTGCTGGATCGCATCCCGCTGGGCCGTGTGGCTGACCCGCAGGACGTGGCGGGTGCGGCGGTATTTTTCGCGGCGCCCGCGTCGCGTTTTGTCACCGGGCAGGTGCTTTACCTGGACGGCGGCATCACCGCTTCGCAGTAGGTACTAGCGTTTGCTGGCCAGCGCCGCGACGGCATGTTGTACGCCGCCGCTGCCGATAGAAATGCCCTGCACCTGCATCGCCGCTTCCACGCCGGCCAGGCAACCGAGGATCATGGCCGGATTCATGTCGCCCAGGTGGCCGATGCGAAACGTGCGTCCTGCCAGGGGGCCCAGGCCGCCTGCAATCGCCACCTGAAACTGCTCGCGCGCGACCGTGCGCAAGGCTTCGGGATCAATGCCCGCGTTGACGGACACCGTGGTGACAGAGACCGAGCGGGCAGCCGGTTCGCGCACAAACAATTCAAGAGCTCCGCCTTCACTCCAGGCGTCGACGGCGGCTTGGACCGCACCGGCGATCAGCTGGTGGCGTGCGATGACCTCGCCTACGCCTTCATGAAAGATCAGCCCCAGTGCGGCCTCCAGACCGAAGAGCAGGCTTTGCGGCGGCGTGCCGCAAAATTTTCGATAACACAGCGGGCTTTGCCGCCTGGCCCAGTCCCAGTAAAAGCGGGGTGAAGGATTGGCGGCGGCCACCTTCATCGCAGCGGCGTCCGCGGCCACAAAAGCCAGGCCTGGCGGCACCATCAGCCCCTTTTGTGACGCGCCCAGCACGACGTTGGCGCCCACGGCGTCCATGACAAAGGGCGCCGCGCCCAGCGAAGCGACCACATCCACCACCAGCAGCGCGGGGTGCGCCGTCGCATCAAGCGCCTGCCGGACCTTGCCTGGCTCGCTGGTCATGCCGCTTGCCGTGTCGGTGTGCACGACAAACACCGCCACGATGGCGTGTGAGGTGTCGGCGCGCAAGGCCGCTTCGATCGCCTGCACGTCAATCGGGTAGCCCTCACGCCAGGGTGTGCGTATGACTTGTGCACCCATGGCCTCGGCCTGTATGGCCCAGGATTCGGAGAAGTGTCCCGTACCCGCGATCAGCACTTTTTGCCCGGGCGCCAGCAGGTTGGCAATGACCGCCTCCCAGGCGCCATGGCCATTGCAGGCATACATGAAAACGTCGGCGGTGGTTTGCAGCAGCGCCTTGAGCCCTGTTTCGCAGGCCTGGATCACGTGCTCGAGCCGGGGGTCTGCCAGGTCCATGGGCTGGCGGCGCATCGCATCCATCACCTCATCGGGCACCCGCGTGGGGCCGGGTGAATGGAGGAAGCGATGGCCGGGAATGCGTTTGTGAGGCGTCATGCGGAAAAATTATGCGCCTGCAGGCCGGCGGTTGACCAGCACGATGCCCGCTGCCACGGTGGCCAGCGCCACCAGCAGGCCGGTGGTCACGCTTTCCTTGAGCCACAGCGCACCGAACAGCAACGCGAACAGCGGGGTGAAAAACACAAACACTGAAATCTTGGTGGCCGGGTACCGGCCCAGCATCCACATCCAGAGCAGGTAGCTTGCAAAGGCGCCGATCACGGTCTGCAGCAGCAAGGAGGTGACGGCAAAGGGGCTGAAGTGCCACGACCACTGCTCGCCCAGGGACAGAGACAAGAGCGGGAACGCGGCAGCGCTGACGGCCAGCTGGTAGAAGAGCAGCTTTTCGGCGGAGATGCTGACCAGTCTGGTCGTGCGTATCACCACCGTAGTCAAGCCCCACAACATGCCGGCGGCCAGTGCCAACAGGTCGCCTCGCGCCGTCGGCTCATGGTCGCCGGTGAAGCCTTCGCGCAATGCAAATACCACCGCAGCGAAGGCGAACAGCAGGCCCACCCACTGCAGCCCGCGCAGCCGTTCGGACTTTACCCACAGCGGTACCAGCAGCGCGACCCAGAAGGGCGAGGTGTACAAAAACACCGTGAGACGGGAAGCGCTGGTGTACTGCAGACCCACGTAGATACAGGCAAACTCTGCGCCGAAGAGGGCGCCTGCCAGCAAGCCGGCTTTGAGTGAACCGTCACCGCGAAACAGCGGAATTTTTCGCCACAGACACCATAGCCACAGCAGGGCCGTGGCGCCCACCAGCCGCAGCGAAGCCTGGAACATGGGCGGGATCTCACTGATGGTGGCTTTGATCAGCACTTGCTGCAGGCCCCAGAACAGGCAGCAACCCAGCAGCAGGGACATGGCAAGGGTGTCGAGATGGGTCTTGCGTAAAGTCATTGAGAGTGATGGTAGCGGGATCGGGCGCAGGCTGCAGGCGATACCATCGCTTAATTCCCTGAACGAGGTGCTGCCATGGACCACAAATGGTTGGAAGATTTCATCGCCCTGGCACGTGAGCGCAGCTTCTCGCGCGCGGCGGAGCTGCGGCACGTGACGCAGCCGCAGTTTTCGCGCCGTGTGCGTGCACTGGAGCTGTGGGTGGGCGCCGACCTGGTCAACCGCGCTGTCGTGCCGTTGGGGCTTACGGCCGCCGGGGACGAGTTTCTGCCGGTGGCACGCCGTGCCGTCGCGAGCCTGGGCGACGTACGCGCCCGTATCCGCCATGCACAGGGCGGCCTTGACTGGGTCACGCTGGCCACCGGTCGCACGCTGTCGCGCACCACCGTGCCCGCATGGCTGGCGCGCGTCAAGCGGGGGGCCGGTGAATTCCGCCTGCGCATCCTGACGGGCTCCATCCATGAAGGCGCCACAGCGCTGGAGCAGGGCGCGGCCGACTTCCTGCTGTCCTTCACGCATCCGCGCCTGCCCATGTTGCTGGATGACCAGGCCTTCGAGGGAATGACGCTTGGCACCGACGAACTCGTGGCCGTGAGTGCGCCGCGCCCCGATGGACGGGCGCTGCACGTCCTGCCCGGCACTGCGCGAAAGCCGGTGCATGTGCTGGGCTATGCGCCAACACTGGCGCTTAGCCAGATCCTGCAAGACGGACTGAGCCGCGACCCGCGTGAGTTGTTCCTGCACACTGTGACCGAGTCCGATTTCGCCGAATCGCTGCATGAACAAGCCTTGCAAGGCGTAGGCCTGGCCTGGCTGCCGCGCGGGCTTGTGGGCGACGACCTGCGCAACGGCCGGCTTGTGGCAGCCGACCTGCAGACAGTCGCTGTGCGCTTCGAGATCCGCCTTTTTCGCAACCGTAGCCCGCGCAACGAACTGGTGCAGCGCATCTGGGCGGCCAGCGCCGCCTGAGCAAACATGCGCATGCGCCCATGCGTGATGCGCATGCGGCCTGCGGGATCGATTCATAGACTGGCTCCACCAACCAGGAGACCATCATGTCTGCAAAATCCCCATTCCATCGCGCTCACCCCGGCCGCGCCCTGCGCGCTGCCGTATTCGCCTCGCTGGCGCTGCTGGCCCTGTCGGTCGCGCAGGCCCAGACATGGCCTACGGCCAAGCCAATTTCGCTGATAGTGGGATATCCCGCCGGCGGCAGCGTCGACCTGGTCGCGCGCATCATCGCTGAGCCGCTGGGAAAGCGCCTGGGCACGCCGATCGTCATTGAAAACGTGGGCGGCGCCGGTGGAACCATAGGCGCGCAGAAAGTCGTCAGCGCCAACCCCGATGGCTATACGCTGCTGCTCGGGTCAGGCAGCGAGGTCTCGATTGCCAAGCTGTTCAATGCGGCCGTCAAATACAACGGCGAAACCGATTTGAGTCCGGTGGCGCTGATCGGCATCACGCCCATGGTCTTTGTGACCAACACCAAGACCGGCGTCAAAACCATCGAGGAAGCGATTGCCAAATCCAAACGCGAACGCAACCAGCTGAGCTTTGCCTCTTCGGGTATCGGTACGCCACTGCATGTGTCGGGCGAGCTGATTAACCTGATGGCCGGCACCACTTTTCGCCATGTGCCTTATCGCGGCGCAGGCCAGCAGCTGCAGGACCTGTTGGGCGGCAACATCGAGTTCAGTGTGTCGGTGCTGTCCTCTGCGCTGCCCCACATCGAGTCCGGCAAGATGATTCC
>NZ_JBDTPB010000140.1:0-122023 GCF_039932935.1 Polaromonas sp.
CCAAGAGCCGGGTGACATCGTTAAACAGGGCAACGCACATCATGCCCAGCAGGATAGCAACGCCACCGCGCTGCAACCGGTCCATCCAGGCGTCAGACACGCCCCGGCCGGTGATCCCCTCCCAAAGATAATACATCAGGTGCCCCCCATCCAGAACCGGCAGCGGGAGTAAATTCAGGACACCCAGACTCACGCTGATGAGAGCCAAAAACAGCAGGTAGCTGGTCCATCCAAGGCTTGCCGACTTACCTGCGTAGTCGGCAATGGTGAGCGGGCCGCTCAGGTTTTTAAGCGATGCCTCACCGATGACCATTTTCCCCATCATCTTGACGGTGAGCAGCGATACCTGCCAGGTTCGAACAGCACCTTGCCACAAACCGTCGAAAGGACCATAACGCACCGTAACAAACTCGGGAAGCGCCCCGACATAAGCTTCAATCCGTGGCACCATGACGCCCGCCACTGCTTTGAGGTCAGGTGTTACCTGAAGCGCCAGGGAAGCCCCGTCGCGGCTGATTTGCCAGGTTTGCGGAATCACGGCCGCCGCGCCTGCGCCCGGCGAACGGGCCGAGGTCCTGATGACTTCGCGCAGCTGTTGCCCATCGACAATGACGGTTTCACCAATGCGGAGCACCTGATCGCCCGCGTGCAGGCCGGATTTTTCGGCGGCACCGCCCGGCATGACATCACCAATCACGGGACGGGTCCAGGGTCCCAGGATGCCAATCCTCCTGAAAAGGCCGGCATCCGCCTCGGGCGCACCCAGCGTACTCAGCGGCAGCCGCACCGTTTGCCCCGACGCAGCGCCTTCGCCGCCGAGCACCACCGTCAGGTCGCGACCATCCAGAGCCCCTTGAGTAAGCCGCCAGCGCAAGTCTTCAAAAGAGTGAACGGTTTCGAGTTGATCGCCTTCAAAAGCCGCTTGCTGAACCGTTTCACCGCCGCGCAGGCCGGCCTTTTCAGCCAACGACCCGGCCACCGGGCTCGCGAGGATGGCTTTGGGTTCCTGCAAGCCCGTCCAGTTGACGATGGCATACAACAAGATGGCCAGTAACAAGTTGGCCGCAGGGCCGGCCACCACCACCGCGGCCCGCGATTTCAACGGCTGGGTGTTGAAGGCCAGATGCCGCTCGGACGGGTCAACCGGAGCTTCGCGCTCATCCAGCATCTTGACGTATCCCCCCAAGGGCAGCATGCCGATGCAAAACTCCGTCGATTTGTTTTTGAGCCGCCAGGTGTAAATGGGCTTGCCGAAGCCGATGGAGAACTTCAGCACCTTGATGCCGCAGGCCACGGCCACACGGTAGTGGCCGTATTCGTGCACGGCAATCAGGATGCCCAGCGTCACGACAAAGGAAATCAGCGTCAGCATGTCATGCCTCCAGTTTGGCTGCGATTTGCACAGCGGCGCGGCGAGCTTCCTCGTCCAGCGCCAGCAGGCTTTCGATATCGCTTACCTGAGAGAACGTGATGGCGTCCAAAGTTGCATGATTTACACGGTGAATGTGGTCAAACCGGATCCGCTTGTCCAGGAAAGCCGCAACAGCCACCTCGTTGGCGGCATTAAGAACCGCCGTACTGCCCACCGGGGCATTGAGAACCGCCCAGGCCAGCGGCAGCCCGGGAAAGCGATCATCGTCGGGGGCTTCAAACGTCATGGTGGCCAGCGACCTGAAGTCCAGCGCCTTGGCCCCGGAGGTAACCCGGTCAGGCCAGGCCAATCCATAAGCGATCGGCACGCGCATATCGGGTGTTCCCAGTTGCGCCACCACCGAGGTGTCGCGGTACTGCACCATGGAGTGGATGATGCTCTGGGGATGAATCACCACCTCGATCTGCGTAGGCGTCAGGCCGAAAAGGTATTTCGCCTCGATCACCTCCAGCGCCTTGTTCATCATCGTGGCCGAGTCGACGGAGATTTTGCGGCCCATGACCCAGTTCGGGTGCGCACACGCCTCATCGGGCGTGACGTGGCGCAGACTGGCCGTATCGCGGGTGCGAAACGGTCCGCCCGACGCGGTCAGAATGATTTTTTCAACCCGGTCACCCCAGGTTGCAGGGTCCTCGGGAAGCGACTGGAAAATTGCGGAATGTTCGCTGTCGATGGGCAGCAGCTTCGCGCCGCCGTCCCGCACCGCCCGCATGAACACCTCTCCCCCCACCACCAAGGCCTCTTTGTTGGCCAGCAAAAGCCGCTTACCCGCTCTGGCCGCAGCCATGCACGGCGACAGGCCCGCAGCACCCACGATGGCGGCCATGACCGTATCCATCTGCTCATGCGACGCTATCATTTCGAGAGCGCCTGGCGCCCATAGCACCTGCACCGGCAACTGATTTGCCTTGACTTTTTCGGCCAGCAAACGGGCATGCGGCTCACTCGCCATCACAGCGTACTGGGGCTTGAACCGCGCGCATTGCGCCAGCAACAAATCGGTTTGAGTGGCGGCGCTGAGAGCAAATACCTCAAACCGCTCAGGATGGCGGGCAATCACGTCAAGCGTATTGACACCGATGGACCCCGTCGAGCCCAACACGGTAACGCGCTGTTTTTTGAAGGACATGCAGGACCTGGACTAAAGCGTAGCCAGCATCATTGCCAGGGGAAGCGTAGGCAACAAGGCATCGACCCGGTCGAGCACGCCACCGTGTCCCGGCAAAAGGCCGCTGGAATCCTTCACCCCGGCGCTGCGTTTGATAAGGGACTCCACCAAGTCGCCCACCACGCTCATCGCCGCCAGAAAAATAACGGCCAGCACCATGACGACAATCCCGTGATGGTCAGCCAGGCGGCTGTAAAGCGTGGTGTCTGCCCAAAACCCTCCGCCAATGCCTGCGCGTCCCAGCCAGACCCAGGCCAGCGACAGCACGACCACACCCACCATACCGCCCCACACGCCTTCCCAGCTTTTGCCAGGGCTGATGGATGGCGCGAGCTTGCCCCGGCTGAATCGCCCGCCGAGGGCGCGGCCCGCAAAGTAGGCAAAAATGTCCGCCACCCACACCAGCAACAGCACGGACAGCAAAAAGTCGATGCCCGCCACGCGGGCCTGTGCCACCGCCAGCCAGGCGACCAGCAATGCGGCCAGCCCTCCCAGCAGACGGACCACTTTGGGAATCCTCGGCCAACCGGCCACACCGTTTCGCAGCAACCAGCCACCACCGAGTACCCAGGCGGCACCCGCAGCAGCCCACAGAACTGGCAAGGGTTTTGCCAGCAGGCCGCCGTACCAAGCAAGAGCACAAAGCCCAACGCACACAGCGGCGAGCGCGAGGCAGGCACCAGGGCTGCATGCATTCAGACGGCCCCACTCCCAGCCGCCCGCAGCAATCAGCAACAGGGCCACGGCGCAAAAAGGCTCCGGCGTTTTGTAAAAGAGCGCTGGCAGCAAAACGGCCAGAAGGACAATCGCCGTGATCACACGCTGTTTAAGCATCAGGCAGCCTTTGTAGTTTCGTTGGTGCTGAGGCCACTGACCTGAGCGGAGGTTTTGCCGAAACGCCGTTCGCGGGTACGAAAAACGGCGATGGCCTCATCCAATGCAGCTTCATCAAATTCCGGCCACAGTTTGTCCGAAAAATGCAGCTCCGAATAGGCCGCCTGCCACAGCAGAAAATTGCTGATCCGCAACTCACCACCGGTGCGAATCAAAAGATCCGGATCAGGCACATGCGCCAGCGCCATTTCCCGGTCCAGGGACAACTCGGTAATGGCTTCGCCGCGGCTGGCGAGCCGGCTAGCGGCCTGGGCAATATCCCAGCGGCCACCGTAGTTGAAACACACGTTGAAAATCAGCCGCTGATTGGCCGAGGTGGCACGCTCGGCCTGCGCCAACCCCGCCTGAACTTTTTCAGACAGTCGCTGACGATCCCCGACGAACCGCAGCTGAACGCCGTTGGCATTCAGGCTGGGCACTTCTTTGGAGAGGGAATATGCCAGTAACTCCATCAGCCCGGACACCTCTTCAGCCGGGCGGTTCCAGTTTTCAGAAGAAAACGCAAACACTGTGAGAACGCCAATACCGCGATCCAGGCAAGCGCGTACGCAACGGCTTAGCGAGTCAACGCCCTGCTTGTGGCCCGCGATGCGCGGTAAAAATCGTTTGGTGGCCCACCGGCCGTTGCCATCCATGACGATGGCCACATGGTGCGGGACGACGGTGGAAGCTGTTGGACCCATGTCAGCAGTCAGGCGCTGTGAGTGGGGTTGCGCTGGGCGGCACCGTGAGGAAGCAGTAGCGGCAAACGCTGAGCGATCGCAGGGTCAACGGTCTTTTCAAGCAGGGGCCGCGGGACTGGCTTTGCCAGACCGCAGGCGCAGCGGCCCCCTCGGGGGGCAGGAAGCTACACGAAGTGAGCGACCGTGGGGGCAATCTAAACCGCCATGATGTCTTGTTCCTTGCCAGCGACCAGCTTGTCGACTTCGGCAATGAAACGGTCCGTGAACTTCTGGATCTCATCCTGCGAGCGACGCTCGTCGTCCTCAGAGGCGAGCTTGTCTTTGACGAGCTTCTTGACGCCGTCATTGGCATCGCGGCGCAAGTTGCGAATGGACACCTTGGCATGCTCCCCTTCGGCGCGCACAACCTTGGTGAGTTCCTTGCGGCGCTCTTCGGTCATCGCAGGCATCGGAACGCGGATCAAATCGCCTTGCGCGGCCGGGTTCAAGCCAAGATCGGAGTCACGAATGGCTTTTTCAATTTTGGCGCCCATGCCTTTTTCCCACGGGGACACGCTAATGGTGCGAGCATCGAGCAGCGACACGTTGGCCACCTGGCTGATCGGCACCATGGAGCCGTAATAGTCAACATGCACGGTATCGAGCAAACCCGGGTTGGCACGGCCCGTGCGGATCTTGGTCAGGCCATTTTTGAACGAGTCAATGGACTGCTGCATCTTTTGCTCTGCCTGCTGCTTGACTTCAACAATGCTCATGGTCGAATCTCCGAATTTTTTATTGCGAAAAGAAACAAGCGCGGTGCGGCTCAGACGTGAACCAGGGTTCCCTCGTCTTCACCCTGCACGACGCGCTTGAGCGCACCGTGTTTGAAAATACTGAACACCTTGATAGGGAGCTTCTGGTCGCGGCACAGTGCAAAAGCCGTGGCGTCCATGACCTCGAGGTTTTTACCCATCGCTTCATCAAAGGTGATGTTGGTGTAGCGGGTTGCCTTGGGGTCTTTCTTCGGGTCGGCGGTGTACACACCGTCCACCTTGGTGGCCTTCAGCACGATTTCAGCGCCGATTTCGGCGCCACGCAAGGCTGCTGCGGTATCGGTGGTGAAAAACGGATTACCGGTACCCGCCGCAAAAATCACCACCTTGCCCTCTTCGAGGTACTGCAAGGCTTTGGGCCGGACATAAGGCTCAACCACACGCTCAATACCAATCGCCGACATCACGCGGGCGATCAGTCCGGCCTTGTCCATGGTGTCACCCAGAGCCAGGGCATTCATCACGGTGGCCAGCATGCCCATGTAGTCGGCGGTGGCGCGGTCCATACCGACCGAGCCCCCCGCCACACCACGGAAAATGTTGCCGCCGCCGATCACCACTGCTACTTCGACTCCCATGCGGGTGACTTCAGCGATCTCTTCCACCATGCGAACGATCGTCGCGCGGTTGATACCGAAGGCGTCATCCCCCATCAAGGCCTCACCTGACAGTTTTAACAAGATTCGCTTGTAGGCTGGCATGTGAGAGCTTTCTTAGTTGGGTTTATCTGAAGTTTAGCGGCCTTCCGGCGGGGCTGAGGCGCTTAAGCGGCTTTGGCGGCTGCGACCTGGGCGGCGACTTCGGCGGCGAAGTCGTCCACTTTCTTCTCAATGCCTTCGCCCACCACGTACAGCGTAAAGGCCTTGACCGCAGTGGAGCGCTCCTTGAGCATCTGCTCAACCGTCTGCTTGTCGTTCTTGACGAAGGTCTGGTTGTGCAGGCTGACTTCTTTCAGGAACTTCTGCACACCGCCTTCGATACGCTTTGCAACAATTTCGGCGGACTGCACGGCTTTGCCTTCGGCTTGTGCCTTGGCGGCGTCTTCGGCGGCCTTGGCTGCTGCCACCGAGCGCTCTTTGGCGACCAGTTCGGCCGGCACGTCAGCGCTGGACAGAGACACCGGCTTCATCGCAGCCACATGCATGGCGACGTCCTTGGCGGCGGCTTCGTCGCCCTCAAACTCCACCACCACACCGATGCGCGTGCCATGCAGGTAGGACGCCAGCGAGCTGCCAGTAAAGCGCTTGAAGCGGCGCACGCTCATGTTTTCGCCGATCTTGCCGATCAGGCCCTTGCGCACGTCTTCCACCGTCGGGCCGAAGCCGTCGAGGGACAAGGCCATGGCGCCAATGGCGTCCACATCGGCCGGGTTGTTTTTCACGATGCCTTCGACCACGCCTTTGGTGAAGGCCAGGAAGCTGTCGTTCTTGGTGACGAAGTCGGTTTCGCAGTTGATTTCAACCATCGCGCCCACATCGCCTTCGCGGTGAATGGCGATCACGCCTTCAGCGGTAATGCGTGAGGCGGCCTTGCCGGCCTTGTTGCCCAGCTTGACGCGCAGGATTTCTTCGGCCTTGTCGAAGTTGCCTTCAGCCTCGGTCAGTGCCTTCTTGCACTCCATCATGGGGGCGTCGGTTTTGGCGCGCAGTTCAGCGACCATGCTTGCAGTAATTGCCATTTTTGATTCTCCGTTTTGTCTTTTTGACCCGCTGGAAGCGATCAATTCGCACCCAGCTTTTCGTTAGCTTGTGAAAAAGGGGCTACGCGAGCCCCTTTTTCGCGTCTGGCGCAGAGCCGAAAACTATCAGGCGGCTGCGTTTTCCACTTCCACGAACTCATCCGAGCTCTCAGCCGAAACGGCCTTGACCACGTCGTTCACGGCGTTGGCGCGGCCTTCGATGATCGCGTCGGCAATACCGCGGGCGTACAAGGCAACAGCCTTGGACGAGTCGTCGTTACCGGGGATCACGTAGTCGATGCCGATAGGCGAGTGGTTGGAGTCAACCACGCCGATCAGGGGGATGCCGAGTTTCTTGGCTTCCAGGATCGCGATTTTATGGAAGCCCACGTCGATCACGAAAATGGCGTCCGGCAGGGCGTTCATGTCCTGAATGCCGCCGATGTCTTTTTCAAGCTTTTCGATTTCGCGCTTGAAAGTCAGCTGTTCTTTTTTGCTGATGGTGTCGAGGCCGGCTTCCTGCTGAGCCTTCATCTCCTTCAGGCGCTTGATGGAAGTCTTGACCGTCTTGAAGTTGGTCAGCATGCCGCCCAGCCAGCGCTGGTCAACGTAAGGAACACCGGCGCGCTTGGCTTCGGTAGCGACGATTTCGCGAGCCTGGCGCTTGGTGCCCACCATCAGGATGGTGCCGCGGTTGGCGGACAGCTGCTTGGCGAACTTCATCGCTTCCTGGTACATCGGAAGCGATTTTTCCAGGTTGATGATGTGAATACGGTTGCGGTGGCCGAAGATGTACGGAGCCATCTTGGGGTCCCAGAAGCGGGTTTGGTGTCCGAAATGAACGCCTGCTTCCAGCATTTCGCGCATAGTGGTCGACATAAAAATACTCCAAAAGGTTGTGTCTAAAATCAGCGCTTATCGTCCCGTTGGCCTCTTTCGAGATTTCCGGGGCAACACCTTGAGTGGCTGATTTGCGATTTGCCCGGCAAACAACAAAATCGTCATTTGCAAAGCCTATCGAGTATAACACCCTCCCCGCCCATGAGCCAGCTTCCACCTTCAGGCGACTTTCATGCCATTCGCCAGGCCCTGACAACCGGGCGAACCTCCGCCGGGCAGGTTTTCGAGGAAGCCAGCGCCATTGCCCAAAGCGACGCCTGCCGCCATGCGTTCATGCCAGGCGCCCTCAACACAGCCCAAGTCCCGAAAAATCCTCTATCGGCAGCTTCCGGCCTTCCGCTGGGGGGAATTCCGGTGTCCATCAAGGACCTGTTCAACGTAGCGGACGAGGTGACTGCCGCGGGGTCCACCGTGCTGGCGGGCACTCCACCGGCCAAAGAGGACTGTCCCGCCGTGGCGCGGCTTCGCGCGGCAGGCGCCGTGGTGGTCGGCCGGACCAACATGGTCGAGTTTGCTTTCTCGGGCGTCGGCATCAACCCCCACTACGGCACGCCGGTCAATCCGGCCGACCCAGGCATTGCCCGCATCCCTGGCGGCTCGTCGTCCGGTGCGGCGGTCTCGGTCGCCACGGGGGCCGCCTTGGTCGGGCTCGGCTCCGACACCGGCGGTTCGATCCGCATTCCCGCGGCACTTTGCGGCATCGTCGGCTTCAAAAGCACCGCGCGGCTGGTGCCGACCGAAGGCGCGGTACCCCTTTCCTGCAACCTGGACACCGTGTGCGCCCTCACCCGCTCCGTGCGCGACGCCGTAACAGTGCACGAAGTGCTGGCGGCGCGCAAGGTTCGACTGGCGGGCAAACAGCTCGCGTCGTGCCGTCTTGCCGTCAGCCGCACAGTGATGCAGGATGCCCTGGACAGCACCGTGGCGGCCGCCTTCGATCGCAGCCTGAAAGTGCTTCGGCAGGCAGGTGCGCACATCGAAGAAATCGGACTGGAAGAGATCGGGGAGTTGACAGCCATCAACGCCACCGGCGGCTTGTCGGCAGCGGAAAGCTACGCCTGGCACCGCACCATCATCGCCAAACACCAGGCCGAATATGACCCGCGTGTGGCCTTGCGCATTCTGCGCGGCGCCGGCATGAGCGCGGCTGACTACATCGACCTGCTGGCCGCCCGAAAAGACTGGATGGCCCGTATGGAAACCCGGCTGCAGGGCTTTGACGCCGTGCTGTCGCCCACCGTACCCATCGTCGCCCCGCCCATCGCGGCACTGGTGGCCGACGATGCCGAATTCTTCCGGGTCAACGGCTTGCTGCTGCGCAATACCTCGGTGGTCAACATGCTTGACGGTTGCGCGATATCCTTGCCTTGCCACACACCTGGGCAGCTTCCGGTGGGATTGATGCTCTGGCATGCCGCCCTGCACGACGATACCTTGCTTGATCTGGCGCTTCAGGTTGAAACCACCCTTTCGAATTCGCTACAAAAATAATAGCTGCTTGCGCCTGTCCCCATTGGGCTGCAGACATTTTTCCTTTAAATAATGCCCTACCATACCGTCCCTGCGCTGCGCTCTGCGCCCACGCCCCCTGACCGCAGGAGTCTTGCATGAAGATTGCCGTCATAGGCGCCGGCATCATCGGCATCACCACCGCGTATGAGCTGGCCCTGGACGGCCATGAGGTCACGGTGTTCGAGCGGCGCGGTGCGGCGGCCGAGGAAACCAGCTTTGCCAACGCCGGCCTGGTCGCGCCTGGCTATGTCACGCCGTGGGCCGCGCCCGGCATGCCCCGCAAAGTCCTCAGTCACCTCTTCAGCCGCCATGCGCCTGTCAAGCTCGGCCTGCCGCTGTCGGCCAGCGAACTGGTCTGGATGTGGAAGTGGTTTCGCGCCTGCAAGCTTGACACCTACCTGGCCAACCGCGCGCGTATGCAGCGCCTGGCTTTTTACAGCCGCGAAAGGCTGCACCACCTGACGGAAGAGCTGCAACTCGAATACGACGGCAGCCCCGGCTACATGGTGCTGCTGCGTTCTGAAAAAGACAGCCAGCTGGTGCAACCCGGCCTGGCCGTGCTGCGCGAAGCCGGCGTCACGTTCAAGGAAATCGGCCCTGACGAAGTGCGCAAGATCGAACCGGCGCTGAATCCGGACACCGACTTCCTGGGCGCGGTGCACCTTCCCAACGACGAGGTGGCCAACTGTAGGCAGTTTGCCCTGCTGCTGAAGAACGAAGCCCAGCGCATTGGCGTGAATTTTGAGTTCAATACGGCCGTAGCCCATATAGAACATGCGCAACCAGCTACTATTTTGATAGCGGGCGAAAGTACACCGCGCAGCTTCGAGCGTCTCGTCATGTGCGCCGGGCTGGCTTCGGCGCAGCTCCTGAAGCCGCTGGGCCTGAAGATTCCGATGGCCGCGGTCTACGGTTACTCCATCAGCGCCCCCATTCGCGAACCCCTCAATGCACCGCGCAGCGCGCTGATGGACGAGCGCTACAAAGTGGCGATTTCGCGCCTGGGCAACCGCGTGCGCGTGGCCGGCAGTGCCGAGATCGGCGGCTCCCTCGAAAACAAGCGTGCCGCCTCCCTTCAAACCCTTTACAAGGTTTTGCGTGACTGGTTTCCCGGCGCCGCGCAGCTCGCCAACACCGGCACCAGCGTGCAGGAATGGAAAGGCGCCCGACCCATGCTGCCGGACGGGCCACCCATCATCGGCGACAGCGGAATTCCCGGCCTCTGGCTCAACCTGGGGCATGGCTCCAGCGGCTGGGCCCTCAGCTGCGGCAGCGCGCGAGTGCTGGCGGATCTTATGGCCGGCAAAAACGCGGACATCGATATGGACGGCTTAGGCGTTGCCCGCCTGGGCTGAAACCAGCCCACGTCAACGTCCAACGCCCGGCCTGCCGGGCTTTTTGCTTTGCGGGGCCGCACAATCGGGCCATGCGAAAAATTTCCAGCGCCCGTAGCGAGCCGCTTCACAGCGTGGCGGCCACGCGTGAACTTGAGCGGCTCGCCGCTGCCGGGCTGCCGCCCCACACGCTGATGCAGCGAGCGGGCCTCTCGGTGGCGCGCCTGGCGCTGGCCTTGGCGCCGCACGCGCAGCGCATCTGGATTGCCTGCGGGCCCGGCAACAACGGCGGCGACGGCTTCGAAGCCGCCATGCACCTGCACCGCTGGGGCAAATCCGTGGTCGTGACCTGGACAGGTCTGCCGACCGGCAAGACCAGCCTGCCGCCTGACGCCCATGCCTCACGCGAACGGACCATGGCTGCAGGCGTGCCGATGGCTGAACAGCCGCCCGAGGATTTTGATTTCTGCATCGACGCCCTGCTGGGCATAGGCGGCGTGCTGGACCCTGACCGCCCGGGCGCCGCGCTGATGCTGGCATGGCTGACGCGAATGCACACGAGCAGCGCGCCGCGGCTCGCCGTTGATGTGCCAACCGGCCTGAACGCCGACACCGGATTTGCTACATATTTCATAGCTGGTTGCGCTCAGCCAGAGCGGTCTGCCGGCGTTTTTACCTTAAGCCTTTTGACTTTGAAGCCAGGACTCTTCACCGCCAACGGCCGGGATGCGGCGGGCCAGGTCTGGCTGGATGACCTGGGTGTCGGCACAGCACAAGCCGGACCACCGGACCCGTCAGGCACCTGGCTGCTGGGCGCCGATGACGCCCGCCAGCCCTTTCGATCCGCACATGCCCATGCCAGCCACAAAGGCAGCTTTGGCGACGTGGCCGTTCTGGGCGGTGAATCCACTGCCCACAGCCACATGGCAGGCGCCGCGCTGCTGGCGGCGCGCGCCGCATTGCATGCGGGTACGGGCCGGGTGTTTGTGGCACTGCTCGGGAGCCCCGCCATCACGGTCGACCCACTGCAACCCGAGCTGATGTTCCGCGCGCCCGAGGCGCTGGACCTTGCGCGCCAGGTACTTGTATGCGGCTGCGGTGGCGGTGACGCCATCAGGGCGGTGATGGCCCGGGTGCTGTCGACGGCAACACGGCTGGTGCTGGATGCCGATGCGCTCAATGCGATCGCGGGCGATACGCAGTTTCAGACGCAGCTTGTTGCGCGGCAGGGCCGCGGTTACAGCACGGTGCTGACGCCGCACCCGCTGGAGGCCGCCCGGCTGGCCGGGACCACAGCCGCCGCCATTCAAGCCGACCGCCCGGCCGCAGCCCGGCAACTTGCTGAACGGTTTCAATGCGTGGTGGTACTCAAAGGGTCGGGCACCGTGATTGCGGCCCCTGGCCGAAGCAGCGCCATCAACAGCACCGGCAATGCCCTGCTGGCCACCGCAGGCACCGGTGATGTGCTCGCCGGCATGGTGGGTGCGCAGCTGGCGGCGGGGCTGGAGGCGTTCGACGCGGCTTGCGCCGCCGTGTTTACGCACGGGCAACTGGCCGATGACTGGGCCATTCGCGACACGAACCGGCCGCTAACAGCGTCGGCCCTGGCGCTCGCCCAGCGTGGCGGGTAACGCGGCAGATAACGCCCTACACCAGGATCATCAGCGCGATTTGAATCAGGACAATCAATACCAGTGCGGACAGGTCCACCCCGCCCACCATGGGCAGCACGCGGCGCAGCGGCGCGAGCAAAGGCTCCGTCAGGCGCCCCAGTAACCCATAAGCCGGTGAACCAGGTTGCACCCAGGAAAGGATGGCAAAACCCAGTACCAGGATGAACAGGGTTTGCAGCGTGACCCGAATCAGCATCTTCAGCGCAAACAACGGTAGCGCCAGCAAGGCCGCCGGCTCAAACCCCACATTTCCCCCGCCGGCAAGCAGCCAGCCAACCAGCACGCCCCACAGCAGGGCATGAGCCAAAGCCAGCAGCACGGCTGCCAGCACGCTGGCCCAATCGACGCGCGACTGCATCAGCGAGCTGGGCAACACCCGGCGCAGAGGCTTGACCAGCCAGTCAGTCACCGCCATCACGAAACGGCCGGGCTGGGTTGTCATCGTGACCCGGACCCAGTTCATCCAGGCTCGCAGCAAGGCCGCGGCAATCAGCAGAAAAAACAGCGTCTCGAGCAAAAAAGACAGGATGCGGATCAGCATGAACGAAAGGAAAGAAGTTTGAAAGGAAATGGCATGGTGGTCTAGCGGCGCGGCTTCTTGGCCTGCTTGCGTCCGGGTTTGCCTGCAGCTTTTTTAACCGCCGCCTTGAGCGCCTGAATGGGCGACTTGGCAGCCCTTTCGCTGCCTGCGCTGCTTCGGCTGGCAGCGCCGTCACCGCGCCCACCAGAACGGGCCTCGGATCGCTTGCCGGCACTCTTGCCCGCCGCCTTGCCAGTGCGAGGCTCCCCCGCATGACGCGAGCTGCCACGCTCCTGCGCCGGCAGCTCTGTCGAGTGGCCGCCGGTTTTGTCTTTCATGGCGCGCCCGACCAGGTCCTGGCCTTCGTTGACCAGGCGGAAGTCGATCTTGCGGCCGTCCAGGTCGACGCGGCTGACCTGCACCCTCACCCGCGTGCCGATGGCGTAGCGGATGCCGGTGCGCTCGCCGCGCAGCTCCTGGCGGGCTTCGTCGAAGCGGAAGTATTCGCCGCCCAGCTCGGTGATATGCACCAGACCTTCAACGTACATCGCGTCCAGCGTGACGAAGATGCCGAAGCCGGTGGCTGCCGTGACGACGCCGCCGAACTCCTCGCCAAGATGCTCGCGCATGTACTTGCATTTGAGCCAGGCCTCGACATCGCGGCTGGCTTCGTCGGCGCGGCGTTCATTGGCACTGCAGTGCAGGCCGGCCGCCTGCCAGGCGAGCTCGTCGGCGCTGGCCTTCTTTGGCTTTTGCGTCGGCTCCTTGACGCGCGAGGCCAGCCGTTTGGACAGTTTGGCTTCGGCCTCGCCAGGTGTGGGCAGGGTCGGCAACTGGTACTTGGCCTTGTTCAGCACCGCCTTGATGACGCGGTGCACCAGCAAATCGGGGTAGCGCCGGATCGGGCTGGTGAAGTGCGTATAGGCCTCGTACGCCAGGCCGAAATGGCCGCTGTTCATGGGCGTGTAGATGGCCTGCTGCATGGAGCGCAGCAGCATCGAATGGATTTGCTGTGCGTCCGGTCGGTCTTTGGTGGCCAGCGCAATTTTCTGGAATTCGCCGGGCGCCGGGTCGTCGCTGATGGTCATGCCGATACCGGCCGCCTTCAGGTAATTGCGCAGCATGTCCTTTTTCTCGGGCGTCGGGCCCTCGTGCACGCGGTACAGGCCCACATGCTTGCTTTGCGCAATGAAATCGGCCGAGCAGACGTTGGCAGCCAGCATGGCTTCTTCGATCAGGCGGTGGGCCACGTTGCGCGTGCGGGGCACGATTTTTTCAATCCGGCCGGCCTCGTCGCAGACGATTTGCGTTTCGGTGGTTTCGAAGTCCACCGCTCCGCGCACGCCGCGCTCCTTGAGCAGGGCCTGATAGACATCGTGCAGGTCCAGCAGGTGCGGCACCAGCGCCTTGCGCTGTGCGGCCTCAGGGCCGCGCGTGTTGGCCAAAATGGCCGCCACCTCGGTGTAAGTGAAACGTGCCTGGCTGAACATCACCGCCGGATAGAACTGGTAAGCGTGAACCTCGCCCTTGGCATTGACCAGCATGTCGCAGACCATGCACAGGCGCTCGACGTTCGGGTTGAGCGAACACAGGCCGTTGGAGAGTTTTTCCGGCAGCATGGGAATCACGCGGCGCGGAAAGTACACGCTGGTGGCGCGGTCGTAAGCGTCGATGTCGATGGCGCTGCCGGTTTCCACATAGTGGCTCACGTCGGCAATCGCCACCAGCAGGCGCCAGCCCTTGCCGCGGCCGACTTTGGCCGGCTCGCAATAAACGGCATCGTCAAAATCGCGGGCGTCTTCGCCGTCGATGGTGACCAACGGCACGTCACTTAGATCGACACGGTGTTTTTTGTCCGCCGGTCGCACGGCGTCAGGCAGGGTGCGGGCAAGGGCCAGCGCCTCGTCGCTGAACTCGTGTGGCACGCCGTACTTGCGAACGGCGATTTCGATTTCCATGCCGGGGTCGTCGATCTCGCCCAGCACTTCCTTGACGCGGCCAACGGGCTGGCCGAAGAGCGCCGGCGGCTCGGTGAGCTGGACTACGACGACCTGGCCGGCTTTGGCCGTACCTGTAGCGCCTTTGGGGATCAGTACATCCTGGCCGTAACGCTTGTCTTCGGGTGCAACCAGCCAGACACCGCTTTCCTGCAGCAGGCGACCGATGATGGGGTTGGAGGAACGCTCAATGATCTCGGTGACGCGGCCTTCGGGCCGGTTTTTGCGATCATGCCGGACGATGCGCGCCTTGACGCGGTCCTTGTGCAGCACGGCGCGCATTTCGTTGGGAGGCAGATAGATATCCGCCTCGCCGTCGTCGCGCAATACAAAGCCGTGGCCGTCGCGGTGGCCGGAAACGGTGCCCTCGAATTCAGCGAGCAAACCGGATGAATGGGCGGTCGATCCGCCCGAATGGGAGTGAGTGGTTTTGATAGAAAGTCTCTTTTCGGTAAGGGCTGCTGGTTTTGAGTATGCAGCCGAAATATTTCAGGGAAATTTGGGGGCTTGGCCCTGAGAAAGCATTGAAGTAATGGTACACTGCTAGCTGTGCCCGGGTGGCGGAATTGGTAGACGCGCACGGTTCAGGTCCGTGTATCGCAAGATGTGGAGATTCGAGTTCTCTCCCGGGCACCAAATACACCAAACAGCTTCTCCAGACTCTTCATCGGGTTCTGGAGTAAAGCAAGATTAAAGCCACTGTGACCCGGTGGCTTTTTTTATATCCGGGATTTTCGGGCCTCATCTTCAGGCCCGGTTTTTCGTCTGCAGTTTTAATCAAACAGGTACGGCAATCAGGTCGTGACCTTGGGTTCCAACGATGCGGGCCCGGGTGAATTCGCCCACTTTCAGCGTCTTGCTGATTTTCTCGGGCGGCAGCAGCTTGACCACGCCATCGATCTCGGGCGCATCGGCATAAGAACGCCCCGTGCCGCCCTTGCGGCCCAACGCCGGTGCCGAATCCACCAGTACCTGCATGGTCGCGCCAATACGTTGCTGAAGCTTTTGGCTGGAAACCGCTTCGGCCACCGCCATAAAGCGGGCCCGCCGCTCTTCACGCAATTCCATCGGCAGCATGCCGGGAATGTCGTTGGCTGTGGCGCCTTCTACCGCGCTATAGGCAAAACAACCTGCGCGGTCGATCTTGGCTTCACGCATGAAATCCAGCAGATGTTCGAACTCGGCCTCGGTCTCGCCCGGAAAACCGGCGATAAAGGTGCTGCGAATCACGATCTCAGGGCAAATCTCCCGCCAGCGCGCAATGCGCTCAAGGTTTTTCTCACCGCTAGCCGGCCGCTTCATGCGTTTGAGCACATCCGGATGGCTGTGCTGCAGCGGGACATCCAGGTAAGGCAACACCTTGCCGGTGGCCATCAGCGGCAGCACTTGATCCACGCTTGGGTATGGATACACGTAGTGCAAGCGCACCCAGGCGCCATAGGGCTCGGCGATCTCGCCCAGCGCCTGCACCAGATCCAGCATGCGCGTCTTGATGGGTTTGCCGTCCCAGAAGCCGGTGCGATATTTCACGTCCACGCCGTAGGCAGAGGTGTCCTGGCTGATCACCAGCAGCTCCTTGACGCCGCCCTCAAACAGGGCACGCGCCTCATTGAGCACATCGCCGATGGGCCGCGATACCAAATCGCCGCGCATGGACGGGATGATGCAGAAAGTGCAACGGTGATTGCAGCCTTCGCTGATCTTCAGATAGGCGTAGTGCCTGGGTGTGAGCTTGATGCCAGCAATGCCAAAAGCGTTGGGCACCAGGTCCACAAAGGGGTCGTGCGGCTTAGGCAAATTCAGGTGCACCGCGTCCATGACTTCCTGCGTGGCGTGCGGGCCGGTCACGGCCAGCACACTGGGGTGCATCTGGCGCACAAGATTGCCGCCATCCTCGCCCGCCTTGGCGCCCAGGCAACCGGTGACGATGACCCGACCGTTCTCAGCCAAGGCCTCGCCGATGGTGTCCAGGCTTTCCTTGACCGCGTCATCGATAAAGCCGCAGGTATTGACGATCACCAGGTCCGCGCCCTCAAAGGTTTTGGAGGTCTGGTAGCCCTCGGCGCTCAGTTGCGTGAGGATCAACTCGGAATCGGTCAGCGCCTTGGGGCAACCCAGGCTGACAAAACCCACTCGCGGTGCGGCTTTGGTGTTAACGGGTTTAACGGGTACGGGGGGGGAAATAACGTCACTCATGGGGTCTATTGTCTCAGGGTAAGCCTCAGGGCGAACCGTGGACCCCGGATGGCCTTGAAAGGCCGTCAGCACGCAGGCCTGATGCCCACGCGTTCAGTTCATCTTTTAAGGCCGAAAGCCTGCAGCATTTGCTCGCTCTGCTTTTGCATCTGCTCCTGCATCTGCGTGAAAACGGTTTTGGATTGCTCCACATAATTGCCCATCATGCCTTGCATCATGGGGGATTGCGCATTCATAAACTGGGCCCACATTTCAGGTGTCAGCCCCTTGGATTGCTCGGACATCTTGACCTGAAGGTCCATAAAGCTCTGAACGTTTTTTTCCAGATAGGCGCCCATGAAGCTCTGCATCGCATTGCCGTAAAAGCGAATGATGTTGGCCAGCACGGCCTCGGTAAACATCGGCGCACCGCCGGTTTCTTCTTCAAGAATGATCTGCAACAAAATGCTGCGCGTCAGGTCTTCATTGGTCTTGGCATCCCGCACCACAAAATCCGCACTGTCCATCACCAGCTCACGCACTTCCGTGAGCGTGATGTAGGTCGACGTCTCGGTGTCGTAGAGCCGCCGGTTCGGGTACTTCTTGATCACGCGGGAGGCCGCAGCCTTGCCGGCAGCCCGGCCGCCTTTGGCACCAGGATTGCCGTCGGCAACTGCTTCGCCTTGTAAGGGCGGAAGGCCGGATGCCGGGCTGGTGGATTTGCTTTTTGGCACGAGAGTTCCGATGATGGATAAGTTAACTTATTTTAGGGAGCCCGCCACCTTCCCCTATCTTGGTTTACCCTGATTGGAGAATCTATAGTGAACCAGGTTTATTGTTCTTCTGGCATCTTTACACAGGCAGGGTCGTCAGCTCGATCTCTGCCTGAAAACCAGCAATCTTGCACCGAAAAAATTAAACAAAAGCGCCGCCAGTGAACCCGTGGCCAAAGGCAAAAAGGTATAGGCGGCGGCAGTCTGAAACCAAAGGACCATCAAATAAAAAACCAGGAAATTGATGGCAATGCCTCCTGCCTGGACCAGTAAATACTTCACATACTCCTGTATCAAAAACGCATGAGAGCTCGCTGGCTGGCGAAAAGTGAACAGCCGGTTGGCCCCCCAGGTAACAAGCGTGGCAGGTAAGAAGGCTAACGCACGCGAGATCAGGATGTCGATACCGAAGGCTCGCATAAATACAAAGAAGAGACACGCATCGACAGCGAAACCCACAGTCCCCACAACCACGAACGCCATCAATTGGCGTCCGCGTACCGACTCTGACATGGCCTTTTGCATCAAGTCTTGTTCGCGATGGACACAATCATGAGCTCGTAACTCATCTTGTGCTGATGCACGATGCTGTCGAGCATGAGGGCTACGGAAAAAAAGATCACAGCCACAATTTCCAGCGCTGCAGCCAACACAGCCAAGGGGACATGGTAGATGTATTGGTAAGTGAACCAGTCAGCCAATACCGGAATTCCAGCGACAAAACCTGACATCATAAGTACGACGGAGACCGTTCCGAAAAAAGCAAGAGGCTTGTAGTAGCGCAGTATCTGGAAGATCGCAAAAATTACTTTGGCTCCATCGGCCAAGGTGTTGAGCTTGGAGAAGCTGCCTGCGGGCCGGTCCACATACTCCACTGGAATTTCCATGACGCGGAACCGCTTATCAAGCGCATGCAGGGTCATATCGGTTTCAACCTGAAAGCCTGCCACCATTATTGGATAGGTCTTGACGAACGTGCGGCTGAAAGCACGGTACCCACTCATGATGTCCTGCAGAGAGGATCGAAAAAAGAAGTTGATCATGCTTTTCACAAGATCATTGCCAAACCCGTGAAAGCGTCGCTTGTTGTGGTCCCCATAGTGCCCGCCCGAATGCCGGTCACCTACCACCATGTCGGCTTCTCCTCGCGCCACAGGCGCGATCATGTCAGCAGCGCGAGATGCTGGGTAAGTCTGGTCTGCGTCCGCCATCAAATAGATGTCGGCGTCCACATCGAAAAAAGCGCGACGTAACGCATTCCCTTTGCCTTGCCTTTTCTCATGAATCAGCCTGCCCGCACAGCCCAGATCTTCAAATGTGGCAGCAGCGACTACCGACGTACGGTCGCTTGAGTTGTTATCGACTACGCATATGACGGCATCAGGTAACGCAGCATGAAAGTCCCGGATGACTTGTCCAATCGTTAACTCTTCGTTGTAGGCAGGAAGAATGACGGCAATGGAAGGCTTGGAAAATCTCATCGGCACCTCACTGAAAAGCGGAATCACGACTGGCGGAAAATACGGCAAAACTGGTATCTGTCCTGGCGGCTGCCTACCCAAGCACGGTAGGTGGCGCACGAGGGCAGATCGATGCGTAAACCATAATGCGCTTTGGCAAATTCATCGCTGGTGCGCGCGATTACCTTGTCTTCTTCGACCAAGTCGCGCCGAGCAGCGGAATTCATTGCGATGCCGCAGTATGGGCTATTGCTGGTGTCGGAAATTTCGGCATTCAAGCGGGAGTTTCGCTTGATGCTCCAGCGTACAACTTCGCAGCCCACGCCAGCTCTCCCCACACCAAACTGCGCAAGAACGCGGTTGACTTTTGCGATCTGCGCCGGCCGCGTGTCTTTGCTGGCCTCGAAAATGACATAAGTATTCTCTGCACTACTGTCTATCATTCGCATGGCCTCAGCCACAAATTTCGGCGACTCCGGAAAACTTCCCAACGAGGCAACTTTGATCTCCGGCGGAAAAAACGGGATCAACCAGGCATGCTGACCACCTTGCAGTATCATGACGGCCGTTTTTTCCGGTTGCGAAAGCGGCGGCAACTCTACTCGAAAGGCCGTGTCGCCAAACCCGACATTGCCCCACGTGGTCCGAAATAACAATACAACGATGACAGAGGAAAACAGTACCTTGCTCGTAAGAGATCGGGCCAAGGCTGGCTTAAATATTCGGTGCAATAAAAGCCAAATTGCCAGCGGCGCAATCATTTCCAGCGGCACCAAATAACGGTGAATGCTGAAGATTCCAAGCCAGGTCATGTAACTCGCAGCGGCAAAGGCCAGCAAAAAATGAGCCCGGGAGGGCTCTTCGAGCGGGAACGAATATCTTTCAGGTACAGCCGGGGTTCTGAGAAGTCGACTACGAACGGCAGCAATCGCCCAGAATGCAAACAACAAATACAGAACAGGCAGCGCAATTTGATAAAGCGCTGACTCACCAACCCGTGACGGATTCAGAGCAAATATAAAAGGGAAAAGGAGCGCCTCGACTGCGCCTTTGGGCCTCCAACGGGTGTCTCCGACACCAACCGAACCGGCCATATCCGACTGAAAATAGGTATTGAATTGCGGGAACAGTGGATTGCCGTACAGTTTCCAGAGCATGAGGAACCAATACCCCCCGGTCAAAATGATCCCAAGGACAACGCCAATACTGAATGCTGAGGCGATGCGCAGTCGATGAACCGGGCCACCGGGGCACGCAAGCAGGAGAGCCACAGCGCCGGCCAGTGCATAAACAGCGTTTGTAAGCTTTGCGCCAGCCCCCATGCCGATCAACAAACCGGCCAAAGCAATCCATAACAAGTAGCGCCCAGACGCATGCACAACATCGTCCCATCTCGTCACAGCTACCGCTATACCCGCCAGCACAAACACCGATGAGGTGTTGTCGCCCATGGTGTTACCGAGTTCCGACACAAAAACGGCGCTTAGACACCCCGCCAGCGCCAGGGAAATCACTGTCACGTTGGTATGTTTTACCCGTGCAACAAAGGGCTTCACGATCAGAAGCAGAAACACAAAATCAAGACCGTGAAATAAACCCATTGCAAACGCTACGGTGCGTGGCGACCAATGCTTGGTCATCAGGTAATACGGCAGGTCCAGCACTGGATTGAAGTAGCTCTGCATCGCGGCCGGTGCAAGATCGTTCCCGACGCGGCCATTGAGTAGCGCGTACGCGTTATAGAGGTGGTAGTTCAGTAGATCCCAGTTTGCGTCTTGACCGATCACAAATACGGAAGCCAGCGCGAACAGCAGGGGGACGACGACAGCAGACCACCGCAATGCTGAAGGATGAGCCAGACAGCTCATCAGACGTGAATGGAGTTTAGAAAACAATCCCATGACAACTTCCTGCTGCTTTCATTGCACGCTCTACACTGACGAAGCAGATAACGATCTGAGCCAGTACGAGGCGCGAAAAGGTTCTGGCGCACGCTATCGGGATCAAATTTTCAGAGCAAAAAAAACGACATCCGAAGATGTCGTATTTGTAGAACAGGAATTGGTAGGCGCGATTGGACTCGAACCAACGACCCCCACCATGTCAAGGTGGTGCTCTAACCAGCTGAGCTACGCGCCTAAGGACTGTTCGAAGCTCGTATTGTAGCAAAGCAAACCAGCGTTCTTGCCGGCCCTTCAAAATTTGCCTAAAAAAGTCCTTCGGTTCGACATCAACGCCTTCGTGCGGACCGCACGCCCGCTACCTCAGCCACCACAGCCAGCACCTGGTTCAACCGGCTTGACTGGGCCACTTCCACTGTGAACGTCATCCACGCCGTACCGCCACGGTTGTCCTTCACCGACTGCGTCTGCACGCCAATCACATTCATTTTTTCCTTGGCAAACACTTCTGAAATATCGCGTAGCAGGCCTTGGCGGTCAGCAGCTTCCACGGCCACATCCACCGGATACACCGCGCCGTCAGGCGACTTGGGGGAATTCCATTCCACCTCGATCACGCGGTCCGGGCTCCCGCTGGCCATGTTGCGGAAATTGCTGCAGTCGCTGCGGTGAATGCTGACGCCTTTGCCCTTGGTGACAAACCCAAGAATTTCGTCCGGAGGCGCGGGCTTGCAGCATTTGGCCAGCTGCGTCAGCAGCGATCCCATGCCGACCACCAATACACCGCCACCCTTCTTAGAATTCGGATTTGGCGCGCGCGGTTTTTTTGCCAGCACGTAGTCGTCCTGGCTCAACACCGGCTCGGGCGGCCTGAGCATGTTCTCAATGGTGCGAAGCGACAGTTCGTCCTTGCCAACCACCTCAAACAAATCATCTGCCGTTTTGAAGCCGAGCTGCACCGCCAGGTCGTCCAGCTTCATGGCCGTCTTGCCTTCGCGCTGCAGCAGTTTTTCAACCGCTTCGCGGCCCCTGGCAACGGTCTGTTCTACCGCCAACCCATTGAACCAGGCGCGCACCTTGGACTTTGCGCGATGGCTGCACAGGAAACCCAGCTCCGGATTGAGCCAGTCGCGCGAGGGCCCGCCCTCCTTCGCGGTGATGACTTCCACCGTCTGGCCGTTTTGCAGCGGCGTGTTCAGCGGCACCATGGCGCCGTCAATGCGTGCGCCGCGGCAACGGTGCCCCAGGCTGGTGTGCACGCTGTAGGCGAAGTCAACCGTGGTCGCCCCCTGCGGCAGCTCGACGATGGCGGCGTCCGGCGTCAGCACATAGATGCGATCTTCAAAAAGCCCTTGCTTCGCGTCGCGCGCGCGTTGGGCCGCCGGACCTGAAAGATCGCGCTCCCAGGCCAGCAATTGCCGCAACACCGCGATCTTGGCATCGTACTCACTGCTGGCCGAGACGCCCGCATAGCCCTTGGCGCCGGCCTCCTTGTAGGCCCAGTGCGCCGCCACACCATGCTCAGCGTGGTCGTGCATGGCTTGTGTCCGAACCTGGATTTCCACCGCCCGCCCGGCCTCGTCGCGCACCACCGTGTGCAACGACTGGTAGCCGTTGGACTTGGGTTTGGCGATGTAGTCGTCAAATTCACCGTCGACCGGCGTAAAGCGCGAATGCACAAAACCCAACGCGGCATAACAACCCTTCACATCTGCGGCGATCACGCGCAAGGCACGGATGTCAAACACCTGCCCGAAGTCCAATGACTTGCCGCGCATTTTCTTGACGATGCTGTAGATGTGTTTGGGCCGACCTTGAACCAGCGCGGCAATGCCGTTCTGGTTCAGTTCGCGCTCGAGTTGCGCGCGCAAAGCTTCCATGAAGCCTTCGCGTTCCACCCGTTTCTCGTCGAGCAGCCGCGCTGTCTGTTTGTAGGTATCAGGCTCCAGGAAGCGGAAGGCCAAGTCTTCCATTTCCCACTTGATCTGCCAGATGCCCAGGCGATTGGCCAGCGGCGCAAACACATGCAGGGATTCGTGGGCCAGCGGCAACGGCGCGGCCTGCCGGGTGGCGGCATAGTGGCGCAGGGTTTGCAGGCGCGACGCCAGCCTCAGCATGACCACCCGCAAGTCACGGGAAAATGCGAGCAGCATCTTGCGGACGTTTTCGGTCTGAGCCGCCGGGTCATCCAGCAGATGCGCCTTGGCGTTGGCCGTTCGCGCCTGCCGCTGGACCTGCACCAGCTTGGTGGTTTCCAGCGCGAGCGCGGCGTAGTTGGCGCCAAAAGCCTTGGTGATCACTTCCTGCGGCTTGTTCAAGTGCTGGCACGCATATACCAGGTAGGTTGCGGCCTGCATGGCCTCGGAACCACCGATGTTTTTCAGAATAGCGGCCACCGCGTCAGCATGCGCCAGGATGTTTTCGCCTGTGTCATGCGTCTCACCGACGATCAGCGGCTCGGCAAACGCGCGGGCGCGCGCCAATGCATGCGGCTGCTCCGGCAGGCTGTCGGCCGTGGCGGTCACGATGGAGGCGTTTGGCCCCTGGGAAGGTGTCGGGCTACCTGGCCCAACCACGTTGCTTTTCATGGAACTCAGTCTGTTATCGCGGGTATTACCCCAGCAGGAAACCCTTCACCGCAGCCACCTGATCCGCTGCGACCAGCGTGGGCGCATGTCCGACGCCGTCAAACTCGACGAGGCGGGCTCGCGGCCCACGCGTTGTCATGGCGGCCGCAGTTGCAGCACTGAGGAGATCCGATTGGCGTCCCCGCAGGATCAGGGTCTCTGCCTTGATATTGTCGTAAAGGCCCCAGAGCACCGCTTCGCCCTGTCGGGAGGATTCTTCCGTAGCCAGCCTGAAGGGGTCGGCAATAGCCGGGTCATAGTGCAAACGCCACTTCGAATCGGGTGTCTGAGACACCCGTTTGAGCATGGGCGTCGAGAGGGCCAGCCACTGTTCGGGCGTGTGCGGCCCGAAGCTTTGGGAAATCGCCCACATCGCATCGGCTGCCTTCTGCACAGAACCAAAATGGCCCGCCTTGCCCAGGTAAGTGCCGATCCGCACAATGGCCTGCCACTCGATGGCAGGCCCGACGTCATTGAGCACCAGCCGGCGAACACCAACCGGAAGGGGCAAGCCAGGCTGGCCGCACACCGCCATACCGATCAACCCACCCATGCTGGTCCCCACCCAATCCAGAACCTTGATGGAAGCCTGGGTGTGCAACCGGGCGAGCAAGGCCAGCATGTCGCTGGCGTAAAGCGGGATCTGGTAGCCCATGGGGTCTTTCAGCCAGTCGCTTTCGCCGCGGCCCACCACATCAGGGCACACCACGCGCAAGCCGCCCGGGCGCCCCGCCCCCTGCTCTGTCAGCGCCCGTGCCAACACATCAAAATCGCGCCCCTGGCGCGACAGGCCGTGCATGCACACCACCACGTTCGCGCTGTCCGGCTGCCCCCATTGCCAGTAAGCCATGCGGTGGCCCCCGTTGGCGTCCGGGCAGGTTACGTAGTTCAGCGTAGGCTCAGTCATGCAGGGCAATTCGATTCAAAGGCTTGATAATTGTTCGAGAAATTGTTCGGGCGCGGCACGCAGTGTGTCGCCGCCACATTCAGATCAACCATCGTAAATCATCCGGAGAAACATCATGCTCAAAGGTAAAACAGCGCTCGTCACCGGTTCGACCAGCGGAATCGGCCTAGGCATCGCCAAGGCGCTGGCGGCGCAGGGCGCCAACATTGTCATAAATGGGTTTGGCGATGTGAAAGGCCCGCAGGCGGAGATCGAAGCGTTGGGTGTACGCGTGACCTATCACGGCGCCGACATGAGCAAGCCCGCCGACATTGAAGACATGATGCGATTTGCCGCCGCGCAGTTCGGCCAGGTCGACATCCTCGTCAACAACGCCGGCATCCAGCACGTGGCCCGTATCGAGAATTTTCCGGTCGAACGATGGGACGCGGTGATCGCCATCAACCTGAGCAGCGCTTTCCACGCCACGCGCCTGGCGCTACCTGCCATGCTGGCCACCAACGGGGGCAAGGGTTGGGGCCGCATCATCAACGTGGCTTCGGTGCACGGCCTGATCGGTTCGGCCGAGAAATCCGCTTACGTCGCGGCCAAACACGGCATCGTGGGCCTGACCAAGGTCACCGCCCTGGAAAATGCGACCACCGGTGTCACCTGCAACGCCATCTGCCCCGGCTGGGTGCTCACACCTCTGGTGCAAAAACAGGTAGACGCCAAAGCTGCGGCCGGCAACATCAGCAACGAAGCCGCCACCCGGCAGCTGCTGGGCGAAAAAGAGCCTTCGATGCAGTTCACCACGCCCGAAGAGCTCGGTGCGCTGGCGGTGTTTTTCTGCTCGCCGGCCGGCAACAACGTGCGTGGCGTGGCCTGGAATATGGACGGCGGCTGGGCAGCGCAGTAAACCGCTGCCGGCCTACAGCAGGCCGCTCACGTAGTCGCCAATCGCCAGCGAGCTCGTCAGCCCCGGCGATTCAATGCCGAAGAGATTGACCAGGCCCGCAACCCCGTGGTCGTTGGGGCCCTGGATCATGAAATCTTTGGCGGGCTCATGCGGCGCCTGAATCTTGGGGCGCAAGCCGGCGTAACCGGGTGTGAGCGCCCCGTCGGCCAGAGCGGGCCAGTACTTGCGCACTTCGGCATAGAAGGCATCGCCACGCGCCGCATCGACCACCAGGTCGTCGGGTGAATTCACCCACTGCACGTCGGGGCCAAACTTGGCCTGGCCACCCAGATCAATGGTGAGGTGCACGCCCAGACCAGCGGCTTCGGGCACGGGGTAGATCAGGCGGCTGAAAGGCGAGCGGCCGGGCAGGGTGAAGTAATTGCCTTTGGCGTAATGGCTGGGCGGCACGTGCTGCGCAGGCAGGCCTGCAAAGCGACTGGCCAGGTGTTGTGCATGCAGCCCCGCGGCATTGACGACGGTTTTCGCCTCCAGCTCCGTTCCGTCTTCTGCTATGAGTTTTATAGCTGCTTGCGCACATTCTGCGCGGGCTAGAGGCGAATTAAGCACTACAAGTCCACCCGCGTTTTCAAGATCACCTTGCAGCGCCAGCATGAGGCCATGGCTGTCGACAATGCCGGTACTGGGCGAATGCAAAGCCGCCACGCATTCGAGTTGAGGCTCCAGCGTGCGGGCGTCCTCGCGCGTCAAGAGCACCAGGTCGTCCACGCCGTTGGCGACAGCCTTTTCACGAATGGCCTGCAACTGGGCCACCTGTGCCTCGCTGGTGGCCACAATCAGCTTTCCGCATCGGTCATGGCCGACGCCGCGTTCAGCGCAGTACCGATACAACAGGTCTTTACCCTTCACGCAAAGCGCCGCCTTGAGCGAGCCTTGCGGATAGTAAATTCCGGCGTGAATCACCTCGCTGTTGCGCGAACTCGTGCCGGTGCCGATGGCATCAGCGGCTTCCAGCACCATCACGTCCCTGCCCTGCAAGGCCAGGGCACGCGCCACGGCCAGGCCTACCACACCAGCGCCAATCACGACGCAATCGACTTTGTCCATCAGAGACCCTCAAACCCTTCAATGACGTTGACCGCATTGGTGCCCAGCGCCGCGGCGGCATAACCACCTTCGAGCACAAACACGGTGGGCAGGCCCAGCTTGCCCAGCCGTTCGCCCAAGCGGATGAAGTCTTGCGGCTGCAACGCGAATTTGGAAATCGGATCTTCGGCAAAGGTGTCCAGCCCCAGGGACACCACCAGTGCGTCGGCGCGGTAACTGCCAATGCGCTGGCACGCCGCTTCAAGCGCGTCAAACCAGCGCGGCACGGTGCAGCCGGCCGGCAGCGGCAGGTTGAGGTTAAAGCCTGCGCCCTCGCCTTCGCCGGTCTCATCGGCGTGGCCCAGGTAAAACGGGTACTCGGTCAGGGGGTCGCCATGCAGGCTGACAAACAGCACGTCGGCTCGGTTGTAAAAAATGCTTTGTGTGCCGTTGCCATGGTGATAGTCCACATCGAGCACAGCCACGCGCGCCGCGCCGCCGTCACGCAGCGCCTGGGCGGCCACCGCAGCGTTGTTCAAAAAGCAATAGCCGCCCATGAAGTCGGGCCCGGCATGGTGGCCGGGCGGGCGGCTGCAGCAGAACACGGCGCGCTCGCCTGCCCCCAGCAAGGTTACAGCGCTGGCAGCGGCGTCCGCACCGGCCTTGGCGGCCTCCCAGGTGCCGCCTGACAGCGGAGAGCCGTTGTCCATCGAATAAAGCCCCAATCGCGCCGTGAAGTTGGCAGGCTCCACATCGCTGCGCAGGGTACGCACCGGCCACACCGACGGAAAGGGCTGGCGCTGGTCGTTGCCGGCCTCCAGCGCCGCCCAGTCGCGCCAGGCGTGTTCCAGAAACGCCATATAACGGCTGGTATGCACTTTCGCCAGCACCGCCCGGCTGTCGACATGCGGCGTGCGAAGCGCGTGGCCGCGTTCGGTGAGACGCGTTTTAACGAATTCGGCACGGGCCGGCGTTTCGAAGCAAGGCACGCGTTCGCCACGGAAGAATTCGTACTGCGGGGCGTGGGCGTGGTGGCTGTCGCTGAAGAAAGTGAGCATGAGGGAGGTTTGGCAAAAACAACTAGCGGACCGCAAGCTGCGGGTTCATAGCGCGCGCGGATCGGTTTTCAGCAGCATCTCGACCAACGAACGCAGCGTGGCCTTGAGCGGCTCGGCGCCGGCTGTCAGCGCCAGCGTGTCCTCGTCCATGTAAAGCTTGCGATTGATCTCCAGCTGGATGCTGTGCCGGTGCGCGGCCGGATTGCCATATCGGCGAACCAGCTCCACGCCTTTGTAGGGATGGTTATAAGCCACGCTATGTCCGCGCGCCTTCAGGTGCTCACGTACCCGCTGCGACAGCAGTTTGCTGGCCGTGGTGCCCTCGCGATCACCGATCACGAAATCGGCATGCTCTTCACCCGGAAAGTCCGTCGCGCTGCCGGAGGCAATGGCCGGCATGGAGTGGCAGTTGATGTGGATGCTGTAGCCGTGCAGTCGGTGCGCAGCATCAATGGCTTGGGCCACGGCGGCGTGATAGGGCTTCCAGCATTGTTCAATGCGCGCCTGGACTTCCGCCACACCAAGCTTGCGATCGTAGAGCGGAACACCCTCGTCGGTGGTGCGCCAGATCAGGCCTTTTCCCAGGCGAACCTTGGACAGGATTTTGGGGTCCGTTTCCACCGGTTCAGGCCAGGGAGCGTCCAGCAGGGACACATCCATTTCCGTGGTGTTCCGGTTGGCGTCAAGGTAGCTGCGGGGAAAGTGCGCCTCGATCCAGTGCGCGCCCATCGCGGGCGCAAAGTCATAGAGCTTTTCGACATGGGTGTCTTCGGCGCTGCGCAACACGGAGAGCTCGCAGGCGTGCCTGAAATCTGCGGGGTACGCGGTGCCGCTGTGGGGAGAATCAAGAACCAGCGGAGTGCTTCCGGGCAAGTGGGTAATGAACGGCATGCATTGACTTTAGCAGCAGGCCCGTGGCCACATCAGTCCGGCAACGGCGGCCCCTACAGCGTACGCAAACTTCCGCTTGTCCTACAGGGTTTTAACTTTTAAACCCACACCATGCTGGTACACCGCCCCTTAAATTTCACAGCGGAAAGCCCACCAACCCGCTTTTTTCCCGATGAGAAAGCGCAGTCCGAAAATTCACCTTGGAAGGAAACACACCATGCCATCATTGACCCGCAGACTCTCCGCAACCGTGCTGGCAGCCGCCGCCCTGGCTGCGGCTGCAGGGGCGCAAGCTCAAAGCAATAACTCGAGCTCGTCGTCCAACATGTCCAGCAGCAACTATTCGTTTTATGCACCGGGCTCCCGCTACTTCGGCTTGAACGTGGGCAGCTCAGACTTTTCCCTGCCCAGCGGTGCCGGCGGTTTTCCTTCTGACAACAGGGACACCTCGTACAACATCTACGGCGGCAGCTATTTCAACAACAATTTCGGCCTGGAATTGGGCTACACCGATTTCGGCAAAGTGAATCGCGGTGGCGGACAGACCGACGCCGAAGGCATCAACCTGAGCCTGGTGGGACGCTTGCCGCTGAGTAACTCTTTCAACCTTCTGGGCAAGCTGGGAACGACCTATGGCCGCACCCACGTGTCTGCGGCACCGGCTTCTGGCCTCGCAACGGGCAGTGAAAGCAACTGGGGCATGTCTTACGGAATCGGAGCGGAATGGGCCTTTACGCCCGCGCTGTCGGCTGTGTTGGCATGGGACGAGCACAACCTGAAATATCCCGGCGGCAGCAAGGAACGCCTCAGCACCACCAGCATAGGCTTGCGCTACCGCTTCTGATCGTTTCCAGACACGTTTCACCGGGACATCAAAGCCCGCAGGCCTCCAGGGCCTGCGGGCTTTTTACTGCCTCAAAGTTGCGGTATCCACCGCTGCGATCAGGGACCCGCAGCATTCGCATTGGGCGGATTTCTACACCCTTGCGAGATCACTTCATCTGCACTGAGCCGGAGACATTGACAAGCACCGTGCTCTTGCCGGCTTCCACCGGAATGGACGCATCGGCCATTTCCGACTTCGCCTGCATCGCCATCATGCGGGGGCGCGGCACCGGCCCCTGGTCGTTGGCATTGACGGAAACTTCGCGCAACGAATAACTGGAAAAACCAAAACTGCGAGCCACTTCGCCGGCTTTGGCTTTGAACCGCTCGATCGCCTGCGCCTGCGCCTCGCCTTCCACCTTGGCACGTTGTTCGCGGCTCAGGCCAAAACTGACGTTACCCATGGTCAAGGTCTGAATCTTGCCGGCCGTGGTGGTGATACGGGGAAAATCTTTGCCTTCCAGCACCAGCTCAGTGGAGCCCTGCCAGCCATTGATCTTGCCGTCTTTGCCATAGCGCGGGTACAGGCTGAAATTACCCGTTCGCACATCCATTTGGGTCGGCACCGCGGCCTGTTTTGCCTGAGTCAGCGCCGTATCCAGCGCCTGCTTAAGCTGTGCCTGCACGGCTGCCGCGTCGGTACCGTCACGGGTCGTGGTGAGAGAAATTGACAGCAAATCCTGCTGCACTTCCACCGAACCGCTGGCCGATAGCTGGGCCACGTTTTGCAGGGGTTCGTAAGGCAGGGGCTGGGCCAGGGCTTGGCTGCCCAGCACAGTGCTCGTCAGCAGCGCCCACAGAGCCAGGGATTTTGGAGTTCGCATCAGGAATTACCTTTCAAGTAACGGGTTCAGCCACTTTTGGCCAAAAAGACAAGAGTGAAATCAGGGGGAGGAGAAGGCCGGGAATAGCTTGACGGTGAAATTTCGTTTGCTGGTTCACCGTAAGTAACCAAGCGCTTTATCGCGCCGCAGCTTCAGGGCAGAGCCATCACATCGCTGTGTGGCCCGCAGCCCAAGGGCTCGACGATCATTTTTACATGTGATTTTCGAAGCGGATGTAGGCGCATTTCCATAATCACCGAACACACTTGCATGACTCCGCAACTTTTGTAACAGTGTGTCAAACAGACTGAAAAATGAGACATCCAGCCTTTTCCGCCTTCAAAATGGCTCTGTTACAAATCACCAGATGACTATGACCCAAGCTCAACCCAACGCCCGCGCCGACAAAATCCTGATTCTTGATGACGATGCCCGCATTCGCGATCTCCTGCGCCGCTACCTGGCCCAGGAAGGCTTTGAGGTCATCCTTGCTGAAGACAGCAAGGCGCTGAACCGCATCATGCTGCGCGACGCTGTTGACCTGATCGTGCTGGACCTGATGATGCCCGGCGAAGACGGCCTTTCCATCTGCCGCCGCCTGCGCGCCGCCAATGACCGCACGCCCATCATCATGCTGACCGCCAAAGGGGAGGACGTAGACCGCATCGTCGGCCTGGAGGTAGGCGCCGACGATTACCTGGCAAAACCGTTCAATCCCCGCGAACTCCTTGCCCGCATCCACGCCGTGCTGCGCCGCCGGCCCACCGCCGAAGTGCCCGGAGCGCCATCGAGCGATCAGGAAGTGATCACCTTCGGGCCTTTCTCCTTCGACATGGGCTTGCGGACGCTGCACAAGAACGGCGAGGAATTGCCGCTCACCACCGGTGAATTCGCCATGCTGAAGACCCTGGTGCGCCACCCGCGCCAGCCGCTGTCGCGCGAAAAGCTGGCCCAGCTGGCGCGCGGACGCGAGTTCGAACCCTTTGACCGAAGCCTGGACGTGCAGGTATCGCGTCTGCGCAAACTGATCGAGGTCGACGCCGCCGTGCCGCGTTATATCCAGACGGTCTGGGGCATTGGCTATGTGTTTGTGCCGGACGGAACCAACTAAACTGCTGCACGCGTGACGTTTATTCGTCGGCCAGGCGGCAAAAAGCAGCTCAAACGTCTTGGCGTGCACCGCCAACGTCAGCTTTCCCACGTCCATCCTCGCCACATACCCGGCACGTAAACGATTCCCATGGACGCTACCAACCCGGTTCCTCTCGAAACCGCCCCGGCCCCGCTGGAAATGCGCCCACGCCGGGGTCTGAGCCTCTTCTGGCGGACCTTTTTCTTCCTGGCGCTGCTGCTCATGGGCTCCATCGTGGCCTGGTTGCAGACCTTTCGCGCACTCGAATCCGAGCCACGTGCCATTCAGAATGCGCAACAGCTGGCGTCACTCGTCAACCTGAGCCGGGCAGCGCTTCGTTATTCGGACGCCATCGCGCGCGTATCGTTGATCAAAACGCTGGCGGACGAGGAGCACGTGCGCATCACGCCACGTGAGCCCAAGGATAAATACGATCCTTTTGAGAGCGACGACCTCAGTGAACGAACCGCTGAAGAACTCAAGCTGCGATTGGGCGGCGGGACGGTGGTAGCCAGCAGCGTCAACGGTCAAAAAGGCCTTTGGGTGGGTTTCACTATCGACGGAGATTCATACTGGCTGCTGACTGATCCCTCGAAAATCGGACCCTCGCGCAACAGCACCTGGATCATCTGGCTCATTACGGCTGCGGCTCTGTCGCTGGCAGGTGCCGCTTTTATTGCCCGCCTGATCAACCGGCCGCTCAAGCAGCTGTCATTTGCCGCCAGCCGGATGCGGGACGGTGACTTCGATGCGAGTCTGCTCGACGAAAAGGTGGCTACCAGCGAAATTCGCGAGGTCAACATCGGCTTTAACCGCATGGCCGAGCAGCTCTCCAAAATCGAGCAGGACCGGGTCATCATGCTGGCCGGCATTTCTCACGACCTGCGCACACCACTGGCCCGGCTTCGTCTTGAAACGGAGATGAGCGTCTCGGACATTGATGCGCGCGAACATATGGCCGCGGACATCACCCAGCTTGACGCCATCATCGACAAGTTTCTCGACTACGCCCGACCAGAACCGCCGCGGCTTGAGCGGGTGTCACTCAACGCCGTGGTTGATGCGGCCGTATATGCCATCGCCGACTATGAAGACATGCGGGTCACCGTGACGATTCCGGACGACATGGCCGTGCTGGCCGATGAGGTGGAGTTGTCGCGCGTCATTTCCAACCTGCTTGAGAATGCACGGCGCTATGGCAAGACGCCCGAGACCGGTATCGCACTTGTCGATATTGCGGCCAAGGGCCGTGACCAGTGGGTGCTGATCAAGGTGCGTGACCACGGCATGGGCGTGGCGCCTGAAACCTTGTCCAAACTCACACGGCCGTTTTTCCGGGGCGATGCAGCACGCACTGCCGCAACCGGTGCAGGCCTGGGTCTCGCGATTGTTGAAAAAACCATTCATCGCATGGGTGGAGTATTTGGCCTGGCCAACACCGGCTCGGGCGGGCTCGCCGCGCATATCAAGCTGCGCAGGAGCTGAGGACTCTACAAACTCAAGCGACCGTGATCACCAGCAGTTTTAAGGAAAATAGCCTTGCAGCCCAATAAGGACGTGCGCAAGCAGCTACTAAAAAGATAGCGAAACCGCGCAGGCCTTAGCGATGCAGCAGCACCACGGCGCGGGCTTCCATGCCCAGACCCTGCCCGACCGGGCCCATCTTTTCTGCCGTCTTCGCCTTCACATTCACCTGACCGACATGCAGCCCCAGTGCAGTGGCAATGTTTGTGCGCATCGCCGCGATATGCGGAGCGAGCCTGGGCGCCTGCGCGATCACGGTGCTGTCGATGTTGCCGATCTGCCAGCCGAGTTCGGCCAGCAAACGCCCGACGTCCTTGAGCAGCACCGACGAATCAGCACCTTTGAAGCGCGCGTCAGTGTCGGGGAAATGCGAACCGATGTCGCCCAGCGCCGCAGCACCCAGCAGCGCATCGGTGATCGCGTGCAGCAGCACGTCGGCGTCCGAATGGCCCAGCAGACCCACCGTATGGGGAACATCCACACCGCCGATGATGAGCTTGCGCCCGGGCACGAGGGCATGCGTGTCCCAGCCTTCACCGATTCTAAAATTCATGGCGGTCATCGTGGGGCCTTGCGTGGGTTGAATTGCATTAAAGTGAGTTGACGGAGCGGCGGTCCGGATTATTTTCTGCGCCGCTCAAAGATGGCTTCGGCCAGCGCGAAATCTTCCGGGTAGGTGACCTTGAAATTCTGCGCGCTGCCATTTACCAGCAGCGGCGCAAGGCCGGCCGCCTCCATGGCACTGGACTCGTCGGTGACGGCATCGCCCGCACGCTCCAGCGCGTCGATCAGCGCGCCAATGCGAAACATCTGCGGTGTCTGTGCCAGCCATTTGTCGCTGCGGTCAACGGTAGAAGCCACGCGGCCATCGCGCTCGGTTTTGAGCGTGTCGGGCAGCTTTTGCGCCAGCAGTCCGCCTACCGCATCGTTGCGGCATTCGTTGATCAGGCCCCTGATCTGCTCGGGCGTAACAAGGCAGCGCGCCGCATCATGCACCAGCACCCAGTCAGTCGGTGCCGCGCCGCCGGGTTGCTGTTCCAGCATGGCTTTCAGGCCGTTCAGCACGGTGGCCGCCCGCGTGGCGCCGCCGCCCGCCAGAAGGAATTCATCAGGCCCGTTGAAATCAGGAAACACGTCGGAAAAATCGTCGTCAGACGACGAAATCACCACCCAGATGGCAGCCAGAGTGTCTTGCACAGCCCTGAAAGCTTCCACCGTGTGCCTGACCATGGGCTGGCCGTCAATCGGGTGGTATTGCTTGGCCCTGGCGGTTCCGGCCCGGCTTCCCTGTCCCGCACACGGAATCAGCACAAAAAAACGGGCATCGGAACGGGTATTGGCAGCGCTTGTCGTCATAACTTCATCATAGATTCTAAAATCAGGGATTGAACTCGCAGGCACCCCATTCCGGTTGGTTTGGGGTGCCTGGCTTTTGCCGACTGCTTTTCACTCACGATCCAACCCACGCCTGACCCGCCAAGATTGTCCCGATTCATGCAGCTACCCTCACTCGCCGCCGGCAAACGCTACACCCTGCCCCAGCCTGCCGGTTCCGCCGATGCCTTGCTGCTGGCACGCCTGGGAAGCCGCGAAAAAGCCGCCGGAAAGCTCACGGCCATCATCACATCAGACGCCACCACGGCCCAGCGCCTGATGGACGAGATTGCATTTTTTGCACCTGATTTGCGCTGCGCCTTGTTCCCCGACTGGGAAACCCTGCCCTACGACACCTTCTCGCCGCACCAGGACCTGATCAGCGAACGCCTGGCCACGCTGTGGCGCATCCAGCAGCGCGACAAGGAAACCGGCGCCGACGTGGTCATCGTGCCGGCCACCACGGCGCTGTATCGCCTCGCGCCGCCAAGTTTTCTGGCCGGCTACACCTTCCAGTTCAAGGTCAAACAAAAGCTCGACGAAACACGGCTCAAAGCCCAGCTCACATTGGCGGGTTACAGCCACGTCACGCAGGTGGTCAGCCCCGGCGAATACGCGGTGCGCGGCGGTTTGATTGACCTCTTCCCCATGGGCAGCCTCGTGCCCTACCGCGTCGACCTGTTTGACGATGAGATCGACAGCATCCGCACCTTTGACCCGGACAGCCAGCGCAGCCTTTACCCCGTGCCTGAAGTGCGCCTTCTGCCTGGGCGAGAGTTTCCGATGGACGACGATGCGCGCGCCAAATTCCGCAGCCGCTGGCGCGAATTGCTGGACGGCGACCCGACCAAAAGCCGCATCTACAAAGACATGGGCAACGGCGTGGCCACTGCCGGCATCGAGTACTACCTGCCGCTCTTCTTTGAAGAAACTGCCACGGTGTTCGACTACCTGGGCGGCAATGCCACGGTGGTCCTGCACGGCGACCTGGAGCCGGCCTTCCAGCGTTTCTGGCAAGACACGAAAGACCGCTACCGGCTGGTGCGCGACGCGCCCGACCGCCCGGCGCTGCCGCCCGAATCATTGTTCCTGGGCGTTGAGCAGTTTTACGCACGCGCCAATGACTACGCCCAGCTGGCGATACGCGCTACTGTCGAAGATGTTGCCGACAACGCGCAGTTCCAGAAGCTCGGCGAAATGGCTGTGGTGCGTGGCGCCGAAGACCCGCTGGCCAAATTCAAGGGCCATGTGCGCAACACCGCCCACCGCGTTCTGGTGCTGGCCGAAAGCGATGGCCGCCGCGAAAGCCTGCTCGATTTTCTGCGCGCCAGCAGCGTCAGCCCACCGGCATTTGACTCGCTTGAAGATTTCCAGGCCAGCGACGAAAAGCTCGGCATCGCCACCGCGGCGCTGAACACCGGTTTCAGCTGGCTGGAAGAAGGCATCGACCTCATCACCGAGACCGAGCTGTTTGCCGCAGGCGCCACCGTGCGCCGCCGCAACAAGAAGCAGGAGCAGGTCAGCGACGTTGAAGCGCTGATCAAGGACCTCTCGGAGCTCAACGTGGGCGACCCGGTAGTGCACAGCGCCCACGGCATTGGCCGCTACCGCGGTCTCATCAACATGGACCTGGGCCAGGGCACGAACGCCGACGGCACGCCGCTGTTGCAGGAGTTTTTGCACCTCGAATACGCCGACAGCGCCACGCTGTACGTGCCCGTCAGCCAGCTGCACCTGATCAGCCGCTACACCGGCGTCAGCGCCGAGGAAGCCCCGTTGCACCGCCTGGGCAGTGGCCAGTGGGAAAAGGCCAAGCGCAAGGCCGCCGAACAGATTCGCGACTCGGCCGCCGAGCTGCTGAACATCTACGCCCGCCGCGCGGCGCGCGAAGGCCATGCCTTCCGCTACTCGCCCGGCGACTACGAGACCTTCGCCAACGACTTCGGCTTTGAGGAAACCGCCGATCAGCGCGCCGCCATCCACGCCGTGATCCAGGACATGATCAGCCCCCGGCCCATGGACAGGCTGGTCTGCGGCGATGTGGGCTTCGGCAAGACTGAAGTTGCCTTGCGCGCGGCCTTCATCGCCGTCACCGGCGGACGGCAGGTCGCCCTGCTGGCGCCCACCACACTGCTGGCCGAGCAGCACTACCAGACGCTGGTTGACCGCTTTGCCAAGTGGCCGGTCAAGATCGCCGAGATGAGCCGCTTTCGATCCGGCAAGGAAATCACCGCCGCCATCAAGGGCCTGGCCGACGGCACGGTCGACATTGTGGTCGGCACGCACAAGCTGCTGAGCCAGGACGTGAAGTTCGAACGCCTGGGCCTGCTCATCATCGATGAAGAGCACCGCTTTGGCGTGCGCCACAAAGAGGCCATGAAGGCGATGCGCGCCGAGGTTGATGTGCTGACGCTCACGGCCACGCCGATTCCGCGCACGCTGGGCATGGCCCTCGAAGGCCTGCGCGACCTGAGCGTGATCGCCACCGCGCCGCAGCGGCGCCTGGCCATCAAGACCTTTGTACGCAGCGAAAACAACGGCGTGATCCGCGAGGCCGTGTTGCGCGAATTGAAGCGCGGCGGGCAGGTGTACTTCCTGCACAACGAGGTCGAGACCATCCAGAACCGGCGAGAAAAACTCGAAGAAATATTGCCCGAAGCCCGCATCGCCGTGGCGCACGGCCAGATGCCCGAGCGCGAACTCGAACGCGTGATGAAAGACTTCATCGCCCAGCGCTACAACCTGCTGCTGTGCTCGACCATCATCGAAACCGGCATCGACGTGCCGACCGCCAACACCATCGTGATGAGCCGCGCCGACAAGTTCGGCCTGGCGCAGCTGCACCAGCTGCGCGGGCGTGTGGGCCGCAGCCACCACCAGGCCTATGCCTATTTGATGGTGCCCGACATCGAAGGCCTGACCAAGCAGGCCAGCCAGCGGCTCGAAGCCATCCAGCAGATGGAAGAACTCGGCTCGGGTTTTTACCTCGCCATGCACGACCTGGAAATTCGCGGCACCGGCGAAGTGCTCGGCGAAAACCAGAGCGGCAACATGCTGGAAGTGGGCTTTCAGCTCTACAACGAGATGCTCAGCGAAGCCGTGGCCTCGCTCAAGGCCGGGCGCGAACCCGACCTGCTGTCGCCGCTCAGTGGGACGACCGAGATCAACCTGCACGCTCCCGCCCTGCTACCCAACGACTACTGCGGCGATGTGCACCTGCGCCTGTCGTTCTACAAAAAACTGGCGACTGCCAAAAATGCCGACCAGATCGATGCGCTGCTGGAAGAAATCGTCGACCGCTTCGGCAAGCTGCCGCCGCAGGCGCAGACACTGATCGACGTGCACCGCCTGCGCGTGATTGCCCGGCCTTATGGCGTGGTCAAGGTGGACGCCGCGCCCGGCGCTATCAGCATCACCTTCAAGAAAGATCCACCCATCGAGTCGATGGCCATCATGCATCTCATTCAGAAAAACCGGCATATCAAGCTGGCTGGTAACGACAAGCTGCGCATCGAACGCGAGCTGGAAAACCCCAAGGACCGCGCACAGATGGTCCGCGATGTGCTGCGCTCCCTCGGGCAGCCAAAAACACCCACAACAGAAACCACCCCCGCATGACCCCGACAGAAATCTCTCCCGGCCTCGTCGTCAACGTTGCCACCCCCGACCTCAAACTCAGCAACTTCAAACTGATTGCATTTGACATGGACTCCACGTTGATCAACATTGAATGCGTGGACGAAATCGCCGATGCCGCAGGACGCAAGGCCGAGGTAGCCGCCATCACAGAGGCCGCCATGCGCGGCGAGATTACCGACTACAAGGAGAGCCTTCGCCAGCGCGTCGCGTTGCTCAAGGGTGTCAGCGTCGCCAGCATGGACCAGGTCTATCGCGAGCGCCTGCAGCTCAATCCCGGCGCGGCCGAACTGGTGCATGCCTGCAAGGAAGCCGGCATGAAGGTGTTGCTGGTGAGCGGCGGTTTTTCCTTCTTCACCGATCGCGTGCGTGACGAGCTCGGCATCGACTACACACGCTCGAACGTACTGGAAGTCAAAGACGGTTTCCTCACAGGCAAGATGGTCGACCAGCCCTGGGGCGACATCTGCGACGGCGAGGAAAAACGCAAGATGCTGCTGGAGACCTGCGGCAACCTGGGCATTAATCCGCTGCAGACGATTGCCATGGGCGACGGCGCCAATGACTTGCCCATGATGGGCGTGGCCGGCCTGTCAGTGGCCTACCACGCCAAGCCGCGCGTGCGTGAGCAGGCCATGGTCGCCATCAACGAAGGCGGCCTGGACCGCCTGCTGGAGCTTCTCACCTGAAGCGCCGGCGCATCAATCCGCTCAGAATAAATCAACGATCCCGCAGCCATAGCGCCTTATAAGCAGACACCTGAACCAAAGACAACGACATCCATGGGTTTTTTCAAACGATTCGAAAACCTTCTGCACGCCTACCCTGAAGGCGAGCCCACCCTGCCGCCCAAAGGCTTCATGGCCTTTATCTGGGCCTGCAGCCGCGGCGCGCGCGGCTATATCCTGCTGCTGGCGCTGCTGTCGGCGGCCATGTCGGCTTTTGAGGCCCTGATGTTCGCCATGCTGGGCCGCATCATTGACTGGCTGGGCAAAGCCGAGCCTGCGCGTCTGTGGACTGACCACGGCAGCACGCTGACCGTGCTGGCGTGGATTGTGGTGGCCAGCATTTTTGTGGTGGCGCTGCAGACCATCGTCAAGCACCAGACGATTGCCATCAACTTCCCGATGCGCCTGCGCTGGAACTTTCACCGGCTCATGCTGGGCCAAAGCATGGCCTTCTACCAGGACGAGTTTGCCGGGCGCTTGACCACCAAGGTCATGCAGACGGCGCTGGCCGTGCGCGACACGCTGTTTGTGCTGGCCGACGTGCTGGTGGCCATGGCGGTGTATGTGGCCACCATGACGGTGCTGGCTGCCGCCTTTGACATGAAGCTGATCGCGCCCTTTTTGATCTGGCTGGCGCTCTACATCGCCGCGCTGTTTTTCTTTGTGCCCAAGCTGGGCCGCATCGGCAAGCAGCAGGCCGATGCGCGCTCGCTGATGACGGGCCGCATCACCGACGCGTACACCAACATCACCACCGTCAAGCTGTTCTCGCACACGCAGCGCGAAGCGGCCTTTGCCCGCTCGGCCATGCAGGAATTCATGCACACCGGCTACAGCCAGATGCGGCTGGTGAGCGCCTTCGAGATCGTCAACCATGCGCTGAGCATGGGCCTCATCCTCGGCATGGCCGGTACATCGCTCTGGTTGTGGAGTCTGGGTCAGGTGGGCGCCGGCGCCGTGGCAGCCGCCACCGCCATGGCGCTGCGGCTGCAGGGCATGTCGCACTGGATCATGTGGGAGATGACCAGTCTCTTTGAGAGCGTGGGCACCGTGCAGGACGGCATCAACACACTGTCACGGCCCCGCGTGATTGAAGACAAACCCGATGCAGCTACCCTTGAGGTGCCACGCGGCGAAGTGCGCTTTGACAACATTGGCTTCAGTTACGGCAAGGGCCCGCGCGTGATTGACGGCCTGACACTCACGGTGCGTCCCGGCGAGAAGATTGGCCTGATCGGGCGCTCCGGTGCCGGTAAATCTACGCTGGTCAACCTGCTGCTTCGCTTTCACGACCTGGACGCCGGCCGCGTCCTGATCGACGGCCAGGACATCGCCACCGTGACGCAAGATAGCCTGCGCAGCCATATCGGCATGGTGACACAAGACACCTCGCTGCTGCATCGCTCGGTGCGCGACAACATCACCTACAGCCGTCCCGCCGCCACGGAAGAGCAGATGCGCACGGCGGCACGGCGCGCCGAGGCCGACGGCTTTGTGGAATACCTGAGCGACCCCAGCGGGCGCAAGGGCTATGACGCGCATGTGGGAGAGCGCGGCGTGAAGCTCTCGGGCGGGCAGCGCCAGCGCATCGCGATTGCACGCGTCATGCTGAAAGACGCCCCCATCCTGCTGCTGGACGAAGCCACCAGCGCACTCGACTCGGAAGTCGAAGTCGCCATCCAGAGCAGCCTGAACACGCTGATGCAGGGAAAAACGGTGATTGCGATTGCCCACCGCCTCTCGACCATTGCCGCCATGGACCGGCTCATCGTACTGGACCAGGGAAAGATTGTCGAAGAAGGCGACCACCGCACCCTGCTGGCCAATGGCGGCCTGTACGCGCGCCTCTGGGCACACCAGAGCGGTGGTTTCCTGAGCGACAACCTTGAAGAGGCAGAACTCGCGGCTTAAGAATGCGCGCGAGAAAAATCTGCGGGTCAGGTTTTTTCGACGACCGGGCGCCCGGCCTGCACCGAAAACTGCGCCAATGTCTGCACACCGCTGTCCGCGCGCGTCACGTCGTCCACCACGCGCAATGTGCCTGTCAGCTTACGCGGCGTGAGTTCCACTACGCCGTAGCCCCTTCGCTCCGAATCGGCAAACACGAAATGCGGATTCTCGGCCAAGATGGCCGGAATTTTCGCGTTGCCAGCCGATCGGGAGGTGAGGCTGGTGCCGCAAAATTCTGTTCCCAAAGAAGGGCTGGCGGCATCGGCATAGTCGGCCTTGATGTGGCCCACCCAATTTTCGTGTACGTCGCCGCCAAGCAGCACGGGGTTGGCAAGGGCATGCTTGCGCAGTGAGTTTGTGAACCGCGTGCGCGCCGCCGAATAGCCGTCCCAGCCGTCATTCCACAGAACCTGTCCTGGCCCGGAACGAAAGTCGCGTTGGCCAAACAGGGATTGCTGGCCGACCAGGTTCCAGCTTCTTTCCTTGGTCGCGGCCTTGCCCCACTCGGTGTCCAGCCAGTTTTCCTGCTGCAGGCCCAGCATGCTGCGGGCCGGGTCATTCCATGTGGCGCAGCTTGCAGGGTTGAGCGTGCTGGAGCCGGGCTTACCGTCTCGTGTGCAGGCCTGCGCATCCTTGTACTGCCGCGCATCGAGCATATACAGCGAAGCCAGCTGACCGTAAGGAACACGCTGGTAGATGCGCATTTCCGCACCGCTTGCCAAGCCGGCCACAGCTCGCGTAAGCACCGAGGCACGCACCGGCATGTGCTCGTAAAACGCCTGGTAAGCCGCAGCGCGGCGGGCGGAAAAGTCAGGTACCGGCGGCCCGCTGTTGCCGGGCGCGGCACCCGCATAGTCGTTCTGCACTTCGTGGTCATCCCACGTCACCACCCAAGGGCATGCGGCATGCATGGCCTGCAGGTCCGCGTCACTTTTATGCAGGGCATAGCGCTGGCGGTAATCGTCCAGTGTGACCACCCATCCGCCGGTGGGCACGCGCACGGCCTGACCGGCGTTGGGGTATTCATAGATGTAGTCGCCCAGGAACAGCACGACATCCAGGTTTTCATCGCGCATGTGCCGATACGCGCTGTAGTAGCCGTGCTCCCAGCGCTGGCAGGAGGCATATGCCAGGCGCAACCGCGCCACTACGGCATCGGGCGCTGGGAAAGTCCGGGTGCGCCCCACCGGACTGGCCGCACCGCCCGTTATGAAACGGTAGAAATACCAGCGGTCCGGCTCAAGGCCCTGCACTTCCGCGTGTACCGAATGTGCGAGAGCTCCAACAGCTTGCGTCTGACCCGTCTGCACGATGCGGGAAAAGTTCTCGTCGTGGGCCAACTCCCATCGCACGGCGACTGGTTTTTGCTGCAAGCGCAAGGGATCGGCGGCATCCAGCACCAGGCGCGTCCAAATCACGACGGAATCATGCGTCGGCGAGCCGCTGGCCACCCCCAGGGTGAAGGGGTTTTCGCTGAGCCGCACCTGGGCTATCGCGCTGCGTGGCAGGAAAACGCCGGCACTCGCAATAGCCAGCGACTGGAGCAGCTCGCGGCGCTGCATACGATGTCTGGAACGGAACGCGTCTTCCATGCGGAGTGCCTTCAATGCCGCGCCGGCAGGCGCACGGTAAAACAGGTCCCTGAACCCGCGCTGCTGCGTACCTCAATGGTGCCGCCATGAATATCCACGGCGTTGCGGACAATTGCCAGACCCAGGCCGGTTCCCTGGATGTTGCCGACATTGCTGGCACGATGGAATGACTCAAACAGATGGGGCAGTTCCTCAGGCGGAATGCCGATGCCTTCATCGACGACTTCCATGACCAGGGTATCCCTGTCGGTGTTCACCGTGAAGCGCACAAGACCACCCAGCGGCGAATACTTCACCGCGTTGGACAGAAGATTGCTGAAAATGTGCCGCAGGAGTTTTTCGTCATACAGGCCTTGTTCCGTACTCGCGACGTAATCGAGCTGCAGCTCGCACAGGCTGTCCGGCAGCTGGATGCGCGCCTCCTCCACCAACTGCTCGCAAAGCCTGCGCAGGTCCAGCGGATGCGGCTCAAATTCCAGCATCTGGGCATCAGCCTTGCCCAGCAGCAATACGCGGTCCAGCATGCCCGTCATGCGCTTTACGCCAGCGGCAATGCTGTCCAGAATTTCCAGCTTCTCCGATTCAGGTAGCCGGCTTCCGTAGTGCCTGAGCAATTCTTCGGCAGAAAGAATGCCCGATAGCGGGGTGCGGAACTCATGGCTGGTCATGGCGACGAAACGGGTGCGAAGCTCATTGAGCGCCTTTTGCTGCTCAAGGGCTTCCCGCGTGTCTTCTTCGGATTTTTTGCGTTCAGTGATATCCAGAAAAGCCCAGATCACCCCGGAATCGGGGTCATTGGGCTGGATACAGCTGCCAGCCATTTGTACCCAGAACAGCTGGCCATCTCGTCTTCTGAGCTGGCGCTCGCTGATGTAACTGCCGCTGGCGATCAGCGTTTCACGCGCTTCCTTGCCAAACTGCTCCCATGTGGCAAGGTCGGGATGGATATAGCTGGAGGGCTGCCCCATCAGCTCTTCGCGCGGGCTGCCGATCATTTGGGCGAATTTTTCGTTCACCCACTCATGACGCCGGCGCACCGACAGCACAATGCCGACCAGCGCACTGTTAAGAATGGCTTCGCGTTCAGAGGATGTGCGCAGCAGCTTGGCTTCGAGCTCCTTGCGCTGGGTGATATTGATGATCACCCAGACCGTGCCCTGCGACAGGTCGCGCCCGGCAACCGACTTCCCCGACAACGACACCCAGATAAGCGTGCCATCAAATTGCCGCACCTGAATTTCGGCTTCGTAGTTTTCGCCGCGACCGATGCACGCGGCAACATCGCCGCCGACCTGCAGATACTGCTCGCGCGACAGGTAAAAGGGCTCCATCGACGTCAGCGGGTTGCTGCCGGCGCCGAATACCTTGAGCATCGCCTGGTTCGCCCAGCGAAAGCGGCCATCCGGTGTCAGGAAGGCAATGCCCACAATGGAATTTTCCAGGATCATTTCGCGCTCTTTCAGCAAGGTGCGAAAGTTTTCCTGTGAAACGCTCAAGGCTTCTACCATCGCCTGCTCGGCCGTGATGCGCGCCTGGGCCTGCTCTTTCTCCTGCCGGGTGACATTGATACGATCAGCCAGGGCAAACGACAGCACGACCATTTCCAATGCCGAGCCGATCAGCAGGGAGTTGGCCGTGAGGGCATTGGACGGCAGCACACCGGTGTTGTGCAGCGCCAGCGTGACCACGCCCACCAGCAGCAGCGCCCAAGCCGTCAGGAAATACCGGGCGCCGGGGTGCCCCCTGCGCAGGCTCAGTAAACCCACCACCACCAGCAGGGTGACACTGAAAACTGCCAGGACGGTCACCATCCAAGACGACACCACGTAGGGCATCGTGAAAGCAGCCACCAGCGCCAAAAGCCAGCCAGCCACCAGCGCCTGCATGAAACGGTCCAGGCGCGGCATCGTGAGCGCACTGGACAGAAAACTGCGCGCAAATAGAATGCCAAAAGATGCGGTTGCGGCCATGCCTGCCGGGGGCGAAATGCTGTTCCACCAGGTAAGGCCCGGCCAGATGAATTGCGCGCCAAAGCCTGTCAATGCCGCCTGCGCGATGGCCATGCAGCCGACAAACGCCACATAAATCAGATAGGCCCGGTCGCGCACCGAGAAAAATAGCAGCAAGTTGTAAAGAAAGAGGCCGATCAACAGCCCAAAGTAAAGGCTGATCGTGGCGTACTCCGTCTGGTCGTGCCGCCACAGCGCCGCGGGCTGCCAAAGGCGAACCGGTGCAGACACCGTGCCTTCCGACGTCACGCGCAGATAAATGGCATTGGCGGCGTCGGGCTTGAGCCGCACCGGCATCACGTGGTTGCGATGCACCACAACCCGATCGGCAAACGGCAGGAGATCGCCCCCTACTTGCCCCACAAAGTCGCCCTTGCCGTCGGGCGAATACAACTCCAGCCGGTCCAGGGGTGGATAGGCCAGTTCCAGCATCCAGTCGGCGGGTGCGTGGCGATCGGTCCGCAGGTTCACGCGCAGCCAAATGGCCGAACGGGTCAAACCAAAATTGGTGGCTGAGCCGGTTTGCGGCACCGGCTGAAAACGCGCCTGCGCCGCTGGTTCCAAAATATCCGCCAGTGTCAGTTCACCATCTATGTCTTCAAGGTAGTCGAATGATTGCGACAGGACATATGTGTCGTCGTTGCCGACAGCGACTTCCCCTGCTGCTGCGCGCTCCGATACGGGTGCCGCAGTCTGCGGCTGAGCCCAGGCGAAAAGCCCTGTGCCCGCCAGCAGCGCGGCAAGCAGGACCTGACGCGGATATCGGGTCCAGCCTGTCATGGGGCATCCGCCTGCTGCGGCGCCGCTTTGCGCCTTTGCACCTGTCCCGGGGAAGCGGGGGAAGCCGGCACCCGGCCTGCAGCGTGCCGCTGGCCATTGCAGACTTCATGGCTGATTGCCAGGTTTTCCACATGGCTGTTGCCGCCCTCGCTCAGCGGCTGGATGTGTTCCAGAGTGGCAGCTTGCTGCGTGACATGCTGGCCGCATACCCAGCACGGCACCACCCCATGGAGCTGACGCGCCACGGTTTTGTAGATTTTGTCCCGGGTATGCCCCAGCCTGCTCACGGCAATGTTTTCATCTGGCAGCCGCTCCGGGGTGGCAGCCTTGGCCCAGCACGCATCGAAACGCTCCTATTCGAGCTTCGCTGGCCGCGTGTCAGCAGGCTGGATGAAGGAGTCTTCCCACTGTGTGGCAAAACGGTCATTTTTTTCCACACGGATGCCGCCAGTACCATCGGGGTTGAAGCCAACATTGCGGGTGGCTGCCGCCGGCGAGGCTTCGGGCTGGTTGTCCTTGTTGAGCTCTTTCAGGGCGGCATCCTTGGCAGCCTTCACACGCTGCTTGGTAAAGGCGTCCAGGTCGGCGTGAAAGCTGCTGTCGCCACCGCGTGTTTCCTGGGCTTCCTGTACCAGTTCCTCGGGCATTTCACCCAGGAAAGCCGCGCGCATGGCACTGGCAGTAGGAGGCCGGCTGGCCTTCACGGACGTGTAGGCAATGCCGCAGTCCGACAAGAGGGTTTCCTTGAGCTCGCGGGTGGCGCGGCTCACTTCCCGCTTGCCGCGCAAGTCCACACAGCCAACCACCTTGCCGTCCAGCGTGCAAACGGTGAAGGTCGTGTACACCCCGTTGAGCAGCTCCAGCAAGCGCTCATTTTTTTCCTTGTCTTTGTCCTTTTCCTTGCCTTTTTCAAGCGGAATGGTAAAGCGAAGCACCGGCAGCTTGACCATCACCGCATGGTCGTGAAAGGTGCTTCTGAGCCACTTCCAAACCTCGTATTCGTCATTGGTGACCACTCCGCGCGCGCGCAATGGCCATTTGTGGGGTATCCGAAGGTTCGCGCCGGCTTCTTTACGCAACCAGGCGGCATACAGCAAAACACCCGCAAGCGCGCCCACGGCGACACCCACCAGCGTCATCAGCCATGAAATCAGGTTCAAGATGTGGTTCTCCTCTATGGTTGGGTAGCGCACCAAGGCGCACAGTGCAAACAGGCGGCCCATTGAGTCACAGAACGGACGCCCTGTTGACTCACGCTGGCGTCCCGATGCGCTATTAAAACAGGTTTTTAACGTCCGCACGGATATTTGAGGCACAAAAGAGCCCCCAGCCCAGCCCCGACGTGCGCAAGCAGCTATGTATTTCATAGCATTCAAGGTTGATATAAACCTCATCGGCAGTACGAATTGCCGATGGCCTTTGCCACGCAGGCCCCGAATCGGTATGCTCGATTTTTTGCAGGAGCCCTCCATGCCACGCAAGACCGCCCAGGACTTTGACCAGGAACTGCTGATTCTGTTTGATGCCTACGTCCACGGCACGCTGGACCGGCGGGGGTTTCTGGAGCGGGCCCAGAAATTTGCCACTGCCGGCCTCACGGCAACAGCCTTGCTGGCCGCGCTCAGTCCCGACTTTGCGGCAGGGCAGCAAATTCCCAGGGACGACAAGCGTATCAAGACCGAGATGGTCAACTACCCCTCGTCCGCCGGTTCCGGCACGGTTAAGGGCTACCTCGCCAAACCCGCCAATGCCACAGGCAAACTGCCAGGCGTGCTGGTCATCCACGAAAACCGCGGCCTTAATCCGCACATTGAAGACATTACCCGCCGGCTGGCGCTGGACAACTTCATCGCCTTTGCCCCCGACGCACTCACCCCCTTGGGCGGCTACCCCGGGGACGAAGACAAGGCACGCGAGTTGTTTGCCAAGCTGGACCAGCGAAAGTGCGTGGAAGACTTCGTAGCCGCCACCACTTACCTTAAAGGCCGCGATGACTGCACCGGCAAGCTGGGAGTCGTCGGCTTCTGCTACGGCGGCGGCATGACGCACATGCTGACCACACGGCTTCCCGAACTCAACGCAGCCGTGCCCTTCTACGGAAACCTGCCGGCCGCGGAAGACGCGGCCAAGGTCAAGACGCCCTTGCTGATTCATTTTGCCGCCGTGGATGAGCGCATCAACGCGGCGTGGCCCACCTATGAGGCCGCCCTCAAGGCGGCGGGTGCAAGTTATACGGCCTACCAGTACCCGGGTACGCAGCACGGTTTCAACAACGACACCACCCCTCGCTACGATGCCGCCGCCGCGAAGCTGGCCTGGGACCGGACGCTGGCGTTTTTCAACAAGCAGTTGCGCACAGGCTAGGCGCCGACCGGCCGAGTGGCAGGCAGCGCGCACGGGAGGCCTGGAAAACGGGGCCCCGGCATGGGATTTGCAGGCGTTAACATGGTGCACTTTTCGCCCAGGCCTTCCGATTCGGGGGCCCAAGCTGTCCTTCATTCCTTTTTCCGGATTCCACCATGAAACTCCTTCATAAAATCGCGGCCACAGTCGGTTTGCTCACGCTGGCCCTCGGTACGGCACAAGCCCAGAACCGGGAGCTGGTCGTCGGCTCCAGCGCCACCTACCGCCCGTTCGCCTATGAAAGCCCGACCAAGGAAATCCTCGGCTATGACGTGGACATGATCAAGGCCATCGCCCAGAAGGCGGGCCTGCAGATCAAGATCGTCAACACCCCCTGGAGCGGCATCTTCGCCGCGCTCAACAACGGCGACGTGGACCTGGTCATCTCGGGCGTCACCATCAACGACAAGCGCAAGCAGTCCTACGACTTCACCACGCCCTACTTCGAAGCACGCCAGCTGATCGCCGTTCACAGCAACAGCACGGCCAAAGGCCTGAAAGACCTGGCCGGCAAAAAAATCGGCGTGGTCACCGGCAGCACCGGCGACGACATGGCTTCGCGCGAATTCGGCAAGACCAATCCCGACATCCGCCGCTTTGAGAGCACCCCCGTGGTGATCTCCGAGCTGGTCAACAACGGCCTGGACGCCGCCATCGGCGACAACGGCGTGATCGCCTTCCGCACGCAGGACCACAAGCAGCTCAAGACCGTGAGCGACGCCGGCTTTCCAAAGGAATACTTCGGCATCGTCGTGAAGCAGGGCAACAAGGACTTGCTGGCCAAGTTGAACGCGGGCCTTGCCGCCGTGAAGGCTGACGGCAGCTACGCCACCATTTACAAGAAGTGGTTCCAGGCCGACGCTCCCGCGTTGCCTGCCCAGTAAGCACCGGAACACTCCTTTATGGAACACGTCCTCTGGTTCGGCTGGTTCCGCGCCGACATCATTGCCGAGTACAGCGTGCTGTTTTGGCGCGGCCTGCAGATGACCATCATGGTGACCTTGATCTGCATTGCGCAAGGAACCTTGCTGGGTCTGGCCGTCGGCATGGCACGCGTGGCCGAATCCCGCCACTCCCCTGCCCGACAGCTCTGCAAATACGCCCTGCGCTGGCCGTCTACCGTCTACGTCAGTTTTTTTCGCGGCACACCGCTGTTCGTGCAGATTCTGCTGATTCACTTCGCGGTGTTGCCGCTCTTCATCAACCCCACCGATGGCCTGATCATCTCGGGTGAGACGGCACGCAACATCAAGCAAAACTACGGCGCCTTCCTCTCTGGCATCGTGGCGCTCACGCTCAATGCAGGCGCCTACATTTCCGAGATCTTCCGCGCCGGTATCCAGTCGATTGACAAGGGCCAGGTGGAAGCCTCGCGATCCCTGGGCATGTCGTTTCCACGCACCATGTACCACGTTGTGCTGCCGCAGGCCTTCCGGCGCATGCTGCCGCCGTTGGGCAACAACGCCATCTCTTTGCTGAAAGACTCATCGCTGATCTCGGCCATCGGACTGGCCGAGCTGGCCTACGCCGCGCGCACCGTCGCCGGCGCTTATTCACGCTACTGGGAGCCCTACCTCACGATCTCCGTCATGTACTGGGTGCTGACGCTGGGCCTGGCTTACCTTGTCAAAAAACTGGAGGCTCGTTATGGACGAGGTGATTCGCGTTAACCGGTTGACCAAACAGTTTGGTCATCTCCCGGTGCTGCGCGGTATTGACTGCGCGATCAAGGCCACCGAGGTCGTCTGTGTCATCGGGCCTTCCGGCTCGGGCAAAAGCACCTTCCTGCGCTGCCTGAACGGGCTGGAAGACGCCACCGGCGGCGAAGTGCTGGTGCACGGCGTGTCGGTGCACGAGCCCAAAACCGACGTCGACGCCCTGCGCTCGGAAATCGGCATGGTGTTCCAGCGCTTTAACTTGTTCCCGCACAAAACCGTGCTCGAAAACATCACGCTGGCACCCACCAAGGTGCGCAAGCTGACAGCGCTCGAAGCGCGCAACCGCGCCAGCGAGTTGCTGATCAAGGTCGGGCTGCTCGACAAGATCGACGCTTACCCGAATCAGCTCTCGGGCGGGCAGCAGCAGCGCGTGGCGATTGCCCGGGCACTGGCCATGCAGCCGCGCATCATGCTGTTCGACGAGCCCACCTCAGCGCTAGACCCCGAAATGGTCGGTGAAGTGCTTGCGGTGATGCAGGCCCTGGCCGAAGAAGGCATGACCATGGTGGTCGTCACCCACGAAATGGGCTTTGCCCGCCAGGTCGCTGACCGCGTGGTGTTCATCGATGAAGGCCTTGTGATCGAGGAAGGATCGCCTGCGGACATCTTTGATAATCCGAAAGAAGAACGGACGAAGCGCTTCCTGAGCAAGGTTCTGTAAGCCAGACGCGCCCGGCGTACGGCAGCGCGCTTCTTCACGAAAACCCAGCCATCCATGCTTGATCGATGACCGCAATACTTCGGGCCGTCCAGGCTGACATCACCCGGCTGTCGGTAGACGCCATCGTCAATGCTGCCAACTCATCCCTGCTGGGCGGCGGCGGTGTCGACGGCGCCATTCACCGCGCAGCCGGCCCCGACCTGGTTCATGAATGCCGCCTCCTCGGCGGCTGCAAAACCGGCGAAGCCAAAGCCACCAGAGGCTATCGCCTCGCCGCCAAATACATCATACACACGGTAGGCCCGGTCTGGCGCGGCGGCGCCAACGGCGAGCCCGAGCTGCTGGCGTCCTGCTACAGGCACTCCATCGAAGTGGCGGCCGCCCAAGGCGTTTCTTCGCTGGCCTTCCCGAGCATCAGCACCGGCATCTATGGCTACCCGATAGAACTCGCCGCCGGTGTCGCGGTTTCCACCGTGCGCAAATCCTTGCAGCACCCCTCCTCCTTGACAGAGGTGGTGTTCTGCTGTTTCTCAATGGATGACCTGGCGGTCTACCAGCAGGTGCTGGACAAGGCGGCCTGACCCCGGGGTCTCGTATGCCAGAGCTTCCCGGTCTGGGTCCGACGGCATTCACCATTTTTTCCTATGTTGTCTGCGTGAAACTTGCGGCCAGGCTTTATCGCCGTACGCAACTGGGCTGGACGCACGCCTGCGTTTTTGCCGTTGTCCTGTTCATTGTGCTGTTCGCTGTCGGTGCGGCTGTCAGGTCGCTGGGCGACAACTCAGACCCGATAAACCAATCTCTTGCGGACATTGCCAGCGGCCTGGTGGCACAGCTGGGTCTGGGCGCCTGGCTGCTCGGGTCGCGAGCCAGAACAACGGCAGGTGCGCCCCTTGAATTGAAAGGCGGAGCCCTGCTCGCCCTCATGACTTATGGGCTGGTTTTTTCCTTGTCTTTTGCGGCGGCCATCGCGCTGCCCCTCTTTGCCCGTCTGGCAGGCAACCACACTTAAGCTCAATACCCCGGCACATTCAACAGGCGCGCCAGGTAATCAAAGAAGATGCAGTACAGCGCAATCGGCAGCGGCAGGCCCAGCAGGGTTCCCACCAGATAGTCACGAAATTTGACGCCCGACATCGCCAGCGCGTAGTTGAGCGCCGGAACCGTCTGCAGCAGCAGACGCAACATCACGATGCCGGCCACCGGCCGCGCATCCAGCTGCGCAAGGACGCGTTGCGCCCAGCGGCCCTTGATCTGCCGCAAGGCATCGCCGCCCAGCAACCGTATCAGCCAGAAGGTGAAAGCACACGAAATGACGGCCGCAAGGTAGGTCGCCACGCCACCCCACACCTCGCCCAGGGCCAGTACGGCGGCGGCCAGAAAGATCCAGCCCGGAATCTGGATCAAATTGCCCAGCGCGAACAGCGCGATGAAAATCAGCAGCCCGCTGAACTCGTTGTCCAGGAACTTCTGGTGCAAAAACGCCAGACTGAAATTGCCCCGCAGGCCGGAGAGCTGAAACACCAGCAGCAAAAGGCCCAGAAAGGCCAGCACGGCGAACAGGCGTTTATAGCGGTGCATCTCTCAACTTGTTGCAGGTTTGTGGCGGGATGCAGCTGATTCTAGGGCGCCGAGAAAATCCGGCCGTACCAGACCCCCAGCTTCACCTGCTGCAAATAAATTTCGTCACGCTGTAAGAAGTGCCCATCCCGTCCGACCAAACCCCAACACGCAGCAAAACTGCGGCGGAAATCCTGGCCACTCCGCCCTTCACGGCGCTGCTGCCAGGCCTTGCATGCCGGCACGAGGAGCATTTGATGAAACCGATTGAGCAACCCATCCACCCCGGCTGGCTGCGCGCCATGCATTGGCTCAATGCGCTGGCCGTGCTGGTGCTGATGCTGAGCGGTTGGCGCATCTACAACGCGACCGCCTTCCTGGGCTTCAGCATCCCCAAGGACCTGACGCTAGGCGGCTGGCTGGGCGGTGCGCTGCAATGGCACTTTGCGGCCATGTGGCTGCTGTTCTTTAACGGCCTGCTCTACCTGGCGTTCAACATCGTCACGCGCAGGCTCTTTCACAAATTCTTCCCGCTTTCCCCCAGGGCGCTGGTCACCGACTTGCTGGCGGCCCTCAAAGGCAAGCTGGCCCATGCCGACCCCAGCCACTACAACACAGTGCAGCGCCTGGCCTATCTTTTCGTCATGGTGGACAGCATCCTGCTCGTCGTTTCGGGCCTGGTGCTCTGGAAGTCGGTGCAGTTTCCGCTGCTGCGCGAACTGATGGGCGGCTACGAAGGTGCCCGCCTGGTTCACTTTTTCGCCATGGCGGCGCTGGCCGCATTCGTCGCAGTTCACCTGGTGATGGTGGCGCTGGTGCCGCGCACCTTCGTGTACATGGTTCGCGGCCGCTGACCGGCCGCACTACCCAACCGTCGCAAGGATTACCCATGATCATCAAGCCGCCTTCCCGCATGGACATTGACAGTGCCGCCGTGCTGGACGAAGCCGTTTCGCGCATTGCCCACGCCCGCAAGCTCGGCACAGGCCGCCGCAATTTTTTACGCACCTCGCTCACGCTGGGCGGCCTTTCCATGCTGACCGGCTGCACACTGGACGACAGCGAAAGCGTCAACGCCGCTCTCAGCAAAATCTCGCGCATCAACGACGAAGTGCAGGGCTTCCTGTTTGATCCCGATCGCCTGGCGCCCACCTACCCCGAATCCATGATCACCCGGCCTTTCCCCTTTAACGCCTATTACGGCGAAGACGAAATCCGGGAAATCGAGGAAAGCAGCTACCGGCTGGAAGTCACGGGCATGGTGTCCGACAGGCGGAAATGGGCACTGCCCGAGCTGCGCGCCATGGCGCAGGTGGACCAGGTCACCCGCCACATTTGTGTGGAAGGCTGGAGCGCCATCGGCAAATGGGGGGGCGTGCACTTCGGCAGTTTCCTGCGCCATGTGGGTGCGGATCTGAGCGCGAAGTACGTCGGCTTCAAGTGCGCCGACGACTATTTCACCAGCATCGACATGCCCACCGCGCTGCATCCGCAAACCCTGCTGGCGCTGACTTACGACGGCCAGCCGCTGCCGCCCAAATACGGCTTCCCGATGAAGCTGCGCATGCCCACCAAGCTGGGCTACAAAAACCCCAAACACATCCAGGCGATTTTTGTCACCAACACCTACCCTGGAGGCTACTGGGAAGACCAGGGCTACAACTGGTTCGGAGGTAGCTGAGCGCCGCTCAGAGACCCTGCAACGCCGGCAATCATTTCACGATTGCCTTTTCAACAACCCATCCATTTATTACCACTCAAGGACAACATCATGAACAAATTGACTGCCTCCCTCCTGTCTGCCTGCATGCTCTTCGCCGGCGGCAGCGCCATGGCGCAAGACGCGATGAAAAAGGACGCCATGGGCAAAGACGCTATGGGTAAAGACGCCATGGCCAAAGACGGCATGAAGAAGGACGCAATGAAGAAAGATGCGATGGCCAAGGATCCGATGGCAAAAGATGCCATGGGTAAAGATGCCATGGCGAAGGACGGCATGAAGAAGGACGACAAAATGGCCATGGCCAAAAAAGACAAGATGAAAAAAGACCACATGGCCAAGGACGCCATGGGCAAGGACGAGATGAAAAAGTAAGGTCAGCGAAGGCCTCCGCGCTTTTTCCGCTTTTCCTTATCCGGGGGCTTGGGCTTCGGTCCACCCCCCCACTCGAGCTTCTCCGCAAATCAGCCCCGGGGCGACTTCCCATTTGGGGATTTCACAAGTTTCTTGAAAGAAACCTCGTTTCAACCCAATACCAGCCAGCGCAAGCAGCTATCAAATAAGTAGCGCCAACATCGAACGGTGAGACCCTGCAGGTGCCGCACCCAGCCGGCATTTGGGCCCTGGCGTCATTACCGCTTCTAGCGCTCTGCAGCCGCATCCATGAAAAATCGCACCCGTTCCACATCGGCAGGATGCGACGCAAAGGCAATCCCCAGCCACGAGTCCTGATCAGGCAATGTTTCACCGGGTTTGCCGTCTTCAGAAGCCCGCCCGGACTGGCCCGCTTTGCCTGCGTCCTTCTTTTCATCGTTCTTTTTGGCGGCGATCCGCTCGAACAGGGTCACCATCACCGCGGGTGAAATCCCTGCAGCTTTCAGGATGCGCACCGACTCCTGGTCGGCTTCACGCTCGGCATCGCGCGAGTAGCTTGCCTGCCCCAGCAACACCGGCACGCCCGCCAGCACGGTGCTGAAGTCGCCCACCACCATGGCTGCCAGCCCGCCCAGCGCGGTCACTTGCACCAGCATGCGCAGGCCATGGCGGTGCCGCACATGGCCCAGCTCGTGTGCCAGCACGGCAGTAATGACCTTGTCGTCCCGCCCCACCAGTTCCACCAATTCGTCGGTCATCACCATCGTGCCGCCCGGCAAGGCAAATGCATTCGGGCCGATGCGGCTTCGGCGAAACACCAGTTGCCAGGACGGCACGCTACCCGCAGGCATGGCACCGACTGCTTTGGCGAACGCTTCCCGCAGGCGGGCCTGCTCAGCGGCCGCCAGGCGGCTGGGCCGCATCAGGTGTTCGTCAATCGCAGCCAGCGAGGTTTCACCCAGCTTGCTGTCAACGCTTAGCGGCGTCACCGCTACCACGGCACGGGCCGCCACCGGCAAGCCCCATTGCTGTATGGCCACCAGCAGCAACACCAGTGCCAGCGCACTCGCCATGACCCAGCGCCAGCTTTGCTGCATGGTCACGACCAGCGAATCGCCACGCCCGCTGCGGCTGCTCCAGTCATCCCAGGCAGCGGCTTCGGCACATTGCACGGAGCCGCCTTCAGTGAAATGGGCCACACGCAGGCCGTAGCGGGTGCGTTCTGGCCACTGCACCTTGCGCAGCGGCACGCTGAGGTGAAAGTTCTCACCATGAACAAGCAGTTGGTCGCCTTCCACCTGCAGTGTCACGGGGCGTGCGCGACCATTGGTGCCGTCAAAGTAACTGGCAGAAAGCGTAGGCGCCTGGCTTGACTGCATGCGCGTCAAAACCCGATGTCGAGGCCAAACAGATCGCCGCCGGCTTCACCGGCTGCGTCGCCTTCCACCGGTTTGACATGGCTCAGCAGCGTGTCGGGGTTTACACGCGTCTTGACCGTCACAGCTTGCAGCCGCATGCGGGCCATGGCCACTGCAGCAAACGGCCAGTAAAGCCTCAAGGTCAGCATCATCAGCAACCAGTTTTTCAAAGTCAGCCACAGCAGTGAGCTGAAGCGCAGCTGGCTGACAAAGCGCAAGGAAACATTGCCGGTGCGTGTCCACACCAGGTTCTGGAAGCGCGAGGTCGCGTAAGGCTTGACCAGCACCATCACGGTGACCATAGCGGCAAAAAAACCGAGCACGGCAACCATGACAATCAGGCCGGTGGAAGACCGGGACAGTGTGCCGCTGGTCTTCATCGCGTAGACAGCGCCTGCAGCCAAACCGACGGGCAGCAACAGCGGCAGCACCATCATGCCAAGAACCTTTAAAAACAATTTGTAGAACGAGCCCAGCGTGGCCTTGAAGGTGGTTTGCAGTGACGCCAGCGCGTAATGGTTGTGCTGATACTGCTTGAGGTTCCAGAGCAACCAAGGCAACACGGCCAACGAGGCCAAGCCCACCACGCCGACAGTCCACACATACCAGAGCGGCGGTTTCTCAGGGTTGCTGACCTGCGTCAACGCGCCCAAAATTACCAAGCTGGGAATAAACAGGGGCAACACGGCTCGATAGGCATCACCCAGCGAACCCCTGAAGGCGAAGCGCAGCCCGCGCCAACTGGTGTTGGCCATTCGGAACTGCATGGAGGACTTGAGCAGTGCCGGCCAAAGCGCTGCCACGATCAGGAAAGCCACAAAACCGGCGATCGGCGAAAACTGCCCCGCGATGGAATACAGCATGAACAGCAGGCCAACCAGCAAATAGCCCTTGAGCAGTTTGGTGGGGTCGGCATGGAACCCCAGCGGCTCACCGCCCACTACCGTGTTGCCATAGAAATAGCGCAGGCGCCGCACCTTGGCCCAAGGGTAATAAATGCCAAAGGTGACCAGAAGCAACAGCAGGTTGACGATCCAGATCCTGAAGTATTCGCTTCCGGATCCGGTGAAATCAATGCTCAGCTGTGTAGGAGATCCGTCGACTGGCAGCGTCGGCGTGCCATGGTTCAGTACTGGTTCGCTCAAAAGTTCCTCCCGGATCACTGGTTGTTATAGGGTGCTGCGCACCTTCGAATAATGTAACGCCCCTGAGTGGCCGGGGCGTAGGTGCCGCCCAAGGTCGGCGCACACCCACCTCAGGCCAATGGAGTCGCGCAGTCAGACATGCGCGGGCTCAGCCATTGCTCGTTTGTGGTCAATTGTGGCCAATACACACCGGCTTGAGCCATTGGGCTGCGGCATCACAGGGCTCCATGCAGCGCAGATGAACATCGGCCCACATCACCATCGCGACTTCTTCGAGCTGGAGGGTTTCAACGGTACGCCATCGCTGACGAAGCCTTTCGGCGCATCGGACAACCCATTCGTTTTGCGTGATTGTTTCCATGGGTAAATCATAGTTGATGACTGTATGCATGTACAGTATTATTGTTCTTCAAGAGACTAAACAGAACATCCCAACCGAGGGAACACCATGCAGCTTCAACCTCACCCGCCACCCCGAGTACCCGTCACGCCGTTCGCAAGACAGCCACAGAGCCGCGCCACTGCAGCCTGGCCGTTTTACGTGCAGCCGCCACGGCAGCTTTCATCCGATGTCCGGGCAAACGCCTTACGTGTCCTGGAAACGACGTCTCGATATTTGTTCAGTGCATCCGGCAAGGGCTAGGCACTTCGCGCGCCATATCACAGGCCACAACTCCTCACAGCGCTCCAGGCTCATGGCATCTGAATGCTATGATTTTTATAGCTTCTAGCGCCCATTCTTATAGGGCTCAACGGCTATCTTCCTTGAAAACAGAGCCTGCCAAGGTTAGCCGAATGCGCCACAAAAAAACCAGTCCGCGGGCATGCCTTGAGGCTCTCTTCATAATGACCCCATGAAGTCTTTATCCCGTCACTTGTCTTCGATGCCCTGCCGCGCTGCCGTGCGCCCCGCGGCGGGCTTTCTTTTGGCCGCACTGCTGTGCGGCCCGGCCACGGCACAGCCTGCCAAACCTGCGGCGCCCATCCGGGCGACTGCACCTCATCCTCTGGTCGGCACCTGGAGCTGGACGCTGCCGGGCAAGGAAAAAGCCTGTACCGAAACCTGGCAATACCACGCCAATGGAACCCGGCTTACCACCAGCGGCGAAGAAGTCACGCGTGGCGACTACAACATCACGGCAGCGCCCAGTGCGCAGGGCTTTTACCGCCTGAGCGACACCGTGACCGAGAGCAATGGCAAGCGGGACTGTTCGCGTGACCTGCACGAAGCATCCGACCCGCCGGCCGTGCGGTTTATCCAGTTCAGCCCCAAGCAGGACCAGTTCATTGTGTGCAAGGCCGAGTCGCTTGAGGCTTGCTTCGGCCCCTTCAGGCGGGTGCCGGGCTAGGGTTTGATCAAGGACTGCAGCACACCGGGCTCAAAATGCGCCTCGATGTAGTCCGCCAGTCCGTCGAACACGGAGCCCAGCGTTGCCACCGAGGCGCCAAAAAGCGCCCGCAGCACGGCGGGGTCCTCAAACATGCCGTGCAGGTACAGGCCCAGCACGTTGCCGCGGATGTTCTGCCAGGCCAGGCCTTCGGCCATCACTGCGCTGGCCTTGTCCCCTGCGGCGGCCAACGCCGGATGCTGCGCGGTCTGGCCGTGGTGAATTTCATAGCCCTGCACGGCCACACCTGACAGGGCAGCCCATGCGCCCTCCAGCGCGCCAAAACGAGCCTGCCGGTGCCGCACCGTTTTGCCTTCTTCAAACACCGTTACCACCGGCAGCAGCCCCAGCCCCGGCGCATTGCCGTCAATACCGTGCGGGTCAATCAGGGCCTCGCCAAGCATCTGCAAACCGCCGCAAATACCCAACACGGCACCGCCCTGCCCCGCATGGGCCGCTATCGCGTTGTCCAGCCCCTGCGCGCGCAGCCAGGCCAGGTCACCGCTGGTGTGCTTTGAGCCCGGCAGGATCACCCAGTCGGCGCCTGTCAGCTCGGCCGGACTGCGCACCCACTTCAGGCGCACGCCGGGCACGTTTTTCAGTGGCTGGAATTCGTCGAGGTTGCTGATGCGTGGGTAGGCAATCACTGCAACGGTTTTGGTGACGGCACCACTGGCCACGCTGCGGTCATCAAAAACCCCATCTTCTTCGGGCAAGCCGTGTTGCCACCACATGGGCAATGTTGCGACCGTGGGAATGCCCGTCAAGTCTTGCAGCATCTGCGGGCCGGGCGCCAGCAGTTTGGCGTCGCCGCGGAACTTGTTGAGCACAAAACCCTTGATGAGTCGGCGCTCTGATTCGTCCAGCATGGCCCAGGTGCCATACAGATGGGCAAAGGCGCCACCCCGATCAATGTCTGTCACCAGCAGGCAGGCCGCATTGGCGTGCTGCGCCGACCGCATGTTGACGATGTCACTGGACTTGAGGTTGATCTCGGCGGGCGAGCCCGCGCCCTCCATCACCACCACGTCGTTTTCCGCCAGCAGTTCGTCGAGCGCCTGCGACACCACTGGCCAGACCGAAGCGCTACGGCCGCGCCACTCCATGCGCGAAAGCTCGGCGTTCACCTGGCCCATCAACACCACCTGGCTTTGCGTGTCCTTCTCGGGCTTGAGCAAAAGTGGATTCATGCGGACGTCGGGCACTGCGTTGGCAGCGAGCGCCTGGAAGTACTGGGCGCTGCCGATCTCGCCCTGCGCCACAACCCTGGCGTTGTTGCTCATGTTCTGTGCCTTGAAAGGCGCGACCTTGAGTCCCTGACGTGCGTAGTAGCGGCACAGCGCGGTGGTCAGCCAGCTTTTGCCGGCGCCGCTGGTGGTGCCCAGCACCATCACACTTTTGGCGGTCATGAATTTGTCTTCGGGAGTTGTTGCCATGCATTGTGCAGGGCATCCTGCACAGCGGGCGCTTGCACGCCCAGGCGCACATGGCCGGGCAAACCAAAAGAGGTGGTATCGCGCAGCTTGATGCCCTGGGCGCGCAGCGCGGCCAGTGCCTGCTGCAGGCTGAAGCCTTCGGGCAATGCGGATTGGGCACAGAAGAAATTCGCTTCGCTGGGGAGGCACCGCCATCCCAGCGATTCACACACAGTGATCTGTCGGGCTTTCCATTCACGCAAGGTCTTGAGGCTGGCGGCCAACCAGTCCTGTGCTTCTTCGCTCACCCAGGCCTGCAGCATGGCCTCACCGTGCGCACCCACGGGCCATGACGGGCAGAGCTGCTCCAGCGCTGCGGCGCTGTCCGCTTGCCCCGTCGGTGCGATTGCATAGGCTGCGCGCACGCCGGTCAGGCCCAGCGCCTTGTTCGGCGTCCAGAGCTGCCAGGCGGTGTTGAGTTGCTGCGGCGTGAGCGTGGGCACAGTGCTGAGCCGCAAGGGCTCGTAAGCGCGGTCCAGCACAAGGAGGGCCTGCGCTTTGCGGCCGTCGACCAGCGCGTTCAAACCTTCCTGCGCGGCCCCCAGCGGGCTGGAGGGCTCACAGGCCCAGAGCAGTTGCGCATCGTCCGGTCGGCTTGCCACAGTCAATCCGTGTGCGGCTGCCGCCTGTGCGTAGTCGCTGTAGCTATGCGGCGGCAGCCACACCGCTTGCGCGCCCTGCCGCGCGGCCAGTGTGGTGATGCGAAAGATGAATTCGCTGGCGCTGGCGGCCAGCAATACACGTGCCTCATCCACATGGTGGAAGGCCGCCAGCTGCCTGCGCAATTGCGTGTAACCCGCGTCGGGGTAACGGGTGACATCGGCCTGGCGAACGGCGGCCAGCGCTGCGGGACAAGGCCCGCAGGCATTGCTGTTGGTGGAAAAGTCATGCAGCGGCGCGCCCAGCGCGTCGGGTCCGCCGTGAATGCGCGGGATGGCACGATTGGCGCTCATACGGATGCCGCCACCGCCATCAACAGCATCACCGCGACGGCAACCCATGTCTGGGAGAACACTGCCTTCGAGGCCAGGCTTTGGGCCAGGCCCGTGTCTGATGCCTCGGGTCGCCGCCCAAGGGGGTTCAGGGTGTAAACGCCCGGCTTGCCGAGCGAGATACCCAGCGCCAGCGCCATGGCCGCCATCGGCCAGCCGCTGTTGGGCGACGGGGTCTTGCGGGCTTCTTCGTGCAATGCCTTGAACTGCAGGCCCTTTGCCGCCAGTGCCAGCAACAGCGCCGTCAGGCGTGCCGGGGCCCATGAAAGAACGTCGTCCGCGCGCGCAGCCCACTTGCCGGCCCATTCCCAGTTTTTGCCGCGGTAGGTGCCGCGGTAACCCCACATGGCGTCCGCCGTGTTGGCAAATCGGTAAATGGCCGCTCCCGGCAAACCCAGCAGCGCAAACCAGAAAATCGGGGCCACAACAGAGTCGTTGAGGTTTTCAGCGAGCGATTCGATCGCGCTTTCCCGCACCTGGCTTTCGGTGAGCTGGGCGGTGTCGCGGCTTACCAGCCATGAAAGGCGCTCCCGCCCTGCTTCCAGCGACTGACCCAGCGCCAGTTCGACAGCGCCGACTTCTTCGCGCAACATGCGCCATGACAGCATGCACTTGAGCAGCCAGGCCATCGGCACTGCCAGCAGCGCGGTGTCGATGGCTGCCCCCCAGGCTGGCGCCTTGACGCAGCCAGCCAGTTGCCAGAACACCAGCGCTTGCACACCCCAGGCTACCGCCCCCACCAACACCACACCCATGCACCAGGCCAGCGCCCCGAGGAAAAAAGCCTGTGCAGGCGGACAGCGCACGGTCACACTGCCGCAAACCCGGAGATAGCTGCCCATCCAGACCACCGGATGCACACCCGAGGGTGGTTCACCGAAATACTTGTCCACCCACAAAGCCAGCAACAGCACCACCCCGAGCACCCACGCCGTATGGCTGGCCATGGAAGCAGGACCGGTAAAGGCATGAAAGCTGGCCCAATGCGTGAACATCTCAGCCGGCTCCCGGCTCATGCCGGGCAATCTGGCCCCAGCAGTCTTCGAACACCATCTCGGCCAGTGGTGCACGGCGCGCCCACTTTTCAGCCTGCAGCATGGGCTGGTCGTAAAAAGCGTGGACAGGACCCAGGCACAACACCGCAATCGGCTTGCTGCCTTCGGGCATCTGCAAAAGCGCGGCAAGCTGCTGTGGGTCAAAAATAGAGACCCAGCCCATGCCCAACCCTTCAGCCCGCGCCGCGAGCCAGAGGTTCTGGATGGCGCAAGCAGCCGAGGCCAAATCCATTTCAGGCAGGGTACGGCGGCCAAACACATGCTGCTCGCGCCCTGGCGGCAAGGCCACCACGAGTACCTCGGCGGCGTCGAGCACACCCTGCACCTTCAGCTTCATGAACTCGTCTTCGCGCTCGCCCAATGCCCGGGCCGTCAACACCCGCTCCTGCTCTATCAAGGTATGCAACCCGGTGCGCAGCTGCAGGCTTCGCACACGGATAAAACGCCAGGGCTGCATGAAGCCCACGCTGGGCGCGTGGTGCGCCGCCGACAGCAAGCGCTGCAGGAGCTCGTCGGACACCGTGCCACCGCTGAAGTGGCGCATGTCGCGGCGCTCGTAAATGGCCCGGTACACTGCCGCGCATTCCGGCGCGGAAAAGCCTGGGGCAGTGACGCCCGGGAGATTGGGAAAGACCGGCATGGCTGGCAGCACTCAATACCGCGCCGCGCTGTCACGCCGCCCATGAACGGGTGTCAGGCCCGCTCGGCCCGCAGGGGCGCTCACTGCGGCGCTTGCACCGCGCCAACCGCAGGCACTTCAGTACGCTGTAGTACCGCCAGCAAGGCAGGCCGCACCCAGCGCCGGAAGGCCAGGCCGCCGACCAGGCCCATGCTCACCCAGAACGAGAGCGCCACCCCATGGGTCGCCCAGATGAACTGAGCGCCCAGTTGCTCCAGCGCGGCGTGGGCCTCGGGGCCAAATCCGGCCAGAGCATCACCTTGCAGCCTGGGCGCACCGACGACAAAAGGCAGCGCCAGCAAGGCCGCGGCCACCAGCCAGCGCCAGGAGGCACGTGCAAAAGCGGCTACAGCGCAGGCGCCCGCCGCACTGCCCACCGCCAGCGCCCACCAGACCTGGCGGGCTTGCAGAGATGCGGCGTCCATGCCGGGAACTTCGGCGTGCAGGCCCAGCGAGGGCCAGAGGTGAAAACTGAGCCAACCGGCCGCTGCCACCAGGCCGGCCACGCGCAGCGAGGCCACGGCGGTGCCGCGCTGGTACAGCCACACACCCATCACCGCAAACACCAGCAGCGCCATGCTGAAGGCGTGCAGGATGTTGGCCACCCAGGTCCAACCTATACGCTCGGCGCCGTTTTGGGGTTCCCACTCTTTGGCGGCATCATGCTGATGTGCGTGGGGAGCTGTGCCTTCGGCACGCGCGTGTGCAGCAGGCGCTTCGGCGGGCTTAGGCGTCTCGGTCTTTTGTTCTTCATAGACCTCGGCCGCCAGAATCAGCGGGGCGGCCTGCCAGCGCTGCACGCCGGTTTGTACACTGCCCACCACCACAGCGGTGGCCAGTGCCGCCCAGATCAAACGTTGAAAAACCATGGGTATCTCCCGTGAAAAACCAGCTCAGTGGCAAGGTGCGACGGTAATGTGGCGCACATCATGCGCGGCGTTGTGCGCCAGCGGGCTTTCAGCAAAAGCCACGCCGTACAGCACCACCAGGCCCAGCGCGGCAGCGCCCAGCAGTGGGCGCAGCACGGCCAAGGCGGGGTTGTAAGTGGCAGCAGGGCTGTGGGTCAGCGTCGTTGGGTCAGTCATAGCGTTCTCCTTGGGGTTGGTGGATAAAAACAAACATAGTGGATTTGGTGGCTCATGTCGAGCCCAGGCCGCTCAAGCCTGTAGGGGGCAATCGGGCAAGGATACCGCTGCGCAGGCGCTCGGGCCGTGCGTTGCGGGCCAGGTTGCCGTCATCGCTGTGCAAATGTTGCTGCGCGCAGGCAATCACCTGGGCGGCAGTTTCGGCGTCAGGAATGAGGTCGCCAAAGTAATAGCTGAACTTGCCTGGGGCCTGCAAGGTCACGGTACACGCGCGCGCGCAGCCGCTCATGCAGGCCAGGCCGCGCACCTGCAGGCCCTTGTGCAGCCCGGTGTCCAGTTCGCATTCAAGCAGCGCGTCCTGCACGGCTTCAAACAGGGCCAGCCCTGCGGCAGGCAGCTCGCGCGAGGCACCCGGCGGGCGGCAGGTGGTGCAAACAATGATTTCGGTATCAGACATCAGTAGGGAATTCGTTTCTTTGATTGATCAGTCAGGCCAGCGCCAAATGGTGTTCTGCGCCCCAGCGCGCGGCCCAGGCGGCACAGCGGCCCAGGCTTTTTTTCGGATCGTCAAAGTCAACGATCACCAGATGCTGCGGGGTCAACGGCGCCTGCGGCTGCTCCAGCGTGCGGCCATCGGTCAGCAGCCACAGCCAGCATTCGGTGGGGCCACCCACCCGCAATGCGCGCTGCAGCAAACGCTCGGCCTGGGCCAGTGCCTCGGCCAGCGGCGTGCCACCGCCGCCGCCCACGGGGCGCAGCCGCTGGCTGCCCGAAGCACGCGCGCGGCCCGGGGGCAGCAAGAGCTCCACGCCCTGCCCGCCAAACCGCAGCAGCGCAACATCGTCGCCCTGGCGCGCGGCCTGCTCGATCATCAACGTCGCATGGCCTTTGGCCAGCGCCAGCCGGCCACGCTGGCGCATGGAGCCTGAAGTGTCGAGCACGATGCAGTGCAACCGGCCGGCACGCAGCGCCACCGGCTGGCGGCGCAGGTGTTCGCGCTGCAAGGGTTCCGGCCCCTTGGCCACCAGCGTGGGCAACCAGGCGATGGCCGCACTGGGCTGCCTTGCACCGGGCGCGGCGCCACGGGTGGAAAGTGTCTGGGGCGGGGGCCACCGCCAGCTGCCAGGCCCGTTACGCGGGCGGCGGCTGGGGTGGCCTAGGCTTTTTTTGGCGGCCACCCTGCGATGCGCTGAACCTTGCTTGTGCCTTCGGGCTGGGCGGGCAGCGCGCCCCAGTCGCCCTGCGGCGTTGACGCGGCAGGCGGCTGGTCTTGCAGGCGTTCCGAATGCTGTTGGGGCTGTTGCTGTGTCCCGGTGCTGGCCTGTGGCTGCGCCCCACTGCCGTCAGGCCGGCGGTGCGCCAGCGCCAGCTCGGCCACGGCATCCACATCGTCCGCCGTTACCTGGCTGCGCCCTTCCAGCGCCGCCAGCGCGCGCGCAGCGCGCAGCATGACCAGGTCGGCCCGCATGCCGTCCACGCCGGCAGTGATCGCGCAAGCCGCCGCATGGTGCAGCACCGCGTCCGGCCACGTCAGGCGCGGCAGCGCGGCACGGGCCGCCACCAGTGCTGCGCTCAGCATGCGTTGTTCTTCTGCATGCTGGCCGCCCAGAGCTGCGGGGTTTTCATCAAAGCCCAGGCGCGCGCGCAGGATCGCGGTGCGCTGCGCGGCATCCACCGGGTTGGCCAGCACCACCGAAAGGCCAAAACGGTCCAGCAGTTGCGGGCGCAGTTCGCCCTCCTCCGGGTTCATGGTGCCTATCAGCACAAAACGTGCAGCGTGCTGCTGCGAAATGCCATCGCGCTCCACCGTGTTGACACCGCTGGCAGCCACGTCCAGCAGCGCGTCCACCAGCGCATCGGGCAGCAGGTTGACTTCGTCCACAAAGAGCACGCCGCCATGGGCACGCGCCACGAGGCCGGGCGCCAGGCGCACCTGCCCGTCGCGCAGCACGTCCTCCACATTGAGTGTGCCCACCAGTTGCTCCAGGCTGGCCGCCAGCGGCAGCGTGACAAAGGGTGCGCCGGGCAGCAGTGCCGCCAGCGCACGGGCGGCGGTGGACTTGGCCGTGCCGCGCGGGCCACTGATCAACACACCGCCAATGCCGGGGTCGATGGCCGCGAGCTGCAGCGCGCGCTGCAGCTGCGGCTGGCCGACCAGCGCGGTGAACGGAAAGGCCGCGCGGGTGGCGGGCTCAACAAAAAGGTTCAGTTCAGGAATGTTCATGGTCGTGCTCATGGCAAGGGTCCTTCTCCGTGTTCTTCGAGCCGGCGCTCCAGCGCCAGCAAATGGTCTTCAATGCGTTCGCGGTGCGCACCGGGCGCCTCCCACAGGCCGCGCTGCATGGCGTCGAGCAGGCGCTCGCCAATGCTGCGCAGCGCCCCTGGGTTGTGCTGCTGCAAAAACGCGCGGTTGGTGTCGTCGTGCAGATAGGCCTCGGCCACCAGCGCGTACTGGTGGTCGCCCACCACGCCAGTAGTGGCGTCAAAGGCAAACAGGTAGTCCACCGTGGCAGCCATCTCGAACGCGCCCTTGTAGCCGTGGCGGCGCACGCCCTCCAGCCACTTGGGGTTGACCGCGCGCGAACGCACCACGCGCGCTACTTCTTCACCCAGGGTGCGGATGCGTGGTGCGCCCGGCACGCTGAAGTCGCCGTGGTACAGCGTGGCTGGCGCGCCGGCCAGATGTTCTACCGCCACCGCCATGCCGCCCTGGAACTGGTAGTAGTCGTCCGAGTCGAGCACGTCGTGCTCGCGGTTGTCCTGGTTGTGCAGCACAGCGTCCAGCCCAGTCAGGCGCTGCTCAAAGCTGGCGCGTGCCGCCACGCCGTGCTCGCCCTGCCCGTAGGCAAAAGCACCTGCGCGTAAATAGGCCTGGGCCAGATCGGCGCCGTCGTTCCAGCGGCCACTGGCCATGACCTCTTGCAGCCCGGCGCCGTAGCCACCGGGGCGCGGACCAAACACGCGCCAGGTGGCTTCGCGCTGCGCCGCATCCGCACTCAAGCCCCTGCTCTGCGCCTCAGTGGCTTCGCGCTGCACGCGGGCGCGGATGGGGTTCACGTCATCGGGCTCGTCCTCTTCACTGATCGCGACCACGGCGCGCACGGCGGTGTCGAACAAATCAATCACGTTGGGAAAGGCATCACGGAAGAAGCCTGACACACGCAGGGTCACATCCACCCTGGGCCGATTTCTGATGGCCATGGGCAGCACTTCTATGTCCACCACGCGGCTGCTACCGTCCGCCCACTTGGGCCGCACACCCAGCAGCGCAAAGGCCTGGGCAATGTCCTCGCCCCCGGTGCGCATGGTGCTGGTACCCCACACCGACAGGCCCAGGCAGCGCAGCATTTCGCCGTGATCCTGCAGGTGGCGCTCGATGACGCGCTCAGCCGCTGCCGCACCCATGGCGTAGGCGGTCTGTGTGGGCACGGCACGCGTGTCCACCGAATAGAAGTTGCGGCCTGTGGGCAGCACATCAGGCCGCCCGCGCGACGGCGCACCGCTGGGGCCGGCGGGCACAAAACGGCCTGAGAGGCCTCGCAGGCATTGCGTAATTTCCTGCGGACCGCAGGCATCCAGGCGCGGACGCAGCACGGCGTGCATGCGTTGCAACACCGGGGTGGCGCGGGGCCAGGCGCCGGCATTCCAAGGCGCGTCACCCACCACATGGTCAGTCACCAATTGGCGCGCCAGCAGTTCCAGCCGCTCGCGCGTGTGGCCCGCGTGGCGCCAGGCGTCGGCGCTCAGCCCCTGCAACACCGCAGGAAAGGGGCCATGCCAAGGCGCCGCCCATTCAGGGCTCAGCGCGCTAAAGCCATCCACGCCGTCCAGTTGTAAATCCTGCGCCAATGCCACCAGCAGGCTGTGCTGCCCGGCAGCCGTGCCGCCGGGAAAGCGCACCAGCGCCACCAGCGTGTCGATCAGCTGGCGACCCTGAGGGGAGGTACCCAGAATATGCAGGCCATCGCGGATTTGCGATTCCTTGATCTCGCACAGGTAGGCGTCGAGCCGTTGCAGCAGCGCGTTGCGGGCTGCCTCGTCCGCAGGCCTGGCAAAGCCCAGCTCGGCGTGCAGCCCCTCGCTGAGTACACGTTCCAGAATGTCGCCTCGCAGGCGCTGGGCGCGGCGCGGGTCCAGCGACAGGGCCTCGTAATACTCGTCCATTTGCCGCTCCAGCTTCTGCAGCGGGCCATAGGTTTCGGCGCGGGTCAGGGCCGGCATCAGGTGGTCAATGATGACGGCCTGCGTGCGGCGCTTGGCCTGGCTGCCTTCGCCAGGGTCGTTGACGATAAACGGATACAGGTGCGGCAACGGGCCCAGGATAGCGTCGGGCCAGCAGGCTGCGCCCAGCGCCACGCTTTTGCCGGGGAGCCATTCGAGGTTGCCGTGCTTGCCGACGTGCACCACCGCATCTACCGCAAAACTGCGACGCAGCCAGAAGTAAAACGCCAGGTAGTTATGTGTGGGTACCAGGTCGGCATCGTGATAGCTGGCCACCAGGTCCAGATCGCGCCCGCGTGCGGGCTGGATGCCCACAAACACATTGCCCAGGCGCAGGCCCGACACCATGAATCGGCCACTGCGCACCATGGGGTCCTGCCCGGGCAAGCCCCACAGCGCATTCACCGCATCGCGGCTGGCAGGGTCCAGGCGGTTGAAATCTTCCAGGTAGTCGGCCATGGCCAGGCTCTGGCCAGCGGGCCGCATATCGTTGGCGTCCAGGTTGTTGGTCACGCCCGCCACCAGCGCAGCAATCAATGCGTCGCCGCCCTCGGGCAATGCGCCCGTGGCGTAGCCCGCATCTTGCATGGCGCGCAGCAGGGCCACGGTGGAGGCCGGGGTATCAAGGCCTACGCCATTGGCCAGACGGGCGTCGTCGTTCGGGTAATTGGCCAGGATCAGCGCAACGCGCTTATCGGCGTCGGGCTTGCCCTGCAGCACGCACCAGCGCCGCGCCAGCCCGGCCACAAAAGCCATGCGCTCGGGCTCGGGCTGGTAGCGCACCACGTCCACCTCGGTGCGCTCGCAGCGCCAGGCCAGGCCCTTGAAGCTGATGGCACGCGTGCCGATGCGGCCATCCACCTCGGGCAGCACCACCTGCATCGCCAGGTCGCGCGGCGCCAGGCCATGCGGGTCGACTTGCCACTGCTCTTGCGAGCAACTTGCGGTAATGAGCTGCAGCACCGGGGCGTCGCCTGCCAGTGGGGCCATCTGCGCGCCTTCCACACTGTCACCATCGTCGCCATCCAGCGCGGTCATGGCAAAGCTGGTGGCGTTAAGCACCACGCCCGCCTGGTGCTGTGCGGCCAGCGACTGCAGCAGCGCCAGGCTGGCAGGGTTCTTGAGCGAATCCACGGCCACGGCCACAGCGTTGAGACCCTCCGTGCGGAGCGCGGCCAGCATGGCATCAAACACCGCCGTGTTGCCAGCCTGCACATGGGCCCGGTAGAACACCAGCAAGGCCACCGGCGCGCCCTCTTTCCATGGCGCGAGCGCATGGGCTTCTTGCGGCTGATACGCCATGGCCGGGGGCAAGACCGATGGCTGCGCGGGGCGCGGGCCCAGGCCAAAGGCGGAGTGGCCAATCAATTCAAAAAAGGTGCGGGCGTTGTCTCGGCCGCCTTCGCGCAGGCAGCGCCAGAGCAGGCGGCAGTCCTCGTGCGGGGCGGTGCTGCGCATCAGCAACTGCAGGTCTTCACTCGCATCACCCGAGAACAAGGCCAGCCACTGGCCGCGCGCACGGGCCAGCTCGCGCACGCGTTCCACAACATATGCCCAGTCGCTGGCCGCGCCCAGGTGGTCAATCACCACCACGCGCGCATGCTGCAGCACGTCGTCTACGTACATGTCGGCCGACGCGGGCTGGCGCAGCCACATCAGGTTGGCCAGGCGCACCGTGGGAAAGTCCGCGCCCAACTGCTGCGCCGCATCGGCCAGCAGGGACAGCGTAGTGTCGGCCGCGCTGAGCACCACAATGTCGCCCGGCGTTTGCTCCACGCGCACCACACCCTGGCCACCGTCTTCAACGTGACCACCGGGACGGGTGGAGAGCAAATGCATTTTTTTATTTCACAAGGTAAGGTTGAACAGTCCATCCTGGCGCAGGTCGATGGGGCGCTCTGCGCAGCGGCGTAAAGGAGGAGCCCGCAGGGCGGAGGACAGCCGCGGAGCGGAGTGCACCGTCGGCCTGCGCCCACCACGAACGTAAAACTTCAGCGTGCATTTGCATTCAGGCAGCGACAGCCGCCGCGAGCGCTTCGCTCAGCTCAGCCTGCAACATTGCGGCATTGAGTTCGGAACCAATCAGCACCAGGCGTGACTGCCGCACCTCATCTGCACGCCAGGGACGGTCAAAGTAGCTGTCAAAGCGCGTTCCCACCCCCTGCACCACCAGGCGCATGGCCACACCGGGCAAGGCTACAAAGCCCTTGGCGCGGTAAATCTCGTGGCGTTCCACCACGCCGCGCAATGCAGCCAGCAGCGTGTCGCGGCTGGGTACGTCCAGCGCCACCTGCACCGAGTCAAACGCATCGTGGTCGTGGTCTTCTTCCTCGTCGTGGTGGGTTTTGCGCTGATCGATCTGGTCTTCCACCGCGCGCTCCAGGCCCAGCAGCACGCCAATGTCAACGCGGCCATGCTGCGCATGCACCAGCTTCACGCCGGGCACGGTCTCGGCGCGGATGGCGGCTTCCACACCGGCCAGCGCGGCAGCGTCCATCCCGTCAGTCTTGTGCACGATCACCAGGTCGGCGGTAGCGAGCTGGTCTTCAAAAAGCTCATGCAGGGGTGAGTCGTGATCCAGGTTGTCGTCGGCGCGGCGCTGGGCGTCCACGGCCACCGGGTCGTCGGCAAAGTCGCCCGCCGCGACCGCAGGCGCGTCCACCACCGTCACCACCGCATCCACCGTGAAGGTGTTGCGCAGCGCGGGCCACTGGAAGGCCTGCACCAGCGGCTTGGGCAAAGCCAGGCCCGAGGTCTCGATGATCAGGTGGTCGATCTGGTCGCGGCGCGCGGCCAGCTTTTCCATCACGGGCGCAAACTCTTCCTGCACGGTGCAGCACAGGCAGCCGTTGGCCAGTTCGTAGAGTTGCCCGTTTTCTTCACCATTCTCGTCACAGCCAATGCCGCAGCCGCGCAGCAGTTCGCCGTCGATGCCCAGCTCGCCAAACTCGTTGACGATGACTGCGATGCGGCGGCCCTGCGCATTGGCCAGCAGGTGACGCAAGAGCGTGGTCTTGCCGCTGCCCAGGAAGCCGGTGACGATGGTGGCGGGAATTTTTCGGGTTTGCATAGGGTTCTCTTCAACAAAAAATTAACGGATCGATTCACGGGGTGGCAGCGCCTTCAGGCATTCCACCAGCATGTGCGCGGCCTCACCCAGGCGTGGGCCGGGGCGTGACAGCAGGTCCATGCGTTCGGTGTCCAGCAGGCACAGCTGCTGCTGGCGCACGGCAGGCAGCGCGCTCCAGCCAGGGCGGTCTGCCACATTGGCCAGCGTGGCGCGCGGACCGATGATGAGGTCCGGCGGGCGGCGTAACAGCATCTCAGGGTTGATCTTGGGGAACAGACCCAGCTCGCCACTCACCACATTGACCAGGCCCAGCTTGGCCACGGTCTCGCCGATAAAGCTTTTTTCGCTGGCGGCGGACGACCCGGCTCCCACTTCCACATACACCGTTCGCCCGCGCAGCGCGGCGGGCATGCGGCCCGCGGCGGCGTCCAGCTCGGTTTCGATACGTGCCACCAGCTCGGTGGCACGGGCCGGCTCACCCAATGTGTCGCCCAGCTTCACCAACATGCGCTTCAAGTCGGCGTGGGTGCGGGCATCGAACGTCATCACCGGCACACCCAGCGCCTGCAGGCGTTCGCCTGCGCGGCTGCGCGGCCCCAGCAAGACCAGGTTCGGCCGCAATGTCACGATACGTTCGATCTGCGCGTCCTCCAGGCCGCCCACTTTAGGCAGCGCCTGCACCGGGGTGGGCCAGGTGGAGTGGCGATCCGTTCCCACCACCTGGGCGCAATGACCCAGCGCGCACACTGCTTCTGTCAGGGACGGCGCAAGCGTGACGATACGTGAGACAGGCTGCACGCCCTGCGCTATCGCGAGGCTGGAGAGCAGACCCAGAGTTGCCAGCAGCGACACGGAAGGCAGCCAACGCAGCGCTACGCGGAGACCTCTCGCAAGCAAAGACCAAGTCCGAGCCCGGCCCGAAGTGACAAGCGTAGTGAATCCGTCTGCACAAGCCAGGGCCGCGGAACCGGCTTCGCCGGGCCGCAGGCGCAGCGCCCCCTCGGGGGGCAGCGCAGTACACGCAGTGACAAGCGTGGGGGCCATATTTCTAGTCTTCGATGCCACGCTGGGCCGGCACGCCGGCTTTGAAATGGTGCTTCACCAACGTCATCTCGGTCACCGTATCGGCCAGGTCCACCAGCTCGCCCGGTGCGTTGCGGCCCGTCAGCACCACATGCACGTGCGGTGGGCGTTCGCGCAGGCAGGTGAGAATGGTCTCCAGCGGAATCCAGCCGTAGCGCAGCGGGTACATGATTTCGTCCAGCACCACCATGAAGTGCTCGCCGGCACGAATCGTGGCCTCGGCCTTGGCCCAACCATCGAGTGCCAGCTGGGCCGAGTGGTCCAGGTCGCGGCTCTTCCAGCTGAAGCCGTCGCCCAGGCCTTCGATGGGGACGCCCAACTGCTCGAACAGCCGGTGCTCGCCAAAGCGCGCTGTGGGCACCTTCATGAACTGATAGACCTTGACGGCCTTGCCGCGGCCGTGCGCCCGCAGCGCCAGGCCGAAGGCGGCCGTGCTCTTGCCTTTGCCGTGGCCGGTGTTGACCAGAATCAGGCCGCGGCGCTCGGCCGTGGGGACGACACGTTCGTAATCAACGGGTGGGGTTTCAATTTGCATGGGAGCCCTCTTGGGAGGTTGGGTAACTTTGGGCAGCGCAATCCACTGCCCCTGCACGGGATGGACGGCAATGCGCCCGTCGAATACGTCTTCCATGGCCCGGTGCGTGGCCAGATCAGAACACGGGCCCTGGTGGGTGATGCGGCCTGCAGCCATCACCACCAAAGTGTCGGCCTGCAACGCCATGGTGATTTCGTGCAGCACGCTGACCACGGTCTTGCCTTCGGCCACCAGGGCGCGTACCACGTCCAGCCAGTCGGCCTGGTGCGGCGGATCCAGGTTGGCCAGGGGTTCGTCCATCAGGAGCACCTGGGCCTGCACCGCCAGGGCGCGGGCCAGCAGAACGCGTTGGCGCTCACCACCCGACAGCTGCCCCAGCGCGCGCTGGCGCCAATCCAGGGCGCGGGTGGCGCGCAGCGCCTGTTCCACAGCGGCGTGATCGGCCGCGCTCGGGGGGGCCAGCCAGGCCTGGTGCGGGAGGCGGCCCAGCATGGCCACGTCCCACACCGTCAAGTCGTCGGCCGAGGTTTCGTTCTGGCCCAGCCAGGCGAGTTGCCGCGCGCGCTCGCGGTGCGGCAGGCTGTGCAGCGGCTGGCCCAGCAGCGCGACGCTGCCGCTGTGCGGCAACACACCGGCCAGGCATCTCAGCAAGGTGGACTTGCCCGCACCGTTGGGGCCCACAATGCTGGTCCACTGCCCGGCTGTAATGTCCAGGCTGATGCCATGCAGAATGGGCTGCTTTTGCAAACCATTTCCGAGGCTGGCGCTTATGGAGTCTGCGCTGATAGCTATCGATTTAATAGCGTCCGTCATGCTTCACGCCCTCCGCCGAGGCTGCTGCTACGGTGCATCAGCCACAACAGGTAGCCGCCGCCCAGCACCGCGGTGAGCATGCCCACAGGCAATTCCTGCGGGGCAATCAGCCAGCGCGCCAATGTGTCGGCCGCCATCAGCAGCACACCGCCCATGAGGCTGGAAAGCAGCATCAGGTGCGCATGCGTGGTTTTGACGACCGAGCGCACCAGGTGCGGCGCGGCCAGCCCCACAAAGGCGATGAGCCCGGTTTGCGCTACAGCCGTACCCGTGGCCAGCGCCAGCACCGCCACCAGGGCTGCGCGCATGGGCGCCACCGGCAGGCCCAGGCTGACGGCCGTGGCATCGCCCAGGCTCAAGCCGTCGAGCACGCGCGCCAGCAGCCAGGCGGCCAGCACGCACACACCCCACACGGCGGCCATGAGCACGCACGAGGTCCAGCCGACAAAGGCCGTGGAACCCAGCATGAAGGCTTGCATGGCCTGCAGCGATTCGGGGGAAAACAGCAGCACCAGATGGGTCATGGCGCCCAGCACCACACCCACCACCACACCGGCGAGCAGCAGGCGCAGGGTGTGGCCCACACCACGCGACAGCACGAGCGTGAGCATCACTGCAAACACGGCACCCAGAAACGCCGCGCCAGTCAGCCCCAGGCGCACCCACAGGCTGCTGGAAAACACGCTGACGGCCGCGCCGCCGCTCATCATGCTTCCTACCGATCCACCCAGCATACCCGCACCACCGCCCAAAGCGGCCAGCGCGAGCGCCACGCCCAGCGAGGCGCCCGAGGCGCTGCCCAGCAAATACGGGTCGGCCAAAGGGTTGCGAAACAGGCCCTGCGCCACCGCGCCGGCCAAGCCCAGCAAGGCGCCCGCGGCCCAGGCCCCCAGCGTGCGCGGCAGGCGAATCTGCCAAACGATTTGCTGCGCCATGGCCGTTTGTTGCGGGTCTTGCGCAGGGTAGAGCAGCGGCCGGATCAGGTTCTCCAGCCCGGCACTGCCCACACAAATGCCCAGCGCCACCAAGGCCAGCGCGCCCATCACACCGGCCCATACCAGCCAGAAAACGCGCGGCGGCATCATGGTTTGGCTCCCGGGGCGAGTTTCGAGGCCTGCCCGCCGCTGGGCCGCCCCAAGGCGGGCAATGCCCCCTCGGGGGGCAGCGCAGCACGCGAAGCGGCAAGCGTGGGGGCCATATTCATCAGGCACTTGGCCATCAGGCGTGCGCCCTCGGCCATGCGCGGGCCGGGCCGCACCAGCATGTCGGCTTCATCAGGCGGGAAGATACAAACCCGCTGCTCACGCAATGCGCGAATGCTCTGCCAACCGGGCCGCGCGGCGAGCCCATCGACGCTGCGCCGGCCAATCATGATCAGGTCGGGGTTGGCCCGGACGATGTACTCAGGGTTGAGCTTGGGGAACGGGCCCAGCTTGGCCGGCACGATGTTTTGGGCACCCAGGCGTGTCAGCGTCTCGCCAATGAAAGACGACTCGCCCGCCGCATACGGACCCTGGTTGACTTCAAAGTAAACCTTCACGCCACGTGTGCTCGCAGGAAGCGACTGGGCCGCAGCCGAGACGCCCGCATCAATGGCACGCCAGATGCGCGCGGCATCCGGCACTTCCAGCAACTGGCCCAGCTTGAGCATCACGCGCTGCACATCGGCATGTCTTTTGGGTTCGAGGGCCACCACCTTGATGCCCAGTGCCTGCAGGCGATCACCGGCACGCGACGAGGTGGCCATCAGCACCACATCGGGTTTGAGCGCGACGATCATTTCGATGTTGGGATCCAGCCCGCCACCGACCTGGGGCAGCTTTTGCACGCTGGCCGGAAAGTTGGAATAACGGTCCACCCCCACCAGGCGCTGGCACTGACCGAGTTCACAGACGGTTTCGGTCAGCGAGGGCAACAGGCTAACGATGCGCTGGGGCGCGGCCGGCAGCGTGACGGTCACGCCGCGATCGTCGGTGACCTGCAGGGCCAGCGCCGCACTGGCACCAGCCAGCAGGGCCAGCACCAGCGCGCACCGTGGGGCAAGCCGCAAAACGTTCATGTGGAATCTTTCAGGGTGAGCGGCAGGCCCGCCGCCATCAGTGTCACGCGCTGGCAGATGGCGGCCACGTCCTGGTTCAAACGGCCCAGCGCATCGACAAAAGCACGCGTCTCGCGGCCCAGCGGAATCACGCCCAGCCCGATCTCGTTGCCGACCAGAATCACCGGTCCCTGGGCAGCTTGAATTGCTCCTAAAAGCATAGCTGCTTGCGCTCGTCCCTCCTGGGCTGCAGGCTCTTTCCCCTTAAGGTTTTCTGCCGGCATCAATAAATTCGTCAGCCAGATGGTGAGGCAGTCGACCACGACCAGGGTGTTGCCCGCACTGTGTTGGATGATGGCTTGGGCCAGCGCCAGCGGCTCCTCCACCGTCGCCATGCCTGGCACTCGCCCGGCGCGGTCGGCTTGGTGGCGCGCAATGCGCTGACGCATCTCGTCATCCCAGGGCTGGGCGGTCGCCACCAGCACGGCGCGGTGGTCCCGGCTTTGGTCCAGCCAATGACGCGCCAGCAGTTCGGCGCGGCGTGACTTGCCGCTTTTCTGGCCACCCAGGATCAATTCGCTTTTGGCAATCGTCATCACGCTCATGGTTTGGAAGCTCCTGAGACGTCCGCGCCGCCGGGCCGCCCCAAGGGGCGGACAGCCCCCGCAAGCGTAGAGGCCATATTCGCGTCCATCCACTGCAGGATGATCTGGTGCATCCTGGCCACGCCATCGGTCAGCGCGGCGGGGCCGGACTGCAGGATGTCGGGGGACTTGATTTCAAACAGCTGCTGGTGGCGCACGGCGTTCACCGTAGCCCAACCTTCGCGCGCCACCACGTTCTCCGGGCGGAATTTCTTGCCGCACCACGAACCCAAGATGATGTCCGGGTTGCGGCGCACGATCTCGGCCCCATCCGCAATGATGCGGTTCTTGCCCAGCGACTCGGCGGCGAGTTCTGGGAAGCAATCGTCCCCCCCGGCAATGCCGATCAGCTCCGACACCCAGCGGATCGCACTGATGTGTGGGTTGTCCCATTCTTCAAAAAACACCTTGGGCCGGCGCGCACCGGCGGCCACCTTGGCCACCACAGCCGCCTGCATGGTGCGCAAGTCAGCTTGCATCCGCGCGATGCGTTGCGCGCCCTGCTCGGCTTCGCCCACCATGGCCGCCAGCTGGAACAACATGGAGAAAATCTCGGCCACGCTGCGCTGGTTGAAAATGGTGACTTGCACACCGCGCTTGACCAGGTCCGAGGCAATATCGGCCTGCAAGTCCGAAAAGCCCAGCACGCAATCGGGCTGCAACGCCATGATCTTCTCAATTTTGGCGCTCAGGAAGGCACTGACGCGCGGCTTCTCGTCACGCGCGCGCCTGGGCCGCACGGTGTAGCCCGAGATGCCCACGATGCGGTGCTCCTGGCCCAGAAGGTACAACCACTCGGTGGTCTCCTCGGTCAGGCAGACGATGCGCTGGGGGCCGGGCTGGAAGTTCAGCAGATCAACGCTCATGCAGCCACCTCTACGGTTGCGGTAAACAGCTCGATCAGCGCTTCGGGGCAGGACGGGAACCAGGCGTGGAAGTAACTGGCGCGCACGGCACCCTGCTGCCACACGGCCTCACCCGCGTCCGGCGCCGGCACGGTGCCGGGGCGCGCGGTGCGGGCCACGGGTTGCAGCGGCGTAGCCGTGGTCGAGTAATGAAAAGTGTGGCCGCGCAAGGCGCCACTGGCCAGTTGCAACTGCTGCGGGCCCAGGCCGGCCAGCAGTTTTTGCATGCTCACCTCGCCGGCCAGCACACCCCACTGCGCATGCCGCTGGCCATCCAGCGTGACCAGCGTGTCGAACAGCGCCATCATGCCGCCGCACTCGGCCCACACGGGTTTGCCTGCGGCGACGTGCGCGGCCAGGCTGTCACGCAGCGCGGTGTTGGCGGCAATCGCCTCTGCATGCAGTTCGGGGTAACCACCGGGAATCCACAACGCATCGCATGCGGGCAGCGCGGCATCGGCCAGCGGCGAAAAGAACACCAGCTCGGCGCCCAGCGCAAGCAGCGTATCGATGTTGGCCGCATATATGAAGCAAAACGCAGCGTCGCGCGCGATGGCAATCGTCTTGCCCTGCAGCGCCGGCATCACGGGGGCAGAGGCTTCAGGGGCAGCAAACTCCACCGCCCAGCGCTGTAAATCCTCCAGCGTCATCTGCCCCAGCGGCGTGCTGGCCAGCGTATCGGCGGCGGCGTCCAGCCGCTCCATGGCATCTGCCACTTCGGTCGCGACAGTCAGACCGAGGTGGCGCTTGGGCAGGCTCATGTCGGCATTGCGCAGCACTGCGCCCAACCATTGGTCTGGCGCCACGCTGGCCTGCAGCATGCCCGCATGGCGCGCATTGGCCACGCGATTGGCCAGCACCCCGGCCCAGGGCATATGGGGGCGGTAATGTTGCAGGCCAAATGCCAGCGCACCAAAAGTGCCGACCATGCCCGACGCATCCACCACCGCCAGCACCGGCAAACCAAAGCGCTGCGCCAGGTCCGCTGCGCTGGGCTCGCCGTCAAACAGGCCCATCACGCCTTCCACAATGATCAGGTCCGCCTCCAGCGCCGCCGCATGCAGGCGCTCCCTGCAATCGGCCTCGCCGGTCATCCACAAATCCACCTGGTACACCGGCGCGCCACTGGCCAGAGCATGCCAGCATGGGTCCAGAAAATCCGGCCCGCACTTGAACACCCGCACTCGGCGGCCCTGGCGCGCATGCAGGCGCGCCAACGCGCAAGCCACCGTGGTCTTGCCCTGGCCGGAGGCGGGGGCGGCAATGAGGATGGCAGGGCAACGGGCGGAGGCTTGCATGGTAGGTTTGCCTAAAGGGCTTACAGAGGTGCCCAGGTCAGGCCGACATACAGGGCACGCCGGCCATTGGCATAGGTGGCGGCGGTCTGGTAGGCCTTGTCGGTCACATTGTCCAGCTTGGCAACCAGCTTCCAGTCACGCGACAACGCCGTCGTGGCGCTCAGGTTCACGAGCGAATAGCCCGGCAACACCACGTTGCTGGTGTCGCTGTCGAATGTGTGCGAAGCCATCACCAGGTCCGTCGCCAGCTGCCAGGCGCCCAGTGGCATCTCGGCGCCCAGTGTGCCGTATTGGCGGGAGCGTCGCTGCAGGGTGCGGTTGGTGACCAGGTTCTTGGGGTTCTGCAAGTCCAGCGAGCCGTGGACGTGAACATTGCCCAGCGTCTCGGCAGCCGTGAGCGTCAACCCCGTGTACTGTGCTTGCGCCGTGTTGGCATAGCACCCGCGATTGCTCAGCACCGTCGGCGGGCCACCGTTGAGGCAGGGGCCGTTGCCCGGAACAAAGCTGAGCAGGTTGGTCAAGCGGTTGCGATATACGGTGACACCGTACTGGGCGGTTCCCTGCCTGTATTTGAGCGCCATTTCCACACTGCGGCCGGATTCGGGCTTCAGGGTCGGGCTGCCATAGATGGTAAAGCGCTGGTACAGGGTGGGCACCCGAAACGAAGTACCCGCGGAGGCGGACACCTTCCATTGCGGTGTGAGCGCAAAGGCATAGGCGGCGGAGCCGGTGGTCTTGCCGCCGAATTCGCTGTCCCTGTCATGGCGGGCATTGAATTGCACCGTGTGCGCTCCACCGCTCCAGCCATAGCCCAGGCCCACGCCGTCCAGCGAACGATCCCGATTGATGCTGCTCATCCCGGCCGGCACGGCGGTGGAGCCAACCAGTCGGAACACATCGCGGCGACTTTCCAGCGTGGCACTCAGGAGATGCGCGCCAATGCGGTATTCGTTCTGGAACAACAAGGTGCTGATGGTGCTCTTGTCGTAAGAGATTTGCGGTGTCGAGCCATTGAGGCCCTCTTCACCGGTGTCGGTACCCTGCGTGATGGACAGCTTGGTGCTGTATTGGGCAGACCATTTGGCCTCCCACTGCAGGCCCAGGGTTTGCAAATCGCTGATACGGCGGAAGTCCCGGGTAAGGCCGCCGTCGTATTGCGCGTCCATGTGGCTCTGCAAGACGTTGGCTTCAATGCGGTGGTCGGGATTGATCTGGAACCCCAGCCGGGCATTGGCACTCTGGCTCTTGTAGCCATCGGCATCGGGGTTTTGAGCCGCGATGGTCCGGGCGTTAAAGCCATCGCTTTGCCCCTGCGTCAAGCCCAGCGAATAATCAAAAGCACCTGCTGAACCGCTGGCAGCGAGCTCGACCCGACTGGTGTTGTAGGAGCCGTAGCCTACGGTCACGGAGGGCGAAAACGCACCCTGGCCGCGCTTGGTGAAAATCTGGATCACGCCGGCCACGGCGTCGGAGCCATAGACCGCGCTGCTGGGACCGCGCACGATCTCAATGCGATCAATCAGCGAGAGGGGAATGTTGTTCCAGGAGGCGGCCCCAGCCGTCGTCTGTGATTCCACCCGCACGCCGTCCACAAAGACCGGGGTGTGGCGGCTTTCTCCGCCGCGCACAAAAACACTGGTGGTGCTGCCGATGCCGCCGTTGCGGGTCATCTGCATGCCCGGCACCCGGACCAGGACGTCGGCCAACCCGACCGGACCGGCGCGTTCCAGGGTTTCGCGGTCGATGACCGTGACGTCGGCGATGACATCGCCAATAGGCTGGGCACTGCGGGTAGCGGTGACCACCGTTTCCTTGAGCTGGGGCGTTGTGCCGGCCTGAGCGATCAACTGCGCGGAGGCCGCAGATGGGCCGGATTGGCTGGATTGCGAAAAAGCAGAAACCGGGACAAGCAAAGTCAGGGGAAATGCAGCGGCCACAGCCAGCGGAAGCGCGGCAAGGCGTGCGTGGAAAACACAGGTTTTCATGGAATCAGACAATCAACAGAGTACCCTCACCGGCTTCCCCGCCAGTGCATGAGCGTTACAAACGCTCAGGCCAATTCATGGACGTGCGCGTTCACCTTGTTGGCCGGTATCCGGGCTGACGGAACTACCCTCATCGCCTTCCCAAGCGCGTGTTCAAAACGCTCAGTGGCTAGTGATGAGAGCGGAATGGGCTTTGGACCTGGGTCAAAAGCGCATTCGTCCGTTTTACCGTTGCGGGGGCAGCGCAGGTTAAGGGTCGCGGCGCCAGCAAATCAGATTGACCTGACGCTTGGCTTTGACCCTCTCCTGCTTCCCGTTGAACTGCAGCGTGCGAACCACACTGCGGGCACCAACAAGGCAGATTCTACGCGGGCCTTCCCCATGTCCGGCCGCAAACCCTACAATCGGGGCTGCCATGTCGAACCAAACCCAAATCGACCAGATCGTCGAACGCGTTGAGCGGCTCCTGTTGCGTTACGAGGAGCTGCAGCGCACCAATGAGCTTCTAGTGGAGCAGGTCGGCGTTCTGACGCACGAGCGCGATTCCCTCAAATCGCGGCTCGGCGCGGCCCGCGCCCGCGTGGATGCATTGCTGGAACGCCTGCCGGAAAGCAATGGGCACGCCGCCAAAAACACCGTGGGAACCGAGTCATGAAACAGCTCGAAGTGCAGATCATGGGCCAAAGCTACTTGCTGGGCTGCCCCGAAAACGGCGACGCCCGAATGCTGGACGCGGTGAACCGCGTTGACATGGCCATGTGCAGGATCCGCGATGCAGGAAAAATCAAGGCGCGTGACCGCATAGCCGTTCTGGCAGCTCTTAATCTGGCCTTTGAACTCCCCGAGCGCACGCCAAACGCCGTGCCTGCAGTCGCTGCGACACCAGCCGAAACAACCAGCAATGGCGGCGAAACAACGCACCCGCAACTCGCGGCTTTGCTGCAGCGGCTCGACACAGCCCTGGGCATCGACGGCCGCCTGCTGTAAGCCCGCACAACTCCAGTTGCGAATCGCGCCGCACTTCGCGCACCAGGCTGCAAAGGCCTACAATGAAGACGTCTGCGATGCGCATTGGGCTTTATATTTCCTTGAACCAATGCTCTTCGAGCACGGGCTTGGTAAATTGTCTGGCAGGTGTGATCGTCTCGCGTCAGACGAACCCGAAACCTGACTGCCCTCGCCCACCTGAACCCCGGTTCAGGATGACGGTCCAGTGGCACTCGCAGACACCTTTTCTTTCTGGTCCCTTCTGATCCCGAACGCCGCCGGGATTCAAGTCACCCACAAAAACAATAACCGGTTGCACGCCGGCTCCGCCGCCGACAACAGTCCCGATGTCCCTCGAGCCTCAACTCATTGCTGAACTCCTTCTTCTGGGCCTGTGCACCGGCTTCCTTGCCGGCTTGCTAGGCATTGGTGGCGGCATGTTGATGGTGCCGTTCATAAGCTTCATCCTTACGTCCAAGGGCTACCCGCAGGAGTACACCGTCAAGATGGCGGTGGCCACTTCGCTGGCCACCATCTGCTTCACCTCGCTGTCGTCGGTACGTGCACACCACCGGCGCGGGGCCGTGCTGTGGCCCATCGTCCGCCTGCTGGCGCCCGGCATCCTGCTGGGGTCATTGATTGGTGCGCAGCTGGCAGTGGCCTTGCCGGGAAAAATCCTCAGCATCCTGTTCGCGGTGTTTGTGGCGTTTTCGGCTACCCAGATGTTTCTTGGCCGGAAACCAAAACCCAGCCGCACCCTGCCCGGCCGCCTGGGCACTTTCGGGATGGGCGGGGTCATCGGCATGCTGTCCTCGCTGGTGGGTGCGGGCGGCGCGTTTGTCTCCGTGCCTTTCATGACCTGGTGCAACGTGAAAATCCACGATGCAGTCGGCACCTCGGCCGCGCTTGGTTTCCCGATTGCATTTGCAGGTACCCTGGGCTACATCTGGGCGGGCCAGAATCTGCCGCAAATGCCACCCGGCTCTGTCGGATTTTTGTACCTGCCGGGGCTGCTCATCATCTCGGTCGCGAGCATTTGCACAGCGCCGCTGGGTGCGCGCACAGCTCACCGCATGGACATTCAACCGCTGAAGAAAGTGTTCGCGGTGGTCCTGTACGTTTTGGCGGGCTATTTCCTGCTGCGCTGACCTTGTTGGCTACCGACGGCTGAAGCGCGCCGGGAAGGCTTAGGACGAAGCCCGATGGTCTGCTCGATCAATTCGCTGCCATCGATCATCAAAAATGTCTTGAAGGCTTGCGCGACCGGTGTCAGCCGCTTGTTGCGGCGGTGCACGACGTACCAGTTCAGCATCAGCGGGAAGCCCTGCACGTCGAGCACCGCAAGACTGCCCACCTGAAGCTCGCGGCTGATGGTGTGCGCCGACAGAAAGCTCACGCCCATGCCCGCCATCACGGCTTGCTTGATGGTTTCCGTGCTCTTGATTTCCATGGCGATGTTGAGCTCGGCCAAGTGAGCACCGAAGCCCTCCTCCATCGAGTTCCAGGTATCGGAACCCTTTTCGCGCACAACGAAAGGCTCACTCGCCAGGCGCGACAACGGAATGCGCTTTTTCGTCGCCAGTGGGTGGTCGGGTGCCGCAACAACAACGTAGGGGTGCGGGGCGAAGGGTTCGCTTACCGTGTCCATGTCCAGCGGCGGCCGCACCATCACAGCCAGATCCGTCAGATTGTCAGTGAGCTGGTTCAAAAGCTCTTCGCGGTTGCAAACACCAAAATCCAGTGTCACGCCCGAGTGCCGCCGCGCAAACTCCACCAGCAGACGCGGAAAAAAATAGTCACCGGCGCTGATTACGGCAACGTTCAGCTTGCCGCCAGAGATTCCTTTGAACTGCGCCATGGCCTCTTCCACCTCCTTGAACTGCTGGATGATGATCCGGCTGGAGTGGAGCATCTCAACACCAGCCGGTGTGAGGTGGATTTTTTTGCCCAGTTGCTCAAACAGTGGAAGGCCTGCATGGTCCTCCAGCTTGTTCACCTGGATGGACACAGCCGGCTGCGTCAGGTGCAGCTCTTCGGCGGCGCGCGAAAAGCTCAAGTTACGGGCCACGGCCTCAAACACCTTGAGTTGGCGCAATGTCGCGTTTTTCATTTGAATCGGTTCATAACGTATGAGTAATTCATATTAGCAAATACGTTAGCAATGAATAATCATTTGCTACCCGCCGCATTCGCGGGATGAACCCCGTGGCCTGAGACTATTTCGAGTCAGCCCACCAGGACTCGCCAAATTGCCCCTGCAGCCAGCTGACAAAACCACTGACCTTGGCGGGCACCAGTTGCGGAGAAGGATAAACAGCATGGATCTCTTGCGAAGGCAGCATCCATTCATCCAGCACAGGGACCAGCGCACCGCTGCGCATCGATTCATGCGCAACATACTTTGGCAAGGCAGCCACTCCCATGCCACCTCTTGCCGCCACCAGCAAGGCCGACAGATTGTTCGAACGTAGCGGCCCGCTGACCGAGACTGGCCGGGCATGACCTTCGGCACCGGTGAAATGCCAGCGGGCGTCTCCCTGTACCGTGCTGTAAATCAGTGCGTCGTGCGAGGCAAGGCCTGCGGGGTCTGCTGGCGCACCGCGCCTTTTGAGGTATTCGGGCGAAGCGACCACGACCCACGGGTTGATGCCAAGGTAACGGGCACCCAGCGTCGAATCGGCCAGCGCGCCCATCCTGATGGCCACGTCAATGCCTTGTTCGACCAGGCTGACGTAGCGGTCCTCGAAATTCAATTCAATCTGCAATTTGGGATGAAGCTGCATGAAACGCATGATCAGCGGCACCAGCACGCGGCGGCCAAAAGCCACGGAAGCCGTGATCCGCAGGCCGCCCTGGACCTGCGACTGCAGCAGTGCGGCCACCGTTTCAGCTTCTTCGACATGGTGCGCTATCAGCTTGCACTTGGCGTAATACAGCGCACCGATTTCGGTGGGCGTGACACCGCGAGTCGAGCGGTGAAGCAGCCGCGAACCCAGTTGTTTTTCCAGCTGCACCACAAGTTTGGTGGCTGACGGCTGGCCCATGCCCATGTCAGCCGCGGCTTTGCTGAAAGAGCCGAGGTCAACCACGCGAATGAAAAGCCGGATGGCCTGAATGCGGTCCATGGCCGCAAGTAGACCACGGTCGCCGCAGTGGAGCAACCATTTATTCCGAATTGGAATAAGCGTAATGCATGAGTCGAGACTTCCGCAACACGGCGAACCCCACGACCATCGGCCTCAAGTTCAGCAACGTTTATCAGGAGACTTCGATGGCAAAAATGAAGGCCGCCATGGCCGCCGTTCTGGTGATGGAAAAAGAAGGCATCACGCAAGCTTTTGGTGTGCCCGGCGCGGCCATCAATCCGTTTTATTCAGCATTGCGTGAGCGCCAGTCGATCACGCACATCCTGGCCCGGCACGTCGAGGCCGCGTCGCACATGGCCGAAGGCTACACGCGCGCCAAGGCCGGGAACATCGGTGTGTGCATAGGTACCAGCGGTCCGGCCGGCACCGACATGATCACCGGCTTGTACTCGGCGATTGCCGACAGCATTCCTATTCTGTGCATCACCGGCCAGGCGCCCCGCGCGCGGCTGTACAAGGAAGATTTCCAAGCGGTAGACATCGAGTCCATCTCCAAGCCGGTCACCAAATGGAGCGTGACTGTGCGTGAGCCGGCCCTGGTGCCGCGTTCCTTCCAGCAGGCTTTTCACCTGATGCGCTCGGGACGACCCGGGCCGGTGCTGATCGACCTGCCCTTTGATGTGCAGATGGCCGAAATTGAATTCGACATTGACACCTACGAGCCGTTGCCCGTCTACAAGCCGGCCGCAAGCCGTAAGCAGATCGAAAAGGCGCTCGACATGCTTGCGGCTTCCAGCAAACCGTTGATCGTCGCCGGTGGCGGCATCATCAATGCCGACGCTTCCGACTTGCTGGTCGAGTTTGCCGAGCTTACCGGTGTGCCGGTGATCCCCACGTTGATGGGCTGGGGCACCATTCCCGACGATCACCCCTTGATGGCCGGCATGTGCGGATTGCAAACCAGCCACCGCTACGGCAACGCCACCATGTTGGCCAGTGATTTCGTCATTGGCATCGGCAACCGCTGGGCCAACCGCCACACGGGGTCGCCCGAGGTGTATTGCAAAGGCCGTACCTTTGTGCACGTCGACATTGAGCCGACACAGATTGGCCGGGTTTTCAACCCCGACTTTGGCATTGTCAGCGACGCCAAGGCTGCACTGCAACTGCTGGTGCAAGTCGCCCGCGAACGCAAGGCGGCCAAGAGCTTGCCTGACTATGGCAACTGGGCGGCCCGCTGTGCCGAGCGAAAAAAGCTCATGCATCGCAAGTCTCACTTCACCGAAAGGCCCATCAAGCCCATGCGCGTATACGAGGAAATGAACAAGGTATTTCCTCGCGACACCATTTACGTGACAACCATTGGCCTGAGCCAGATTGCCGGCGCCCAGTTTCTCAATGTGTACGGGCCGCGCCAGTGGATCAATTGCGGCCAGGCCGGGCCGCTGGGTTGGACCATTCCCGCAGCCCTGGGCGTGGTGGCGGCTGACCCGACACGCACCGTGGTCGGTCTGTCCGGCGACTACGACTTTCAGTTCTTGATGGAAGAGCTGGCCGTGGGCGCGCAATTCAACCTGCCTTATGTACAGGTGCTGGTCAATAACAGCTATCTCGGCCTGATCCGCCAGGCCCAGCGCGGTTTTGAGATGGACTACTGCGTCCAGCTGGCATTCGAAAACCAGAACGTGCCGGAAGGCGAAGGAGACTTGCGAAGCTACGGCGTGGACCATCAAGCCGTGGTGCAAGGCCTGGGTTGCAGGTCATTGCGCGTGACCGACCCCGAAAAAATCAACGATGCCATGGTCGAGGCACAGGCAATGGCACGCAAATACCGGGTGCCTGTGGTGGTGGAGGTCATCCTCGAAAAGATCACCAACATCGCCATGGGCACGGAAATCGACAAGGTCAACGAGTTTGAAGACGTCGACTGCCGGCACCCCGAGGGCCTGCGCGGACTGGAACTGGCCGGTCTGCTTGAGTAGCGCCACCCTCCCCGCACATATCAACCAAACACCGAAAGCAAATCATGCCCCGCTTTGCAGCGAACCTGTCCATGCTCTTTAATGAGGTTCCATTCCTTGATCGCTTCGAACGTGCCTCACAGGCCGGCTTTGAAGCGGTCGAATTTTTATTCCCCTATGGCCTCGAAGCCAGTGAAATCCAGGAACGCCTGGAAACGCATGGCCTGAAACTGGTACTGCATAACCTGCCTGCCGGTGACTGGGACGCCGGCGAACGCGGCATCGCGTGCCTTCCGGGCCGCGTGGACGAATTTCGCGCCGGAGTGGCTAAAGGCGTGGCTTATGCAAAGGCGCTTGGCGTTGGCCAGCTCAATTGCCTGGCAGGCAAGGCCCCGCCAGACATGGACGAGGCGCTGCTGCGCCGAACCTTTGTTGCCAACCTGCGCTACGCCGCAGCCGAACTTAGAAAAGCGGGCCTCAAATTGTTGATTGAACCGATCAACACCTTCGACATACCGGGCTTCTACCTGAACCGCACAGCACAAGCGGTGGCGATTCTCGACGAAGTGGGTGCAGGCAACGCGTATGTTCAGTACGACATCTACCACGCACAGCGCATGGAAGGAGAGTTGGCCGCAACGCTACAAAAATACCTCCCACGCATTGCTCATGTGCAGCTGGCCGACAACCCGGGCCGCAATGAGCCAGGCACGGGTGAAATCAACTACAGCTTTTTGTTCGCCCACCTCGACCGCCTGGGGTACGAGGGCTGGGTTGGCTGTGAATACAAACCCGCCACTACGACGGACGCGGGGCTGGGCTGGTGCTGCCAGCATCTGGTTACTGAAGCAACAGCAGTGTGAAAGAAAAGAACACCATGCAATCGTCAGCGTTAAAAATTGGATTCATCGGTTTGGGCATCATGGGCGCACCCATGGCCGGGCATCTGATCCTGGCCGGGCACCAGCTGTTTGTTTACACCCTCGGGAAAATGCCAGAAACAATTTCCGGCAGCAGCGCCACCCAGTGCATGAGTGCTCGCGGTGTCGCCGAGCGCGCCGACATCCTCTTCATCATGGTGCCGGACACCCCTGATGTGGAGGCGGCATTGTTTGGCGAAACGGGTGTTGCCGCTGGGCTCAAGGTGTCGCCGGGCACTCGCAAGGTGGTCGTTGACATGAGCTCAATCTCGCCGATCGCCACCAAGGTCTTCGCACAAAAGATCAATGCGCTAGGCTGCGCCTATCTCGACGCGCCCGTCTCGGGTGGAGAAGTTGGAGCAAAAAATGCGACGTTGTCCATCATGGTCGGCGGCCCGCAAGCCGTGTTCGACCGCGTCAATCCCTTGTTCGCGTTGATGGGAAAGAACATCACGCTGGTCGGCGGCAACGGCGACGGCCAGACCGCCAAGGTGGCAAATCAGATTATCGTTGCGCTCACCATAGAAGCGGTTGCCGAAGCCTTGTTGTTCGCCTCACGCGCCGGTGCCGACCCTGCACGCGTACGCCAGGCGCTGATGGGCGGCTTCGCATCGTCAAAGATTCTCGAAGTACACGGCGAGCGAATGGTCAAGCGCAACTTCGAGCCGGGTTTTCGCATCGAGTTGCACCAGAAGGATCTGAATCTGGCGTTGTCGACCGCACGCCAGTTGGGCATCTCTTTGCCCAATACGGCCACCGCTCAAGAGCTGTTCAATGCCTGCACTGCGCATGGCGGTAAAGCCTGGGACCACTCGGCGATGGCGCGCGCACTCGAGAACATGGCCAACTTTGAGATCGGCCAAAAGCCTGATTGATTGACGATCCGGGAGCGAGGTGGCTGCCTGCCAAGGCCTAACACCTGCGCATCCGCTCGAAGCGGATCATTTGACCTGCCCTGTCCAACCGCACGCGCCGTAGCTGCAAAGCGTAAACGCTGGCCCTCCGCCCCTTGAAACGAGGCGTCAAAGCCTTGATCGCCCTGGGGCATAGCTTCAAAACCATGCATTACTCATAAGTAATACATAGTATGAAATACTTTAACTATCATTAATCATTCTTTCTTTTTACAGTTGCCTCATACCCGGTGCAACAACACCGGAAAGTGCCTCCAGAGCGCCAACCCTTCAAAGGAGAATCCCATGCACAACGCCTTGCTTGACAACGCCCCAGCCGACCAGGCTCGCCATGCTTACAACGCCGCATTTGAAGAGCTGGGCCTGACCTGGCATTGGGATGCCGCCACTTATGCCCGCCTTCAGGCCAGCACCCATGGTGCGGTTCGTACTTATCTTGAAACCGAGCAGTCGCACCTGTTGCGCGCCTACGAGGCGGACTTTCTGGTGGAAGCCATTGAAGCCGCAAAAGCCCGCTGCCATGCCAGCATGGCAACCAATCGGGTAAGCCCGGTGCCTTATGCGAGCTGGGCCAACCATTCGCTCACGCCGGCCAGCAACCGGGCTACGCAAAACACCACGCCTGCGCCCCGGTTCACGCCGAGTGCGTTGTACACCTGAAGGCCCCCGAATGTCTAATCGATGGCTACGTTTCAGGGAAAACAATTCGACCGGCTTTGGGATTCTGGAGGGAGAGCGCATCAGGGTTTGCCAAGGCGACATGTTTGCCGGCGCGACACCGACAGACCGCATGCTGACGCTGGCGGGCGTCGAGCTCTTGACGCCGGTTCAGCCCACCAAGGTTATCGCGATGTGGAACAACTTCCACGCCTTGGGTCAAAAGCTCAACCTGGCCGTACCGGCAGAGCCGCTATACCTGATCAAGGCACCCAATTCTTACCTGAACCCGAACGGAACAATTCTCAAACCACCTTGTGAGGGAAAAGTGGTTTTCGAAGGCGAATTAGGTATCGTCATCGGAAGAACCTGCAAACAGGTTACCGAGCAACATGCAATGGATCACGTGTTCGGCTACACATGCGCCAACGACGTGACGGTCGCTGACATCCTGAACCGCGATGCCTCGTTTGCGCAGTGGGTACGCGCCAAGGGACTGGATACCTTCTGCCCCTTCGGGCCGGTCGTGGCCACCGGTCTTGATCCGGAAAAATTGGTGGTGAAAACCATTCTCAATGGCGAAATCCGCCAGGACTATCCCATCAGCGACATGCGCTTTTCAGTGAGGCAATTGGTGAGCTTGATATCCCAGGACATGACGCTGTACGCGGGAGATATCATCCTGTGCGGAACATCCATCGGCGTGGGCTCCATGAAGCCGGGCAGCACTGTCGAAGTCGAGATTGCCGGCATCGGCAAGCTCAGCAACCGGTTCGAATAATTTTTGTTGGAGCATCGCGTGAAGATTGCAATCATTGGAGCGGGGGCCATCGGTGGCTATGTGGGCGTGAAGCTGGCTTTGGCCGGCGAAGAGGTGACCTTCGTCGTGCGCGGCGCCAACCTTACAGCCATTCGCAAAAATGGCATGAAGCTCATCATGCATGACGGTACGGAGCATGTGGCCACCAACGTCAAAGCCACCGATGACTATGCTCAAGCGGGTCCGCAAGACCTGGTCATCCTCGCCTTGAAGGCGCACCAGGTAGAAGCCGTTGCCGACGAGCTTCCCAAGCTGTTCGGACAGGACACCGCAGTGGTGACTATGCAAAACGGCATACCTTATTGGTATTTTCATCAGCATGGCGGCCCCTTCGAAGGTGCCCGGGTACACAGCGTGGATCCGGCTGGCAAGCTCGTGGAAAAAATCCCGCCACGGCGTGTGATCGGCTGTGTGGTCTATCCGGCTTCCGAGCTGGTGGCACCCGGTGTGGTTAAACATATCGAGGGCGACCGCTTCCCAGTGGGCGAACTCGACGGCTCGGCCAGCGAGCGCGTCACGCGCATATCAGAATGCTTTTCCAACGCGGGGTTCAAAGCGCCGGTTCTGGATAACATCCGCTGCGAGATTTGGCTCAAGTTGTGGGGCAACCTCACATTCAATCCCATCAGCAGCCTCGCCCATTCCACGCTGGTGGACATCTGCCAGTATCCGCTGACACGCGAACTGGCCGCCAATATGATGCGCGAGGCGCAGGAAGTGGCGCACAAGCTGGGCATTGAGTTTCGCGTCACACTGGACAAACGCATCGCCGGTGCCGAAAAAGTGGGCAAGCACAAGACCTCAATGCTGCAGGACATCGAAGCCGGTCGCGCCCCGGAAATAGATGCCCTGGTGGGCTCGGTGGTTGAACTAGGTCGCCTGACGCAAACACCAACGCCGCACATCGACACCGTGTACGCCCTCGTCAAGCTGCTCGCCAAAACCATGGACGAGGAGCGCGGGCAGGTGCGTCTTCAGCTCGCGGCCTGAACTTTCATTAAGAGTCGGGCTTTCGGGCTGACGCCTGGTTGGCTCACGAAGGGACCGCCGGGTTTCCTGCTATGGCGTGGGCGAACAAAAAGCCAGCGGCACGTCTGCTGACAACTGGCTTGAATAACTGGCCCGAGCAAGCTCCGCAGGCACTTTGCTCTATTTTTTATAGCTACCGGCAAAGGCACCGCCTGGGCCACGGCCACTTTTCTTAAAAATTCCAGCAAGACTCCGCCTCAGGGGCCAAAGGCCAGGGACTTCTTCATAGCCTCAACAACCGCGTCCGAAGGCGTGGCGAAGTCGTACTTCGCGCCAAGATCCAGCGCCTTCAACAGAAGCGGGTTTGTGGTCTTAAGGGTATCGAACTGATTCGCGGCTCTTTTGATCACATCTGCTGAGGCGCTGGGGTGGACGTAAAGCCCGTAACCCCAACTCGCGTTACTGGCTGGCACGATCACCAATTGCGCCATGTGGATACGCTCGTCGGTCCCGTGATGGCTTTTCATGGTGGCAGCCTGTGCGCTCTGTAGCCGGGTAATCAGGCCGGCCCACCGGTCCGCTTGCCAATGAAACGCAGCCTTGGTCGGCAGGTAGCTTTGCCCCAGCCCTTGTTGAGGCAATATTTCGACCACCGTTCCGCAGAAATTCTCGGCCTTCACCAGCGACGTGGTCACACCGCTTTTCATGCCAAAGCAATTGGTGGTCTTGAGCTTGGCGAGTACTTTGGCTTGCTGGTCAGCGGGGAGTGTCTTCAATTCGACTGGTTTGCCGTCCTTGACCGTGCCGATGTCAGCAAGAATCAGTACAGCCGACTGGATCGGGTCCATGTTGACCGCTACCGGCCGATAGCCCGAGGCAAGACCGACTACCGGGTTGCCATAGACCCAGCATGGCGGAGCCGGCTTCTTGACAGCCGTCAAAACATCCTGCGTCTCCCTGATGTTGATCACCGGCGTGACTGACAGCCCAGTAGGACGGATAAATTCAACGAGTTCTTTCAGGGCGCTTTCGGTTTGCGATGATCCCTCGCCCCGGATCACTTGCGGGTTAAGGTAAAGCCCGCCCTCGCACTGCTGCGCCTGTGCGGTCAAACCGCAAAAAAACAAAGCTACCAGCAACAATGAGTTTTTCATGGTTATTACCTTTGAAAACATTTGTGGGTGTTCCAGTCATCGCCATGGAACGAAGCGCGAGCCCCGTTGAAATTCATGGTATCGGCGATGTGACACTTTCTGCCTAGGGACATACGCTATCAAGCGCTCCCGCGCGGAGCGGAAACCGCTCCGGAGAAACCCTAGAGGAGCTCGAAAATCCCACAAACTTGACCCCTGTCAAGAGTTTTTGGCCTACTTGGTAAGACCATACGTCTGCAATATGCTCGGCCAGGGAATCAGTATTAGGAAGTTCCAGTCAACAACAGAGTTACCCAACACAGGAGACAACGTGATGAAAACCAGATTTGCGAACATCAGGACTCAATTGACCGCGGCAGGGGCCAGCGTCATCGCAGCAGCGGCGCTGACGGCGTTACCGGCCCATGCGGCCTGGGAGCCCACCAAGCCGGTGGAGTTCGTCGTACCTGCAGGTACGGGTGGCGGAGCCGATCAAATGGCCCGGTTGATTCAGGGCATCGTCATCAAGCACAAATTGATGAAAGAGCCGCTGATCGTGGTCAACAAATCAGGCGGTGCAGGTGCCGAAGGTTTTCTAGAAATCAAGGGAGCCAAGGGCGATCCGCACAAGATCGTCATTACCCTGTCCAACCTGTTCACGACGCCGCTGGCAACAGGTGTTCCCTTCAATTGGCGCGACATGACGCCTGTCTCCATGATGGCGCTCGACCAGTTTGTACTCTGGGTCAATGCAGAAAATCCCGCCAAAACCGCCAAAGAATACCTGGACGCCGTGAAGGCAGCCGGCCCCAGCAAGATCAAGATGGGCGGCACGGGGTCCAAGCAGGAAGACCAGATCATCACTGTCGGCATGGAAAAAGCCACGGCCACCAAGTTCATTTACGTCCCGTTCAAGGGCGGTGGTGAAGTGGCCGTGCAGCTTGTCGGCAAGCATATTGACTCGTCGGTGAACAACCCCATCGAGGCTGTTGCCCAGTGGCGCGCCGGCCAGTTGCGCGCACTTTGCGTGTTTGATGACAAGCGCATGACCTACAAGACCAAGGTGACGGGAACCCAGTCATGGGCCGACATCCCGACCTGCAAGGAAGCCGGTGTGCCCACCGACTACACCATGCTGCGCGGCATTTTCATGGCGCCCGGTGTGTCCAAGGACCAGCTTGAGTTCTATACCAGCATGCTCAAGAAAGTGCGCGATACCCCTGAGTGGAAGGACTACATGGAAAAAGGCGCATTCAACCAGACCAGCATGTCCGGCGATGAGTTCGGCAAATGGCTGGGCAGCGCTGAAAACATGCACCGCGAGTTGATGAAGGACGCTGGCTTCATCGCGAAATAAAGGACAGGAAAACCCCGTTCGCCGGGGTTTTCCCCTGCGGGCTGGCCAAGCGCCAGCCCCACAATCAATCAAGTTCGCCCTGGTGCAGGGCACTCAATCCAACGGAGTTGCTCATGGAGCCAAACCAAGAATCCGGCGCGGAAATCCGCTCGGGCGTCGCGACCTATGTCGTCGAAGCAATCGTCGCCACCTGTATTGTCATCCTGGGCGCGGTAGTTATCCAGGGTAGTTGGGCTCTGGGGTCTGGCTGGACCAGCGACGGCCCCGGCTCAGGCTACTTCCCTTTTTATATCGGCATCATCCTCTGCATTTCAGGCGCCGGAACTTTTTATCAAGCTCTGTTCGGCAAGGAAAAGAATACGGAGGTATTCGTCGACGGCGAGCAACTCAAGCGGGTGTTGTCTGTTCTTCTTCCCGCCATTGTTTACGTGCTGGCGGTCCAGTTCGTGGGGCTCTATGTGGCATCGGCTGTCTACATCGCGCTGTTCATGATCATCCTGGGAAAGTTTTCTCCCATCAAAAGCGTGATCACTTCCATTCTTGTGATCACCCTGTTTTTCTTCATGTTCGAGGTCTGGTTCAAGGTTCCCTTGTTCAAAGGCCAGTTCGACCCGCTGAGCTTCCTCGGCTACTGAGCCCCCTGTACCCACAACGAGCCCACTGAACTTTTACCGGATATCGAAATGGAAGAACTAAACTCGCTTTTTCACGGCTTCAGCGTCATCCTGACGCCGATGAACATCGTCCTGATGTTCGTGGGCATCATCTTGGGTGTGCTGATCGGCGTGCTACCCGGCCTGGGCGGCGCCAACGGCGTAGCTATCTTGCTGCCTCTGACCTTCACGATGTCGCCCACTTCGGCCATCATCATGCTGTCTTGCATCTACTGGGGTGCGCTTTTTGGCGGTGCAATTACCTCTATCCTGTTCAACATACCCGGGGAGCCCTGGTCGGTAGCAACCACCTTTGACGGCTACCCGATGGCCCAGCAAGGCAAGGCCGGCGCCGCGTTGACGGCAGCGTTCACCTCATCCTTTATTGGCGCCTTCGTCGCGGTGGTGATGATCACCTTCCTGGCCCCTCTGGTCGCCAAATTCGCGCTCAAGTTCGGTCCTCCAGAGTTCTTTGCGGTTTACCTGCTGACGTTTTGCAGTTTCGTGGGCATGGGCAAAGGCTCTCCGTTCAAGATTCTTGCATCCATGACGATTGGCTTCGCGCTGGCGTCGGTCGGCATGGATACGGTGACTGGGCAGCTGCGCCTGACCTTCGGCATCCCGGATTTGATGCGGGGGTTTGATTTCCTGATCGCGGTGATCGGTCTGTTCGGCATCGGCGAAATTCTGCTGTCCATGGAAGAAGGCCTGGCGTTCTCAGGCAAGAGCGCCAAGATCGACCCCAAAGTCGTGCTGGAAACATGGAAGTTACTGCCAAAATACTGGGTGACCTCGATTCGCAGCTCACTCATCGGCATATGGATGGGCATCACCCCCGGCGGCGCCACACCGGCCTCCTTCATGAGTTACGGCCTTGCCAAGAAAATGTCAAAAAATGGTCCGAAGTTCGGCACGGGCGAAATCGAAGGCGTCATCGCCCCGGAAACTGCAGCGCACGCCGCCGGTACCAGCGCCCTGCTCCCCATGCTTGCATTGGGCATCCCAGGCTCACCCACTGCCGCCGTGCTGCTGGGTGGCCTGTTGATCTGGGGCTTGCAACCCGGACCGTTGCTGTTTGTGGAGCAGAAAGACTTCGTCTGGGGCCTGATTGCCAGTATGTACCTGGGCAATCTGGTGGGGCTGGTCGTCGTCCTGACCACTGTGCCGCTCTTCGCATCTATCCTGCGTATCCCGTTCTCCATCATTGCACCCGTGATTGTGGTGATATGCGCCATCGGCGCCTACACCGTGCACAACGCCATGCTGGACATCTGGTTCATGATGCTTTTCGGCGTCATTGGCTATCTCTTCAAGAAGCTGGACTATCCGCTCGCACCGCTGGTGCTTGCCCTGGTTCTCGGCGACAAGGCCGAAGATTCATTCCGCCAAGCCATGCTCGTGTCGCAAGGTGAAATGTCCATCATGTGGTCCAACCCCCTGGTCGGCGGCATCACTACGTTGGCCCTGATTTTGTTGTTCTGGCCATTGATTTCTCGCGTGATCGCCAAAGTTCGCCCGCCCAAAAAGAACGAGTTCGCGGCGGAGCAGCCAGTGGACTGATCGCAGGGCAAAAGCAAAAAAGCCGGGTACATCACCCGGCTTCTTTATTCCCAATCCGCGAGTCCATCAGATCTTGCCGCGCTGCTTGAGCCGGCTCAGGGTTTCTGCTGACAGATTGAGGTAAGAGGCCAATTCCTTCTTCGGAATGCGATCAAAGAGCTCTGGATGTTTGCGCTGGAAGCGCTTGACGCGACCCGGCGCATCCAGCAGGTGCAGCGTGATCGTGTGGGCCATGATTTCGCTCATCAGACGCATCACATAATACTCAAATGACTGCTTGATTTCATGGTGCCGCTCGAGAAAAGCCACCCATTCGGGCAAAGGCAGCTTTGCCACCCGAACTTTGGTCACACAAACGGTGCTGTAAGGGGTGGGAGTGCCCAGGCGCCACGCTGCGTAGCTGGTTTCCATGTCGCGTTCGTCAGCAAAGCGAAGAATCATCTCCTTGGCCTGCTCATTGGTAACCACCCGCTTCAGGACACCCTCAAGAATGAAATATTGCTCCATGTCGTGCACGCCTTGGTGCAACAGGGAGTCACCCTTCTGGCCGTCAACAATCACCAGATGCGGCTCCAGTTCGGCGCTTTGTTCCGGCGTAATTCCCTTCAGAACAATGTTCTGTGCCAGCTGGACACGAATGACATTTCTATCTGGATGGTTTTGTATGGACAACATGGGTCAGAGGGTGCAGAACGCACACGTTTGTGCGGTCCAAATACGGAGAAAGTTGACCTCGGTCAAGGGGGAAACCTGAATCAATTCCTATGATAACCCGACGATGCAAATGACCCTCGCGCACGTCAGTGGAGCAGCCAGGTCTGTTCAATTTTTACCGAAGTCAAACGAAGAGACATTCAAATGACAAAAGACACCCAATCCGGAGAGCAGACCGACGGATTTCACCTCCTGATCGACGCACTCAAGCTCAACGGCATTGACACGATTTTCGGTCTGCCAGGCATCCCCATCACCGATCTGACCCGTAAGGCGCAAGCCGAGGGTATTCGCATGATCTCGTTTCGCCACGAACAGCACGCCGGCAACGCCGCAGCTGCGGCTGGCTTTCTGACGCAAAAACCAGGGATTTGCCTGACGGTATCTGCGCCTGGCTTCCTCAACGGACTCACGGCCCTGGCCAACGCAACGACCAACTGTTTCCCGATGATCCTCATCAGCGGTTCGAGCGAACGCGAGATTGTCGATCTTCAGCAAGGTGACTACGAGGAAATGGACCAGTTGGCAATCGCCAAGCCATTGTGCAAAGCAGCATTTCGCGTCCTCCACGCAGAAGACATCGGTGTCGGCATTGCTCGGGCCATTCGTTCGGCGCTGTCTGGCCGCCCCGGTGGGGTCTACCTGGACCTGCCAGCGAAGCTGTTCAGCCAGTCGATGGATGCCGCAGCCGGTAAAAAATCGCTGATCAAGGTTGTCGACGCCGCACCGCGCCAGCTTCCGGCGCCCGACGCAGTCAAGCGCGCACTGGACCTGCTGAAGGGTGCCAAACGCCCGTTGATCGTACTTGGCAAGGGCGCCGCCTATGCGCAGTGCGATACCGATATCCGCGCATTGATCGAGAAAACCGGCATCCCTTACCTGCCCATGTCCATGGCCAAGGGCCTTTTGCCCGACACCCACCCACAGTCGGCTTCGGCCACCCGCTCCCACGTGCTGGCAGAAGCCGACGTGGTGATGCTGGTCGGCGCCCGCCTGAACTGGCTGCTGTCGCATGGCAAGGGCAAAACCTGGGGCGGCCCGAATGCCGACACCCGTCAATTCATCCAGATCGACATCTCGCCAACCGAAATGGACAGCAATGTCCCGATCGCCGCACCGCTAGTCGGAGATATCGGCTCGTGCGTCTCGGCGCTGCTGGAAGGTCTGGGCTCAAAGTGGGCGAAGCCACCTGCCGAATGGACCCAAGGCATCACCGAGCGCAAGGACAAGAATCTGGCCAAGATGGCGGCAACGCTGGCGCTGAACCCGCCGACGATGAATTTCCACAGCGCGCTGAACGTCATCCGCAACGCGGTCAAGGCACGCCCCGACGCCATCGTCGTGAACGAGGGTGCGAACACGCTGGATTTCGCGCGCAGCATTGTTGACATGTACGAACCGCGCAAGCGTCTTGACGTGGGTACCTGGGGCATCATGGGCATCGGCATGGGTTTTGCCGTCGCGGCCGCCGTGGTTACGGGTAAACCCGTCATCGCTATTGAGGGAGACAGCGCCTTCGGTTTCAGCGGCATGGAAGTCGAGACGATTTGCCGCTACAACCTGCCCGTCTGCGTCATCGTCTTCAACAACAACGGTATTTACAAAGGGACTGACGTGAACCCGCTCGGCGGCGACGTAGCGCCTACTGTTTTCGTCAAGAATGCCCGCTACGAGATGATGATGCAGGCCTTTGGCGGTGTAGGCGTTCTGGCCAACACGCCAGAAGAGCTGGCTAAAGCACTGGACGAGGCTGTCAAATCGGGCAAACCGACATTGATCAATGTCGTAATCGACGAAACAGCCGGAACCGAAAGCGGTCGGATCACCAGTCTGAATCCGCAAAGCGCAGCATCGAAGAAGTAATTCAAAGTCATTCCAAGGAGAAATCAAATGAGCAACAAACCACTCGCAGGCATCAAGATCATCGACTTCACACACGTTCAGGCCGGTCCCGCCTGCACGCAGATGCTGGCCTGGTTCGGCGCTGACGTGATCAAGGTCGAGCGTCCTGGCTCTGGCGACGTCACCCGAAGCCAGTTGCGCGACATCGAAGGCGCTGACGCGCTGTACTTCACCATGCTCAACAGCAACAAGCGCGGCCTGACCTTGGACACGAAAAAACCCGAAGGCAAGGAAGTGCTGGAGAGGCTCATCAAGGAATCCGACGTGATGGTCGAGAACTTTGGTCCCGGCGCGCTGGACCGTATGGGATTCACCTGGGAACACATCCAGTCACTCAACCCAAAAATGATTCTGGCATCCGTCAAGGGCTTCTCTGACGGCCACCACTACGAAGACCTGAAGGTCTATGAAAACGTGGCCCAGTGCGCTGGCGGCGCAGCATCCACCACCGGCTATTGGAAGGGCGAGAACTCAGGCCCCACCATTTCGTCTGCCGCTTTGGGCGACAGCAATACCGGCATGCACCTGGCCATCGGCATTTTGACGGCCTACATTGGCCGCCAGCAGACTGGTAAGGGCCAAAAAGTCGCCGTGTCCATGCAAGACAGCGTGCTCAACTTGTGCCGCGTCAAAATGCGCGACCAGTTGCGCCTGGACAACCTTGGTTATCTGGAAGAGTACCCGCAATACCCGCATGAAATGGACGCCTTCAAAGACGGCGTTGTGCCGCGTGGCGCCAATGCCGGCGGTGGCGGGCAACCCGGCTGGATTCTGAAGTGCAAGGGCTGGGAGACCGACCCCAACGCTTACATCTACTTCACGGTACAGGGCCACGCCTGGGAGCCGATCTGCGATGCACTGGGCAAACCCGAGTGGAAAACCGACCCCGCTTACACCACGGCCAAAGCACGCCAGCCGCACATCATGGACATCTTCGCCACAATCGAAGCATTCATTTCCGACAAGACCAAGTTTGAAGCTGTGGACGTCTTCCGCAAGTTTGATATTCCTTGCGCGCCCGTGTTGTCGATGAAGGATTTGTTGAATGACAAATCTTTGCGCGCCAGTGGCTCCATCGTTGAAGTACCTCACAAAGTGCGCGGTAGCTATTGGACTGTGGGCAGCCCGATCAAATTCTCCGACACCAAGCCCGAAGTGACGGCATCGCCCCTGCTGGGCGAGCACACCGATGAAGTTTTGTCCGAACTTGGCTACAGCAAGGACCAGATCGCCGCCATCCACGCAGCGAAGGCTGTTTAACCACCGAGGTCGAGGCCTTGGTCGTCAAGGCTTGAAGAAGACGGCGTTCAAATTGAGCGCCGTCTTTGTTTGAGAAACCTCCGCCAGCTTATTTGCCAGCACCCAGGATTGAACTTATGCAAACAACAACCGACCTCAAGCAACTCGTTGAATCAATTGGTGACGCCATCGTCGCCTCAGACGCCAGCGGCGCGATTGTGTTGTGGAATCCTGCCGCCGAACGGATGTTCGGTTTCACCGAAAGCGAAGCGCTCGGGAAGTCATTGGACATCATCATTCCCCAGCGCCAACAGCAGCGCCACTGGGACGGTTACCACAAGACCATGGAAACCGGGAAGACCCGGTATGGCAACGACGTGTTGCGGGTGCCCGCGGTCCACAAGGATGGACACGGCCTGTCGATTGCCTTTACCGTCGCTCTGTTACATACCCCCGACAGCAAGGTATCGGCCATCGTCGCGGTGATTCGCGACGAAACCGCCCGATTTACCGAAGAGCGCAACCTTAAAAAGCGCCTGACGGAGCTTGAAATGCAGCTTGCCCCTCAGGGCAAAACACCCTAACCCAAACGACACGGACACATCAGAGAAGCAGTGATTAACATAGGGGTTGAATTGGGCACCAGGTGCCCTGCAGCAGGGCTGGGCTCTGCACAAGCAATCACTTCAACTTCCGAGCAGGAACTTTCATGAGCAAAGCTTTAGACGGCGTTCGCATTCTCGATTTCACCCACGTTCAGTCAGGGCCTACGTGTACCCAATTGCTGGCTTGGTTTGGCGCCGACGTCATCAAGGTCGAGCGTGCGGGCGAAGGCGATGCGACGCGCGGGCAGCTGCGCGACATCCCCGGTGTGGACAGCCTGTACTTCACCATGCTCAACCACAACAAGCGGTCGATCACACTGGACACCAAGAAGCAGAAGGGTAAAGAGGTTCTGGACACCCTGATCAAGGAATGCGATGTGCTGGTCGAAAACTTTGCCCCCGGTGCGCTTGACCGCATGGGCATCACCTGGGAACACATCCAGAAGCTCAATCCCCGCATGATCGTAGCCTCGGTCAAGGGCTTTGGCCCCGGCCGCTACGAGGATTGCAAGGTTTACGAAAACGTCGCCCAGTGTGCCGGTGGTTCCGCTTCCACCTCGGGCTTTGACGACGGCCCGCCCATGGTCACCGGCGCACAAATCGGCGACAGCGGAACCGGCCTGCACCTTGCCTTGGGCATCGTCGCGGCTCTCTATCAACGCAACACCACAGGCCGTGGTCAAAAAGTGCTTGCCCCCATGCAGGACGCCGTGCTCAATTTGTGCCGGGTCAAATTGCGGGATCAACAGCGCCTGGAACGCACGGGCACCATGCATGAATACCCGCAATATCCCGATGGCAAGTTCGGTGAGGCAGTGCCCCGGGCGGGAAATGCCTCCGGCGGCGGCCAGCCAGGCTCAATTTTGAAATGCAAGGGCTGGGAGACGGACCCCAACGCCTACATCTATTTCATCACCCAGGGCGCCGTATGGCCGGCCGTCTGCAAGGTGATCGGCGAAGAAGGCTGGATTGACGACGAAGCCTTTGCGACGCCAGCCGCCCGCTTGCTGCATCTGAAGCCCATTTTCGCGCGCATCGAGAAATGGACCATGACCAAGACCAAGTTCGAGGCCATGGAGATTCTGAACAAGTATGACATTCCCTGCGGTCCCATCCTGTCGATGAAGGAAATCTCGGAAGAGCCTGGGCTCCGCGAGACGGGCACCATTGTTGAAGTCGACCACCCCACCCGCGGCAAATACCTCACCGTGGGCAATCCGATCAAGATGTCCGACAGTGCCACCGAAGTCACTCGCTCACCCCTGCTGGGCGAACACACCGACGAGGTATTGACGCAATTGGGCTACGGCGCTGAATACATCGCCGAATTACGAGCCGAGCACGTCATCTAGGTCGGGCAACCACGCCACCAACGCCAGCCATACAGCGAGCCCTTACGCTTCATGAACCACCCCATCATTCCCATCGCCGTCATCGACGCCTCCAAGCAGCGAAAACGCCAGGCGCCCAAGGGTCGCCGCGTTGACCCGCAGGCGCTCGCCGAGGTGCAGCGTCTGTTGGGCACCGAGTCGCGCCGGCCCGACTTGCTGATCGAACACCTGCACAAGATCCAGGATGAGTTCGGCCACCTGTCGGCAGCGCACCTGGCCGCGCTGGCCCAGGAGATGCGGCTGGCCCAGACCGAGGTGTATGAGGTGGCGACTTTTTATCACCACTTCGACGTGGTCAAGGAAGGCGAAACGGCGCCCCCCGCACTCACCGTGCGGGTCTGCGACGGACTGTCATGCGAGATGGCTGGCGCCAAGGACCTGCTGGCCAAGCTCCCTGCCCTGCTCGGCCGCGAAGTCCGGGTCATCGCCGCGCCCTGCATTGGCCGCTGTGAGCAGGCCCCGGCAGCCGTTGTGGGACAAAACCCGGTACCCAACGCCAGTTGCGAAACTGTGATGGCGACCGTCGCAGCAGCGGCTGTGCACCACGTTCCCGACGGCTTTGTCGACTTGCCCGCTTATAAGGCCGCCGGCGGCTATGCCTTGCTCAAGCAATGCATCTCGGGTGAACGCGATGTCGAATCGGTCCTCAAGACCATGGAAGACTCAGGCCTTCGCGGACTGGGTGGAGCAGGCTTTCCTTCCGGCCGCAAGTGGCGCATTGTCCGGGCTGAAAAAGGCCCACGCCTGATGGCCGTGAACATCGACGAAGGCGAGGCCGGCACTTTCAAGGACCGCGTCTATCTGGAGCGAGACCCGCACCGTTTCCTCGAAGGCATGCTGATTGCTGCCTGGGCCGTCGGCATCGAGAAGATTTACGTTTACCTGCGCGATGAATACCACGGCTGCCGCAACATGCTGGAAGCAGAGCTGGCCAAACTGCGGCTGGACCCGCTCATGGCCGGCATGCCCGAGATCGAGCTGCGCCGCGGCGCAGGCGCGTACATCTGCGGTGAAGAATCCGCCATGATCGAATCCATCGAAGGCAAACGCGGCATGCCCCGCCTGCGCCCGCCATACGTTGCACAAGTCGGCTTGTTCGGCCGGCCAACGCTGGAGCACAACTTCGAAACGCTGCACTGGATCCGGGACATTCTGGAAAAAGGCGGCGAGTGGTTTGCCTCGCACGGCCGCAATGGCCGCAAAGGCTTGCGCTCCTTCTCGGTCTCAGGCCGGGTGAAAGAGCCTGGCGTCAAGCTGGCGCCGGCCGGTATCACCATCCAGGAGCTGATTGATGAGTACTGCGGCGGCATGCTGGACGGCCAGAAGCTCTACGCCTATCTGCCGGGCGGGGCCTCGGGCGGCATCCTGCCGGCCACGATGAACACGATTCCGCTGGACTTCGACACGCTGCAACCCTACGGCTGCTTTATCGGCTCGGCGGCCGTCATCATCCTTTCCGACAAAGACACGGCCACCGACGCAGCACGCAACATGATGAGTTTCTTTCACCATGAGTCCTGCGGCCAGTGCACACCTTGTCGCGTCGGCACGGCGAAGGCGGCGCACCTCATGGAACAGCCGAAATGGGACCTGGCCCTGCTTGCCGACCTGTCGCTGGTGATGCGTGACGCATCCATCTGCGGCCTCGGCCAGGCGGCACCGAATCCAATGGACTGCGTCGTCAAATACTTCCCGCACGAACTATGAGCCCCCACGCTTGTCGCTTCGCGAGCCTTCGGCATTGCGCTGCCCCTTGCCTCACGAAACGGGGCTGGCCTTGCTTGGGGCGGCCCGGCGCTACGGCCGGCCGTCCTGCGCACTTTAAGGATTTCTCATGAATGCAATTACCCGCCAGGAACTTGCCGAGCTCGATGCTCCGCTCGTAAGTTTCAGCCTCAATGGCCGTGAAGTCCAGGGCCGTGCGACCGAATCGCTGCTACAGGTCGCCAAGCGCGAGGGCGTGGAGATACCCCACCTCTGCTTCAAGGAAGGCATGGAAGCCGTCGGCAACTGCCGCTCCTGCATGGTCGAGATCAACGGTGAGCGCGTGCTGGCACCCTCATGCTGCAGGGCACCGGCCGCCGGCATGAAGGTCGTCACCGACAGCGAACGCGCCATAGCCTCGCAAAAGCTCGTGCTCGAGTTGCTGCTGTCGGACATGCCCGAGAAAGAATACACCCGCAACAACGAGGTGGACCAGTGGGCCGCCAGGATCGGCGTCGGAAAGCCCCGTTTCGAGGCGCGCCAGCAGGTGCGCCAGGATGTGTCGCACCCCGCCATTGCGGTGAACCTGGACGCTTGCATCCAGTGCACGCGCTGCCTGCGGGCCTGCCGCGACGAACAGGTCAACGACGTGATCGGCCTGGCTTTCCGCGGTGATCAGGCAAAGATTGTTTTCGACATGGACGACCCCATGGGCGTGTCTACCTGCGTGGCCTGCGGCGAATGCGTCCAGGCCTGCCCCACCGGCGCGTTGATGCCCGCCCGTGAGGCCGCACTCACCGTGCCCGACAAACAGGTCGAGTCGGTTTGCCCTTACTGCGGCGTCGGTTGCCAGCTGACCTACAACGTCAAGGACGACAAGATTCTTTTTGTGGAAGGCCGGGATGGCCCCGCGAACCACGAACGCCTGTGCGTCAAGGGCCGCTACGGCTTTGACTACGCGCACCATCCGCAGCGCCTGACCAAGCCGCTGATCCGCCGCGAAGGCATGCCCAAAACGGGCGACTTCAGCATGGACCCGGATCGCGTGATGGACGTTTTCCGCGAAGCAAGCTGGGAAGAAGCGCTGGAATTCGCCGGCGGCAAACTCGCCGCGATCCGCGACCAGCACGGCAAAAAATCGCTGGCGGGTTTTGGTTCGGCCAAGGGCAGCAACGAAGAAGCCTACCTGTTCCAGAAGCTGGTGCGCACCGGCTTTGGCAGCAACAATGTGGACCACTGCACGCGCCTGTGCCACGCATCCTCCGTCGTCGCCCTGCTTGAAGGCATCGGCTCCGGCGCGGTGTCTAACCCGGTGATGGACGTGACCAAGGCAGATGTCGTGGTCATCATCGGGGCCAACCCGACGGTAAACCACCCTGTAGCCGCCACCTGGATCAAGAACGCCGTGAAAAACGGCACCAAGCTGGTTGTGCTGGATCCGCGCCGCTCTGATCTGACCCGCATGGCGCACCGCCACCTGCAGTTCAAGCCCGACACCGATGTGCCCATGCTCAACGCGATGATGAACGTCATCGTGACTGAAGGCCTGGTGGATCAAGCCTTCATCGACAGCCGCACCATCGGCTACGAAGAACTGCGCAAAAACGTTGAGGGCTACACACCCGAGCTGATGGCACCGATCTGCGGCATCGATGCCGACACCCTGCGTTATGTGGCGCGCCTTTATGCGACGTCCAAGGGCTCAATGATCCTCTGGGGCATGGGTGTGTCGCAACATGTGCACGGCACCGACAACGCGCGCTGCCTGATTGCCCTTTCCTTGATGACCGGCCAGATCGGCCGTCCCGGCACCGGCCTGCATCCCCTGCGCGGCCAGAACAACGTGCAGGGCGCGTCTGACGCGGGCTTGATCCCCATGATGCTGCCTGACTACCAGCACGTCTCCAGCCCGGTTGTGCGCGCCAGCTTCGAAAAGGCCTGGAAAGTGCCAGAGGGTTCGCTCGACGACACGCCCGGGCTGACCGTGGTCGAGGTGATGCACGCGATCAAGAAAGGCGGCATACGAGGCATGTATGTGCAGGGCGAAAACCCGGCCATGTCCGACCCGGATGCCAACCACGCCCGTGAAGCGCTGGCGGCCCTGGACCACCTGGTTGTGCAGGATATCTTCCTCACTGAAACCGCCTACCTTGCCGATGTGATTTTGCCGGCCAGCGCCTTCCCCGAAAAGGACGGCAGCTTTACCAACACCGACCGGCTGGTGCAGATGGGCCGAAAAGCCATCAACCCGCCCGGCGACGCCCGCCAGGACTTGTGGATCATCACCCAGATCGCCAACCGTATGGGTTGTGGCTGGCACTACAACCATGTCAGCGAAGTTTTCGACGAGATGCGCCACACCATGCCCAGCATTGGCGGCATCACCTGGGACCGTCTGGAGCGCGAGCACTCGGTGACCTACCCCTGCCTCAAGGAAGGCGACCCCGGCCAGTCTGTGGTGTTCACAGACACCTTCCCGCGCGAAACCGGCCGCGCCCAGTTCGTGCCGGCCGACATCATCCCCGCCGCCGAGCGGCCGGATACCGAATACCCGATGGTGCTGATCACCGGCCGCCAGCTGGAGCATTGGCACACAGGCAGCATGACGCGGCGTGCAACGGTGCTCGACGCGATCGAGCCCGATCCGGTCGCGCTGGTGCACCCGCTCGACCTGGCCGGCATGGGCGGCAAGCCCGGCGACGTGGTGACCATCGAGTCGCGCCGTGGCAAGGTGGAGCTGTACGCGCGCGCCGACGAAAGCTCGCCACGCGGCGCGGTGTTTGTACCGTTCTGTTACTACGAGGCCGCCATCAACAAGCTGACCAACGCGGCGCTGGACCCCTTCGCGAAGATTCCGGAGTTCAAGTACTGCGCCATTCGTGTGTCTCTGGGCGGCGTGCCGCCCGAGCAGGACAGCTACGGCGGCGGGCAAGCGCTGAAGAACTCCATCGCCCTTGCCGGGATCTGAGCGATCTGCGCGCCACGTGAACCCAAGCGCCAGCCGCAAGCGGGCCGGTGTTTGGTTTCATGTGGGTTTTTTCGGTTTTATGCCGGAAATTTGAACGAAATCACGGCCTAGCCCAGCTGTTACCATGGCATATAGCTATCATTTATATAGCAAACAATGCGCCACACCCTAGCCGGCGAACTGGCAACCCGGAACACCAGGATCAGCCGAAGCTTCTAACCCGGCAGCGGCGCTGGCATCACCACGATGCCGTCTTCATCGGCGTAAAGCCAGTCTCCCGGCCTGACCCAGACGCCCTGGATCCGCACATCAACGTCCCGCTGACCTTCCTGGCGCCGTTCCGTGGGCAGCGGCATGCTCGCCAGCGCGCGGATGCCCGTCTGGCACTGCGCCAGCTCAGCCACGTCGCGCACGCAGCCGTCAATCACCACGCCCGCCCAGCCGTTTTTGGCGGCGGCCAGGCCCAGGTTGCCCCCCAGCAGGGCCCGACGGAGCGAAGCCCCGCCATCCACCACCAACACGCGCGCCTCGCCGGCTGATTCCACCGCGGCCTTGACCAGTGAATTGTCCTCAAAGCATTTCACAGTGACCACAGGACCGCCGAACTTCTGGTGGCGGCCATAGCTCCTGAAAACAGGCGGCAGCACCCTGAAATCACCCGAGGTGTCCCCCTTGTGCAGGTCGCAGAGATCGCAGGTGGCGAAGGAAGTCGGGGTGGAGGAAGTAGTCGGGCTCATTTTCCGGTAACTTTCTTGATGACAGGTTTGATGTCTTCGCGCCGAGCTGGCAGCACGACGGCGTTTTCGCGGGGCGCGTTGAGAACAATGGACGTCGAGGTCTCGGTGAGGATACAGAATTTGGTCACCACCGCGTCCAGGTGCGCCACGTCGATCACCGCGATTTCCAGCACCCAGCTGTCCTCGCCGGTGACGTTGTAGGCATTGATGACCTCGGGCGTCTGCTCGATCAACTTGACCACCCGGGCGTACTCGACCCGCCCCACTCTCGCGATGGCGCGTATGCCGTAGCCCAGGCGCGCCAGGTCGACCTCGGCCCGGTAGCCCTTGATCACGCCGCCCAGCTCGAGCTTGCGCACGCGCTCCGTCACCGCGGGCTGGCTCAGGTGGACACGGCGGCCCAGTTCGGCCATGGTGATGCGTGCATCGCGCTGCAACTCGCCAAGGATGCGGCTGTCGTAATGGTCCCATTCAGTGGTTTCTGTCATAGCGCTCTTGAAGCTTTAAATTTAAAGGTCAGATGTCGTTTTGCCGTTAATTTTGCATGGCCTGAGGGCGCATGGCAACCTACGATGCCTGCATGACCTCCGCACTCACTTCATCCTCCGCCACCGGCAAATCGCCGGCGCTTTTGATCCCCGCCCTGCTCGCCTGCTATCTCGTGTGGGGCTCCACCTATCTGGCGATCCGCTTCGCCCTGATCAGCTTTCCGCCCTTCTTTCAGATGGGCACGCGTTTCCTGGTGGCAGGCATTCTGCTGATGGCCTGGGTGCTCGCGCGAGGGCACAAACTGCCCAGCCGGCGTGAATGGATCAACGCGTCAATCATCGGCACGCTGATGCTGGGCGGCGGCATGGGGCTGACGGCTTCGGCAGAAGTCCACATTGGCTCGGGCCTGATCGCCACCTTCATTGCGGTGGTGCCCATGTTGGTGTCAGCGTGGGGCCTGCTGCTCGGCCAGCGACCCAGCCGGCTGGAATTGCTGGGTATGGCGGTGGGACTGGCAGGCGTGCTGATGCTGGTGCGAGGCGCCAGTTTCAGCGCGGCGCCCATCGGCATGGCCTGCATTGCCGGCGCCACCTTGCTGTGGTCGCTCGGCTCCGTGTTGTCGACCAACCGGCTGCCGCTGGCGAGGGGGCCCGCAGGCTTTGCCAGCGAAATGTTGTGTGGTGGCGCGGTGTTGATGGTGATTTCTCTCGCACTGGGTGAGCATCATCAGGCCGCTGCCAACTGGCCCGCTCAGCCCGAGGCAGTGCTCGCCTGGCTCTACCTCGTGGTGTTTGGCTCGCTCATCGCCTTCAGCGCCTACCTCTATTTGCTGGCTAATGCGTCCCCTGCTGTGGCCACTAGCTACGCCTTTGTGAACCCATTGATCGCGATTTTTCTGGGTGCTTTTTTTGCCGGAGAGCACGTCACGGGGGGCGAGTGGCTGGCGAGCGGTGTGATTCTCGCGGGTGTTTTCCTGATTTTCAGAGGTAAATCTGCAACATAAAAGCGCAAATAAAGTGCGCTTCCGCTAGGAAACAGCGTTTTTCTCCAGTAGCATCCGCATTGCCACAAGGAAGAGTAGTTATCCGTGTGGTGATTTATCAACTTCTAGAAGGAAAATCAATCATGGCAACTGCAAAAAAAGCACCGGCTAAAAAAGCGCCTGCAAAAAAGGCTGCTCCGGCAAAGAAAGTAGCTGCGAAGAAAGCAGCTCCAGCAAAGAAGGCTCCTGCGAAGAAAGCAGCCCCAGCCAAGAAGGTAGCCGCGAAGAAAGCAGCTCCCGCCAAGAAAGTTGCGGCCAAAAAGCCAGCAGCGAAAAAAGCGCCTGCCAAAAAGCGCACGCCCAATGCAGCGTTCATGAAAGCGCTGACCTTGAGCCCCGCACTGGCAGCCGTGGTGGGAGACAAACCTCTGCCACGTACCGAGATCGTCAGCAAGCTGTGGGTTTACATCAAATCCAAGGGCCTGCAGGACAAGGTCAACAAGCGCATGATCAACGCCGACGAAAAATTGCGTGCCGTTTTCGGCAAGGCGCAAGTGTCGATGTTCGAGATGGCTGGCCTGATCGGCAAGCACGTGAAGTAATCGGTTTTTGCCGATTTCAAAAAGGCCGGTTTCACCGGCCTTTTTTTATGCGTCGGTGCATACTGCGCGCTCACAGCAGCGGCCCTCTGGCACGCTTCCTGCATTGCTCTCGCTGTCTTCATTCACTAATCATTAGCTGCGCAAGTACCCCTGAAGCCTTCCTGATGCCATAGGGTTACTCGGTAGCCCACCCGAGGCGGCACAGGCAAAAAATCACGCTAATGTTGCTAAGATAAAAAATTCCCCGCGGCACCGCCCGCACCAGATCTAACCGAACAAGACTCCATGTTGATGCCACTGCAGTTACTGCACCCCAAGGCCGAGGTGACGAAAAATTTCGCACCATCCGTCTGTCGCCATTGCGACGGTTTTTTCGTGGCCCGGACCAAGGTCTGCCTTAGCATCCCGCGATAATGCTGCGCTTTATTTTTACCCGACTGAGCCTGATCATTCCCACCTTTCTGGGAATGACACTGCTAGCCTTCTTTCTGATCCGCATGGTGCCCGGCGACCCCATTGAGACCATGGCCGGTGAGCGCGGCATCGATCCGGTGCGCCACGCCCAGTTGCTCAAGGAATACGGCCTGGACCGGCCCGTTATGGTGCAGTACGGCATCTACATCGGCCGAGTGCTCAAGGGTGACCTCGGCAAGTCGCTGATCACGCAAGAGCCCGTGCTGCGTGAGTTCCTGACACTCTTTCCCGCAACCATCGAACTGGCGGTGTGTGCCATCCTGTTTGCACTGCTGATCGGCATACCGGCCGGCATCCTGGCCGCGGTCAAGCGAAACTCCATCCTTGACCATGGGGTCATGGGCATCTCCCTCACGGGGTATTCCATGCCGATCTTCTGGTGGGGACTGCTGCTGATCCTGTTGTTCTCGGTGGAGCTTGGCTGGACCCCGGTGTCGGGCCGCATGTCGGTGCAGTACTTCATCGAGCCCACCACGGGCTTTCTCCTGATCGATTCGCTGCTGTCGGAAGACAAGGGCGCGTTCTGGTCGGCGGCGTCTCACCTGATATTGCCCATGATCGTACTGGGCACCAACCCGCTGGCCGTGATTGCGCGGATGACACGCTCGGCCATGCTGGAAGTGCTGGGCGAAGACTACATCCGCACCGCCCGAGCCAAAGGGCTTTCCAACCTGCGCGTGGTGGCTTTGCATGCGCTGCGCAATGCGTTGATCCCGGTGGTCACCGTGATCGGCCTGCAGGTCGGTGTCCTGTTCACGGGCGCCATCCTCACCGAAACCATCTTTTCCTGGCCGGGCGTCGGCAAGTGGCTGATCGAAGCCATCAGCCGCCGCGACTATCCCGTTCTGCAAGGCGGCATCCTGCTGCTCGGCGCCATCGTCATGGCCGTCAACCTGCTGGTGGACATCACCTACGGCATCATTAATCCACGCATCAGGCACCAGCGATGAGCACGGCTACCTTGAAAACCGCCACCCAGAAACCGGGCACGCCTCCGGCCCCACCGCACCCGCTTCGCGAGTTCTGGAACTACTTCAGCGCCAACAACGGCGCCGTCATTGGCCTGGTCATCGTGATCGGCGTGTTGCTGCTTGCGCTCTTTGCGCCACTGCTGGCACCGCATGCCCCCAACATCACCAACAACGCCGTGTTCCTCAAGCCGCCAGCCTGGCAGGCAGGCGGTTCCTGGACGTACCCCCTGGGCACCGACGCCATCGGCCGCGACATTCTCTCGCGCCTGATGTATGGCGCCCGCCTCTCGCTGGTCATTGGCCTGGCCGTGGTGGCTTTGTCAGTCGTCGTCGGTACGGTGCTGGGCCTGCTGGCAGGATTTTTCCGAGGCATCTTCGAGATCGCCGTGATGCGCCTGATGGACATCATCCTGACGCTGCCCAGCCTGCTGCTGGCCATCGTGATCGTGGCCATTCTTGGCCCCGGCCTGATGAACGCCATGTTAGCCGTGGCCATCGTCGTGCTGCCGCATTACGTGCGCATCACGCGCGCGGCGGTGATCGCCGAAACCTCGCGCGACTACGTGACTGCCGCCCGCATGAGTGGCGCCAGCCGCATCCGCCTGATGTTTAGCGAAATCCTGCCTAACTGCACGGCGCCGCTGATTGTGCAAGCCTCGCTGGGCGTGTCCACTGCCATCCTGGATGCCGCTGCTCTGGGTTTTCTGGGCCTGGGCGCGCAACCACCCTCACCCGAATGGGGCACCATGCTGGCCGATGCCCGTGAATTTGTCCTGCGCGCCTGGTGGGTTGTCACCTTCCCCGGCCTCGCAATTTTGATCACTGTGCTGGCCTTCAACTTGCTCGGCGACGGACTGCGTGATGCGTTCGACCCGAAATTGAAGCGCTGAATATGGCTTACCCCCTTCTCGACTCACTTCGTGTAGCCGGATCCCCCCTCCGGGGGCAACAGCTGTGGCCCGGCAAAGCCGGTTCCACGCTGTTCCTTGACAAGACATCCATGGTGTTTCAGTGCGAAACACCCAACAACAGAATATTCGGAAGGCCCTGAACAATGGCCCTGTTAGAAATAGAGAATCTTTCGGTCGAGTTCCCCTCGCAAAACGGCATCATGCATGCCGTCGACGGCATCAGCCTGTCGCTCGAAGAAGGCGAAGTCCTGGGCATCGTCGGCGAATCCGGCTCCGGCAAAAGCGTCACCATGATGGCCTTGATGGGTCTGGTGGCTTACCCTGGCCGCGTGAAAGCCGACAAGCTGCGGTTTGCCGGCCACGACCTCCTCAAGCTGTCGCAAGGCGAACGCAACAAGCTCATCGGCAAAGACGTGGCGATGATTTTCCAGGAACCCACGACCAGCCTGAACCCCTGCTTCACCGTCGGTTTCCAGATCATGGAGACCCTGCGCCTGCACCTGGGGCTGGACAAAAAGGCCGCCACGCGCAAGGCCATCGAACTGCTCGAACAAGTCGGCATCAACTCACCTGAGAGCCGCCTGAAGGCTTACCCGCACCAGCTGTCGGGCGGTATGAACCAGCGCGTGATGATTGCCATGGCGATCGCCTGCAACCCGCGCTTGCTGATCGCAGATGAACCAACCACCGCGCTCGACGTCACCATCCAGGCCCAAATCCTGGACCTGCTGCGCAGTCTGCAGAAAGAGCGCGGCATGGCCTTGGTGCTAATCACCCACAACATGGGTGTGGTGTCCGAAATGGCGCAGCGCATCGCCGTCATGTACGCCGGCCAGATCATGGAAGAGCAAAGCGCGCACGCCCTCTTCAACACGCCTCAGCACCCTTACACCGAAGCCCTGCTGTCGGCCCTGCCAGAGCGCAGCGACGGCAGCTCACGCTTGGCGACCATTCCCGGCATGGTGCCCGGCCTCTATGACCGCCCTACCGGCTGCCTGTTCGCGCCGCGCTGCTCTTACGCTACCGAGCACTCCCGCAATGAGCGCCCCTTGCTGCGCGCCTGGAAGGACGGCATGGTGCGTTGTCACTACCCGCTGGGAGACCCCGGCCGCGCGGCCAACATCGAACGCGACACTCCGATCATGGAGGGCGCGCAATGAGCACCGCTGCCACATTCACCCCAGCCGGCATCCCGGCCGGCCCCGTCGTCGAAGCCAAAAACCTGAAACAGGTCTACGAAATCCGCCGTGGCTTCATGCGCAAGTCCGACCACCTGCAGGCAGTCGGCGGCGTGTCCTTCTCGGTCCATGCCGGCAAGACACTGGCTATCGTCGGCGAGTCGGGCTGCGGTAAGTCCACCCTGGCCCGCATGGTCTCGCTGATTGAAACCCCTACGGGTGGCGAGTTGCGCATCACAGGCGTCGATGCAGTGAATGCACCGCAAGACGAGCGCCTGGGCCTGCGCAAGGCCGTACAGCTGGTGTTCCAGAACCCCTATGGTTCGCTCAACCCGCGAAAAAAAATCGGCGCGATCCTTGAGGCCCCGCTTGAAATCAACACCACACTGACCGCCGCGGAGCGCGCCGCCAAGGCCCGCGCCATGCTGGCCATGGTGGGCCTGCGCCCCGAGCACTACGACCGCTACCCCCACATGTTTTCGGGCGGGCAGCGCCAGCGCATCGCCATTGCACGCGCCCTGATGCTCAACCCCACCGTGGTCGTGGCCGACGAGCCGGTGTCCGCCCTTGACGTCTCCATCCAAGCCCAGGTGCTCAATCTGCTGGCCGACCTGCAGCAGTCCATGGGCCTGGCCTACCTGTTCATCTCGCACGACCTGGGCGTGGTGCGCCACATTGCCCACGACGTGCTTGTGATGTACCTGGGCCATGCGGTCGAGCAAGGCGAGAAAAACGCCTTGTTCAACCAGCCTCTGCACCCCTACACCCAGGCCTTGCTGGCGTCCACGCCGGGCCTGGCCGGCAGCACCGGCGTCAAGCAGCGCATCGTGCTCAAGGGTGAGCTTCCCTCGCCGCTCAACCCGCCCACCGGCTGCGTGTTCTCCACCCGCTGCCCGCATGTCACCGATCGCTGCCGCGCCGAAAGGCCTCAGCTGCGGGAAGTTGCGGAGCGGCAGGTTGCGTGCCACTATGCTGAAAACTTTCTCACTGCGTGACCTGAAACCATGCCTCTCCGCACCGGTTTCAGGCCACGTTTTTTAATGACCAGGGCGCTCAACGTCACAAATGTTGTGCAATCTGGCCGCAAGCCCCGCTGCAAAGCAGCATTAACCTCCAAAGGGATCGTCCATGATTCAGACCCAACCAAGTGCAAGCCCTCGCGCAAGTAAATTGCGTCCGGTCCAGCGCGCATTGCTGTGCGCCGTTGCCCTGCCAGCGCTGCTGGCACTTTCACCTGTCTCCGCAAAGACGCTGGTGTTCTGCTCTGAAGGCAGCCCCGAAAACTTCTACCCAGGTGTCAACACCACCGGTACGTCGTTTGATGCCAACGAACCCGTCTACAACCGCCTCGTCGAATTCGAATACGGCGGCACCAAGGTCGTCCCCGGCCTGGCCGAGAAATGGGACATTTCCGCCGACGGCAAGGAATACACCTTCCATCTGCGCAAGGGCGTGAAATGGCACGGCAGCAACAAGGCCTTCAAGCCATCGCGCGACTTCAACGCGGACGACGTGCTGTTCATGTTCGAGCGTCAGTGGAAAGAAGACAACGCCTTCTTCAAGGTCACCAGCCCCAACCACTCCTACTTCAGCGACATGGGCATGCCCAAGCTGATCAAATCGGTGGACAAGGTCAACGACTACACCGTCAAGATCACGCTGAACCAGCCTGAAGCGCCTTTCCTCGCCAACCTGGCCATGCCTTACGCAGCCGTCCAGTCCAAGGAATACGCCGACGCCATGCTCAAGGCCGGCACGCCGGAAAAAATCGACCAGGACCCGGTCGGCACGGGGCCCTTCTACCTGGTGCAATACCAGAAAGACGCGGTCATCCGCTACAAGGCCTTCCCACAGTACTGGGGCGGCAAGGCCAAGATCGACGACCTCGTGTACTCGATCACGCCTGACGCATCGGTCCGCTGGGCCAAGCTGCAGAAGAACGAATGCCAGGTCATGCCTTACCCCAACCCCGCCGACCTGGATGCGATCCGCAAGGACGCCAACGTGACGATCGTCGAGCAGGCCGGCCTGAACGTGGGCTACCTTGCCTACAACACGACCAAGAAGCCGTTTGACGACGTGCGCGTGCGCAAGGCCATCAACATGGCCATCAACAAGAAAGCCATTGTTGACGGCGTGTACCTGAGCACCGGTGTTGCCGCCAAGAACCCGATCCCGCCGACCATGGCCGCGTACAACAACGCTATCAAGGACGACGAGTACAACCCCGAAGCCGCCAAGAAATTGCTGGCCCAGGCCGGTTTCCCCAACGGTTTCACCACCGACCTGTGGGCCATGCCCGTGCAGCGCCCGTACAACCCGAATGCCAAGCGCATTGCCGAGTTGATGCAGGCTGACCTGGTCAAGGTCGGCGTCACCGCCGAGATCAAGAGCTTCGAATGGGGCGAGTACCGCAAGCGCCTGCAGGCCGGCGAGCACCAGATGGGCATGCTGGGCTGGACCGGCGACAACGGCGATCCTGACAACTTCATGTACACCCTGCTCGGCTGCGCTTCGGCCCAGTCGGCCAGCGGTTCCAACATCGCCAAGTTCTGCTACCAGCCGTACGAAGACCTGGTCCTGAAGGCCAAGACGGTGACCAACCCCGCCGAGCGCATCAAGCTCTACCAGCAGGCCCAGGTCATCTTCAAGGAACAGGCGCCCTGGTTCACCATCGCCCATGCGGTGCAGCTCAAGCCCATTCGCAAGAGCGTGATCGGCTACAAGAACAGCCCGTTCGGCCGCCACAATTTCTACGCCGTGGACATCAAGGAGTAATTCTTGACGCAGGGCTGTCGCGAGATGGCCCCGCCAGCAAAAAGGCCGGTGTTCGCACCGGCCTTTTTCATTGGAGCGTATTCCTTCGCTGCTTTGTGACGGCGGCTGCGGCGCTCGCTGAAGTGCCGTCAGCTCAAGCAGGCAGCAGCGCCGCCACCTGGGCCGGCAACTCGGCCGGCGACGTGCAGTGGATGGCCTGCCAGCCCAACTGCCGGGCTACAGCGACGTTGGCGGCGGAATCGTCGATGAACAGCGTGTCGGTGGGCACCAGTCCGTGGCGCCCGGCCAGCAGCTCGAAGATCGCCGGGTCGGGTTTGGCCAATTTCACATCGCCGGAGAAGATGCCACCCTCGAAGTGGCGCAGGAAGTCGTGCCGGCTTTCCAGCACCCGCGCGAAAGGCGATGGCATGTTGGAAAGGTAATAGAGATGCACATCGCCGCGGCTGCCGCGGCGCTGCTGCAGTTGCTCCAGCAGGGCCACGGTGGTGTCGATGGGAAGCAGACGTTCGCCAATGGGCGCGAGGAACCCGTGCAGCAAGTCGGCCGGCAAGGCCAGCCGCCGCGCCATGGCAGCCACCACATCCGGCAGCTCACGCGTGCCGCGGTCGAAGGCCACCCAGTCCTCATGATGGAACATGTCGACCGCCAGCTTCTGGGCCGCTTCAGCCGTCGGCGTGAGGTGGCTGAAATGGGTGCGTAGAAGCTCCACCGGTTGCCACTCGAACAGCACGGCGCCAAAATCGAAAACCACGTTCATTTTTTGATACTCCTTTGCAGTTCGTGAATTAAGACCGCCCCAATCAAAGACCCGAACCGCTGGCGAGGCGCACTGCGGCTGCTACGGTGATGGCCGAAAGGGTGCCACGCGTGGTGATGACTTCCGGATCCAGGGTTACCTCGATCACCGTCCCTTCTTTACGCGCCAGGGCTGCCAGCAGTTCGGGCTCAAACTCTGCCGTGCGCGTGATACGCACACCGGCGTAGCCATAGGCGCGCGCCAACCCGACGAAATCCGGGTTGTTCAGGCGCGAGCCGCTTTCATGCCGCGGGTACTCCCGTTCCTGGTGCATGCGTATGGTGCCGTACATGCCGTTGTTGAGCAGCACGATGATGCTTTTGGCGCCATGCTGCACGGCAGTCGCCAGCTCCTGGCCGTTCATCAGGAAGTCGCCGTCACCCGCGATGGTGAAAGCCACCCGGCCGGTGGTGATGGCTGCCGCAATCCCGGCAGGCACGCCATAACCCATTGCACCCACCGTGGGCGCCAGCTGCGTCTTGTGGCCTTTGACGAGGCCGTGATGCCGGAAAAAGCGATGCACCCAGCTGGCAAAGTTACCCGCGCCGTTGGTGAGCACCGCATCCGCCGGCAAATGCTTTTGCAGCAGGCCGACGATGACCGGCATGTCAATGTCACCCGGCAAGTTCGCAGAAGGTGTCGGTTTCAGGTTCTCCAGATAGTCTTCATTCGCCGACGCCGTCCAGGCTTCCCAGGCCACGGTCACCGGCGCCGTCAGTACCTCCAGTGAGCGCGCGGCGGCATTCATGGTGGCGTTGATGGCCAGGTCAGCCTGGTAAACGCGGTTGAGTTCTTCCGCGCTGGCATGGATGTGCACCAGCTTTTGCTTCGGGCGCGGCGCTTCCAGCAGGGTGTAGTTACCGGTCGTCATCTCCCCCAGCCGCGGGCCGATGGCGATGATGAGGTCACTGGCCTTCACACGCGCAGCCAGCTTGGGATTGAGGCCGATGCCCACGTCCCCCGCGTACAGCGGATGGTGATTGTCAAAGGTATCCTGGAAGCGGAAGGCGTTACCCACGGGCAGCTTCCAGTTTTCGGCAAAGCGCTGCAGCGCCTGCGCCGACTGCGGCGTCCAGCCGCCACCGCCCGCGATGACCAACGGACGCTCAGACTTGAGCAACATTTCGCGCAGCGTACGCAGCGAACCCGGATCACTCCAGGCCTGTACCGCTTCCACACGCGGCAGCGGCTGGGAGGCCGTCATGCGCGTCAACATGTCTTCGGGCAAGACCAGCACGACCGGCCCGGGCCGGCCGTTCAAGGCGGTGGCGAAGGCTCGCGCGATGTATTCGGGAATACGGTCGGCATCGTCAATGCGCTCCACGCGCTTGGCAAAGCCCTTGGTGCTGGGCCCGAAGAAATTGGCGTAATCCACCTCCTGGAAGGCCTCGCGGTCGCGGCAGTCACTGGCGACATCTCCCACCAGCAGTACCATGGGCGTCGAGTCCTGAAAGGCCGTGTGCACGCCAATAGAAGCGTTGGTGGCGCCCGGCCCACGCGTGACCATGCACACCCCCGGCCGCCCCGTCAGCTTGCCGTGGGCCTCGGCCATAAAGGCCGCCCCGCCCTCTTGCCGGCAGGTCACAAACCGGATCTTGTCCTGGCGCGCATGCAGGCCGTCCAGCACGGCCAGATAGCTTTCGCCGGGTACGCCAAACGCATGGGTGACGCCCTGGGCCAGAAGGCAATCGACAAGAAGGTGGCCGCCAAGTTGGGATGTCATAAAGCTATTGTGCCGTCGGAATGAGGCGCAAGCGAAGCACCCGAATATGGGTCTACGCTTTCCACACCAGCATGAGCCGTGGAACCGGCTTTGCCGGGCCACAGGCGGGCGGCTCCCTCGGGGGGCAGGAAGCTACACGAAGTGAGCGACCGTGGGGGCCATCTACTCTGGTGTAGCGACGTCGCCGTCACTCCCACCGGCGGCCAGGGCCTGGCGGTCCAGCTCCTCGTCGCTCATGGGCGGAGCCGATTCCAGCGCTGCCAGTTCATCGAGAAACTCCTGTGTTGGCGCTTCGTGCTCCAGCAACACCTCTTCGAGCTTTTGCCGGGCGGTCTCAACATGAACCGAGGGAGAGTGGAGTTCGGACGGCGGCACCGGAAATTTTTCACCCAGTTCAAATTTGAGTGCCTCGGCTTTCTGGTCTATCCAGTTGGCGAAGTCGCCGTCTTTTGGCGTGTCTGAATTGCTCATGACCATCTCCTTTGCAAACAGGCCCCGGCGCGAAGGGCCGTTGCCTGCTTCATTATGGAGGTACCCTTGGCCGCTGCGTGTCATCCAAGGGCGCAATCGCCTGGATTCTTGCTTTAATTCAACAAACAGTTAAATTCTCGCTATGTCGACCCTTAAAACAAAGCCCACCGAACCCCGCTCGCGCGATGCCGACCGGTCACAGCAAACCATTTTGCTGGCGGCGCGCGACGAGTTTGCGCTCTACGGATTGGCGGGAGCGCGGGTCGATCGCATCGCCGAGCGTGCCGATATCAACAAGCGCCTGATCTACTACTACTTCAAAAGCAAAGACGACCTCTTCCTGGCAGTGCTGGAGAGCACCTATGCGGACATTCGCGCCGCCGAGCAAAAGCTGCATCTGGATGAGATGGACCCGGTCGAGGCCATCCGTGAACTGGTTTCCTTCACCTGGCATTATTACCTTGAGCACCCCGAGTTCATTTCGCTGCTTAACAGTGAAAACCAGCACAATGCGGCGCACCTGAAGAAGTCGTCGCGCATTCAGGAAATGAACTCCCCGCTGGTGCAGATGCTCGACACCGTACTCGAGCGCGGGCGTCGGCAAGATCTCTTCAGGGCGGGCGTAGACCCGATCCAGCTTTACATCTCGATTGCGTCGATTTGTTACTTCTACCTGTCCAACAATCAGACACTGTCCACCATCTTCGGGCGTGACCTGCGTGCCCCCAAAGCGATGGCGCAGCGCCTGTCGCACATGACAGACATGGTGCTCGGCTACGTGATGCGCTGAGCCCGGCAAGCCTCGCCGCCTAGCCCCCGTGGTTTCCCTAGGGTCCGTTGACAGGTTTGATCACTGCCTCAACAATTCACCATATAGTTACATACGGACGTGCCGATCTTCGGTATCGCGCCGCATGGGCGACAAGGAGACTTCCCGATGCTGCGCAAGTTGCTGCTGTTACCGGCGCTCAGGCCTTTCCTGCTGATCATCCTGCTGCTGGTGCTGTGGGACCTGGCCATCCGCATCTTCAAGATCCCGGCCTACCTGATTCCCCGCCCCGAAGAAGTCGTGGGGCAACTGGTGGCGGAGTGGAACAACCTGCTCAAGCAAAGCTGGAAGACCACGCAGGCCACCCTGGGCGGCTTCGCGCTCACCATCGTCATCGGTATTCCGCTAGCCATGGTGATCGCCTACTCCCGTCTCGTCGAGTCATACGTCTACCCGCTGCTGGTGTTTTCGCAAAGCATTCCCAAGGTCGCGATTGCCCCGCTTTTCGTCGTGTGGTTTGGCTTCGGCATCTTTCCCAAGATCATCTCGGCCTTCCTGCTGGGCTTCTTCCCCGTCGTGGTCTCCACCGTCATGGGTTTCAAATCGGTCGAGCCCGACATGCTGGACCTGGCGCGCTCCATGGGTGCCAGCCGCTTGCAGACCTTCTTCAAGATCAGCCTGCCGCAAGCCCTGCCGGCCATCTTCAGCGGCCTCAAGGTGTCCATCACGCTGGCCGTGGTGGGTGCGGTGGTCGGTGAATTCGTCGGCTCCAACTCCGGCATCGGCTATGTGCTTCAGGTAGCTAACGGCAACTTTGATTTGCCGCTGATGTTCGCCGCGCTGGTGGTTCTGTCGTCCATCGGCGTGCTGCTGTTTGCGGCCATTGATCTGGTCGAGCGGCTGATGATTCCCTGGCACGCCTCGCAGCGCCAGGTCTTCTGATTTTCATTTTTTCTCGCTTTTTTCACGGTCCTTCACGTCCCCCTCGTCACGTTCCCTTTGTCACATCCCATTACCGGCAACCCAGGAGACATTTCATGAAAAAACGCATCCCCACCCTGCTCACAGGCATCGCCAGCGCACTGGCATTGAGCTTGACGCTGGCCGCGCCAGCCCAGGCCCAGACCAAGGCGCCCGAAAAAGTCACGTTGATGCTGAACTGGTACCTCTACAGCGAGCACGCGCCCTTCTTCCTCGGCAAAGAGCGCGGCTTCTACGCTGAAGAAGGCATAGACCTCGACATTCAGGAGGGCCGTGGCTCGGCCGTCACCGCCCAGGCCGTTGCGGCCAAGTCGGCGACCTTCGGCTATATCGACGTCACCACCATGATCAAGGCCGCCGCCAAGGGCGCGCCGCTCAAGTCCACCGGCGTGCTGTTCCAGCTCAGCCCCATGTCGGTCATGGGCTTTGCCGACAAAAACATCAAGACACCCAAAGACATCATCGGCAAAACCGTGGCCACCACGCCCGGCGACTCGATGTCGCAGATGTGGCCGTTGTTCCTCAAGGTCAACAACATCCAGGCCGACCAGGTCAAGATCGTCTCCGGCGATGGCCAGACCAAGCTCAATGCGGTCATGAATGGCCAGGCCGACCTGCTGCTCGGCTACGTGATGGACCAGGCCATCAAGCTGCAGGACGCCACCGGCAAGCAGGTCTACCCCATCCGCTTTGCGGACTCGGGTATCAACCAGATCAGCTCCGGCATCATCACCAACAAGAACCTGCTGACGGAGAACCCAGACCTCGTCAAACGCTTCATGCGCGCCTCCACGCGCGCCGCCGAAGCCGCCGAGAAAAGCCCCGAAGCCGCTGTCGATGCGATGCTCAAAGCCAACCCCAAGGCCGGCGTGCGCGACACGCTGATCGTAGGCATGAAGCAAAGCGTGGCGCTTTACCACACCAAGGAAACCGCCAACCAGCGCCCCTTCCGCGTCACGATGAAAAACGTCAACGATTCGCTGGACCTGCTGGTGCAATACGGCGGCATGGACGCCTCGACACGCGGCAAACCTGAAGACTACGTGAGCCTGGATTTCCTTCCCACAAATTAAGGCCCCCACGCTTGCCACTTCGCCTTCGGCTTCGTGTACTGCGCTGCCCCCCCGAGGGGGCGCATTTTTCCTTGGGGCGGCCCGGCGGAAAAATCTTGCCAACTCTTCCGCAGCCGATCTTGATCTCTAGCCCGCTTACATGCCTATGCCCAACGACCACCTGATTGAAGCCCGCGGTGTCTCCAAGACCTACCAGACCAAAGATGGCCCCGTCGAGTCGCTCAAACCGCTCGACTTCTCCATCCGCGAGGGTGAATTCATCTCTGTCGTTGGCCCTTCGGGGTGCGGCAAAAGTACGCTGCTGAAAATGGTGGCAGGGCTGCTGCCCATCTCAGGCGGCACGCTCACGCTGGCGGGTAAACCCATCAACGGGCCGCAAAAAGACGTGGGCATCGTGTTCCAGAGCGCCGTGCTGCTGGCCTGGCGCACGGTGCTCAAAAACATCCTGCTGCAGGCCGAGATGCGCCATATGCCCAAAGAGCAGTCGCTGGCCAAAGCGATGCAGCTGATCGACATGGCCGGCCTCAAAGGGTTTGAAAACAAGTACCCCTGGCAGCTGTCGGGCGGCATGCAGCAGCGCGCGTCCATTTGCCGTGCCCTGCTGCACGACCCGTCAGTGCTGCTGATGGATGAACCTTTCGGCGCGCTGGACGCCATGACGCGCGAGAAGATGAACCTGGAGCTGCAGCGCATCTGGTCGGCATCGCAAAAAACCGTGCTGCTCATCACCCACAGCATTCCGGAGGCGGTGTTCCTGTCAGACCGCGTCATCGTGATGAGCGAGAGGCCCGGCTCCATCGCTGCCATCTACGACATCGACCTGCCCCGCCACCGTACGCTGGACATGATGGGCTCGCCCGAGTTTGCGGTCTACGCCAAAAAAGTGCGCGCGCATTTCTATTCGCAGGGCACGCTGGACCACTGAGTCCTTCATCTCATGGACGAACCCCTCCGCTTCCGGATCGATGAAATCCGCTTTTCCGAGCGCGATGTGGTGCTGCGCCTGCCGTTCCGGTTTGGCGCTGCCACTGTCACTTCCTGCCCCCAGGTGTACGTGCAGGTGCGCATCCGCTTTGCCGACGGCTCGACCTCACTGGGGTGCGCCGCGGAGATGATGATTCCCAAGTGGTTCGATAAAAACCCGGCGCTATCGAACGAAGACAACTTCCAGCAACTGCGGGATTCGCTCACGGCTGCACGCACGGCCTACTGCGCTGACGCAAACAACAAAACCGCGTGGCAGCATTTCGCGCAGCACTACAAGCCTCTGCTCAAAAACGGCGTGACAGCTGGCCTCAACCCCCTGGCCGCCAGCTACGGCCCGGCCTTGCTGGACCGCGCCATCCTTGACGCCCTGCTGCTCAAACTCGGCAGCAGTTTCGCTGCGGGCATGAGCGCCAACGTCGCCGGCTTGAGCTTGCAGGGCAGCGGCCTGGCGGACGACCTCAGGGGCTTTGACATGGCGCGCTTCATGTCGCTGCAAATGCCGCGCAAGCAAATTTCCGCACGGCATACGGTCGGCCTGGCAGACGCCATCCATCCGGCAGACAAACAGCCCGGCGAGCCCACCGACGGCCTGCCGACCTCGCTGGTGGCTGCCATTGCCCGCTACGGCCATCGCGACTTCAAGATCAAGTTGAGCGGCAACACCGAAGCCGACCTGGCCCGCCTCATGGCGATCAGCCACGTCATCGAAGACGTGGCGCGCGTCATCACGCTGGACGGCAACGAGCAATATGCCAGCGCTGATGCCTTCGCTGATTTCTTCGAACAGTTCACCTCAGAACCACAACTGGCGCCGCTGGTGGCCAAAACCGTGTTTGTAGAGCAGCCCTTGCACCGCGACCAGGCGCTTACGCAGGACGTGTCGAAGCTGGCAAGGCAGATTCCGCTGCTCGTCGATGAATCCGACGCCACGCTGGATGCCTTTGTCCAGGCAAGAGAACTGGGCTACACCGGCGTGTCCAGCAAAAGCTGCAAAGGTATCTACAAGTCGGTGATCAATGCCGCGCGTTGCGCCATGTGGAACCAGGCCTCGCCCGGCGCGTCCTACTTTCTTTCCGGTGAGGACCTCACCATGCAACCGGGCCTCGGTGTGCAGCAAGACCTGGCGCTGGTCGGCTGGCTGGGCCTGGCGCATGTGGAGCGCAACGGCCACCACTATGTCAACGGCCTGATGGCTGCGCCCAATGACGAGCAGCAAAACCTGCTGCTGGCGCACGACACGCTGTACGAGTACAGCTTCGACGCCGTGCGGCTGCGCATCAGGGGCGGGCAGATCGCGCTGGGCTCGCTCGACAGCCCCGGCTTCGGCACCGGCCAGGCCGGAGGCCATATTTCCTGGGACGCGATGCGTTCCTCTTATTGAACAAGGCAACGAGGAGTACACATGACCACACAACGACTTGGCATCATCATGCACGGCGTGACCGGCCGCATGGGCATGAACCAGCACCTGATCCGCTC
>NZ_JBDTPB010000141.1:0-15719 GCF_039932935.1 Polaromonas sp.
TGCTGTACTTCATCGCCATCTTCAGCGTGTTCGCCTATGTGGGCCCGGTGCTGCAGGCGCTCAACCCCATGAGTTCGGCGCAGCTCTCCGCCACACTGGCCGTCTTCGGTCTGGCAGGCGTTGCGGGCACGCTGATGGGCGGCTGGGCCACTGATCGCTTTGGCGCGCTGCGCAGCATGCGTGTGCAGCTAACCATGCTGGTGGCCATGATGTGCCTGCTGCCGCTGACACGCGGCCATGTCCCTGCCACCATGGCCGTGCTGGTGCTGTGGGGCATTGCAGGTTTTGGCCTGATGGCGCCACAGCAAAGCCGCCTGGCCACCCTGTCGCCGGCGCAGGCGCCACTTCTTCTCAGCCTCAATGGCTCCATGCTGTATATCGGCACGGCACTGGGCGCGGTCGTCAGCGGCGCCTTGCTCGACCAGGTCGGTTTTGCGCAGCTGGGGTGGGTCGGCGTACCCTTCGGTCTGCTGGCCATGCTGACGCTGGTGTTTGACCGCATGCCGACGCGGGTGCCGGCCTCTGCGGCCGCCTGAGCACTCGTCACCGTTCATCACATTCCACGGCGGCCATGACACCCCAAAACGAACTGGACCAACTGCAACACGCATTGCAGCAACTTCGCAGTGACGACATTCGCGTGGGCAACTTCGCGCAACTGGCCGCGCAGCAGCACAGCCTTGAAGCGGCCTTGCCGGCCCGCTTCAATGAGGTGCAGCTGCAGTTGCTGAACCGGCTCGAGTCCGCCGCACTGTTCACCGAAGAAAGTTGCTCGTTCAGCCAGAAGGAGTTGCTGGACAGCCTGCAGCTGTGGATCGACAAGGCTCAGCTGCAACTCCAGAAAACCTGACCGCGCAAGGCGGCCAGGCAGCAAGCGACACCAGCTTGTTCAGCCGCCGGAATGCCCATGGCGATGATGGGCATCAGGGTAGTGCGCATGGCTGTGGTCCAAAGGCTCATGGCGGTGGCGGTGTGAATGCATTCCTGCAACCGCCGACGCGTGCTCATGCGGGTGATGCTCGTCATGCGCATGCAGGTGCTCGTGTTCCAGCGGTTCGTGTCGATGCCTGTGCGCATGATGCTCAGTCAGGTGCAGCCAGATGCCGATTGCCATCAGCAACGCGGCGCACAGCAATTGCCAGGTGACGGGCTCGGAGAGAAACGCGACGGAAAACAAGGCCCCCACAAAAGGCGCAGTCGAAAAGTAGGCGCCGGCACGTGACGCCCCAAGATGGCGCAAAGCCACCACAAAAAGCGCCAGGCTCACCCCGTAGGCCAACAAGCCGACACCCATTGCAGCGGAAATTTTGGCCGCACCCGGCAACGCCGCACCTGCCAGAAAAGCCAGCAACAGATTGGTGACGCCGGCCGCCAATCCTTTCACACAGGCAATCCATGACGCGTCCACCAACGAGACCTTGCGCGTGAAGTTGTTGTCCAGGGCCCAGAAAAAGCACGCCAGGGTGACAGCGAGAGCGGGCCATAGCATGCTGAAGGTTGCCCCTTCAGTGGCCGCAGCCTGCTGCGGCCAGCTCAGCAGCAGGGCTCCCGCCACGATGGCGGCCATGCCGGCCGCAATACGTCGGTCAAAGTTTTCCCGGAACACCATCCAAGCGAGCACGGCGGTCAATACTGCCTCGGCATTGAGCAGCAAGGCTGCGCGGCTGGAAGGCATCGCCGAAAGCCCATACATCAGCAGCACAGGTGCCAGCCCGCCGCCGCAGACCACGGCAGCCACCAGCCAGCGCAGCTCACCCGGATTCAGGCGTGGCCGGGCAGCACCCCTCAGCCTGCGATAAATGGCTAGCCCCAGACCGGAACCCAGATACAGAAGCCCGGCGAGTACCCAGGGATTGATCTGGCCGAGCAGTGACTTGGCCAGCGGCGTGCCGGCGCCAAACAGGAAGGCAGATGCCAGGGCGGCTGCAACGCCGGGCTTCAAAAGCATGGGATCAACTGCATGGGATGAGGTTTCAAAGACGAATTCTGCGTGTCATGTGCGATGACGACAGTTTCCACTGCCGGCCTTGCGATGGCAAGCCGAGACCCGGGCGCGCCAAGGCGGCACGGCACTTTGATACAAAGTCATGAAATCGGGGCTGACCGGGCTGGTCAGGCTGGCACATGGGGAACTTTTTGAAAGCATCGCCTATCATTCATCCATGCGCCACCTGCTCTTCGCCCTGATGATCGCCCTGCTGCCTCTGCGCGGCTGGGTGGGCGATGCGATGGCAACGCAGATGGCCGCGTCCCATGTGCAACACGCGCAGCATGCTTCCGCGGAACAATCCGCTACCAAAACGATAGCTGCTCCCGCTCACCACACGGGCGCTGAAGGCCATTCCAGCCACGAAGAGATGTCGCCCGAGTCCTCCATGGCCATGCACAACTGTGCGGAGCAAACCACCGACAGCAGCATCCCGGTGAACGACACCGGCTGTGAATCCTGCGCAGCGTGCCAGGCCTGCCATACGGTGGCACTGTCTCCGGCAGCGCTTGACCACAGCGTCGTTTTTGAAGCACGCAGCCTGCCGCTTCCCGCGCCAAACCAGTTTGCCAGTGCCGACGCCGCACTGGGCCAAAAACCACCCATTTCCTGATCTCCAGGCCCGTAGTGGGCCTGTACTTGCCGTCCGGCAGGGCTTTTCAAGCCCTTGACACCGAACATTCGCGATTTTCCGCAAATCGCCCCGCTTGTATTCAGGAGATTCTTGTGACCACTCGTTTCATTTTTGGGCCGCCCACAGCGCTGGCTCTCGCACTGTTTTTCACCGGTTTTGCCGGGGCTCATGCGCAGGCTGAGCCGTACCCCCGGGTGAACCCCCGTCCTGCCGAACAGGCCGCCAACCCCGAGACGCCGGTGCCATCCGCCGTGTACCAATCGGTATTTGTGAACCGTCCCCAGGGCGTGGAGCTGGCCAGCGACGACTGGAAAAAATCCAACGCCTCCGCGGGCCGGTTCACCAGGGGGCATGCCGACCTGCTGAAATGGGAAGAAGCCCAGGCACCACGAAGCGAAGATGCGGCGCCCGCCGTCTCGAAACCATGAGGCCCGGCATGACCTCCGCAGCCAAGCATCGTCACGTCGTTACCTGCCTGCGGCTGGGCTCACTGGCGCTGCTCGTTCTGGCTCTCACGGGCTGCACAACGGCAGTGCCCGACGGCGGCGTGAGCGGCCTCCAGGCGCTGGCCACCACGCAACCGGCCGGCTCCGGCACTGCGCCCCCCATGCTGATCGCGCGGCCGGGCAAAGACGCCAGCGCCGCCGTTGCCGGCCTGCTAAAAGGCCCGCTCAGTGCCGAAAATGCGGTGCGCATTGCGCTGCTCAACAACCCCGGCTTGCAACTGTCCCTGGCCGGCGAAGGCGTCAACATCACGGATTCCGTGTCCGCCAGTCCGGCCAAACTCAGGGCCGCGCAAGACATCGCCCAGCTGACCCACGAAACCCGCAAAGCCTGGATCAACGCGGTGGCCGCTGCGCAAACAGAGCGCTTTATGGATGAGGCCAGGGAAAGCGCCGAGACCGCCGGCGAGCTGGCGCGCCGCATGGCACGCGCCGGCAACTGGAGCAAACTGCAGCAGGCCCGCGAACAACTGCTGCTGGCCGGGGCAACCACGCAATTGGCGCGCGCCCGGCAGGCCGCATTCAGCGAACGCGAAAAGCTCGTGGTGGTGATGGGCCTGTGGGGCACGCAAGCCGACTTCATATTGCCCGATCGGCTACCTGACCTGCCAGCGAAAGCGGAAGACATGCCGGATGTGGAAAGTCGCGTGCTGCAGCAACGGCTGGACTTGCGGCTGGCGACCGCGCAATGGGCGGGGCAACGCGCCATCCGGCCCCAGCCCGGTGCCGACGGCCTGTGGGACGCCATGGGGGACTCGGCCCGCGTGCGCGAGCTGGCGGTCAGGGCGCGCAGCGAGGCACGCGAGGCCTACCACGGCTACCGCAGCGCCTACGACCTGGCGCGCCATTACCAGACGGAGGTGATGCCGCTTTACCGTTTCATCCAGGACGAAACCGTACTGCGCTACAACGGCATGCTCACCAGCATCTTTGAGCTGCTGGCTGGCGCCCGCGCACAAGCCCTGGCAGCTGCGGATGCCATCGAGGCGCAACGCGACTTTTGGCTTGCCGAAGCCGACCTTCAGACGGTACTTGCCGGCGCATCGCCCGGCCCGCGCACGTCCGCGTCCTCCGGCAAAACCGGCGCCGCTGCCGCGCACTGAGTGCGCCCCCCAACACAAGGAATCCCATGAATCGACGAAATTTCTTTAACCGCGCGGCGCTGACTGCGGTTACCGCCGCGTCCGTCAGCAAGGTGACAATGGCCGCGCTGCCCGAGCCCACGACGATGAACAAGGCCGACACCGCGCCGCCGCTTGCGCCGCCAAACGGCCGGCCTTACAACCCGGTCGTCACCCTGAATGGATGGACGCTGCCCTGGCGCATGAACAATGGCGTGAAAGAATTCCATTTGGTGGCAGAGCCGGTGGTGCGCGAAATGGCCCCGGGGTTCAAGGCCCACATGTGGGGCTACAACGGCCAGAGCCCAGGGCCCACGATTGAGGTGGTCGAGGGCGACCGCGTCCGTATATTCGTCACCAACAAGCTGCCCGAACACACCAGCGTACACTGGCATGGCCAGCGCCTGCCCAACGGCATGGACGGTGTGGCCGGGCTGACCCAGCCGGCCATCCCGGTCGGCAAGACGTTTGTGTATGAGTTCGCCGCCCGGCGCCCGGGCACATTCATGTACCACCCGCACGCCGACGAAATGACGCAGATGGCGATGGGCATGATGGGCTTCTGGGTCACGCATCCCAAGGAGAAGCATCCGCTCATCGACGCCGTCGACCGCGACTTCGTGTTCCTGCTCAACGCCTACGACATCGAGCCGGGCAGCATGACACCGAAGATCATGACCATGCTGGACTTCAACCTGTGGAGCTGGAACAGCCGCATCTTTCCCGGCATCGATCCGCTGGTCGTGCGCAGGAACGACAAGGTGCGCATACGCGTGGGCAACCTCACCATGACCAACCACCCGATGCACCTGCATGGGCATGAGTTCACCGTGACCGGGACCGACGGCGGCCCGACGCCACGGTCGACCCGCTGGCCGGAAGTAACGACCGACGTTGCCGTGGGCCAGATGCGGCAGTTTGAATTTCTGGCGGACGAGGAAGGCGACTGGGCTTTTCATTGCCACAAAAGCCACCACACCATGAACGCGATGGGCCACGACGTGCCCACCATGATTGGCGTGGACCACCGCGGCCTGGTCCGGAAAATCCAGAAGGCCGTGCCCGATTACATGGTGATGGGTGAACGCGGCATGGCCGACATGGGCCAGATGGAGATGCCAATCCCCGAGAACACCGCGCCCATGATGACGGGCAAGGGGCCCTATGGCGGCGTGGAAATGGGCGGCATGTTCAGCGTGCTCAAGGTGCGTGGGGACCAGAAACCGGGGGACTACAAGGACCCGGGCTGGTACCGGCAACCTGCCGGCACGCAGGCATACGAGTGGAAGGGCGCCCTGCCCGACCCCGCCCGACCCCAGCCCGGCAACCCCGCCGCGCCCGCGGGCGGCGCTGAAGTCAACATCCGCAAGCCCTCAGGCCACACCGGCCACTGATTCAAAACCGCTCAGGAACCCAATGAACACCCCAAACGCTCTCAAATTAATAGCAGCTTGCGCTTTGTTGTCGTGCACTACAGCCTTGTTTGCCCAGCATGGCCGGCCCGCCGGCGAAGTCCCTACCGCAAGCCCTTACGCAGGCCAGCACACGCGAGGCATCAAGGCCCTGTCTGAGGCGCAAACCGCAGACCTCTTGGCTGGCAAAGGCATGGAACAGGCCAAGGCGGCCGAATTGAACGGTTACCCGGGCCCCATGCATGTGCTGGAACTGGCCGGCCCGCTGGCCCTGAGCGCAGCACAAACCGAGGCCAGCGAAGCGCTCATGACCCGCCACAAGGCCGAAGCGCGCGACATGGGGGCCCGGCTGGTACAGGCCGAGCGCGACCTGGACGCTGCTTTCGCCGGCAAGAAGATCGATGCGGCGCAGCTTGAAACACTGACGCAGCAAATCGGCGTGCTGCAGGCTCAATTGCGTGCTTCACACCTGCGTACCCACCTGCAGCAGACCCGTTTGCTGACAGCACCGCAAGTAGCGCTCTACGCAGAGTTGCGCGGTTACGCCACGACATCCGGCGCGTCCACGCCAGCCTCGCACTCAGCTCACTGAACCCTCAACATTGATGAACCATTTATTGCCTATTCACTGCCCATTTATTACGCCCTAATTACTCGTTTATTACCCATTTGGCACACACATGAAAAACCTTCTTTCCATCCTCACGGCCATCACTTTTGCCACGACACCGGTATGGGTCTTTGCACACGGCGATGGCGCACACGCCGCCGATAAAGCCGCTCCCGCCAAAAAAGAGCAAAAGCCCTGGGGCATAGCGGGCAACACCTCATTGGTTAAGCGCACCGTGACGCTGTCGATGGGCGACAACATGCGCTTCAGCCCCGACAAACTCACTTTCAGGCAAGGCGAAACCGTGCGTTTCGTGATCAAGAACCAGGGCAATCTTTTGCACGAGTTGGTCATCGGCACCAAGCCGGAACTCGACGCCCATGCTGCGATGATGGTGAAATTCCCGGGTATGGAGCACGACGAACCCTACATGGCGCATGTGCCGGCCAGCAAGTCGGGTGAACTGGTCTGGACTTTCAACCGCGCCGGCGAATTCGACTTCGCCTGCCTGATCGCTGGCCACTACCAGGCGGGCATGGTCGGCAAGATCAGCGTCACTGCGTCATCCCGTTAAACCTCACCCAAGGAGAAGCTCATGCATAGAAGATTTTTCGTGCGCGCAGTCGCCACCCTCGCCGGCGTCTCGCTGCTGGCACCCGCCGTGATGGCGCAGGCCCGGCCGCAGCTGGAAGTCTGGAAAGACCCCGACTGCGGCTGCTGCAAGGACTGGGTGGCGCACCTGCAGGCCAACGGTTTTGAGGTTCGCGTTCACGACAGCGGCAACACAGCCGCCCGGGCCCGGCTCGGCATGCCGGAAAAGCTCGGCTCCTGCCATACCGCGGAAGTCAGCCTGGCCAGCAAGCGCTACGCACTGGAAGGCCATGTGCCGGCCCGCGAAGTGCACCGTCTGCTCAAGGAAGCCCCGCAAGCCGTCGGCCTGGCCGTGCCCGGCATGCCGGTGGGCTCGCCCGGCATGGACGCACCGCTTTACGGCGCACGCAAGGATCCGTATGACGTGCTGCTGGTTCACCGGGATGGCAGCACCCGCATTTACCAAAGCTATCACCGCACCTGAAAGGGGTTCCCATGAAACGTTTTAACCGCACGCCCGCCGCCCTCTTTGCCGCGCTGGCCGCGTCGCTTGCCCTGGCGCAGGCAGCGTTGCCACCAACCGAAGGCGAAGTCCGCAAAGTCGACAAGGAGGCCGGCAAGATCACCCTCAAGCACGGCGCCATCAAAAACCTCGACATGCCTGGCATGACCATGGTGTTCCAGGTGAGGGACCCCGCCATGCTGGAGACCGTCAAAGCCGGGGACAAGGTCAGTTTCACCGTAGACAGCATCAACGGGGCCTTTACGGTGCTTTCCATCGAACCCCGCCCATAAGCGGCTCACTGGCACGGTGGCCAATCGCTATTGTTTTGATAGCTGCTTGCGCTCGCCCGTATTGGGCAGAAGGCACTTTTTTACCACTGGAAATGCTTTGCCAGACCGGCGGGCAGCACCGCATGCTATGGTTCAGCGCATGCCGAAAACCATACGCTACACCCTGCTGTCACTGCGCGATCTGGCGGTTTCCGCCGGGCCTTTCATCCTGCTGGCCGCGGCGCTGCTGGTATTGGCCTACTGGTGGCTGGACCCCAACCCGCCCAAGCGCGTGAGGCTGGCCACAGGCCCAGCACAAAGCGCCTACGAAGAATTTGGCAAGCGTTACGCCAAAGCGCTGGCGGTCGAAGGTATCCAGGTGGTCCTTGTGCCGTCGGAAGGCTCGGCCGCCAACCTGGAATTGCTGCGCGAGGGCAAGGTCGACGTGGGATTCGTCCAGGGCGGCACCAGCGACTACACCCCCCAGGATGAAGAAGACCTGGCATCGCTTGGCAGCCTGTTTGTGGAGCCGCTCTGGCTGTTCTACCGGGAGGATGCGGCGCGCAAGGTCGACGCCGCGGCGCGGGCAGCGAAGGCACCTGGCAACCAGCGCGCACCTAAAGTAGCCGCTGCAGACACGGCGCAAGACGCCAGCCTCACCTCGCTCACGCAGTTGCAGGGCCTGCGCGTCAACGTGGGCACACCCGGCAGCGGCGTCCCCAGCCTGATGGCCAAACTGTTCGAAAGCAACCGCATCGACCCCGCAACGGTGAAAATTTCCAGGCTGGAGCAGACGCCCGCGACGGTGGCCTTTCTGGGCGGCGACCTGGACGCGATCGTGTTTGCCTCCGCCCCCGAATCGCTGATGGTGCAGATGCTGCTGCAAACCCCCGGCGTGAAGCTCATGAACTTCGCCCAGAGCGAGGCTTACTCAAGGCGCTTTGCATTTTTGACCCCCACCCGCCTGCCACGCGGCGTGGTGGACCTGGCGGGCAATATTCCGCCCGATGACGTGCGGCTGGTGGCGTCCACGACCTCGCTAATCACCCGCTCCAGCACCCATCCGGCCCTGCAACAGCTGCTGGCCCAGGCCGGCAACGACATCCATGGCGGGGCCGGCTGGTTCAAAAGCGCCCGCGAATACCCGAACCGCGACAACAGCGAACTGCCCATTGCCAAAGAAGCCGAGCGCGCCATCAAGAGCGGCACCCCGGTGCTGCAGCGCTACCTGCCCTTCTGGGTGGCCAACCTGGTGGAACGGATGTGGCTGGTGATGGGCATCATCATCGCCATCATGCTGCCGCTGTCGCGCATCATCCCGCCGCTCTATGCGTTTCGCGTGCGTTCACGCATCTTTCGCTGGTATGGCCAGCTGCGCGACATCGAAAACCGTGTGGAAACCTCCGGAGAAAACAGCGGCAATGCGGCGCTGCTGGAAGAGCTGAACAGCCTCGAAAGCCGCGCGGAAAAAATCAGCGTGCCGCTTTCCTACACCGATGAGCTGTATGCGCTGCGCAGCAATATCCTGCTGGTCCGCAAAAAACTGCAAAGGCTTTGAGACCGCACCGAAAGAGGCGGGGCACAGTCCGGAAATCCCACGGAAAACGCCGATTTGGGGCGAATCGCGGGGCAGGGGAAGTTTCTTTAACCCTAAAGTAAACCCGGTGTCGGCACGACTGTTGCTCTGCTAGTATCGTCCGACACTTTTTCTTTGGCTGATGCTTGCTTTTATTTTGCGCCGCCTGATTCAGGCCGTGATCGTGATGGTCGTGGTCGCCTTGATTGCCTTCATGCTGTTTCAGTATGTCGGCGACCCGGTGGTGTTCCTCCTGGGGCAAGACGCCACACCGGCGCAAATCACTCAGTTGCGCGCCGACCTGGGCCTGGACCGGCCGTTTGTCGTGCAGTTCTGGCATTTCCTCGTGAACGCCGCGCAAGGCGAGTTCGGCTTGAGCCTGCGTCAGGGGGCCAAGGTGTCGCGCCTGATCTCCGAGCGCTTTCCCGCCACGCTGGAGCTGGCGCTGGTGGCCGCCGTCCTGGCGTTGCTGATCGGCATCCCGATGGGCGTCTACTCGGCGCTGCGCCGCGGCTCGCTCATGAGCCAGGTGTTCATGACCGTGTCGCTGCTGGGTGTTTCGCTGCCGACTTTCCTCATCGGCATTCTTCTGATCCTGGTATTTTCGGTCGGCCTGGGCTGGTTTCCGAGCTTTGGCCGCGGTGACACCGTGCAGATCGGCTGGTGGAGCACCGGGCTTCTCAGCACCAATGGCTGGCACCACATCGTGCTGCCGGCCGTGACGCTTGCGGTCTTCCAGCTCACGCTGATCATGCGGCTCGTTCGCGCCGAAATGCTGGAGGTGCTGCGCACCGACTACATCAAGTTCGCGCGGGCGCGCGGCCTGCCCGACCGGGTCATTCACTTCGGCCACGCCTTGCGCAACACCCTGGTGCCGGTGATGACCATCACCGGCCTGCAGCTGGGCGGCCTGATCGCGTTTGCCATCATCACCGAAACCGTGTTTCAGTGGCCGGGCATGGGCCTGCTGTTCATCCAGGCCGTCACCTTCGCCGACATACCGGTCATGGCCGCTTACCTGTGCCTGATTGCATTGATTTTCGTGATCATCAACCTGGTGGTCGATCTGCTCTATTTTGCAGTGGACCCCAGGCTACGCATTGGCAACACCGCCCACTAGCTGCAACCCTCGCAATCGTTTCAACCACAGTTCGCATCCCTTCCACAAGGAGTCCCTGATGAAATTCAAGTCCAGTTTACTTTCGGCCGCCGCCCTTTGCGCCATCACAGCCACCAGTTTTGTCGCCTCGGCGCAAACCCTGCGAGTCGCGAATCAGGGCGACGCACTGTCCATGGATCCCCATTCATTCAATGAATCGCTGCAGCTCAGCGTGACGGGAAATGCCTTCGAAGGACTTGTCATCCGCAACAAGGACCTGAGTCTGGCGCCTGGCCTGGCCACCTCCTGGAAGCAGACCTCGCCCGCGGTATGGCGGTTCGAGCTGCGCAAGGGCGTGCAGTTTCACGATGGCACGCCGTTCACAGCCGATGACGTGGTGTTCAGCATTCAGCGCACCCAGGCTGACGGCTCTGACATGAAGAGCTACACCAACGACCTGAAGGAAGTACGCAAGATCAACGACCACACGGTGGAGATCGAAACCAAGGCGCCCTTCCCCATTCTTCCGGAAGTGCTGTCGCTGGTTTACATCATGAGCAAAAAGTGGTGTGAAACCAACCAGGCCACCCGGCCAGTGGACCGGCGCAAGGGCATCGAGAACGCAGCATCCTTCCGTGCCAACGGCACCGGTCCCTACCGCGTGCGCGAGCGCCAGCCCAACGTGCGCACCACCTTTGTCCGCAACGGCAACTACTGGGGCAAGATTGAAGGCAATGCGCAAGAAGTTGTCTACACGCCTATTGGCAACGACGCCACGCGCGTGGCGGCCCTGTTGTCCGGCGAAATCGACGTGATGGAGCCAGTGCCGGTGCAGGATATTGACCGCGTCAACAGCGGCTCCGCCACGCGTGTTCTGGCGGGCCCTGAACTGCGCACCATTTTCCTGGGCATGGACCAAAAACGCGATGAACTGCTGTACTCCAGCGTGAAGGGAAAAAACCCATTCAAGGACAAGCGCGTACGCCAGGCCTTCTACCAGGCTATCGACATCGAAGGCATTAAGAAAACCGTGATGCGTGGCGGCTCCAACCCCACGGCACTGCTGATCGGCCCCGGCATCAACGGCTTTCAGGCCGACCAGAACAAGCGCTTGCCCTATGACCCCGACGCAGCCAAAAAATTGCTTGCCGAAGCCGGTTACCCCAGCGGTTTCGAAGTAACCATGAACTGCCCGAACGACCGTTATGTGAACGACAGCCGGATCTGCCAGACCGTGGCGGCCAATCTCTCGCGCATCAACGTCAAAGTCAACCTGCAGGCCGAAACCAAGGGCACCTATTTCCCCAAGATCTTGCGTCGCGACACCAGCTTTTACATGCTGGGCTGGACCCCGGGAACGTATGACGCCCACAATGCGCTGAATGCACTGGTAGCCTGCGTCGACGACAAAGGCGCCGGCCAGTTCAACCTGGGCGCCTATTGCAACCCAAAAGTTGACGAGCTGACCAGAAAAATTCAGTCCGAAACCGACAAGGCCAAGCGCAATGCCATGATCAAGGAGGCCTTCGACCTCCATACCGCCGACGTGGGCCACATCCCTTTGCACCAACAATCATTGGCCTGGGGCACGAGCAAAAAAGTTGAACTCGTTCAGTTGGCCGACAACTTTATGTTCTTCAAGTGGATGACTGTCAAGAAATGACCCCCCTGTTGCCGTCTCGCTTCGCGTAATGGCCTCTCCCCTGCAGGGGACAACAGCTGCGGCCCGGCAAAGCCGGTTCCGCGCTGTTGCTGGCACAGACTTCGCTTGGTTCGCCACTGGACACATGAACTGGTTTTTTTGATGACGAAAACTCTTGCACGCTGGCTTGACAGTGATGTCGGCTACAGCTTTCGCACTTCACCGGTGGCGATGCTGGCAGCCGTGATTGCTTTGGTCTGCATTTTTTGCTCGGTGTTCGCCGGCTGGGTGGCGCCGCACGATCCGTTCAATCTGGCCACGCTGGAGCTCGGCGATGCCCGCCTGCCACCCGCCTGGAGCGCGCAAGGCAGTTCCAAATACCTGCTCGGCACCGACGACCAGGGGCGAGACATCCTGTCGGCCCTGATGTACGGTGCGCGCATTTCGCTGGTTGTGGGTGCGGCCTCCGTCATCCTGTCCATGCTGGCAGGTGTTTCGCTGGGTCTGCTCGCGGGTTTTCGCGGCGGCTGGATCGACTCGGCGCTCATGCGGATCTGCGACGTGATGTCCTCGTTTCCACCCATCCTGGTTGCACTGCTGATCGCGGGTGTGGGCCGTGCGTTGTTTCCCGACGCCAGCCAGCTGCTGGCCATGGGCGTGCTGATCCTGTCGATTTCAATGGGGCAATCCGGCTGGGTGCAATATGCGCGCACCGTGCGCGGCTCCACTATGGTGGAGCGCGGCAAGGAATACGTGCAGGCTGCCCGCGTCACGGGCGTGGCCCCCTTGCGCATCATGCGCCGCCATGTGCTGCCCAATGTGATGGGGCCGGTGCTGGTGCTGGCGACCATTCAGGTGGCGACCGCCATCATCACTGAAGCCACGCTGTCCTTCCTGGGCGTGGGTGCACCGCCTACGTCCCCTTCGCTGGGCACGCTGATCCGCGTGGGCAACGATTATTTGTTCTCGGGGGAATGGTGGATCGCTGTGTTCCCGGGCCTGATGCTGGTCCTGATCGCGCTGAGCGTAAATCTGCTGGGCGACTGGCTGCGCGACGCCCTTAATCCAAGGTTGCGATAAATGGCCCCCACGCTTGTCACTTCGTGTACTACGCTGCCCCCCGAGGGGGCGCATTTTTCCTTGGGGCGGCCCGGCGGAAAAACTTGCTCACCATTTGTCACTTCGTGAACTGAACTGTCCATGAGTCTTTTACAAATCAAGAACCTGGTGGTCGAGTTTCCCGGCCGGCGCGGCACGCTGCGCGCGCTGGACGACATTTCGTTTAACATCGCGCCCGGCGAAATCCTCGGCGTGGTGGGCGAATCGGGCGCGGGAAAATCGCTAACCGGCGCCGCCATCATCGGCCTGCTGGAGCCGCCCGGGCGTGTGGCCGGCGGCCAGATCCTGCTCGAAGGCGAGCGCATCGACAACCTGTCCCATGAACGCATGCGCCATATCCGCGGACGCAAGATAGGCGCGATATTCCAGGACCCGCTGACCTCGCTGAACCCGCTTTACACCATAGGGCGGCAACTCGTTGAAACCATCCAGGCCCATCTGCCGGTCAACGCACAGGAGGCACGGGCGAGAGCGATCGAACTCCTCAACGACACCGGTATTCCGGCGGCGGCGCAGCGCATAGATCACTACCCGCATCAGTTCTCGGGCGGCATGCGCCAGCGTGTGGTGATCGCCCTGGCGCTGGCGGCGGAACCCAAGCTGATCGTGGCCGACGAACCGACGACCGCGCTCGATGTGTCCATCCAGGCCCAGGTCATCACGCTACTCAAAACCATTTGCCGGCAACGCGGCGCCGCGGTCATGCTGATCACCCACGACATGGGGGTGATCGCCGAGACCTGCGACCGCGTGGCTGTGATGTATGCCGGCCGCATCGCTGAAATCGGGCCGGTGCACCAGGTCATCAACCATCCCGCGCACCCGTACACCGCCGGACTGATGGCGGCCATCCCCCATATTGCGGTGGAACGCGAGCGCCTGTATCAAATAGATGGCGCCATGCCGCGCCTGAACGCCATTCCTGAGGGGTGCGCCTTCAACCCGCGCTGCCCCAAGGCCTTTGACCGCTGCCGCCAGGACAGGCCGGACCTGATGCCGGCCGGTGCCACGCGCGCCGCCTGCTGGCTGCACGATGCGCATGCGGTGGTGGCCGCATGAGCGAAATTTTGAATATCCCGCAACCCGATGATTCGGGACAATTTTTCCCCGGGTCGCCCCAAGGAAACGAGCCCCGGAGCATGTCAGAACGGGGCAACACAGTACACGCAGTGACAAGCCCAGGGGCTCCGTTGGTTCAAGCGCACGACTTGGCCAAAACCTTCGACGTGTCGCCGCCCTGGCTCAACCGCGTGCTGGAACGCAAGCCCCGGCTGCTGCTCAAGGCGGTCGACGGCGTGAGCTTCGAGATTGAAAAAGGCAAGACGCTGGCGCTTGTCGGCGAATCAGGCTGCGGAAAAAGCACCGTGGCGCGCCTGTTGGTGGGCCTCTATGAACCGACACGGGGCGGGTTGAATTTCGACGGACAAGACGCGCATGCAGCCTTCAGGACGCAGCAAGGGCGGCAGCTGCGCCGACGCATCCAGATGATCTTCCAGGACCCTTATGCCAGCTTGAACCCGCGCTGGACGGTGAAAGACATCATTGCCGAGCCGCTGCGCGAGCACGGCATCCTGGAAGATGGTACAGCGCTCAGGGAACGTGTGGGCGAACTGCTCACCTCAGTGGGACTGTCCGCGCTGGACATGCCAAAGTACCCGCATCAGTTTTCGGGCGGGCAGCGCCAGCGCATTTCGATCGCGCGGGCACTGGCCACCGAGCCTGAATTCCTGGTCTGCGACGAGCCGACATCTGCACTGGACGTGAGCGTTCAGGCGCAGGTGCTCAACATCATGAAGGACCTGCAGCGAAAGCGCGGCCTCACGTATCTTTTCATCTCGCACAACCTTGCGGTGGTGCGCCATGTCAGTGACCAGGTCGGTGTAATGTACCTGGGACGGCTGGTTGAATTGGCCGACAAGCACGCCTTGTTCGACACACCACGCCATCCGTACACGCGCATGCTGCTCGACGCCATTCCCAAAATGCACGACACCGGCAGGGCCCGTACACCAGTATCGGGTGAGGTGCCCAATCCGCTGAACCCGCCCGGCGGCTGCGCTTTCCATCCGCGTTGCCCGCACGCCAATGCGCGCTGCCAAAGTGAAAGGCCGGAGTTTCTGCAAACCGGTGGCCGGCGTGTGGCTTGCCACGCCGTGCAAGAAGGTCGAATTTAAGTACCCCTGCAAGCCTGGGCCGGCTTGGTTACCATGACCGTTTAACGGAGAACGTTATGAAAATCATTGACTCCATACTGGCAGAAACTGCCGAAATCGCCGCCATTCGCCGCGATATCCATGCCCACCCTGAACTTTGCTTCCAGGAAGTACGCACCGCCGACGTGGTGGCAAAAAAACTCGAGGCGTGGGACATTCCCGTCCATCGCGGCATGGGCACGACCGGCGTGGTCGGTATCGTGCACGGCCGTGACGGTGGCGCTTCTGGCCGCGCCGTCGGACTGCGCGCCGACATGGACGCCCTGCCGATGCAGGAGTTCAACAAGTTCGCCCACGCGAGCACGCAGACCGGCAAGATGCACGCCTGCGGCCACGACGGCCACACCGCCATGTTGCTGGCGGCCGCGCATCACCTTGCCAAAAACCGCGACTTTGACGGCACGGTCTACCTGATCTTCCAGCCGGCCGAAGAAGGCG
>NZ_JBDTPB010000142.1:0-30075 GCF_039932935.1 Polaromonas sp.
TCATCATGCACGGCGTGACCGGCCGCATGGGCATGAACCAGCACCTGATCCGCTCGATCCTGGCGATACGCAAACAAGGCGGCGTCACGCTCTCCAACGGAAGCAAGGTGATGCCCGACCCGATCCTGATCGGCCGCAACGCCGAAAAGATCGAAGCCCTGGCCAAAGCCCACGGCATCACGCGCTGGGGCACCGATCTCGACGAAGCCCTGAAAAACAAGGACGACACCATCTTCTTTGACGCCGGCACCACGCAGATGCGCCCCACGCTGCTGGCCAAGGCCATTCGCGCCGGCAAACACGTCTACTGCGAAAAGCCGATCGCCACCAACCTCAACGAAGCCGTCGAGATTGCACGCCTGGCTGAAAAATCGGGCCTGAAACACGGCGCCGTACAGGACAAGCTCTTCCTGCCCGGCCTGCGCAAGCTCGACATGCTGCGCCGCGCCGGCTTCTTCGGCAAGATGCTCTCGGTGCGCCTGGAGTTCGGCTACTGGGTGTTTGAAGGCGACCTGCAGCCCATCCAGCGCCCAAGCTGGAACTACCGCACCGAAGACGGCGGCGGCATGATCCTGGACATGATGTGCCACTGGCGCTACGTGCTGGACAACCTGTTCGGCGAGGTCAAGTCCATCTCCTGCATAGGCGCCACCCACATTCCCGAGCGCTGGGACGAAGCCGGCAAACCCTACAAGGCCACCGCCGACGACGCAGCCTATGCCACCGCCGAGTTGATCGGTCACAACGGCGAGCCCGTCATTGCGCAGATGAACATGTCCTGGGCCACCCGCGTGCGCCGCGACGACCTGGTGACCTTCCACGTCGACGGCACGCACGGCTCCGCCGTCGCCGGCCTGTCGTCCTGCCGCGCCCAGTCGCGCGTGACCACGCCCCGCCCTGTCTGGAACCCCGACGAGAAGCAGACCATGAACTTCTTCGACCAGTGGCAGGAGGTGCCGGACTCGCAGACTTACGACAATGGCTTCAAGATCCAGTGGGAGCATTTCATCCGCCACGTGGTGGAAAACGAGCCCTACAAATGGACGCTGCCCGAAGGCGCCAAGGGCGTGCAACTGGTCGAGGCCGCACTCGAAAGCTGGAAGGAACGCCGTTGGGTGGACGTTCCAGCGCTACAAGTTTGATAGCTGCTTGCGCTCGTCCCATAAGGCTTGACGGTACATTTGATACATAAAAAGTAGGTTTCATGGCTTTGACTCTCACACTGCCCACGTCCGCCGGGGCATTGCAGCCCTACACATTGCGGGGCACCACACCCGTCCGCCCACCCAAAGGCATGGCTTTCAACCGCATCGCGTACTCGGCGGCGCACGTTGTCGCCGATCCGATAGCCGTGGTGGACCCTTGGGTCAATTGCGCGATCGACTGGGACACCACCATCGCCTACCGCCGTCACCTCTGGTCGTTGGGCCTGGGTGTGGCCGAAGCCATGGACACGGCACAGCGCGGCATGGGCCTGGACTGGCCGACCTCGCTGGAGCTGATCCGCCGTTCGCTCGACGCCGCCAAAGACGTGCCGGGTGCGCTGGTCGCCTCCGGCTGCGGCACTGACCACCTGGTGCTGGAAAGCGTCAAGACGGTTGACGAAGTGATTGCCGGGTACGAAGAGCAGATGGCCGCGATTGAAAAACTCGGCGGCAAGCTGATTGTCATGGCCAGCCGCGCGCTGGCGCGCGTCGCCAGATCGCCGGCCGACTATGAACGCGTCTATGACCGCGTGCTCAGCCAGGCTAAACAGCCCGTGGTGCTGCACTGGCTGGGCGCCATGTTCGACCCGGCGCTGGCAGGCTATTGGGGCACCAAAAACGTCGATGCTGCCATGGACACCGCGCTAGGCATCATCGCCGCGCACCCCTACAAAGTCGACGGCATCAAGATCTCCCTGCTCGACAAGGACAAGGAAATCGCGATGCGACGGCGCCTGCCGGCTGGCGTGCGCATGTACACGGGCGACGACTTCAACTACGCCGAACTGATTGCCGGCGACGGCCACGGCAGCGAGCTCTTCCACGGCCAAAGCGACGCGCTGCTCGGCATCTTCGATGCCATCGCGCCCGCCGCCAGCGCTGCGCTGGGCGAGCTGGCACAGGGCAATGTGGAGAAGTTCCACGCCATCCTGGGCCCTACCGTGCCCCTGTCACGCCACATCTTTGCTGCGCCCACGCGCTTCTACAAAACCGGGGTGGTCTTCATGGCCTGGCTCAACGGCCACCAGAAGCACTTCACCATGGTCGGCGGGCAGCAAAGCACGCGCTCGCTGCAGCACCTCGCCGAACTCTTTCGCCTCGCCGATGCGGCCAACCTGCTGGAGCAGCCCGAGCTGGCTGTGCGCCGCATGAAGACCGTGCTGGCGCTGCATGGCATTGAATGATGGTTCCGCCCGTTGCCGGCTCACCTCATGTAGCGGTGTCCTCTGAACAAACCGATTCGTTTTCCACGGTGCCCATCCAATGAGAGATTTTTCCCAAGACCACAACTGGCTCTCCATCAACACCGCCACCGTGCGCAAAAGCCGCGGCGTCGAACAGCCGCTGACCGCCATCATCGAAGCCTGCGCGCAGCGTGGCATCAAGGCCATCTCACCGTGGCGCGACCAGGTCGCGGCCGCCGGCTTGCCCACGGTTTCCAAACTCGTCAAAACCCATGGACTCGAGCTCTCGGGCTACTGCCGCGGCGGCATGTTCCCCGCTCTTGACGCCGCTGGCCTGAAGGCCGCACACGACGATAACCGCCGCGCAGTCGATGAAGCCTGCGAGCTCAACGCCGCTTGCCTGGTGCTGGTGGTTGGCGGTTTGCCCGGCGCCCTGGCCGGCAAGGCGGCGCACAAAGACATCGCGCTGTCACGTAGCCAGGTGCATGACGGCATCGCCACTTTGCTGGAGTACGCGAGGGTCGCAGGCATGCCGCTGGCCATCGAGCCGCTGCACCCCATGTATGCGGCAGACCGTGCCTGCATCAACACCATGGAGCACGCGCTCGATGTCTGCGATGCCCTCGACCCCTCCGGCAGCGGCGCGCTCGGCGTGGCGGTTGACGTGTACCACGTCTGGTGGGATCCGAAACTGCAGCAGCAAATAGCCCGCGCGGGCAAGGAACGATTGCTCGCCTTCCATGCCTGCGACTGGCTGACCCCCACGGCCGACTTGCTGAACGACCGCGGCATGATGGGCGACGGTGTCATCGACATCCCCAAAATTCGTGGATGGGTAGAGGACCAGGGGTTCGCCGGCTACAGCGAAGTGGAGATTTTTTCTACCGGAAACTGGTGGCAACGGGACATGGCGGAGGTGCTGGACACCTGTATTGCCCGGCATAAAACCGCGGTTTAAACCAACGATTCAAAGCCGCACTGGCCCCGGAAGGCTGGCTACCGAAACCGGTACGACACGGCGATAAACCCGGTGTCCTGCGTGCGCCGGCTGACCAGCGGACTGTCGTGGACTGAAGAACCCAGCCACTTGCGGCGCACCTGCATCGTCAGCACCCAGGGATCGCCCAGCGGCACATCGACTCCCAGGCCCAGCACGGGTGCCGTCGAGGCGCCGGCGTTGTAGGCCGCAAACCCGCTGGCGGCAGACTCGGCCGGGGTCACGCCATAGAGGTAGTTGTTGTATTTGGCGCTGCTGTGCTCCAGCCCCACCTGCGGAAAGAACGACCAGTTTCCGACTTTGAACTGGGCCGCGTAAGTGGCTTCCAGCAACGCACCGTGCGACTTGTTGGCATCCACAAACGCGTTCACGAAAAAACCACCGTACGGCGCTTCCTGAAAGGTCCCAATGCCCAGGGGGATCGGCCGCTTGCGGTCTTTCAGCCCCGACAGCGCGGCGGTGTCGGCACGCCAGCCGTCCTGGCTGATGCGGCCGGCCAGTTCCAGGTAACCATAGCCCAGCCTTGCAGTTTTAATGCCCAGGGTATCGACACGTGCAAAGAAGCGGCCATAGTCCACGTAGCCATAGGGCAGCAAGGCGGTGTCGTTGCTCTTGCTGCGGATCACGCTTTGCGTGCCATATACGGCGCCGGCGACATCGCCCGTCAGCTGGTATTTGAGAGGGGCGTTGAGAGGAGCGGACTGTGCCTGCGCGCGGCCCATTGACCCCAACCCCGCCAGCGCCATGAGGGCCACGGCAGACGGCAAAACCCAGAAGCCCTGATCCGCAGGAGAGAAAAAAGAAGAAGTAGAAGAAGAGGCCCGGATCAAACGTTTCATCGCATGCCTTCTTTGCCGGAAGTGATGCGATCCAGTATAGGACCGGGCAGGAAAAACGGTGCACCTGCGCTGCAAGCGCGTCGCGGGGCCGCGACACATCCGGGACCCGCAACGCTCAGGCTGTAGCGAGCACCGTGCGGCGCACCCGGCGCACATTGAAGGCGCTGGCAATCAGCACCGCCTGCATCAGCGCCAGGCCCAGCAGCACGCCGCGGTAGTAGCCATGGTCCATCATCGCGCCGAAAATCAGCGGCGACACGGCCTGGCCGATGTCCAGGCCCGCGTAGACCACGCCATAAACCCGGCCCGAGGCGTTCTCAGGGGTAGAGCGCTTGACCAGCAGATCACGCGAAGGCCCGGCAATGCCGGTGGCAAACCCCATGACCCCGAACAGCACAGGCACCACCCACGCGGGATAGCGGCCTGCGGCCAGCAGCACCGCCACAACAGCCGCCGCACCAAACCCGATCGCCACGATGCGCTCGCAGCGTGCAGGATCCGATGCCAGGAAACCGCCAAAAACCATCCCGCCTGCGCTGCACACCATATAGACCGTGAGACATATGGCCACCAGCGCGAGCGGCACGTTGTGCAGATGGCGCGCGGCTTCGGGTGCAAAGGCCTGCACCACGCTGAGGACAATGGCATACCAGAAGAAGAAAGAAAAACACATCCAGACGGCCGGTATCTTCAGGAAACCCAGGCTGCTGTCGGTCGCGGCCGCACCCTTGCCAGGTGCCGCCATGGTGATGGTGAGTTTGTCCCGGTTGAGCACCAGCACGGCCAGCACAACAAAAGCCAGCACACCGGCTGCGGCCAGTGCGACGCGCCAGGAGTAGGCAAACGTCAGCGTCACCACCATCGCGGGGGCCAACGCCCAGCCCAGACTGCCGGTGATGCCGTGCACACTGTAGGCGTGGCCCAGGCGCGGCGCGCTGACCTTGCGGTTGAGCAACGTGTAGTCCACCGGGTGAAACACACCATTGCCCACGCCGGCAACCGCGGCAAAGCCCGCCAGCATCCAGTAGCTGGTGCTGATGGAATACCCAAAAGCCGCGACACCGAGCAGGCTGAGGCCGGCGAACAGGATGGGGCGCGGGCCAAAGCGGTCGACCACAAAACCCGAAAGCGCCTGCACCGCGCACGACACCACAAAAAAGATCGTCATCAAAAAGCCCAGCTCCGCATAGTTCACGCTGAACTCTTCCTTGAGCCAGGGAAACAGCGGTGCCAGCAGCAGCTGGCTGAAGTGGCTGATCATGTGCGCCAGGCCCACAAGGCCGATCACGCTGGCATCGTTGCGCAAGGGGACGGCGGCGGGCGCGTTCAGGGTCGTGCTTGAAGTATTCATGGCGCTATCGTAGTATTGGCCAGATCTTCTGAAATGCGACATAAAGCCATGTTTCATCGAATTTCAGACAAACCGCTTTGCACCCGCCGCCCCTTCAAGTTTCCAGCCAACCGCCCATCGCGATTCCCATGCCACAACGTAAAGCCCCTCTCCATTTCGTGCCGGTGGGTGACACCGACAACTTCACCCCCAGCCGCCACCGGCCGGTGCGCGTGCGGGCACGGACCCTGGAGGCCGACACGCACTTCCAGCCTCATTCCCACGCCTGGGCGCAGCTGGCCTACTGTTCCACGGGGGTCTTGCAGGTTACCGCCGAGCAAGCCGGCCACGCCGGCGGCGAAATCACCTACATCGTGCCGCCCTCTCGCGCCGTGTGGATCGCGCCGGGCGCGCAACACCATGTCACCGTACTGGAAGCAGCCGAATTCCGTACCCTGTATATCGATGCCGGCGCCACCCCCAAGGGCTGGAGCGGCTGCCGCGTGATGGTGGTGTCGGCGCTGCTTCGCGAGTCCATACTCGCGCTCGATGCCGCCACACCCCAGCAGCCATTGCCGGCAGCCCGTGAGCAACTCCTTTGCAGCCTCGTACTGGACGAACTTGCACGCGCCGACACCCAGGCGCTTGGCGTGCCCATGCCGCATCAGCAAACCGGGGACAAGCGCTTGCGCACCCTCTGCGAAGCCGTGCTGCGGGCACCGTCAGAACGGGCCACGCTGGCCGAATGGGCCGCCGACACCGGCGCGAGTGAACGCACGGTGGCAAGGCTTTTTCGCGACGAGCTGGGCCTCAGTTACCAGCAATGGCGCCAGCAGGCCATCCTGGCCCACGCCCTGCCCCTGCTCACGCGCGGGCAATCCGTCAGCACCGTGGCAGCAGCCAGCGGTTATGCCAGCGACAGCGCCTTCACCGCGATGTTCAAGGCCGCCATGGGCCAGCCACCCAGCCATTTTCAGAGCAAAAACAGGCTGTAGGCCAATTAGGACGAGCGCAAGCAGCTATTAAAAGAATAGCAAGTGCATGCGCGGCTTATGGCTCCCGGCTGGCTTGCCAGACGCTTTGCTCGCCGAGGGCGCTGCGCCACAAGAGGAACTTTCGACGATAACTTTCAAAAGGCTCGCCAAGCGGTGTGCGTGGGTCTTCGCTCAACGCATAAGCCATCCCTTCCACAAACCACGCAGGCTCGAACAGCAGGCGGATCGTGCCAAGACGCCCAGCCTGCGCATGGTGAATCAGTTCATGCCGCACATAAAACGGCTTCCAGGCACGTGGCCCCACCACGGTACCGAAGGTCCCCAACGTCACCGCCGATCGCGCGCCGAGGCCAAAAGCGTCAGCACAAGCCTGGGTTGCGCAAAAAATCATCTTCGGGTTGCCGTCAAGCGGACTCACCCTGGCGGAAACGAATGCCACGCCTTCCGTGTAGAGAAGGACAGCCTCTTCAAACTTGGCTGGGTCATCAACGCACACGGGGCCGCTCGGGCAGGAAACGCCAGACAGGCCCGGCGCAACCATGCGGACGGGCCTGACCGCAAACCAGGCCACCACCGGCACCACCACCAGCATGGCCAGCAGCCTAACTTTCCAGGAAGGACGGCTCAGTCGCATAGGGTTCTGGTTTGGCGCCGCGTCATGCCGGCGGCAGAAATGCCGTCACCTTGCTTTTCAGCACGGCAATCAGGGCCGGATCCATGTAGGGGTAATTGTCTGGAATGTCCAGGCATATGACGCGCTTGCCATTGAGCTGCTTTTTGAACCGGGACGAGAGTTTGGTTTTGTGCCCGCGCTCCATGACGAAGATCAGGTCCGCCCATTCCACCAGATCCGGTGTCAGCGGATTTTCCGCGCCGTTATGAAGACCCGCCGAAGAACACTCGGTGCCGGGATGGCCGGAAAATATCTGCTCCGCCGTAGGGCTGCGCCACCGGTTGAGGCTGCTACAAAAAGAACGTTGAGCACAGGCAGTTGGGAAGTTTCACAAAACCTGGCCAGCGCCGGGTGACGGGAGTTTAGCGGCCATCCTGATCTCCAGGGGTTCGTCTGCATCATTTTCGAAGAAAATTGGCTCTCCGCCCTTTAACGATGAGCGCGATCAGCTATCAAAAAGTGAGCACCGCAGGCGAAGCAGCGAAGTACCAGACCGACACCATTTGGCTATCATGTGCTGATGAACGTCTTCAAAAATGCGGCAAAGAAAACACGCAGGCAATGGCAGCAGGCAGCGGCATCAATGGCCGTGGTCATGCTTGCAGCCACGGGCCATGCCTATGCCCAAGCGCTTCCCGAGCCGCATCCGACGCTGCTGCGTGAACTGAACCGGTTGCGGCAGGATGGATGCGACGGACGCGGCGCCAATGTTTCGCTGCTACGTGAGAACAGTGCCTTGTCACGGGCGGCGCAGCTCATGGCGGGCGGCCGAAAAATGGAGGAGGCCCTGAAGGCTGTCGACTACCGCGCCGTGCGGGCCGCGCAAATTGCCGTGCGCGGCGCAACCGGTCCTGCAGCGCTGGCACGAACGACATTGGGGAAATCGTGCAGCACGGCAATGCACGCCGAGCTCGCCGACGTCGGCTTCTACCAGCGCGGAGCACAAACCTGGGTCCTGCTGGCCGCTCCCTTCCTGCCGCCCGCTGCGGCCCAGGCCGGTGATGTACAGACGCGGGTGCTGACCTTGGTCAACGAAGCACGCGCCAGGCCGCGCCGCTGCGGTGCACAGGATTTTGCCGCCGCAGGGCCGTTGCAGTTCAACGTGACGCTACACAGTGTTGCCAGTGCCCATGCCGCAGACATGGCGCGCTACAGCTACTTCAGCCACACCGGTCGCGACGGAAGTGACATAGCCAGCCGTGCCGCACGCGCAGGCTATGGCTGGAAGGCCATCGGTGAGAACATCGCGGCAGGGCAAATGCAGGCCGACACCGCTGTGCAGGGCTGGCTGAACAGCCCTGGCCACTGCGCCAACATCATGGCGCCGGCGTATACGGAGATGGGCACGGCTTTTGCGGTCAACACCCAAAGCAGCGCGGGTATTTATTGGGTGCAGGTGTTCGGGGCGCAGCGGTAAGGCTTGTTTGTTAAACGCAAAACAGCGGCACTAATTCTTGCTGTTGCCATCGGAGGAACGTAACTCGTCGTCCTCAAACAAGCGCAAGGCCAGCAGGCCGTGGCCCACGCTCGCGCCCGCGCGCACGGTGGCCGCGACCAGCACCACTTCAGCCAGTTCCTCGCGCGTCACCCCCAGCCGCCTGGCCGCACGGGTATGCACGTCCAGACAATAGCCGCATTGGGTGGTAAGCGCCACCGCCAGCGAAATCAGCTCGCGCACCCGCGGCTCGAGGTGGCCGCCCTCGCGCTTGACCGCGTGGTCCAGCGCCAGAAAAGCCTGCGCCTCCACGGGTGCCAACCGCACGAACGCTGGCGCGAGCTGCAAATCCGTGGGTGATTGGCAGGTACCGCTCATCGTCGTCCTCCTTGGTCCGGCGCCTTGGGGTTGCTACGCCGCGCCACGGTTTCCGCAAGCCCCATCAGCCAGCACATGGGGCAGCCACGCATCAGCAGCAACGCACCCGCCAAGGGCAGCAAGGCCCACACAGGATGCGACCGAAAAACCCACGCCGCGCAGGCAAGCAAAGCCACAGCACCAGCGCCACGCAGCAAATGCAGGGTAATGGAGCTGCTACAGAACATGGCCGGCTCCCATGGGCGCAGCGCCGGCGGGCGGCGTGTTGCTGGGGCGAGCCCGCGCGCAGGTGGGGCGATTTCGTTGCGGTAAAAACATCTGAAACTCCTTGTCGGTGGTTGATGCTGCAAAGAGGGCAGCAATCACCGAAAGGATTCAGGTGTTTTCAAAAAAATTATGGCGTGGCCGGTACATCTGCAGCCACGCCATTGGGGGTCTGTTCTAGCGAAAGGTAGTGGGCGCGAACCACCCCTGAAGCTCACCCATTCACATCTCCCAATTGAAACTTCCGGTGATCGAACGCCCCTGAAGACGTAAAGTACCGGTGCTCTTGTAGACGGCAAGCTCAAAATCGGGTGGGAGTGCAGGGTCCCCGGGGTTGACGTAGCGAACCAGCAAGGTCTTCGTGTCCGGATCAAACGCCTTGATCTGCAACTGCGGCGGTCGCAGCATGTGTGCGGAAGCGGCTCCTGGTGCCCCGAACAAGACACCGGCCAAAACGTCGGCTTTGTCCCGCCCTACTTCGAAGTCGAGGACGTAGCCTGAACCTTCGAACGAAACGGCGCCAGTGGCCATGACGTTGCTGCTAGCCATGAGGAAGACCGGTGCTGCGCCGAGAATGAATCGCATGGGGTGGTGCTTAAGGTTTGACACAAACCGTTGATCGAAGGTCAAGCCGCGACGTCATGCGCAGAGAGGGAGTAGTCGAGTCGATAGAGGGCACTGGAAACCCCGGTCGCGCCCCACTGCTCCATCTGAGCGGCGCCAAGTGCTTGCTGCGCCAGTTCCGCCAACGCGTCCTGGCTGTAGCCAATGACCAGAACGACCCAGGCGACCGGCGCATCGGCACCGCGGATGCTTTGCTCCTTGGTCATCCCCGGTGTTGCTGCCGCCTCGAAGAGATGCGCGCTGCCAAGCCCTGGCTTTGATGGCAACTGAGGCAGCACCTCTTCAAGCAGCCGCGCTCGCAGCGACGGCTCCGAGCCGGGCGAAGGCGTGAATCGCACCCATAAGCTTGCATTGCCGAGCCCGACACCAAAGCTGCCCGCAACCGTGCAGAACCCCCTGGACATGCCTCGATAGTGGGGCATGATTTGGGTCGTCCATGGACTCGGATTGTTCAAGCGTTCGAGATAAGCAGCCGAGGTGAGGGTTGATAGTTGCTCGACCTCGTAGACGACGCAGTACCGCGGACTTCCTGCTAGTGCAACCCACCGCGTACCTCGAACAAACCCTGGAATCGAAAGTCGCTCGCGCAGATGCTCATGCGTGTGCCAGTCATCGTGCTCACGGATGGCTTCGGCAACCACGTCGAATGACAAAAGCATGGCGGCTTGACCGAGTAAAGGCATTGTGATGATTCCTGAAGTAATTGGCAGGCAGGTTTTGAGCGGCGTTTAGCAGGCTGGCTTGGGCCACACCCTTACGCGCGCAACTGCAACCGTGCCAATGAGGCCAGGCACTCGACCTGCCAGGCAAACTCGGGCTCGAAGGACTCGATGTCAGCAACCGCCCCATAACCACCTTGACCATAGACGATTGCATAGGCGGCGTACTGGGCAGCCTGACTTGCCCTGCCAGCCAGAGCGTTTGCCACCGCGTACGTAGCGGAAACGGCGGCGTGACCACAACCGTCTATGGATTTTGACCCTTGGTGCTGGTTGGCAAGGCGGCTCGCTTCGACAGAAAGCCTGTCCAACTGAGACTTGCCGAGCGAGCCACTCAGGTACTGGCCAAGGCCGAACAGGCAGTCGGTGACTTCAGATTCCTCCAGCAGATGCCTCACCCGAAGAGCACATGCGTAGCCGAACTCCAGCCGCAGACGTTCGTTGGGCACCGCTTCCAACTGAACTTCCTTTGCGAGACGGTCAAGGGCCTTGTTCATGTACGTTTTTGAAGAATCAATGCTGACTTGTCTTTAACCAGGTTATTTTCTAGATAAGCCGTTTCAGCAAGCCCATCACCTGCTCGAACCGCTTGCCATACGGCGGGTAGAACAGATCTCCCCTCGCCCACTTCGACTGCACCATCACCGGCTTTTGCTGTGACAGGCGCAGGAAGCCGGCCTCGCCATGGTAGGAGCCCCAGCCGCTTTCGCCCACTCCGCCAAAGGGCAGGTTCTCGTGGGCGATGTGCATCAACGTGTCGTTCACCGTCACGCCGCCGCTTACCGTATTGGCCAGTACGTGGTCGCGCGAGCCGGTGTCGGTGCCGAACCAGTAGAGCGCCAGCGGACGCGGCCGGGCGTTGATGTAGCGGATAGCCGCATCCATCGAGTCGTAGGGCAGCACGGGCAGGATGGGGCCGAAGATTTCTTCGCTCAGCAGCTTTGAATTGGCGGGCGTGTCGAAGACCAGCACTGGTGCCATCTGGCGGGAGGCGGCATCAACATTGGTTGCGCCTGGGTTAACCGGATTAATGGTCTGCAGGCGCGCCCCCTCGCCTTCGGCCTGCGCCAGCAAAGCCTGCAGGCGCTCCAGGTGGCGGGCGCTGATGATGGCGGCGTAGTCAGGGTTGCCGGCGATGGTGGGAAACAGCGTGGCCACCGCGCGGGTAAAAGCTTCGCCAAAGGCGGTTTCGCTGCCTTTGGGAAGCAGTACGTAGTCGGGGGCTATGCAAGTCTGGCCGGCGTTGAGCAGCTTGCCGTGGGCGATCTTGATGGCGGCCTTGTCGAGGTCGCACGACGGATCGATGATGCACGGCGATTTCCCGCCCAGCTCCAGCGTGGTGGGCGTCAGGTTGGCGGCCGCGGCTTCGGCCACCTTGCGGCCGACGGCGGTGGAGCCGGTGAAAAACAGGTGGTCAAACGGCAGGCCGGCAAAGGCGGCTGCCAGGCTTCCGTCGCCCTGCACCACGCACAACTCGTCGGGCGCAAAGGATTTACCGATCAGCGTGGCCAGCAGGGCCGAGGTCTGCGGCGTGAGTTCGCTGGGCTTGAGCATCACGCGGTTGCCTGCGGCCAGCGCGGTGATGACGGGGCCGAGCGAGAGCTGCACCGGGTAGTTCCAGGGCGACACCACACCCACCACACCCAGAGGCTGGCGCTGCAGGTAGGCGCGCGAAGGCTGCAGGTAAAGCGGTGTGCTCACCTTCACGGGTTTCACCCACTTCGGCAACTGCCGGAGCGTGCTGGACAGCAGCGAGCGCAGCACGAAGATATCGGCAATTTCCGTCAGCTGCGCCGAGCGCACGCCGAAGTCGGCATTAACGGCTTCGGCCAGCGCGTTGCCGTGTTCATCCAGCAAGGCGCGTATGCGCAGGAGGCGGCCTTGACGCACCGCCAGCGGCACATCGATCTGCGCGCGGCTGGCCAGATGCTGGGCGTCAAACAAGGCTTGCAGGCCGGCAATGCCGCTGGAGGGAGATGAGCTGGAGGTCATCGCTGGATGATAGGGGCGGCAGCAAAGGGCTGGTAGAGGTGCAACTCCAGCCGTACCGCGGGTTGACCCTGAGGCGGACACCCCCACTTGCGGGACCTGGAATCTTTTTACGGGCTAAACGGGCTCCAGGCTGACAGCCGGACCGGCGCTTATGCGCTAAGGTGGCTGGCAGGTAAACCATCCCTGATGAAAGTGTTTCATGGAATTCAAGGATTACTACAAGGTCATGGACGTAGAGCGCAGCGCCACGCCCGAGGACATCAAAAAAGCACACCGCAAGCTGGCGCGCAAATACCACCCCGACGTCAGCAAGGAAAAAAATGCCGAGGCACGCTTCAAGGAAATCGCCGAAGCCTACGAGGTACTGCGCGACCCCGAAAAACGCGCCGCCTACGACCAGCTGGGTGCCAACTACCAGGCCGGTCAGGACTTCCGCCCGCCACCCGGCTGGAACCCCGGGCAAGCCTCTGGCGGTGGCGGTGCCCACTTTGGCGGAGCCCAGGGTTTTGATCACAGCGACTTTTTCGACGCCATCTTCCGCGGCATGAACGACGGGCCGCAAGGCCGGGGTGGCTTTGACGATGTACGCGCCAGCCGCAACTTTGACATGCATGGCCAGGACCAGCACGCCAAAATCCAGATCGACATCACTGACTCCTACAGCGGTGCGACGCGCAGGCTGCAGCTGCGCATGCCGGTGGAGAGCGAAGCCGGTGTGGCGATGCAGGACCGCAGCATCGAGTTCGTCATCCCGAAGGGCATACGCGCCGGCCAGCACATCCGGCTGGCGGGCCAGGGCACTCCCGGCATGGGCCAGGGCAGCCCGGGCGACCTTTACCTGGATGTTGAATTCCTGCCGCATGCCCTGTACCGCGCCGAGGGCCATGACGTGTACATGACCCTGCCCGTCGCGCCATGGGAAGCCGCGCTGGGCGCAGAGGTGGAAGCGCCCACGCCCACCGGCGAGGTGGAACTGAAAATCCCGCCGGGCTCTGCCGGCGGGCGCAAGCTCAGGCTCAAGGGGCGGGGGCTGCCGGGCAAGACGCCCGGTGATTTCTATTTTGTGCTGCAGGTCGTCCTGCCGGCTGCCGACACCGACGGGACAAAAAAAGCGTACGAAGACATGGCATCGGCGTTCAAGGACTTCAGGCCGCGCGCCAGCCTGCAAAACCCCGGAGGCAAGGCATGAACAACCCCACCCGCTATCTCGCTGGCTTCATCCTGGAAGACCAGGATGAACTCACGCTTGACGATCTCTGCCGGGCCTGCGCCGCACAGTCGGAGCTCATCGTGGACCTGGTGCACGAAGGCCTGCTGGCGCCCCTGGGCGCAGGGCCGGAAGTGTGGCGCTTTACGGGCGTGCAGCTGCACCGCGCGACCGTCGCAGTGCGCCTGCAGCGCGACCTGGGCGTGAACCCGGCCGGCGCAGCATTGGCACTGGAACTGATGGACGAGCTGGACAGCCTGCGCCGGCAGCTACACCGCCTGCAGGACCACTGACCCATTGACGTCGGCAGTCTTGATATAGGACAGGTCATGGCACTCGCTGCCGAAGCAGCGTGAGAGAATTCGCGCCATGTCCACCGACGCCGTACCCGCCCTCAAAAACATCTTTGACAAGGCGCGCTTTCGCCACATCGCCGCCGAAGTGGTCGCAGTCTACCCACGGTTTGACAGCAAGCAATTCCTCGCGCTCGCGCTACCCGGCCTTGACGATCTCTCGCTGATGCAGCGGCTGCGCCGCACCAGTGAATGCCTGCACGCCACATTGCCGGCCAACTACAAACAAGCCCTTGCCATCCTGCGCAAGCTGGCGCCGCGCATCAACAGCGGTTTCGTTACCTTGGTACTGCCGGACTTTGTGGGCTTGTATGGACGCGATGACTTCGACACGTCGATGGAGGCGCTGAAGTTTTTCACCGCCTTCGGCAGCTCGGAGTTCGCCATACGCGAGTTCATCCGCCAAGACCCTGAGCGCACGCTGGCCATGATGAAGGCCTGGGCCAAAGACGAGAGCGAGCACGTGCGACGCCTGGCTAGCGAAGGCAGCCGCCCCCGCCTGCCATGGTCTTTCCGGCTGGATGCGCTGATGGCCGATCCGGACCTTGCCGCACCCATCCTGGATGCGCTCAGGGCCGACAGCAGCCTCTACGTGCGCAAGTCGGTGGCCAACCATCTCAACGACATCACCAAGCTGCACCCCGACTGGGTGCTGGGTCGCCTGAAAAGCTGGCCGCTGGAGAACCCGCACACCGCGTGGATTGCACGGCACGCATTGCGCACGCTGATCAAGCAGGGCAACAGGCAGGCGCTGGGTGTGATCGGCGCCGGTAAAAAGGCGGCCGTCGGCATCACCGGTTTGTCCATCATCCCAAAGAAACTCACCCTGGGCGAGCGGATGGCACTGTCGTTCACGCTGCAATCCACCTCGCGCCAAAGCCAGCGGCTGGTGGTGGACTACGCGGTGCACTACGTCAAGAAATCGGGCAGCAGCTCGGCCAAGGTGTTCAAGCTCAAGGAGCTGACGCTGGCGGCCGGCGAAAGCGTGCGGCTGTCGCGCAGCCAGATCGTGCGGGACTTCACCACCCGCGTGCACCATGCCGGGCGGCATGCAGTGGACATCATGGTCAATGGGGAATGCCTTGCGAGCGGCCATTTTGACCTGGCGAAGGCCTGAAATGGCTATAGCCCAATAAGGACGGGCGCAAGCAGCTATCAAATATATAGCACTCTGATAGACTACCCTGACGCCGGGACCGCGCTGCCCAAGCGTCCGGCGGCGAGCTTTGTACAGTAGCTACCTGACGCCCTCTCGCTGCCCTTCCGATTCCAATACCAAGCACCAAGGACATGTTCATGCGCCCACTTACCCTCCAACGATTCCGCCCTGCCTACTGCGCCCTCAGCCTGGTGGTGCTTCTGTCCGCCTGCGGAGGCGCCGGCGGTGAAGAGATAGGCGCGGTGGACACGGTGTTCAAACTCATTGGGCCGGACCACAAGATTGTGGTGGAAGCCTATGACGACCCCAAGGTGAGCGGCGTCACCTGTTATGTATCGCGCGCCAAGACGGGCGGTATCAAGGGCGCATTCGGCGTGGCCGAAGACAAGGCCGAAGCCTCGATAGCCTGCCGGCAGACCGGCCTCATTGTCTTTGGCGGCAAGCCGCTCGACAAACAGGAAGAGATGTTCAGCGAACGCATTTCGCTGCTCTTCAAAAAGCTGCGTGTAGTGCGCATGGTGGACACCAAACGCAACACCCTCGTCTACCTGACCTACTCCGACCGGGTGATCGAGGGCTCGCCGCAAAACAGCGTGACGGCGGTACCGGTGCCGGCCGGCACCGTGATTCCGGTGAAGTAAGGCGATAGACCCGCTATAGACCCGATATAGATCCGAATACCCCCGCTGCACCGCGGGACTAGCGGCGCGGCGCCATGGGTATTTTGCTTTTGACACCAAAATTTCGGCCATGACTCAAACCCCACCCGTTTCGCTCTCCGACTTTCCCATTACCCGGAAATGGCCCGCCCAGCATCCTGAGCGCCTTCAGCTGTATTCGCTGCCCACGCCCAACGGGGTCAAGGTGTCGATCATGCTGGAAGAGTGCGGCCTGCCCTATGAGCCCCACCTCGTGGACTTTGCCAGCAACGACCAGATGTCGCCGGCTTTTCTGTCGCTCAACCCCAACAACAAAATCCCGGCCATCATTGACCCCAACGGGCCCGGCGGCAAGCCGCTGGGGCTGTTCGAGTCGGGCGCGATCCTGATTTACCTGGCCGAAAAGACCGGGAAATTTTTGCCTGCAGATGCAGCCGCCCGCTATGAAACCCTCCAGTGGTTGATGTTCCAGATGGGCGGCATCGGCCCGATGTTTGGCCAGCTCGGCTTTTTCCACAAGTTCGCCGGCAAGGACTATGAAGACAAGCGCCCACGTGACCGGTATGTGACCGAATCCAGCCGTCTGTTGGGGGTGCTGAACCAGCGGCTCGAGGGTCGCGACTGGATCATGGGCAAGGACTACACCATTGCCGACATCGCCACCTTCGGCTGGGTGCGCAACCTGATCGGCTTTTATGAAGCGGGTGACCTGGTGGAAATCAAGAACTTCCCCCACGTGACACGCGTACTAGCAGCTTTTGTGGCGCGCCCTGCAGTCGTCAAGGGCCTGGGGATACCCGAGCGCGGCTGACCGCCGCAGCGCATCAGAGGTGCCTAGGCCACTGCAGTGGCTGGCCCGTAACAGCCAAATTGGCTATCATGACCGCCATGTCCGCCAAGCCAAACCCCTCCCCGGAATTGACGACAACTGACCGCTTTCGCCTGCTGGTGGATGCGGTTCAAGACTACGGCATTTTCATGCTCGACACCACGGGCCATGTGGCCTCGTGGAACACCGGCGCACAGCGCATGAAACAGTACCGGCCGGATGAAATCATCGGCAAGCATTTTTCGGTCTTTTACCCACCAGACGCTGTTGCGGCCGGCTGGCCGGACGAGGAACTGCGGCGTGCGGAACAGGCGGGGCGCTTTGAAGAAGAAGGCTGGCGCCTACGCAAGGACGGCACCCGCTTCTGGGCCAACGTCGTCATCACGGCCCTCAAGAACCCCGACGGGGAACTGACGGGATTCGGCAAGGTGACACGCGACCTGACCGAGCGCCGTGCCCATGAAGAGGCCCTGCGCGAAAGCGAGCAGCACTTCAGGCTGATGATAGAGGGGGTCAGGGACTACGCGATTTTCATGCTCAGCCCCGACGGCGTGATTGAAAGCTGGAACAGGGGTGCGCAACTCATCAAGGGTTACAGCGCCAGCGAAGTCATCGGCAAGCATTTCAGCCTGTTTTACCGCCCTGAAGACCTTCAGGCAGGCAAGCCCGAAGCCGAACTCAAATTGGCCCTGGCGCAAGGCCGCGCCGAGGAAGAAGGCTGGCGCGTGCGCCGGGACGGTTCGGTGTTCTGGGCCAATGTCGTGATCGCGCCGGTCTATGACGCGGGCCGGCAGCTGCGCGGCTTTGTCAAAGTCACCCGCGACATGACGGAAAGGCGGCGCCTGTACGAACTGGAAAAGTCCAGCAAGCGCATGAGCGAGTTTCTGGCCATGCTGGCGCACGAGCTGCGCAACCCCCTTGCACCGATCCGCAACGCCATCACCATCCTGCAGCTGGAGCCCTCTCCGAGCCCGCTGGTTCGCAGCAGCCGCGACATGATAGACCGGCAGCTCTCGCACATGACCCGCCTGGTGGACGACCTGCTGGACGTCGGCCGGCTCACCACCGGCAAGATCCGCTTCAAGGCGGAACAGGTGTCTTACAACCAGGTGGTGGCCCGTTCCCTGGAGGCCGTGCGGCCTCTGCTCGACGCCAGGCGCCACAGCCTCACCACGGACATTCCAGACGCCGCCATACTGGCTCAGGGCGACGCCACGCGGCTCGCGCAGGTACTGCAAAACCTGTTGATCAACGCAGCGAAATTCACGCCCGAAGCAGGCCGGATTGAACTGAAGGTCTGGCTGGAGGGCACGCAGCTTTACACCTCGGTTCGCGACAACGGGCTCGGCATGTCGCCGGAGGCCCTTTCCCAGGTGTTTGAGCTGTTCTCACAAGGCGATGCGCAAACCGCGGCCCGGGAGAGCGGGCTGGGCATCGGGCTAACGCTGGCTCGGTCGCTGGTTGAAATGCACGGCGGCACCTTGCAGGCTGAAAGCGAAGGCGCCGGCCGCGGCAGCACTTTCACGTTCTTCCTGCCGAACGCGCAGATCGCAGCCCAAGGCGCAGACGATACCGATGCCGGGTCGGCCCCCATGATCCTGGTGGTGGACGACAACCGCGACGCCGCCAACAGCCTGGCGGAAATCCTGCGGCTGATGGACTGCCAGGTCAAAGTCGCCTACGACGGCCTCGCTGCGCTGGAACTCTTTCGCCAGCAAACACCCCAGGCCATCTTGCTGGACCTTGGCATGCCGGGCATGAACGGCTACGAAGTGCTGGCAGCGATGCGCTCTTTGCATGGCGGCGAGCAGGTCACGGTGGCCGCCCTGACCGGCTTCGGGACGGACGAGGACAAAAAACGCGCCCTGGACGCCGGCTTTGACGAGCACCTCACCAAGCCGCTGGATCTGGCCGTTCTGCAGACTTTTCTGCAAACTGCGGGCGTGATGACGGTGTAAGGGCCGCAGCCCCTGCTTTTTTATAATAAAAGTGCCCGCAGCCCAATAGCATCGTGCGCAAGCAGCTATTGAATTAATAGCATTCGTCACCCCATCCGCGCCAGTACATCACCCCGGCACGCCCTTGGTTGCCGCGCTGCCAGGCCGATTGGGCTGCCAGCACTGCGGATCTTCGCGGCGGTGGGTGTATAACCAGAGCCCTCGGTCCCGCGCCGTTCCCCAACTGCGCGCGGCTGACCCCTTTCAAACAAAGCCGGGCGCATGGCGCCACGACACACAAGGAAGACCAAACATGGGCGCGCAGTGGAAAGCAAAAGGCAAGGAATTGGCCGCGAATGCCAAAGGCAAGGTATTCGGCAAGCTGGCCAAGGAAATCATGGTGGCCGCGCGCAGTGGGGCCGACCCCGCCTCGAACGCCCGGCTGCGGCTGGTGGTGGAGCAGGCACGCAAGGTTTCCATGCCCAAGGACACGCTGGAGCGTGCCATCAAAAAAGGCGCCGGCCTCACCGGCGATGCGGTTCATTTTGAACACGTGATCTACGAAGGTTTTGCGCCGCACCGCGTGCCGCTCATGGTCGAATGCCTGACCGACAACCTGAACCGCACGGCATCCGAAGTGCGCGTGCTGTTTCGCAAGGGGCAGCTGGGCACCTCGGGCTCGGTGTCCTGGGACTTTGACCATGTGGGCATGATTGAAGCCGAATCTGCGGCAGCAGGGGCCGACCCCGAGCTGGCCGCCATTGAGGCCGGCGCGCAGGACTTTGAGCCGGGCGAAGAAGAAGGCACAACGATGTTTCTGACCGACGCCACCGACCTGGACCTGGTGAGCCGCGCATTGCCGGCCCAGGGTTTCACCGTGTTGTCGGCCAAGCTGGGCTACAAGGCCAAGAACCCGATCGACCCGGCTTCGCTGAGCGCTGCCGATATGGAAGAAGTTGAAGCATTTCTCGCCGCCATCGACGCGAACGATGACGTGCAGAATATTTTTGCGGGCCTGGGCGGCTAAGCACAGGGCACCCATGGTGCATGGCTCAACGCCATCCGCGCCGGTTGACGCCGTGAACGCAAAAAGCCCGCTTTCAATGGTGAAAGCGGGCTTTTTTATTGACTTTCAGGGATCAAAACACCCTGCAGCCCAATAGCAACGAGCGCAAACAGCTATCAAATCTATAGCGCCTGCAACGCGGCTTACTGGGACGCAGCCTCAAACCTGAACACCCCCGGATCGCGAATCGGGTCGACATCCACTGGTATCGTGCTCTTGGGCGGAAAGCGCCCTTCAAGCAGCAGCTTGGACAGCGGATTTTCAATGCGCTGCTGGATCGCGCGCTTGAGTGGCCGGGCGCCAAAGACCGGGTCAAACCCGACCTTGGCCAGCTCGGCAATCGCCGCTTCCGACACTTCCATCGTGAGGTCCATCTTCTGCAGGCGCGCCATGAGCACCTTGAGCTGGATGCGGGCGATAGACTCGATGTTTTTCGCGTCGAGCGAATGGAACACCACGGTCTCATCGATGCGGTTCAGGAATTCGGGCCGGAAGTAGTTCTTCAGCTCGCCCTCCACCGCCTCCTTGACGTCCTCATAAGGCTGGCCCACCATGGACTGGATGATGGGCGAACCGATATTGCTGGTCATCACGATCACTGTGTTCTTGAAGTCCACAGTGCGGCCCTGGCCGTCGGTCAGGCGGCCGTCGTCCAGCACCTGCAGCAGCACATTGAAAACATCGGGGTGGGCCTTTTCGACTTCGTCGAGCAGCAGCACGCTGTACGGTTTGCGGCGCACGGCTTCGGTCAGGTAACCGCCCTCTTCGTACCCCACGTAGCCGGGAGGTGCGCCAATCAGGCGGGCCACGGAATGCTTTTCCATGAACTCGCTCATGTCGACGCGGATCAGGTGGTCTTCGCTGTCGAACAGGAACCCTGCCAGCGCCTTGCACAGCTCGGTCTTGCCGACGCCGGTGGGGCCCAGAAACAGGAACGAGCCGGTCGGCCGGTTCGGATCCGACAGGCCCGAACGCGAGCGGCGGATGGCATTGGCCACCGCGCCAATGGCTTCGTCCTGGCCGACCACGCGCTCGTGCAGCTTGCCTTCCATGAGCAGCAGCTTGTCGCGCTCGCCCTGCATGAGCTTGCTGACGGGAATGCCGGTGGCACGCGCCACGACTTCGGCGATTTCTTCGGCGCCGACCTGGGTCCGCAGCAATGTGGGTGCGTTGGACTTGCCCTTGCTGGCTTCGCTAGCCTGCGCTTCTTTCAGGCGTTTTTCGAGCTCCGGCAGCTTGCCGTACTGCAACTCGGCGACCTTGTTGAAGTCGCCCTTGCGGGTGAACTCCTCAATCTGGAAGCGGATGCGGTCGACCTCTTCCATTACGTCCTTGGAACCGAGGGCCTGGGCTTTTTCCGCCTGCCAGATTTCGTCGAGGTCGGAGATTTCTTTCTGCAGCTTGGTGATCTCTTCTTCAATGAGGCCAAAGCGTTTTTGCGAGGACTCGTCTTTTTCGCGGCGCACGGCTTCGCGCTCGATCTGCAGCTGGATCAGCCGGCGGTCGAGCTTGTCCATGACCTCGGGCTTGGAGTCCATCTCGATCTTGATCTTGGCCGCAGCTTCATCGATCAGGTCAATGGCCTTGTCGGGGAGGAAGCGGTCGGTGATGTAGCGGTGGCTCAGTTCGGCCGCAGCCACGATGGCGGGGTCGGTGATCTGCACGCCATGGTGCACTTCGTACTTTTCCTGCAGGCCGCGCAGGATCGCGATGGTGGCCTCCACCGTCGGCTCGCCCACCAGGATTTTCTGGAAGCGGCGCTCGAGGGCGGCGTCTTTTTCAATGTATTTGCGGTATTCGTCCAGCGTGGTGGCGCCCACGCAGTGCAGCTCGCCGCGAGCCAGCGCAGGCTTGAGCATGTTGCCGGCGTCCATGGCGCCTTCTGCCTTGCCGGCGCCCACCATGGTGTGCAGCTCGTCGATAAAGACAATGGTCTGGCCTTCGTCCTTGGCCAGCTCGCTGAGCACGGTTTTCAGGCGCTCTTCAAACTCGCCGCGGAACTTGGCACCGGCCAGCAATGCGGCCATGTCGAGCGACAGCACACGCTTGCCTTTGAGCGAGTCGGGCACCTCGCCAGCCACGATGCGCTGGGCCAGGCCTTCGACGATGGCGGTCTTGCCGACGCCGGGCTCACCGATCAGCACCGGGTTGTTCTTGGTGCGGCGCTGCAGCACCTGGATGGCACGGCGGATTTCATCGTCGCGGCCGATGACCGGGTCAAGCTTGCCCAGCCGGGCGCGCTCGGTCAGGTCCATGCAGTATTTTTTGAGAGCTTCGCGCTGGCCTTCGGCATCGGCGCTATTCACGCCTTGCCCGCCCCGCACGGCGTCTATCGCGGCTTCCAGCGCCTTGCGGGTCAGGCCGTTTTCCTTGGCCAGGCGGCCCACGTCGGCTTTGCTGTCGGCCACAGCCAGCAAGAAAAGCTCACCCGCGATGAACTGGTCATTGCGCTTGATCGCCTCTTTTTCGGTGGCCTGCAGCAGTTTGGCCAGCTCGGAGCCGACCTGGATCTGGTCCTGGCCCTGCACCTGTGGCAGCTTCTTGACAGCGGCATCAGCCGCCTGCGAGAGGCCACCCACATTGACGCCGGCTTTTTCCAGCAAGGCGCGCGGCCCGTCTTCCTGGCGCAGCATGGCGGCCAAGAGGTGCACCGGCTCGATATAACCGTTGTCGTTGCCCAGCGCGAGGGACTGCGCGTCGCTCAGGGCTTCCTGGAACTTGGTGGTAAGTTTGTCTTGTCGCATTGAATTGGCTCCGCAATGGCTCCCAAGGAGCGGTTATCGCCGAGTTTGGGGCTTTTGCGGCCCTTTTCAAGTCATCAATGGCACCCAGGGCAGGTCATTGGGCTTTGGTTGATGTGCATCAACCCGCAGCAGGCGTCAGGCGTTGGTGGCGCCTATACCCCATTTCGCCAGCGCTGCGTCATCGCTGACGCGGGCATCGACCCAGCGGGCGCCCTGCGCCGTTTCTTCTTTTTTCCAGAACGGCGCCTGGGTCTTCAGATAGTCCATCAGGAACTCGCAAGCCTTGAAGCTTTCGCCGCGATGAGCCGACACCACCGCCACCATGACGACCTGGTCCAGCGGCTGCAACAGGCCTACCCGGTGAATCACGCGGGCACCAAAAATGTCAAAGCGCGACAGGGCCTCGTCGATCATGGCCTCGATTGCCTTCTCGGTCATGCCCGGGTAGTGCTCCAGCTCCATAGAAAGCACGTCACCTTGCGGGGCCGCCGAACGCAGCGAAGGGCCGCCCCGAGCAAGTTCAGCCCCCTCGGGGGGCAGCGCAGCACACGCAGTGGCAAGCGTGGGGGTCATGTTCCGGTCACGAACGGTACCCGTAAAGGTGCAGACGGCCCCTACCCGCTTGTCGTTCGCGCGCAGTGCGGCAACCTCGTCGGCGAGGTTGAAGTCATCGGTGGTGATCAGGACGCGGGGCGGGTACATGGTTGTGATTTTGCCACTGGGGCGGTACAGAACGGGCTGATCGCATGGCAAAAACCCTTGCCTCGGGTAATATGAAAGCTATGTTCGGTCGCACCACGTTCTCCAACACCCTCGCGCTGCATTGCGCGGATGTGGCCGGACTGTGCGCCAGCAAATCGAAAAAACCGTTGCTCATTTGACCGGAGCTGCGGTTCCGTCGTCGAATGAGCGATGGAACCGCCGGTTACTTCTCAAAGTCTTTTGCGGACACCTCCTTCTCTTGTTCTGATGACGGCCTTCCAAGCCGGTCAGTTTTTTGGGATGTGTCTTCATGCAAACAGCGCTTAATGCCAATCAGGCCAATCAGGCCAATCAGGATTTTTCGGGGCTCTGGATCCCGCTTGTCACCCCGTTTGCCCGGGGAAAAGTCGACTACCCCTCGTTGACGCGCCTGGTGGCCCACTACCGCGCCAGCGGCATCGCCGGGCTGGTGGTGTGCGGCTCCACCGGCGAAGCGGCAGCCCTGAGCGACGACGAGCAGCTTGAGGTACTGCAAACCGTGATGGCCGAGGCAAGTGGCTTGCTGGTGATCATGGGGGTGTCGGGCTACCACCTGGGTAAAACAGCCGCGCGCATTCAGGCCCTGTCCAAGCTGGACATTGCGGGCATCTTGTTGCCTGCGCCCAGCTATATCCGGCCCTCCCAGGCGGGCCTGATCGAGTGGTTTACCACCCTTGCTGATGCCAGCGCCGTGCCGATTATTCTTTACGACATCCCTTACCGCACAGGCAGCAAGATGGAACTTGAAACCATCCGGGCGCTGGCAACGCACCCGCGAATTCAGGCGCTGAAGGATTGCGGCGGCGACCCGGCCAAAACACAGAGCCTTATCACCGATGGCCGGCTGCAGGTGCTGGCGGGTGAGGACGCGAACATCTTCACCACCACGGCAGCGGGCGGCCGCGGCGCGATTGCAGCCGCGGCGCATTTGCATACGGAGCGCTTTGTGGAAGTCGTGCAGCGCATCCGGGCGGGCGACTTGGCCGGAGCCGAGGCTTTATGGGGACCGCTGCCACCGCTGATAGAAGGCCTGTTTACGGAACCCAATCCGGGACCGCTCAAAGCATTGCTGGCGCGGCGAGGTTTGCTGCGTGACGAGTTGCGCAGCCCGATGACGCGGGCGTCTGCGGCGCTGGTGGAACGGCTTGAGAGGCTGGACGCCGCGCTCGCCTGATCCGGCGAAGATCAGCCGCCGGTGACGGGCGGAAAGAACGCCACTTCGCAGCCCTCAGTGAGGAGGGCTGTTTCGTCGCTCATGACCTGGTTGAGCGCCATGCGCACAGACTTGCCTCGGGCAAGCGCCGCGGCGTGTGCAGGTGTGGCGGCCAGGAGTTCGTCGCGCAGCGCTGCCAGCGTGATGGTGGAGGTGTCGCGCACCTCACTGCCCTGCCCTATGGCTTCACGGATGGAGGCGAAGTATTTGACGGTGATCTTCATGGCAGCCTCACAACAACAACGCGGAAAACGGAATGAACTGCACAGTGTCGCCATGCGCAATCACCTGACCGGCGGGGTTGTCGATGAGGCCGTCGCCCCACACCGCCGAGGTCAACACGCCCGAGCTCTGGTTGGCAAACAAGTCCAGCCCACCGGCGGCGTTGCACCTGGCACGTAAAAACTCGCGGCGTTTGTCGGCTTTGGGCCAGTCAAAGTGCGCCGGCATGGCGACGGGGCTGACCGCGGTTTCGCGCGCGCCCTGCAAGCGCAGCAGAAAAGGCCGCACCAGCACCAGGAAGGTCACGAAACTGGAAACCGGGTTGCCAGGCAGGCCGATGAAATGCGCCGCACCCACTTTGCCGTAGGCAAAGGGCTTGCCCGGCTTCATGGCAATTTGCCAGAGGTTGAGCTCGCCCAGGGTTTGCACCGCAGGCTTGATGTGGTCTTCTTCCCCGACGGAAACTCCGCCGCTGGTAAGGATCAGGTCGTGCTGCGCGCTGGCGCCCTGAAGGGCTGCAACGGTGGCGTCGAGTCTGTCGGGCACGATGCCCAGATCGGTCACGGTGCAGCCCAGCCTTAGCAGCAGCGCACGCAAAAAGAAACGGTTGGAGTTGTAGATGGCGCCGGGCTTCATGTCGGCCGGCGCGACCTGGCCGGGCATGACGAGTTCGTCACCGGTGGAAAACAGCGCCACGCGCACGCGGGGGGCAACCTGCAGCTTGTCGAAGCCGATGCTGGCGGCAAGGCCGAGCGAGGCCGGCGTCAGGCGCTCCCCACGGTGCAGCACCACTGCGCCGGCTGCCACGTCTTCCCCGCGGCGGCGAATCCATTGCCCGGCTTGGGGCTGGACCTTGATGCGCACACCAGCGTGGGCCTGGCCCTCGGTAGCGTCCACTGCGTCGCAATCTTCCTGCATCACCACGGCGTCAGCCCCGGGAGGAATAGGCGCGCCGGTAAAAATGCGCGCCGCGCTATTCGCTGCCAGCGCATGGCCGCTGCTGCCGGCTGGAATGCGCTGATTGACCTGCAGTACGCCGCCTTCGACCCAGTCGGCGGTGCGCAGGGCATAGCCGTCCATGGAGCTGTTGTCGTGCGCCGGTACATCGAGGCTGGAGGTCAGGTCCTGCGCCAGCACCCGGCCATCGGCGTCAAAAGTGGAAATCGTCTCAGGACCGGGCAACGGCGCGGCGCGAGCCAGCAACTCGCCAAGCGCCACGTCAAGCGGCTTCAGGTGTGCTCGGGCGGGCGGTGCAGAGGCCGCAGAGGCTGCACTGGTCGGCGTTGTAGAGGGTGTACCCATGGTCCAGGTGTCGGTGGCAGAAGGAGGACGTACCGAGCAAGAAGGCCAGGCCGGTCAACCAGCCGCGAAGCGATCTTCAAATGAATAGCTGAATCGGTCCTGATTGTTCACCAGGTACTCTGCCACGGCATCGGCATCGCCCAAATCCAGCACCGGGCGCAAGGTTGCTTCGGGCAGCTGGTCGGGTGCATCAGTGGCGATGGCGACGATGAAGTCGTCCTCCATGTAGAGCGCGGGCTTGCCGGGATAGTCGGCCGAGGGGGCGCGCCAGACTTCCACCTTGAGCAGGTCGCTGCTCTTGAAGCCTTCGACCAGCACCCAGTCCACGCCGCCATACAACTCGGCAATCAGCTGGTGCACCGTGAGTTCCGACGGCTTTTCAAACTCGCGCATCAGTGCAAGGCGGTTCTGCGAAGCCACCACGACTTCAAAAGCGCCAGCCTGGCGGTGACGGAAGGTGTCCTTGCCGGGGTGGTCGATGTCGAACTTGTGGTGGGCATGCTTGACCACCGACACGCGCAAGCCGCGAGCCTTCAGCGCCGGGATCAGCTTTTCGACCAGCGTGGTCTTGCCTGAACCGGAATACCCCGCAAATGCGACCACATTCATGATGAAACTCTCACAGATGAAAAGAGAAAAAGGCCATGGTGCTATTAAAAATATAGCTGCTTGCGCCCGACAGACAAGGGCTACAAGCCGTTTTAATGCACATTATCGGCAATGTAGCGCTTGATCACGGCGGCATCGGCCGGCAGCACCTTGACGCGTTTCGGCAAGGCCTCAATGCCTTCAAACTTTGCGGGCCGCGCAGGCAACTGGCCCAGGGCCTCCTCGATGGTGGCGGCGAACTTGATGGGCAGTGCGGTTTCCAGCACGATCATCGGCACGCCAGCTTGAAGCTGCTCACGCGCCACCTTCACGCCGTCGGCGGTGTGGGTATCGATCATGGTGCCAAAACGCTTGTAGATGTCGCGGATAGTGGCCAGCCGGTCGGCATGGGTGCTCTTGCCGCTGACAAAACCGTAGCGCTGCGCAGCCGACTTGAAGGCGGCCTCGGCGCTCAGGTCAAAGTAGCCCTGGCTGCCCAACTGGTCATGGAACAAGGCCTTGGTCTTGTCGCCGTCGCGGCCCAGCAGGTCAAACACAAAGCGCTCGAAGTTGGAGGCCTTGGAAATGTCCATGGAGGGGCTGGAGGTTTCATGCGTGTCGGCGCTGCCGCGCACGCGGTAGATACCGGTGCGGAAGAACTCATCGAGTACGTCGTTTTCGTTGGTGGCGACGACAAGCTTGCCGATGGGCAGACCCATCATGCGGGCGACATGGCCCGCGCAGACATTGCCGAAGTTGCCTGACGGCACTGTGAAGTTGACCTTCTCGGTGTTGTTGCTCGTGGCCTGGAAATAACCGGCGAAGTAATACACCACTTGCGCCATCAAGCGAGCCCAGTTGATGGAGTTGACCGTGCCAATCTTGTACTGACGCTTGAAGGCCAAATCGTTGGACACGGCCTTGACGATGTCCTGGCAGTCGTCAAACACGCCGTCGACGGCGATGTTGTGGATGTTTTCGTCCTGCAGGCTGAACATTTGCGCCTGCTGGAAGGGGCTCATGCGGCCATTGGGCGAGGTCATGAAAACCCGCACGCCCTTTTTGCCGCGCATGGCGTATTCGGCTGCGCTGCCGGTGTCGCCGCTGGTGGCGCCCAGGATGTTGAGCTCTTCGCCGCGGCGCGCCAGTTCGTATTCGAACAGGTTGCCCAGCAACTGCATGGCCATGTCCTTGAAGGCCAGCGTGGGGCCGTTGGACAGGGCTTCGAGGTACAAATCCGTTCGTGCTGAGCCTGTCGAAGCATCTTCGAGTTTTTTCAGCGGAACGATTTCGCGGCTGCCGAACACTTCTTCGGTGTAGGTCTTGCTGCAGATGGCTTTCAGGTCGGCCGCGGGAATGTCGTCGACATACAGCGAGAGGATTTCGAACGCCAGGTCGGCGTACGAGAGGCCGCGCCACTTCTGCAGCGTGGTGGCATCCACTTGAGGATATTGCTCGGGCAGGTAAAGACCGCCGTCAGGCGCCAGGCCTTCGAGCAGGATTTCGCAAAAACGTTTGCGGTCGGCGTGACCGCGAGTGGAAACGTAGTGCATCAGGCCAGCTCCTCCTTGCGGATGCGCGTGATGGGCGCCAGCACGGTGGGCAAAGCTTGCATTTGCGCCAATGCGTTGTTCATCTTGGCTTCCTGGCAGTCGTGCGTCAGGATGATGAGGTCGGTGTGGGTCGAACCCTCGCCGCCCACTTCATCGGCTTCACGCTGCAGGACGGCGTCGATGCTGATGCCTGCTGCGGCCAGGATGCCGGTGACCTTGGCCAGCACGCCGGCTTCGTCGGCGACTTTGAGGCGCAGGTAGTAGCTGGTGACCACATCGGACATCGGCACGACGGGCAGGTCGCTCATCGCGTCGGGCTGGAAGGCCAGGTGCGGCACGCGGTGCTCGGGGTCTGCGGTGTGCAGGCGGGCGATGTCCACGAGATCGGCGATCACGGCGCTGGCGGTGGGCTCGCTGCCCGCGCCCTTGCCGTAGTACAGCGTGGTGCCGACGGCATCACCCTGCACCACTACGGCGTTCATCGCGCCTTCGACATTGGCGATCAGACGTTTGGCCGGCACCAGGCTCGGGTGCACGCGCAACTCAATGCCGTTGGCCGCGCGCTTGGTGATGCCCAGCAGCTTGATGCGGTAGCCGAGTTGCTCGGCATAGCGGATGTCTTGCGCGGCGAGGCCGGTGATGCCTTCGACGTAAGCTTTGTCGAACTGCACCGGAATGCCGAAAGCGATGGCGGACATCAGGGTGACTTTGTGGCCGGCGTCCACACCTTCGATATCGAAGGTGGGGTCGGCTTCGGCGTAGCCCAGGCGCTGTGCCTCTTTCAGCACGACGTCAAAGTCCAGGCCCTTGTCACGCATCTCGGACAGGATGAAGTTGGTGGTGCCGTTGATGATGCCCGCGATCCACTGAATGCTGTTGGCGGTGAGGCCTTCGCGCAACGCCTTGATGATGGGGATGCCGCCGGCCACAGCGGCTTCAAACGCGACCATCACGCCCTTACGGTGGGCGGCTGCAAAAATCTCGGTGCCGTGCACGGCCAGCAGCGCCTTGTTGGCGGTGACCACATGCTTGCCGGCTTCGATGGCTTCAAGCACCAGCTGCTTGGCAATGCCGTAGCCGCCTATGAGTTCGATCACGATGTCGACATCAGGACTGGTGACGACCTTGCGGGCGTCGTCGACCACCTGCACGCCCGCACCCACAGCGGCTTTTGCGCGAGCTACGTCCAGGTCGGCCACCATGGTGATTTCAATACCGCGGCCTGCGCGGCGGCGGATTTCTTCCTGATTGCGCTGCAATACGTTGTAGGTGCCGCTGCCCACGGTGCCAATGCCAAGAAGGCCTACCCGGATCGGGCTCAAATTCGTCGGTTTCATAGTGGCTGAGGTCTTGCTTTACGTTGATCTTGGTGCTTGCCACCCCAAAAAGGGGCGCGGAAAGAGAGGGGCAGGGAGGCCGAAAATGCAGGGTCAAGTTCGGTTGTTGCGGTAGCTCTCAAGGAACTTCGCAATGCGGCCGATGGCTTCGCGCAGGTCTTCTTCATGCGGCAGGAAGACGATGCGAAAGTGGTCTGGCTCAGGCCAGTTGAAGCCTGTGCCCTGCACCAGCATGACCTTGGTCTCTTTCAGGAGTTCAAGGAAAAACTGGCGATCGTCCTTGATCGGGTAGACCTTGGGATCGAGCCTTGGAAACATGTAAAGCGCGGCGCTGGGTTTGACGCAGGTGACGCCCGGGATCGCGGTGATCAGCTCGTACGCCAGGTCACGCTGGCGGCGCAGACGGCCGCCTTCGCCGGTAAGGTCGTTGATGCTCTGGTAGCCGCCCAGTGCGGTCTGGATGGCCCACTGGCCGGGCACGTTGGAGCACAGCTTCATGTTGGCCAGCATGTTCAGGCCTTCGATGTAGT
>NZ_JBDTPB010000143.1:0-63196 GCF_039932935.1 Polaromonas sp.
TGCCGAAGTTCACCAGCAGCGCGCCGTAGACCGCGCCCACCAGCGACATGCGCCCTCCCACGGCTGCGAAAATGACCATCTCAATCGATGGCACGATGCCGACCAGCGAGGGCGACATGAAACCGACCTGCAGCGTGAACATGGCACCGCCTACCGCCGAGAGCATGGCCGCGAAGCAGAAGGCGAAGACGCGGAACATGGCCACGTCGTAGCCAGAAAAGCGCACGCGGTCTTCCTTGTCGCGCATGGCCAGCAGCAGCGTGCCCAGCTTGCTTTTCTGGATCCAGGTGCATAGCACGATAGAGCCCAGCAGCAGGCCGACGGTGACGAAGTAGAGGATGTACTTGGCGCTGTCGGTGCGGGTGTCCCAGCCCAGGATGGTCTTCAGGTCGGTCATGCCGTTGACGCCGCCGGTGTAGCCCTGCTGGCCGATGATGAGCACCGTGAGGATCAGCGCCACGGCCTGCGTGATGATGGCGAAGTACACGCCGCCCACGCGCCGCTTGAACATGGCATAACCGATGATGAAGGCCAGCAGCGTGGGCACCACCAGAATCAGCAGCAAGGTGAGCGGAAACGACTGGAAGGGCTTCCACCAGATCGGCAGCGCGGTGATCTGGTTCCAGTCCATGAAGTCGGGAATGCCGGGCGTGGACTGGATCTTGGTGGTGATGGGGTCGCTGGCTTCGAGCTTCAGGAACATCGCCATGCCGTAGCCGCCCAGGCCGAAGAACACGCCCTGGCCCAGGCTCAGCACGCCGCCGTAGCCCCACAGCATGACGAGGCCCAGCGCGACGAAGGAATAGCTCAGGTATTTGCCCACCAGGTTGAGGCGAAACAAATCCAGCGCCAGGGGAAAGGCCACCAGCAGCACCAGGGCCAGCAGGGCGACGTTGCCCAGGCCGTTGCGCTCTATCCATTGCTTGAGGCTGTTCATGAAAAACTCCGGTTATCTGGGATTGCTGTAGGAATAAAGTGAAAGCTCAGCGCCGCACTTTGGAGGCGAACAGGCCTTGCGGACGCAACATCAGAATGGTCACGATGGTCATCAGCGTCAGCACCTTGGCCATGGAGCCGGTCATGAAGAACTCGGCGATGGACTGCGTCTGCGCAATGCCGAAGGCCGAGACCACGGTGCCTAGCAGGCTGGCCGCGCCGCCGAAGGTGACGACCAGGAAGGCATCGACGATGTAGAGCGAGCCGCTGGTCGGGCCTGTCGAGCCAATGGTGGTGAAGGCCGCGCCGGCCACACCGGCGATGCCGCAGCCGATGGCAAACGTCAGCCGGTCGGTCTTTTTGGTGTTGATGCCGGTGGCATTGGCCATCACGCGGTTGGCGACCGTGGCACGTACGCGCAGGCCCCAGCGCGACTTGTGCAGCGCGATCAGCACGCCGCAGGTCACGACCAAAGTCAGTGCCATCACAAACATGCCGTTGATGGGAATGTCCAGGCCTTCAGAAGGGGCCCAGGAACCCATCAGCCAGTCGGGCAGGGTAGGGCTGACTTCCTTGGCGCCGAAGGTGGTGCGAAAGATCTGCTGCATACCCAGCGACAGGCCCCAGGTGGCCAGCAGGGTGTCCAACGGGCGCTTATAGAGATGGCGTATGAACGCCCATTCGGCCAGCCAGCCGACAGCAAACGCGAAGATGAAAGCCGCGACGATGGCGAAGGGAAAGTAGGCCTGCACAAAACCGGGTGCGTAGGTTTCGGACAGGTGTGAAAACAGGTAGATGGTGTAGGCGCCAATGGTCATGAACTCGCCATGCGCCATGTTGATGACGCCCATCTGGCCGAAGATGATGGCCAGGCCCAGGCCCATCAGCAGCAGCACGGAAAACAGGCTGAGGCCGGCAAAGCCTTGCATCAGGCCGATGTTGAGCATTTCGGAAAGAGTCATGATGGGGCTCCGGTGCGGCGGGTGGTCAAACGTCGGAATTCAAAAAAACAAGGCTGCGCAGAAGAAAAGAAGAAGCCCCTGCCGGCTCACCCAGCGATAAAGCTGAGTGAACCGGTAGGAGCCAGCACTGACGCTTACTGGTAGCCCTTGGGGAATGGGTTGGGTTCGATCAGGGCCGCCGATTCGGCCACCACCTTGAACTGGCCGTCGGCCTGCGCCTGGCCGATGCGGGCCTTGCTCCACAGGTGATGGTTTTCATGCAGCTTGACGTAGCCTTCGGGCGCGGTTTTGAGCTCGATGCCGGCGGAGGCCGCGGCGATCTTGTCGACGTCGAAGCTGCCGGCTTTTTCAACGGTGGCCTTCCACAACCAGGGGCCGAGGTAGCCGGCCTGCGTCACGTCGCCGATCACCGCGTCCTTGCCGTACTTGGCCTTGAAGGCCGTCACAAAGGCCTTGTTGTTGGGGTTGTCCAGCGACTGGAAGTACTTCATGGAGGCATAGAAGCCGTTCATGTTTTCACCGCCAATGCCCAGCACTTCGTCTTCCGTCACCGAGATGGTCAGCAGGAACTGCTTGGCGGCGGTGACGCCGGCAGCTTTGAGCTGCTTGTAGAAGGCCACGTTGGAGCCGCCGACCACCGCGATGAAGATGCAGTCGGGCTTGGCGACCTTGATCTTGTTGATCAGCGAGTTGAAGTTGGTGTGGCCCAGCGGGTAGTACTCTTCACCGACGACCTTGCTGCCGGACAGGTGGCCTTCAATGTGCTTGCGGCCGATCTTCATCGAGGTGCGCGGCCAGATGTAGTCGGAGCCGACCAGGAAGAAGGTCTTGGCTTTCTTTTCTTTTGAGGCCCAGTCCAGGCCGTACAGGATTTGCTGCGTGGCTTCCTGGCCGGTGTAGATCACGTTCTTGCTCTGCTCCAGGCCTTCGTAAAAGGTCGGGTAGTACAGCATGCCGTTTTCTTTTTCGAAGATCGGCAGCACGGCTTTGCGCGAAGCCGAGGTCCAGCAGCCGAACACGGCGGCGACCTTGTCGTTGACCAGCAGCTTCTTGGATTTTTCAGCGAAGGTCGGCCAGTCGGAGGCGCCGTCTTCCTTGATGACCTTGATCTTGCGGCCCAGTACGCCGCCCATGGCGTTGATCTGGTCGATGGCCAGCTGCTCGGCCTGGATGGAACCTGTTTCGGAAATCGCCATCGTGCCGGTGGCCGAGTGCAGCTGGCCCACGGTCACTTCGGTGTCGGTAACAGCCAGCTTGGTGGTGTTCACCTTTGCCGTGGGAAATTGCTGCGCTTGCGCCCAGCCGGGCAGGCCGGCCAGTGGCAGGGCCGCGGCAACGCCTTGCATGAGGCGGCGGCGGTTGATGAAGGAAGATGGATCGCGATCGTCGTTGGACATGCTGGGCTCCTGCGGTTGATGAAAAGGTGAAAGTCGAAAGGAAAAAAACTGACGCCATAAAAAGAGAAAGGCTTGCGTCGGGGTCAGGTGAATCATGTTCACAAGGGCCGCGTAGCCCTATACGTCAATCAACGTAGCACCCTGTGCACCAGATGCGGGCACACTTCTTGCGGGACGTATGGGGTGAGTTGCCGCAGCCCTACGGCCGTTTGACGGAGACCGCCTTGACCATCGCCACGCAGAAGATTTTTCGTATTCGACGCGAGTACAACGCGTGGGTGGCCGACGAATCCATCGAGGACTACGCGCTGCGCTACACGCCGCGCGGTTTTCGCAAATGGTCGGAGTGGCGGGTCGGCAACACGGCTTTCGGCGCCATGTCTTTCCTGGCGCTGGAGGCGATAGGCGGCGCCATCGCGCTCAACTACGGCTTCACCAATGCGCTCTGGGCCATCCTGGTGGTGGGGCTCATCACGTTCTTCACCGGCCTGCCCATCAGCTACTACGCGGCGCGCTACGGCGTGGACATGGATTTGCTGACGCGAGGCGCGGGCTTCGGTTACCTGGGCTCGACCATCACCTCGCTGATCTACGCGAGCTTCACCTTCATCTTCTTCGCGCTGGAGGCGGCCATCATGGCGCTGGCGCTGCAGATGTACCTCGACATTCCCATCGCCTGGTGTTACGTGATCAGCGCACTGGTCATCGTGCCCATGGTGGTTCGCGGCATCACGCTGATCTCGCGGCTGCAGATGTGGACGCAGCCACTATGGGGCGTGCTGCTGTTGCTGCCCTACCTTGCGGTGCTCTGGAAGAACCCGCAGGCGTTTTCGGACTTCACCGGCCTGACCGGCCGCACCTCGGGCAGCAGCGAGTTCGACCCGCTCATGTTTGGTGCGGCGGCCACCGTGGCGTTCTCGCTTGTGGTGCAGATCGGCGAGCAGGTCGACTTTTTGCGCTTCCTGCCTGAAAAGACGCATGCGAATCGCCGTCGCTGGTGGGCCGCGGTGCTGATGGCCGGGCCGGGCTGGATCGTGCTGGGCATGCTGAAAATGCTGGGCGGCGCCTTCCTGGCCTTCCTGGTGCTGCAGCATGAGTTGCCGGCCTCGAAAGCGGTGGAGCCCACGCAGATGTACCTGGCGGGCTTTGCCTACGTGTTCAGCGACCCGGCCTGGATCCTGGCCGCGACCGTGGTCTTCGTGGTGGTGTCGCAGCTCAAGATCAACCTGACCAATGCCTATGCCGGTTCGCTCGCGTGGTCCAACTTCTTCGCGCGCCTCACGCACAGCCACCCGGGCCGTGTGGTTTGGCTGGTGTTCAATGTTGCGATCGCGCTGCTCTTGATGACGCTCGATGTTTTTTCGGCGCTGGAAAAAGTGCTGGGGCTGTACAGCAACGTCGCGATTGCCTGGGTGGGTGCGCTGGTGGCCGACCTGGTGATCAACAAGCCGCTGGGACTGAGCCCGCCGGGCATTGAATTCAAGCGCGCACACCTGTACGACATCAACCCGGTGGGCCTGGGCTCCATGCTGCTCGCGACGGTGGTGTCGGTGGTGGCTTATACCGGCGCCATGGGGCCGCGGGCCGAGGCGTTTTCGCCCTTTATCGCGCTGGGCATGGCGCTGCTGCTGTCGCCGCTGCTGGCCTGGCTGACCAAGGGGCGCTACTACGTCGCGCGCAAGCCGCAGGCCATGGGCATGCCGGGCCAGAAGGTGCGATGCCACGTCTGCGAGAACGCCTTCGAGGCCGAAGACATGGCCAGCTGCCCGGCCTACGGCGCACCCATCTGCTCGCTGTGCTGCACGCTGGAGTCGCGCTGCCACGACCGCTGCAAGACACGCTCGCGCGCCGCCGAGCAGGCCGAGGAGTTTTTGAGCACGCTGCTGCCCAGTGCGCTGTCGAGCCGCGTCAACTTCCGCGTCGGCCACTACATGGTGGTGATGCTGTCGCTGTGCGCGCTGCTGGCCACGGTGATGGGCATGGTTTACATGCAGGAGACCACCTTGCCGGCTTCGGGTGCTCTTTCGGGCCTGCTGCGCTCGGCTTTCGTCAAGGTGTTCGCCATGCTACTGCTGATCGTCGCGGTGTGCAGCTGGTGGGTGGTGCTGGGCAGCGAAAGCCGGCGCATGGCGCAGGATGAATCGAACCGGCAAAACCAGTTGCTGTCGCGTGAAATCGAGGCGCACCAGCGCACCGACGCAGCGCTGCAGACGGCCAAGGAAGTGGCCGAATCGGCCAACCAGGCCAAGACCCGTTATGTGGCCGGCATGACGCACGAGCTGCGCACGCCGCTCAACAGCATCCTGGGCTATTCGCAGATCCTGCTCAAGAGCGAAGCGCTGGCGCGCACGCCGCGCGACGCCGTGCAAACCATACAGCGCAGCGGCGAGCATTTGCTGCAACTCGTTGACGGCCTGCTGGACCTGGCGCGCATTGAAGCCGGGCGGCTGCGGCTGGAGCCGATTCCCGTGCCGTTGCCCGACTTCCTCGAAGGCCTGGTCAGCATGGTGCGGCCGCAGGCCCAGGCCAGGGGCGTGGACTTCATCTACACCCACAGCGGCCGCATGCCGGCCTGGGTGCAGGCCGACGCCAAGCGGCTGCGCCAGATCATCATCAACCTGCTGAGCAACGCGGTGATGTTTACCGATACGGGCAGCGTGAAGCTGCATGTCGATTGCCGCCGCGAGGTGATCCGCTTTGACGTGGTGGACACCGGCATCGGCATTGCCCCGCAAGACCAGCAGCGCATCTTTTTGCCCTTTGAGCGCGGGGCAGCGGGCCGCCGCCGCGGCGAGCCGGGCACCGGCCTGGGCCTGACCATCACCGGCCTGCTGACCGCGCTGATGGGCGGCGACCTGACTTTGCAAAGCGAGCCCGACAAGGGCAGCACCTTCAGCGTGCGGCTCTACCTGCGCGAGATCGACGACCCCGGGCCGCTGGCCGACCCGCCGCACCAGATCGCCGGCTTCTTCGGCAAGCGCCGCACGCTGCTGGTGGTCGACGACCAGCCGGTGCAGCGCCAGATGCTGGCGGGCATGCTGACGCCGCTGGGCTTTGACATCAAGGAGGCGGCCAGCGGCCTGGAGTGCATAGACAGCCTGAAGGACGGCGTGCCCGACGCCATCCTGCTCGACATCAGCATGGACGACCTGGACGGCTGGGAAACCGCGCAGCAGATACGCCACCGGGGTTATGACAGCGTGCCCATCATCATCGTGTCGGCCAATGTGTTTGAGAACCAGGCCTCGCGCCTCAAGGCGGCGGGCTGCCAGGCTTTTGTCGGCAAGCCGGTGCTCGAGTCGGAGTTGATGGACGCCTTGCAGCGCCACCTGGGGCTGGAGTGGGTGACCTCCGTCGTCTCGCCGGTGCCGCTGGCGGCCGGCCTGACCGGGGAGAGTTTGCCGGCCCTGCCCGAAGAAGCCCGAGCCGGGCTGATACGGCTGGTCAAGCTGGGCCACGTGCACGGTCTGCACCGCCTGCTGGATCGCGTCGCGGCCGAAGACCCGGCGCTGGCCGCCAGCTGTGCCCGCTTGCGCGGCTTCGTGAGCCGCTGCGAGCTCGAATTGCTGCTGGACCATTTGACGGAGGGCGTTGATGCTTGAGGCCACTGAGGAACAGCGCCCGGTCGTGCTGGTGGTGGACGACGCCCCCAGCAGCCTGGGCATGCTGTGCGACACGCTGGAAGGCGAGGGCTACACCGTGCTGGTGGCGCGCGACGGCGACTCGGCGCTGCAGCGCCTGGAGCTGGTCGCACCCGACGCCATCCTGCTGGACGCCGTCATGCCCGGCCTTTCGGGGTTTGACACCTGCCGGCAGATCAAGGCCAATCCCGTCATGGCGCACATTCCCGTGATCTTCATGACCGGCCTGTCGGAGACGCCGCACGTGCTCGAAGGGTTTGCCTGCGGCGGCGTGGACTACGTCGTCAAGCCGCTGCGTGCGCAGGAGGTGGTGGCGCGCCTGCACACCCACACGCGCAACGCGCGCATGACGCGGCTGGCGCGCGAGGCCGTGGACGTGGCCGGCTTCGGTGTGGTGCTGGTCGATGCGCGCGGGCGCATCGCCTGGCGTTCACCGCAGGCGGCCCTGTGGCTGCAAGGCGATGAATGCGGGGCGCGGCCCGGGCGCCTGCCCGAGCCGGTGTATGCCGCGCTTGAGAGCGACACCGGCGAAGTGCTGCTGACGCTGGCAGGTGTGCCACTGTCGGTGCGCAATATGGGCCGGGTCGGCATGGGTGAAACCATGCTGCTGCTGGAGCAGCGCAGCGTCAATGCCGCCTCGCCCTCGCGCCTGGCCAATGCCGCGCTGACGCCGCGCGAAACCGAGGTACTCTCATGGTTGGCCAAGGGCAAGACCAACCGCGACATCGGTGACATCCTGGGCATGAGCCACCGCACGGTGAACAAGCACCTGGAACACATCTTTGAAAAGCTCGGCGTCGAGACCCGGGCAGCCGCGGCCGCACTGGCAACCGGGCACCTGTTTTGAAGCAGCCAGGCCCTGTTTGACGTGAAAAATGGGTTTTCCCCATGATTTTCATTCATCAAATTGCCTTGCAACCCTTTAGGGACGAGCGCAAGCAGCTATTAAATCAATAGCAATCAGAGGCTCCCGGGCTGGTTGAGAAAACTGTCATTTCTCAAGCCATTGAACGCCCCGGGTTCCGTACGGCGGGATGCCATCCGCGTTCAGTGGGCCTGCGCGATCGTGACCGGAATCTCCAGGATGAACGATGCGCCTTGCCCGGGGCCGTCGCTGTGAACGTGCAAGTTGCCCCCCATTTCCTGTGCGGCCAGAACACAGCTGTGCAGGCCAAAGCCATGCCCGTTTTTTCGGGTGGTAAAGCCATGAGAGAAAACGCGCGTCAGGTTCTCCGGTGCAATGCCTTCCCCGTTGTCTGTCACCGTGATGCGCAGCACAGGCCCATCCATCAAAACCGCATCGAGCGTGATGAAGGGGCGTCTGTCCGCAATCGTGTCCAGCGCCTGTTTGGCGTTGCTGATCAAGTTCACCAGCACCTGCAATATGCGTTGCTTGTCCAGCAAAAGGGTGGGCAAGGCGGCATACTTTTTTTCGACATCCACCTTGTGCCGTGTCAGTGCATCCGCATTCATGCGCAGCGCATCGTCCAGCAACTCACTCACCTTGGTGGATTCGACAAAGCGCGCGGTACCTGCGTATGACTGCTGGGTGGCAATGACCTGTTTGATATGGTTCACACTGCTGCTCAGTGCACCGAGTTCTTTCGCCATGGCTTCGTGCTCGATCTCCAGGGTTCGGGACAACTCGCGCAGGTAGCCGGGTAACAGCTTGCCCTTGCTGTCCTGCGTCAGGAATTCGCCCAGGTCCGCGGTGCGTGCATCCATCAAACCCACAGAGCGGGCGAGCCCCTTGAGCTTGGACGTCCGCAACTGCGAGCCAATCATTTCGGCCGACACATTGACGCTATTGAGAACATTGCCCACGTTGTGCAACACGTTGGTCGCGATCTCTGCCATGCCGGCCAGGCGCGCCGTGGTGAGCAGCTGTGCCTGGACCTCTTCAATTTTGCGTTCCGCTTCCTTGAGTTCGGACATGTTTTTCGAGGTTCCGAAGGTCCCGATCAGTTTGCCATTCCTGTCTCTCCAGGGGCCTTTGTTGGTGAAGTACCAGACGACACGCCCATCAGGATGAACAGTTTTTTCGGCCTTCTCGGCGATGGGTTTCCCCGTCCGGATGATCTCTTCTTCATCGTGGCTGAATTCGCTCGCCCTGTCCTGGCCGTAGATGTCTGCGTCGGTTTTACCGATCACATACTTCTCAAACTCCTCCACACTGGCCAAATGCGGTGGAAGTGCCTCGTCGTCCATGCCCGGATGGGCCGCGCGGTAGTGGCTGATCGATAGTCGCAGGAGGTTGTGGACCTCCGAACGGCTGACCTTGACCAGCCGTGATTCCAGGTCCTTGAAAAAGATGGAGTCTGGTGAGTTCTCCATGAGCGTAGTCAGCAGATCATCGTGATACGCCAGCGCTGCTTCGGTCTGCTTCAGGGCAGTAATGTTCTTCGAGATGCCGAAGGTGCCGATGATGTCTCCGGCATTGTTGCGTAGCGGCATCTTGGTGCTTAACGCCCAGGACTCACCTCGCCCGTCTTTCCAGATTTCCTTCTCCACTTTGCCAATGATCGGCTGCCCTGTTCGCAGGATTTCCTGCTCATCTTCGTAGGCGGGGCGGGCATGCTCTTCGGAGAAAAAATCAAGATCTGTCTTGCCCACCAGTTCCGCCGGTGACGCGGCCCCAAATTGCAGCGCCTGTGCTTTGCTGCATTTGAGAAAACGAGACTGTGCGTCTTTGAAGTAAATGTGATCAGGGGCGTTGTCCAACAGCGTGTTTAACAAATCCTCCTCGTTGATCTGGAACGCATCCGCCGGGTTCCCCGTCTTTGTTGCGTCTGCTTCGGGCTTAACGCTTTGATGCGACCCGGCGAGTTGCTGCAAATGCCATTTCTCTGCCAGGGAGCACGCCAGCTGAATGACTTCTACAGACTCGAAGGGCGTTTTAAGGAGTAACCACTTGCTGTTCATCGCGCCCATCGTTGCGAGTACCGCGGCGGAAGAAAGCGCCAATCGCTCCGCGCAAAGCACGATCTGGATTCCCGGATCAAGTGCCCAGATTTGAGGCGCTATTTCTAGCGCTTTCGGACCCGCCGCGTGCGAAACGCCTATGAATGCCAGGGCGTAGGGGCGCGCCGCCAGAAGCGACTGTTGCACCAGGGCCAGTCCGTGGGGCCCGTCTCGGGCGCCATCCAGCTCGAATTTTCCTTGTGCATTCACATCTTCGATCAATGCGCTGCGAAACGCGTCATGAATGTCGGGGTTGTCGTCCACGACAAGAATACGGTCCTTGTTTTGGGTAGATCGTGTTTTCATGGGGTCCCTTGAAACGACATTCACAGACTGGACGGGACACTTCAGCTTGCGTTGCGCCTCTCGCAGGGGCAACGTGACGCTAAACAGGCGCCTTGTGGCGAATGTGCCGGGTGTGTCTCCAAAAATCATTAGAGCAGATTCGTCCGGGACCGGCCAGGCTTTCGCATGGCCTGCCCAATGGGGTGGCGTTGCAAGCCCAACTTACAATCACAGCCACAACAGGAGCCCGACCCCCATGAGCATCAAGAGCGACAAATGGATACGCCACATGGCAGAAACCACCGGCATGATCGAGCCCTTCGAGCCGGGGCAGATACGCGCCACAGCCGCAGGCCAGAAGATCATCAGCTACGGCACCAGCAGTTACGGTTACGACATCCGCTGTGCCCCCGAGTTCAAGGTTTTTACCAACATCCACAGCACCGTGGTGGACCCGAAGAACTTCGACGAAAAAAGCTTTGTCGACTTTCACGGCGACAGCTGCATCATCCCGCCCAACAGCTTCGCACTGGCCCGCACCATGGAGTACTTTCGTATTCCGCGCAACGTGCTGACCATCTGCCTGGGAAAGAGCACTTACGCGCGCTGCGGCATCATCGTCAACGTCACGCCGTTCGAACCCGAATGGGAAGGCTATGTCACGCTGGAGTTCTCCAACACCACGCCGCTGCCCGCCAAGATTTATGCGGGGGAGGGCTGCGCCCAGGTGCTGTTCTTTGAAAGCGACAAGGACGACGTCTGCGAAGTCAGCTACAAGGACCGGGGTGGTAAATACCAGGGCCAGGTTGGGGTGACGCTGCCGAAGGCGTAACGGGTATCCACGCGCTGGGTTCGAACGGGCGCCTGCAAGGGGCGTCCGTTGTCGTTTCTGCCCTCCGCGGCGTCAGGGCTTGGCGACCTGGGGGCGGCTGGCAAAGCCGCTCATGTATTTGATGGCATCGCCAATGGTGTCACGCCAGACCAGCCATTCATGGTCGCCGTCAACGACGCGGTATTCCACCAGCTTTGGCTGGTACTCAAACAACTTCTGGAACAGGCCGGCCGAGTGGTAGGCGATGGAAAACGTGTCGTGGTCGCCGCTGTTGATGCACATCGGCACCACCACCTTTTTGCTTTTGTAGCCTTCCCAGCTGGCGGTGTAGTTCAGGCGGTCCCAGGAAGCCTGGTCAAATTTTCCGCCCGCCTGAAACGGCGCCACCTGCATGGCCGAAGAATGGGCAGGCGGCGTTGGCGAATAGATGGCCGGGCTTAATGCGGCGGCGGAAATACACAACTCAGGGTATTTGAAAACGGCGTTCACCGTGCCAAAGCCGCCGGCGGACAGTCCGGCGATCATGCGGCCTTCACGGGCGGTGATGGTGGTGAAGTTGCTGTCGATCGTGATCCGTACGCAGCGCTGCCCTGGAAGCAGCCAGATCCCAACCCGCCCAGCCGCAGCTTTTAAACAGCACCGGTCCGGTGGGTTTTTTCATGTCCTGGAGCACCACGTCGGCCAAAGTGGGAAAGCGGCTTACGTCCAACCCGGCCTGCAGCAGGTCGCCGGCTTCGTGCGCCGCGTCGGCTGTGTCGACAAACACCGATCCTTTGGCGGCGAAGTGTTGGCACAGCTCGGCGCTTAGCTCGACCATGGCGGGGGTGAAGGCACCCACCACGCTGATGAAGCCGTCGTCGCGCGGCGGGGCGCTGAGCACCACGCCGCTGGCGGGTGTGCAGGTGACGGCCAGCGGGCAGTCGGCCAGCGCGGCGTTGGCATCGCCCACCACGCGGGCGCTCAGGCCCAGGGACTGCGCGTGTTGCACCAGCGCTTGTGCGCTGGCCGCGCTGCGCGAGGTGACCTGAAATTCCCGCACGCCCAGGCCTTCTGCAAACGCTTCGAGGTGGGCCAGGCCCTGCACGCCGGCGCCGACGATCAGCATCGGCCCACGGGTGTTGGGCGCCAGCCGCTGCGCGGCCAGCAGTGAGACGGCGGCGGTGCGCCTGGCGGTGACGGTGGGGCCGTCGAGCACGAGCCGGCGCCGTCCGGTGGCCACGTCAAACACCACCACGTCGCCCTGGATGGTGGGCAGGCCCACGGCCGCGTTGCCGGGGGTGAAGGTGATGAGCTTGGTGATCGCCGTGCGGGCATCCAGCGCCGGCATAACAAACAGGCTGCCTCCGCCAGGCAGCCGTTGGACTACGCGCAGCGGTACCTGCACCGAGCTGTCCTGGAGCAGTTGTGCCAGCTCACTGACCAGCAGCGGGTAGGGCAGCCGGGCGGCGGTTTGGGCGGGGTCAAGCACGATGGGCGTCATTTAGCGAGGGGGCGAGCGGTAAATATAGGAGAGGGGAAGAGCGGTGGAAGGCGAGAAGTTAGCTTGTGGTCACCTCGATGCGATTCTGTTACGTAAAAGAGTGAAAGGTTTTTATCCTACATATTTCCGGGTAAAGCGCCGAATGGCTTTGGAAAACGCCAGCCTAGTATGAAAACAGGTTCAACGGGAGGCCGCCATGTTTTCAAACTGCTTGCAAAAATTCGACGAAATGCCTTACAAAACGCTGCTTTGGGTGGCTGCGGGTTTGGTCCTTGTTTGCCAGTTGGCGGCTATCGGGTTTGTGGCGGACGAGCAGGTGACCAAAGCCAAAATCCGTGACTTCCAGCGCCAGACTGAAATGCAGGCGATTGCGCAATGCATTGAAAACGCAGCAGGCCCCGCGCGTCAAAACTGTATTCAGCAGGCCCATGTGGTGGCAGGTTCTTCCTTGCCACCTGCAGCAGGTGACGGGTCTGGGGAGTCCAAAACCCAGGTTCTGGCGGGCGCGTCTTCGTCGAATGAGTCTGGGGGGTCCGCAGGCATGGTGGCCAACGTTGGAACCAGCGCGAGAGCCGGCAGCATGATGACTGGGCAACCTGCCCAAGGCTTTATGTCTGCGTCATTCGTTCGCTGACAAGACACTTCGAGTCGGGCCAGCCTTACAAGCGCGTCGGCCACAGGCACCAGCTAATTGGCGGCGGATAGCGCCGCTGCGGTTAGCATGGCCATGATGAACCTCTCCCACCTCGCGCGGCTTTACCAGCCGCGCAATCCCTTGTTCTGGCTGATGCTCGTGCTGAACGGGCTGTCTCCGCTGCTGGCCTGGGTGGTGCACAACCGGCCGTTGAATGCGGCGGCCACAGTGATGGTGACCTGCTTTGCGATCGGCAACGCCGTGTTGGGCATGTGGTTTGCGTGGCGGCTGTTGCAGAGTGAGCCGGCCGCCGCCGCTGGAGCTCCCGCAGAAGACAAGGCGCACGCCCCATCAGTGAAATCAACAACTTCAACGCACGGAAACGAAGGTTAACTGACGGCTCCTGCACCTTTGGCAATGTCTTGCGAGGTGGCCAGCGCCGTAGCCACCGCCAGCCGCAACCCGCGCACGATCTCTTCCAGCGGCAGGCTGGGCGCGCCTTGCTCAGGTAAATAAGGCACATGAATAAAGCCGCCGCGCGTGCGCTTGAAGCCGCGCCGTGTGGCCAGCGCGTGCATTAGCGCATAAAACACGTGGTTGCAGACAAAGGTGCCGGCCGTTTGCGACACCTCGGCGGCCACGCCGGCGTCTTGCATCGCCTGCAGCATGGCCTTGATGGGCAGGTTGCTGAAGTATGCGGCGGGGCCGCCGGGCACCACGGGCGTGTCGACCGGCTGGCTGCCGATGTTGTCGGGAATGCGCGCGTCGTTGATGTTGATGGCCACGCGCTCCAGCGAGATCGCGCCGCGCCCGCCGGCCTGGCCGACGCAGATGACAAGCGTCGGCTTGTGTTGGGCCAGCAGCCGGTGGAGTTCATCAATGGACGCCTGGAAGACGGTGGGCAGCTGCGCCGCCACCAGGGTGTGGCCAGCGATGCGCTTGCCCTTGAGCGCCTTCACCGCCTGCCAGCTCGGGTTGATGGGCTGGTCGCTGTGCCCGGTATCGCCAAAAGGGTCAAAACCGGTGAGCAATACGCAGGGCTGGACGGTGGTTGAGGGAGCTGCAGGCATGCCGTCATTGTGAAGGACGGCTGCGGTTGTTGGCTACCATAAGCTTATGAACACCCCAGCTTCCCACCCGGATATCCAGGACCTTGTGGCCGATGTGACCCGTGCCCGCTTGCAGGTGCAGCCCTTGTCATGGTCGAGTGAGGTGCCGGCTGAGGTGCCCCTTGCCTACGCCACTGCACTGGCCGTGCGCGCCGCGCGCAGCGCGGGTGGAGAACGCCCGGTGGGCTACAAGGTGGGCTTTACCAATCGCACCATCTGGCCGCGTTACGAGGTCTATGGCCCGATATGGGGCACGGTGTGGCATAGCACGCTCACTGTGGTCGACGAGTCAACACCGAATGAAGCGGTGCTTTCGCTTCAAGGATTGTGCGAACCGCGTATCGAACCCGAAGTGGTGTTTTGCCTGCGCGAGGCGCCGCCCCCTGGATGCTCGCTGGCGCAGCTGGTGGCCGCTGTGGACTGGGTGGCGCATGGCTATGAAATCGTGCACACGCATTTTCCGGCCTGGAAGTTCACGGCTGCGCAGGCGGTGGCTGATGGGGGTCTGCACGGCCTGCTGCTGGTGGGGCATCCTGTCCGGCTGGAGGCCGGCGCGGCGCCTGAGGCGGTGGTGGCATCGCTGGCCGGTTTGCGGATCAAGCTGTATGGCGACGGCGTGCTGAAAGACGAAGGCACGGGCGCCAATGTGCTGGACGGGCCGGTGCAGGCGCTGCTGCATTTTGTGAACGAGTTGCGCGCCACGCCGGGTGCGCCGGCCTTGCAGGCGGGCGATCTCATCACCACAGGAACGCTGACCGACGCCTGGCCGGTGGAAGCGGGGCAGACCTGGCACTCTGCGATTGAAGCAACCGGGCCGGTGGCCGGTGGGCTCAAGGGGTTGACGGTGCGCTTTGAATAGGTCGGCAGTCCGTTGACAACGTTGTGACTGGCGTTGCTACTTTTTGAGCAGCTCGCCCGTCTTGCCGTCGAACTTCACGGTGCGCACCTGGCCGTTCTGGCCAGGGAATTCGTCAAACACTGACCGCACCAGGTAGGGCATCAGCAGCGGCAGGTCGCCACTGCCGCCTTCATACACAGCCCGCGACTCAAACACCGTGCGGGGCGGCTTGCCGGCCGGGGTGCCCAGGGTGTCCAGCACCCGCAGGCGCAGGGAATGGGTAAAGACCGTGACCTGCACCGGGCGGTCGCCTACATAACGCGGGCCGAACGGGTCGGGCGCCCAGACGCCCGGAAAGATGCGGCCGGCCGCATCGCGGTAAGGCGGAAGAAACACAAGGTGGTCTTGATAAACCGGTTGCAGCCAGGTTTTGTCTTCGCTCTGCCGGCTGGCGGCTACGTCGACTTGCAGGCGCCCCGTCTGGCCGCCCGGCGCGCGCCGCATCCCGCGCTTTTCCAGCTCGGCCTGTACGTAGCCCTCGTAAGTGGCCTGCTCCAGTTCGCGCGTGGCGTCTACGGGTGTGATGTAGCTGAACGTGGCGCCCGCGGTGTCGGCCGGCCACTGGTTGAAGCTGGTGACTCGTGTGGTGATAGGGCTGGCACAGCCACTGAGCAGCGCCGCCACCGACAGAACCCAAAGGCCCGAAAAAATGGATGGCGCCAGCCGCCTGCGCGGCGGGCTGGACGCCGGCACCGCACCGCCTGGGCCTGGCCGGCTGCTGCGCAGGCTCCAAAGTCCGTAAAAAAAACCAGTCAAAGAAGTTGTCATCGAGGCCATCATGAAACGTGGATACCACCAGCCTCCATTTTGTTCCATGCCGCGAGGCCGCTCTAGTAAAGTCGGCGCATGCGCTGACAGGCGGGCAGGCGGCTTGCCGTCATGCTGGAGCAGGCCCGAAAACCGGGCCGGCGACGGCGCTGCCGCCGCGGCATTGACACTGACAAGCGACAGGGGAACAGCATGAAATGGGAAGGCAACCGTGAATCCGACAATGTGGAAGACCGCCGGGATGGCGGTGGGGGCGGGGGCGGCTTTGGTTTGGGCGGGCGCAGCATCGGCATAGGCACCATCGTGGTGGCGCTGGTGGGCGGCTGGATCTTCGGCATCAACCCGATGACCATCCTGAGCCTGCTCAGCGGGGGCTCTCCCCCGGCCCAGGTGCAGCAGGGGCCGGCCCCCAAGCCTCCGGCCGACGACCGCATGGCCAAATTCGTGTCGACCGTATTGGCCGACACCGAAGATGTCTGGACCGATGTGTTCACCAAAGGCGGCGCCACCTACCAAAAGCCGCGTCTGGTACTGTTTCGCGGCGCCACGCAAACCGCCTGCGGCCAGGGCCAGGCCGCCATGGGGCCGTTTTACTGCCCCGGCGACCAGAAGGTCTACATCGACCTCGGGTTTTACGAAACCCTGCGCAGCCGCCTGGGTGCGCCCGGTGACTTTGCGCAGGCTTATGTGATTGCCCATGAGGTGGGCCACCACGTGCAGAACCTGCTGGGCATCAGCGGCAAGATGGACCAGATGCGTGGCCGCGTCAGCAAGGCCGAATACAACGTGCTCAGCGTGAAGCTGGAGCTGCAGGCCGACTGTTTTGCGGGGGTCTGGGCCCACAACGCGCAAAGTGCGCGCCAGATTCTGGAGCAGGGTGACGTCGAGGAGGCCATGAACGCCGCCGCCAAAATCGGCGACGATGCGCTGCAACGGTCCAGCGGTGGCGCGGTGGTGCCAGAAAGCTTTACGCACGGCACCAGCGCCCAGCGCCAGCGCTGGTTCGACACCGGCCTCAAAACCGGCAGCGTGAAGGCCTGCGACACCTTCAGCGCCCGCAGCCTGTAGCGCGGCGCCGGGGGTGCAGAAGGCCCCGAGGCTGCCGGCAGGCATAAATTATGAACAGAATAGGCTCCCAGCCCTTTACAGACGAGCGCGAGCAGCTATAAAATAGATAGCAAGAAGGTGGGCGAACCGATGGGCGCAAGGCCGGACAAATAGCCCTGAAGGTGTGATGGGCCGGCAAAAGCGGCCATTGGAGCCCAAAGTGCGACAATAGAGGGCTGAGGAAGCGCTGCACAAGCCCCATCGCGGTCGTGACCGTGCCATGCCGGGCAGCCCGCCGCACTCCCTTTCTTGCCAATGGCGCAGCGGTGCTGTTGGCTGCCAGCGCGCCGGCCCGCAACTTTCGGTCCGCGCGCCCTTCGCAAGACAACCCGCAGAGTGACCGCCAAGTTTCCTTTATGACATCCTCTTTTTCCAATCTTTCGCTGGCAGAACCGCTGGCCCGCGCCGTCGCCGAAATGGGCTACGAAACCATGACACCGATCCAGGAACAGGCCATCCCGGTCGTCCTGCAAGGCAAAGACGTCATGGGCGCCGCACAAACCGGTACCGGCAAGACCGCTGCTTTTGCGCTGCCGCTGCTGCAGCGCATGATGAAGCACGAGAACGCCTCGACCTCGCCGGCCCGCCACCCTGTGCGTGCGCTGGTGCTGCTGCCCACGCGGGAACTCGCCGTGCAGGTCGCCGAGCAGGTCAAGCTGTATGCCAAGTACACCAACCTGAACAGCGCTGTCGTTTTCGGCGGCATGGACATGAAGCCGCAGACCGCCGAACTCAAAAAAGGCGTCGAAGTGCTGGTGGCCACGCCAGGTCGCCTCCTGGACCATATCGAGGCCAAAAACGCGGTGCTCAACCAGGTCGAGTACGTGGTGCTCGACGAGGCCGACCGCATGCTGGACATCGGCTTCCTGCCCGACCTGCAGCGCATCCTGAGCTACCTGCCCAAGCAGCGCATCACCTTGCTGTTCTCGGCCACTTTCTCGCCCGAAATCAAACGCCTGGCGTCCAGCTACCTGCAGGACCCGGTCACCATCGAAGTGGCACGCTCCAACGCCACGGCATCCACGGTGGAACAGCATTTCTACAGCGTGGGCGCCGACGACAAGCGCCGCGCCCTGCACCAAATCCTGAAGCAGCGCGGCATGAAGCAGGCCTTTGTGTTCGTCAACAGCAAGCTGGGTTGCGCCCGGCTGGCGCGGTCGCTGGAGCGCGAAGGGCTCAAAACCACTGCACTGCACGGCGACAAGAGCCAGGACGAGCGCCTGAAAGCACTTGAGGCCTTCAAGAAGGGCGAAGTCGACCTGCTGGTCTGTACCGACGTGGCGGCCCGCGGCCTGGACATCAAGGACGTGCCGGCGGTGTTCAACTTCGATGTGCCTTTCAACGCCGAAGACTACGTGCACCGCATCGGTCGTACCGGCCGCGCTGGCGCATCAGGCCTGGCCGTGAGTTTTGTGGCCGGCAGCGACCAGCGCCTGGTCGCCGACATTGAAAAGCTGATCAAGACCAAAATCGAACTCGAACCCATCGAATTCGAGGAAGACCAGCCGCGTATCAGCGAGCAAGGCCGCATCAACGATGGCCGCCGCATGTACCGCGAAAGTGAAGAGGGCGGCCCTGCGCGTGAAGCTCGCCAGCCGAGGGAGCGCCGCGAATACACGCCGCATCGCCAGCCGGCGGCACCGCGTGATCCGTTTTTTGACCAACCCTACGAGTCAACCGCTGCGCCCGATGCCCAGCCTGCTTGGGAAGCTGCCGCCAAGGCCGCTCCCGCACGCAGCAGTGTGTCGGCCAACATCAAGCCCAAGAAAAAAATCGCCGCGCTGTTCAAGACGGCAGGCTAGGCGGGACGGACGCGACGCGCGGTGGCGGAGCCAGGAACAGGCCCTCGCGTAGCTGCCTTCGTTTTCGGTTCCTTCTTCGGTTCTTCTTTGCATTCGTCGGTTCACGCCTACGGTCGCTGAAGCGACCGTCCGGCGGGGTTGTGGCCACAGGGCTTTATGCTTTGGCGATGATGGAGACACCTACCCCATGCAGTCAGGCCATGCCGGCCTCTGCGCTGGCTTTTCTTCAGCAGCTTTTCAGGCCGTTTTACCGGCCTTTGTGGCAGGCTGTTGACCACTGGATTGAAGCGGGCGGCATGCGCATGAGCGCAGCCATGTCGTTCTACGGCATTCTCAGCCTGGCACCTCTGCTGGTGTTGCTCGTGGCGGTGCTCGGCTGGTGGCTGGACCGGCGCTACATTGAGGTCAGCCTGGTCGATCAGATCCGCAGCGTCATTGGTGCGCAGGGCGCTCAGGTTGTGCAGCAGGCGCTGTCCAGCGCCCAGGCGCCTTCTGAAGGCATTACCGCTTCTCTTTTTGCTTTCGCTCTGCTGCTGTCCGGCGCGACGGGGGTGTTTGCCGAGTTGCAGGACGCCTTCGAGCGGCTGTGGCGGCAAGGCAGCGGCGAAGCGCCGCAGCAGCGCTGGTGGCACGGCGCTTCCTTGCGCCTGCGCGGGGTGGCGTACATACTTGCCTTCGGTTTTTTGTTGCTGGTGTCGCTGGCGATCTCGACTTTTCTCAGTCTGCTGTCGGGCTGGGCGGGCGGCTATTTACCGGTTGAAAAGATCGCCTGGATTCTCAATGAAGTGATTTCTTTCGGGTTCTGCGTGGCCCTGTTTGTGTCGCTCATGAAAATGAGTGTGGGCCCCAAGCCCGGCATGCGGTATTTGGTGTGGGGCTCTGCCGTCGGCGCTGTCCTGTTTGCGGTGGGCAAGCACCTGATGGCTTTTTATCTGTCGACGGCTGCGGTGGTTTCGGCTTACGGCGCAGCGGGCTCGCTCGTGGTCATCCTGATGTGGATTTACTTTTCATCAGCCGTGTTGTTGTTGTCGGCCAGCATGGCCCGCGCCTGGGCGGACGACGCTGCACAACAGGCATCGATCTCAAGTACCCGGCCGGCCGCCTTCTAGCTCTGTCAACGCGTGAGCGCTTGACGGTTAGCCAAGGGATCGGCGGATCAAGGGGTTTTTCCGGGCTTTCTGGCTTGTTCGCACTGCACGGCAATGAGTTCAAACTCCCCGGCCTTGGCGCCCAGCCTGGCGGCCGTCAGGCAACCACCCCATACGCACCCTGTGTCCAGCGGCAAGGCGTTGTGGCGCAAATGAGGCGCAGCGTTGTCGCTGCTGGCCAGCGTGGACCAATGGCCGAATGCGATCGGCGTCGCCGCAGTGCCGCGGCGGGGCACGTCAAACCATGGCATGTGTCCTGGCGGCGCGCTGCCCGCGCCTTCCGTACTGCTGAACTCCATCACGCCCTCGGGTGTGCAAAACCGCAGACGCGTGAGCGCGTTCACGATCACGCGCAAGCGGTCGGCGCCGTGCAGACGGTCGTGCCATTGCGCCGGAGTGTTGCCATACATGTCACTTAAAAAGCCCTTCAGATCGGGGCCGCGCAGCGCTTGTTCCACCTCGCCTGCCAAGGCCAGGGTGCGTGCCACAGACCATTGCGGCAAGACGCCGGCATGCACCATGAGCCAGCCATGGCGGTGAATGGCCATGGCGCGGTGCCGTAGCCAGTCCAGCAGCGTGTGGCTGTCTTTGGCATCGAGGACGTCCTGCACCGTGTCGCTGCGGCCGGGTTTTCGCACACCTTGCCACAGCGCCAGCAAATGCAGGTCGTGATTGCCCAGCAGGCATTGCGCGGCATCACCCAGCGCTGACAGGCTACGCAGCACTTCCAGCGAGCCGGGTCCGCGATTGACGAGATCGCCGAGGATGTAGACGGTGTCCCGGCTGGGTGAGAAATCGATCTTGTCCAGCAGCCGCTGAAAAGGTGCGTGGCAACCCTGCAGGTCGCCGATCAAGTAAAGTGACATGTGTTTATTTTGCGCCAGGCCTTATGGACTTCTTGCTGATTGCTTTTTTGACATTGCTTAATGGCGTGTTTGCCATGTCGGAAATGGCGCTGGCCTCCAGCCGCAAGGCGCGGCTGACTGCCATGGGCGAGTCCGGCGACAAGGGCGCGCAAGCGGCGCTGGGTCTGCTCGACAACCCCACGCAGTTTCTCTCCTCGGTGCAGGTCGGTATCACCTCCATCGGTATGCTTAACGGCATCATCGGCGAGGCAGCTTTCAGCAGCGGCCTGGCCGCCTGGATACAAAGCTTTGGCGCGCCGCCGCGCGCCTCCGAGATCACCGCCACCGCGTTGGTGGTGACGGTCATCACGTTTATCACCATCGTGTTTGGCGAGCTGGTGCCCAAACGCATTGGCCAGCTCTACCCTGAAACAGTGGCACGCCTGGTTTCGCGCCCGATGATGTGGGTGGCGACCGGGGCCAAGCCCTTTGTCAAGCTGCTGTCCATCAGCACGCTGGCCGTGCTCAAACTGCTTCGCATTGACAACAGCGCGGGCCGGGCGGTGACTGAAGAGGAAATCGCTGCCAGTCTGGAAGAGGGCGTAGACGCCGGCCTGATCGAAGAACACGAGCATCAGATGGTGCAGAACGTTTTTTTGCTTGACGACCGCCTGCTCACTTCACTGATGCTTCCGCGCTCCGACATCGAATGGCTGGATGCCTCCGACACCATCGCCCAGGCCATCGACAAGGCAGGCGCCACCGGGCATTCCTGGTACCCCGTGTGCCGCGGCAGCCTGGACGACGTCGTAGGCGTGGTCAATGTCGCCAAACTGCTGGCCTTGCGCGGGCAGATCCAGCCCTCACCGCCCTCGCTAGGTGCCGCTGCGGTGCCTTCGGTCACCGACCGCATCGGCGCGTATGCGGTGCCAGCGGTGTTTGTTCCTGAAACGCTCACGGGCATGGAGTTGCTGGAGCAGTTCCGGGCTCGCTCCACCCGCATTGTGTTTGTGGTGGATGAATACGGCGTTGTGCAGGGCCTGATGACGCCGATGGACATGCTCGAAGCCATTACCGGCGAGCTGCAGCCCGGCGCCCAAATCGATGCATGGGCCACCGAAAGGGAGGACGGCAGCTGGCTCATCGACGGCGTGATGCCGGTTTCCGAGCTCAAGGCGCGGCTGGACATCAAGGAACTCCCCGAAGAAGGCAGGGGCCGCTACAACACGGTGGCGGGCCTGCTTCAAAGCGTGTCGGGCCGCTTGCTGAAAACAGCAGAGCGCGTGGAGTGCGCCGGATGGCGTTTTGAAGTCCTTGACCTGGATGGCAAGCGGATAGACAAAGTTCTGGCGAGCCCTCTTCCGGAAGCGCTTGAAATGTAAATTTTGTTACATATCGGAAGTGGCGGTTTGACGGAAATTTCCATCATTGCTCGCTTTCCTTAGGTAAATCAGTACTTTAGTCTCGAACATGAGACGCCTTCACAACACCTATAGAGGTAAATAGTTGTAACTTGACCTTGCTGTGTTTAAACTCAAAAAAAGTGAAGGCACCTCATGGTTGATGTTTTTGTGCTGGCGCTCACGGTGACAGCACTGTTCGCGATGGTCCTGGGAGCGGCCTGCCACCGTGGCTGGCTGGCTCGGGCTGCGCGTGAGAAAAGGCGTATGCCCGCGCAGTGGCATCTTCAGTCCAGGTCGCTGTTGGTCGAAGCAGAGCAAGACGTCTGGCATTGGCTGCAACGGGCTTTCTTTGACCACCATGTGCTGGTCAAAGTTCCTGTGATCCGCTTCGTGTCGCCACGGTCAGAGGCTGAAGGGCAACGCTCTTTTGAATTGTTGAAAACGCTGTATTGCACTTTCACCGTGTGCGCTGCGGATGGCACCGTCATTGGCTGCCTGGATGTTCCCGGTGAGCGTGGACTCAAAGCCAGCAACCGGGACCTCAAGCGCAAGCTGTTTGAGGAGTGCGGCATTGCCTACGCTGTCGTACGCGCCGGCAACCTGCCGTCTCTTGCAGATGTGCGCGCGGCATTTCTGGGTGAAATCGACTTGTCCGACGACGAGCACGCCGTGCTGGGCCAACCGCCGCTGGCATTGCCTGTGGAGCGGGAATCCGACGACCTGGCCACCGTGCCCGATACCATGCGTTCGGCAAATGGGACCTTGCTGGAAGAGGCGCCAAAAATCGACGTCACGGACATCGCTGCAGCCCGCAACAGCCTGCGGGCCAAGCTGGAGCGAAACCGAAAAATACGGTTCACCAATTTCGACCCGCTCAGTACCGGCTCGGGCATCGTTCACGACGATGCGGACCACAATTTCGTGGTGCAGTGGGAAGACTCCTTCATCATGCCCGAGGAACTTCAGCCGCAAGGCGGCAGCACCCACGCCTAGACCGAGTGGGTGGCAGCCAGCGGATGGTGCTCTGGAGGTGATGCCGGTCAGTCGGCTTTTGCGGTGTCGAAGAGCGTTTTCATTTCGGCGGGCATGGCGGCCATCAGAGGCTTCCCACCGGCTTTTTGCGGCTTCAAAAACCATTGCTCGTAAGAGCCTTGTGTTGCGCCACTTTTCATGGACTCCTTGATAGCCGCATTGACAAGCGTGCCCATGGCTTCATCGCCCTTGCGGTAACCGATCGCGATGGTTTCTACCGACAGGCGCTCCGGCAGAATCTGGTAGTCCGAGGCATTGGGAAGTGCGGCCAGTTGTGCAGCCAGCAGTGCGCCGTCACGGGCGTAGCCGGCGACCCAGCCGAGCTGCAGCTGTCCAAGTGCCGCATCCGGATTCACGGCCTTGGCGATTTTCCACTTCACGGCATGTGGCTTCGCATACTGATCCAGCGCCGGTCCTGCAGTGCTGCCGCCAATGCTGACAATACTTTTCCCGTGGAGCTGCTCGAGTTTGCTGATCTTGTCTTTGCTGCGGACTGCCACCTGAATGGCATCGATAAAGACCGGGGTGGAAAATGCCATGCGAGTACGGCGCTCTGGTGTGTCGGTCACGTTCTCACATAGCAAGTCCACGCTGCCCTCGGAGATCAGGCGCAGGCGCGCGTCCACTTCGGTTTCAATATATTTGACGGGCAGGTTCTTGTTGCCAATTGCGGTACGCAGCCGCTCGATGACGGGTTTGCAGATTTCAATGCTGTAGCCGGCTGGCGCGCCGGGAGCCTGGTGAAAAGAGAAAGGTGCCGCAAGTGAGCGGTAGCCCACATTGATCTGTCCACGGCTTTTGATCTTTTCCAGGGTGGCCTGGGCATGTGCCCACTGCGGCAGGATCAACAGGGCTGCAATGGCAGGCAGCGGCATCCAGAAACGTCGAAGCATCGATGTATCCATCAGGAATCCCCTCGTTGTTGGATTCTGATTCTTGGGTAAATGACTCAAATAAGCAAACTGCGAAGAGAGCGGCGACTTCCCTATGTAGACCAAGGTACTCATTGCCAGGCATGCCTCAGGTCAAAATGATTAAGGACGCGTAAGCATGACAGTTGCGACTGTTGGCTTTGCGCCAAGCCTTGGAAGCGAGAGACTACGGCTTGATATTGATAGAGTCAGGCGGGAGATCGCTCTGATACCGCTCGTACATCACTGCATAGGCCGCCTCGATATGCCTCACGAACAACGGCGTGTCGAACAGCGGCGTTGTCAATTTGTTATGCGCCAGCTTTTCCTTGATCTGTGCCAACCGTTGCGGGCTTGTTGCCAACGCTATTGCACAAGCCTCATAGGCGGCCATGTCTGGAGCGATCAGCTCGCTGAGGCCTATTCCATACAACAAGCTTGCGGCGACACGGCTCGCGAAAGATTCACCCATGCACGTCAGCACCGGTAATCCGGCCCACAGCGCATCACTGGCCGTTGTATGGGCGTTGTAGGGTAACGTGTCCAGAAACAGGTCAGCCGAACGGTGCCGCGCAAGGTGTTCGGCGGATGGCAGCCGTTTTGCGAATATCAGCCGCTCCGGTGCGATACCTCTTTGCAGTGCCTCCCGGATCAAGTTGCTGCTTGCGGTGGGATTGTCTTCGAGCAGCCAAAGCACGCTGCCTTCCACCGCTTTCAATATGCGCATCCAGCAATCAAAAGTAGGGGGTGTGATCTTGAAGCTGTTGTTGAAGCAGCAAAAGACGAAGCCGGCGTCCGGCAAACCCAGCTCTTTGCGGTTGAAAGTCCTGTCTGCCACAGGACGCTTTCGATCGTTTGCCTGATAGCTGTTGGGTAAATAGACAATCTTTTCGCTGTATTGCGATTGGCTGTGTTCTGGAATGACGGTTTTGTCCGCGATCAGGTAGTCCATGAAATCGGCGCTCATCGTTCCCGGATAAGCCAGATAATTGACCTGGACAGGCGCAGCTCTCAGGCTGAAGATGCCTGGCCGGCTTCCGAGTGTGAAACCGCTGAGGTCAATCGCAATATCTATCTCGAGATCTCTTGCAAGCTGGACAACAGCTTCGTCAGACTGAAGCCGCACATCAAAAAATCGGTTGAACGCTGCCGAAACTCTCTTCCTCATCATGTCGTTTTTATCGGGGCCAAATGAGAAGGCATACAGCTCAAACCGCTCTCGATCATGACTCTCAAACAACTCCGCCATTAAATGCATGGTTGCGTGATCGTGATAGTCGGCAGAAAAATATCCGATCCTGATTTTTTTGTGCGGCGGGCGCTTGGGGATGGGGCTGACAACCGCTGAGTCGGGGCTTTTGTCCTTGGCCCAAATAGCCGCAGCCTTGCGCTGCAGGGCTAAATCCGCAGTGAATCCCAAAGTTCCGAACGGTATCGCCACTTTTTTGCCGTCTTCGATTCCCTGGAAAACGCCTTCCAAATCGCCTGCCAGTGAACGCCAGTCACAAATCTTCATTTTGGTGTGCAACAAAGAGCCCATGACAAAGTCCGCACTGGGGTCGAGTTCGATACATCGTTGATAGCAATCGGCTGCGTTCTTGTAGCGCTTAATCTCATCCAGGGTGATTCCCAAATTGAGCCAGGCATCCGATAGATTGGGTGCGAGATCAATTGCTTTGTTGTAAGAGGACTCTGCGTCCTCAAACTGTCGCAGCCCATTCAACGCAACTCCCAAATTCATCCACGCTTCGGGCAATTCGGGCGCAAGAGCGGTTGCTTTTCGGCAGGCAATCTCTGCGGCCGCATAATTTTTTCGTTCACTCAATACCCCGCCCAGATTGGTATAGGCGGGCGCCAGATCCGGGTTCAGTGCAATTGCCGTGGTGAAGCAAGCCTCTGCGTCTTCCCGGCGTTTTTGTCTTGTCCGGAGTTTGCCCATGTTGGAGTGTGCAAAGGCGTAGTCGGGAGCCAAGACCAAAGCCTGCACCAGGCATTTTTCTGCCTCACCGTATGCACCAAGTTCGGTCAGCTGAAGACCGATGCTGTTTTGTGCATCCGCCGAATTTAGGGTTCGAACCCTGGCCTTTTCAAGCGCATCGACGGCTTCGGCTGTTTTCCCCATTCCACCGAAGGCCGTTCCCAAGTGATACCAGGCCTCCGGCAAGTCAGCGGCGAGCTGCAAGCTCCGTTGGCACCATTCGGCAGCGGCGACGTATTCCCCGCGAGCATTAGCGGCGCTGGCATTGTTGACGTAGTGAGAAAGAAGCTGTTCCAGCATTTGACTTTGAATCCCTTAGGGATTTCTATCTTCTCACGCCCGGCGCGTGCCAGAAATGGCGGAGGTGCGATTTAGGTGCGGCAGCGCTCCTCAAGCTCAGTGCGACTTAACCGCCGCTGGGCCGTGGTGCCCTTGCTGAACAGGTTGCCGCCGGACACCGAAGTCCCGCGCTGCCGATGAGCCCGCTCAGGGAGAGCTTGGGGTAAAACTCGGCGGTGGACGCACCGATGCGCGCGTTCGAATAGGCGCTCGCCGGCTACAGATCGACCACGTGAAAAAGCCCCTGTTCCTTGCGAAACAGGGGCTTCAATTGGTGCCGGAGAGATGAATCGAACACCCGACCTTCTCATTACGAATGAGCTGCTCTACCGACTGAGCTACACCGGCTTATTTTGAAATACAGCCCGTGATTATAGCCCGGAGTGATAGGAGGTCGCCCTTTCGACCTCGTTTTTGGAGCCGAGGATCACGCTGACGCGCTCGTGCAGCTTGCCGGGGACGATGTCCAGGATGCGTTGCTTGCCGTTGGTGGATGCGCCGCCGGCTTGCTCGACGAGCCAGCTCATGGGGTTGGCTTCGTACATCAGGCGCAGCTTGCCGGCCTTTTCTGGCTCGCGTTTGTCCCAGGGATACAGAAAAATGCCGCCGCGGCAAAGGATGCGGTGCACATCGCCCACCATGGAGGCGATCCAGCGGGTGTTGAAGTCCTTGCCCAGTGGGCCTTCCTGGCCCTGCAGGCATTCGTCGATGTAGCGCTTGACCGGGGCGTCCCAGTGGCGCATGTTGCTCATGTTGATGGCGAACTCTTTGGTGTCGGCCGGAATCCTCACGTCTTCCTCGATCAGGAAGAAGGAACCCTGCTCGCGGTCCAGCGTGAACATGGCGACGCCGTCTCCCACCGTCAAAACGAGCGTGGTCTGCGCGCCATAGATGCAATACCCCGCCGCGACCTGCTTGTTGCCGGGTTGCAGGAAATCTTTTTCTTCGACGCCGGTCTGTGCTTCCGGCTTTTTCAGTACGCTGAAGATGGTGCCGATGCTGCCGTTGATGTCGATGTTGCTGGAGCCGTCGAGTGGGTCAAACAGCAGCAGGTATTCGCCCTGGGGGTAGCGGTTGGGCACCACATAGATGCTGTCCATTTCTTCCGACGCCATGGCCGCCAGGTGGCCGCCCCATTCGTTGGCCTCGATCAGCACCTCGTTGGCGATGATGTCGAGCTTTTTTTGTACTTCGCCCTGCACGTTCTCGCTGCCGGCTGTGCCCAGAACGCCGCCGAGCGCGCCCTTGTTGACGGCCTGGCTGATGCTTTTGCAGGCGCGGGCCACCACTTCAAGCAGCAGGCGCAGCTGGGAGGGGATGTGCCCGTCCATGCGCTGCTTTTCGACCAGGTAGCGGGTAAGAGATATGCGGGAGCTCATAGGTGTGTGTCCTTTGGCGGGTGATTTTAAGAATTACTGCGGCTGTTCGCGTTCGGCCAGCTCGGCCAGGGTGGCCTCTGCTTCTTCGATCAGGTCTTCGTCGCCGCTGGCCTGGGCGATAGCCACGCGTTGCTGGAACAGGGTGTGGGCAAGGGCGCCATTGCCGCTCTCGTGCGCCAGCACGCCCTGCTGAAACAGGGTGTCGAGCACGATGCCGTCGTCTTTCAGGGCCTGCCCCAGTGCCAGGCGCTGCTGCAGGTAGCGTTGTGCCTGGGCGTGATCGTCCAGTTCGTAGGCGTTCTGCGCGAGGTTGTTGATAAGGCCCGAAAGGCGCGCGTCCGTTTCGGAGCTGAAAGCTGCGAGCGCATCCGCCAACAATTGCTGGTTTTGCGCCAGTGCCTCGGCAAAGCGCCCTGCTTCGTGCAAGGCATAGCCGATCTCTTCGCGGATGCCCAGTTTCTGGTCGATGCTCAGCGTGGCGCCTTCGTGGTCTGCCCATTGGGCGGCCTGACGCAGGTGTTCGATGGCGCTGTCGTAGTCTTCGGCCCGCAGAGCCGATTTGCCGATAGCGTAATGTTGTTCGTAGCGATCTGAAGGGCCAAGCTTTCCAGGTGCTGTGCGAATGGCCAGGGCACGCAGCCCCAAGGGAAGGCCTTCGTCGTCCATCTGGCGCTTGCCGTAGACGACGAACTGAAGCCACAACAGTTCGGCCAGCTCCGTGGACTCGGCGCCAAAGCCTTCAGCCAGCGGCCGCAGTGCTGCCAGGTCTTCGGACATGGTCGAGCCGCTGAACATGGCGTCCGCGTCGTACACGGTTTCGCGCAGCGGGTTGAAGCGCTGGGCGAACTGTTCGGCGGGTGTGGCGGCCTTGGGCGCCGCCGTCCGGTCAGTCAGCCAGCGCGCGAGAGACCACTTCATGCGTGTCCTTGCTCAGGTCGGTCTTGGCAGCAATGCGGGCAATGGCCTCGCGCGCGGCGCTGCGGTAGGGCTCGGCCAGCTTGCTCCAGCGGTCCAGGGCGCGTGCCAGGCGGGCTGCCACTTGCGGGTTGATGGCGTCGAGTTCCATCACGCGGTCGCTCCAGAACACGTAGCCGGCGGCATCGGCGCGGTGGAAAGCCGCCGGGTTGCCTTGGCAAAAAGTGCTGACCACGCTGCGGGCGCGGTTGGGGTTGCGCAAGCTGAAGTCGGCGTGTTTCATGAGTTGCTTCACCGCGGGCAGGATGTTGCCGCCGCGGTCAGGCGCACCGACCTGCAGGCCGAACCATTTGTCGATGACCAGCGCTTCGTTCTTGAACATGGCATGGAACAGCGCCAGTGCCTCCGCAGCCAGCGCATGGCCGCTGGAGACCAGGGCAGCCAGCGCGTTGAAGCGATCGGTCATGTTGCCGGCATCCTTGAAGCGCTGCAGCGTCTTGCCGGGCCAGGCCGCATCACCGGTGCTTTGCGCGGCCAGGCACAGGTGGGTCAGCGCCATGCCCGCAAGCGCGCGGCGGCCGCTGGAGACGGGGTCAGGCGTGTAGGCACCGGTGTCGTGATTGGCCTCATAGATGGCCTCCCAGTCGGCTGCGAGCACCGTGGCCAGTTGCAGGCGCATGGCTTCGCGCACCGCGTGGATGCGCTGCGGGTCCACCACATCAAGCTGCTCGGCCAGGTAGGTTTCGGATGGCAGCGTCAGCACCAGCTCCTTGAATGCCGAATCGAGCGAAGGGTGGTGCAGCACCTGGCGCATCGCGTCCAGATAAGCATCATCCAGCACTGCAGACGTTACGGGGCCTGCGCCAGCAGCTATGGATTTGATAGCGCGATTGACCGCCAGGCGTTGGCCGGCTTCCCAGCGATTGAAGGGGTCGCTGTCATGCGCCAGCAGGTGCAGCAGCTGGGCGTCGGTGTAATCAAACTCCAGCACCACAGGGGCAGTGAAGCCGCGCAGGATGGAGGGGACGGGCTCGGCATCGATGTTGACGAAGGTCAGCGTTTCGGTGGGTTGCGTCAGCACTACGGTGCGGGTGCGGGCCGGCGCCTGGCTTTCACCAGCCAGCTGCAGCGGCAAGTCCTGTCCGTCCGCGCCCAGCAGGCCCAGGCCGACTGGAATGACAAACGGCTCCTTGACAGCTTGCCCTGCCGTCGGCATGCAGCTTTGCGACAGCGCGAGTGTGTACGTGCGCGCAGCGGCGTCATATGCGCCGTGTGCGCGCACGCGCGGCGTGCCGGCCTGGCTATACCAGCGCTTGAACTGCGGCAGCAAGCGCGCCAGGTCCGACATCGGATTGGCGTCGGCAATCGCTTGTGCGAAATCGTCGCAGGTGACGGCGTGGCCGTCGTGCCGCTCAAAGTAGAGCGTCATGCCGCGGGCAAAGCCATCGCGGCCCAAAGGATCGGACTCTGCATTGCTGCAGAGGGTCTGCATCATGCGGACCACTTCAGCGCCTTTTTCGTAAATGGTGACGGTGTAGAAGTTGCTGATCTCGACATAGCTGTCCGGTCGCACCGGGTGGGCCATGGGGCCGGCGTCCTCAGGAAACTGGGCGGTGCGCAGCACGCGCACGTCTTCAATGCGCTTGACGGCGCGGGCCGATGCCTCGCCACACAGGTCCTGTGAAAACTCCTGGTCGCGGAACACGGTGAGGCCTTCCTTGAGGCTCAGCTGGAACCAGTCGCGGCAAGTGACGCGGTTGCCCGTCCAGTTGTGGAAGTACTCGTGGCCGACCACGCTTTCGATGTTCGAAAAATCAACGTCAGTCGCGGTGGCCTGGTTGGCCAGCACGTACTTGGTGTTGAAGATGTTCAGGCCCTTGTTTTCCATCGCGCCCATGTTGAAGTCGCTGGTGGCGACGATCATGAAACGCTCCAGGTCTAGCGGCAGGCCGAAGCGGGCTTCGTCCCAGGCGACCGAATGCATCAGCGAGGTCATCGCGTGTTCGGTTTTGTCCAGGTCACCGGGGCGCACATAAACCTGCAGCGTGTGCTGTTTGCCGGCACGCGACGTAATGCGCTGTTCGCGGCTGACCAGCTGGCCGGCCACCAGAGCAAACAGGTAGCTCGGCTTTTTGTGCGGGTCTACCCACTTGGCGAAGTGGCGTGCGCCGTTGGGTCCGGGCTCCAGCGGGCCCTGGCTCACCAGGTTGCCATTGGACAGCAGCACGGGGTACTGTGCCTTGTCGGCGCGCAGCGTGACGGTGTAGCTGGCCATCACATCCGGGCGGTCCAGGAAGTAGGTGATGCGCCGGAAGCCTTCGGCCTCGCACTGCGTGAAGAAGGAGTCGTTGCTGACGTACAGGCCCATCAGCTTGGTGTTCTTGGCGGGGCAGGTGGTGGTGAAAATTTCGAGCTCGAAAGGCGCGGTGCCTTCGGGCAGGTTCTCCAGCACCAGCTGGTTGCCTTCCATCTTGAACGAGGTGCCCTGGCCGTTGACCAGCACGCGCGAGAGGTTGAGCTCTTCGCCGTCCAGCTTCAGGGGTTGGGCCGGCACGTCCGGGTTGCGGCGCAGGCTCATCTTGTTGAGCACGCGCGTTTTTTGCGGGTCCAGGTCAAAGCACAGCTCGACCGTGTCTATCCAGTAAGCGGGCGCGACGTAGTCGGCGCGGTTGATGACCACCGCGGTGCCGGGGCTAGCTCCATCAAGCATTTGCAGCATGGGTAATTCCTGAAAAACGTCTGAACATGGTTAAAACTTTTGCGGGTGCAGCGGAAAGCCTTCCGTTACACGCCTTGCTTGAGCGAGGCCTCAATGAACACGTCAAGGTCTCCATCCAGCACTTTCTGGGTGGCGGAGACTTCGACATTGGTGCGCAAGTCCTTGATGCGGCTGTTGTCCAGCACGTAGCTGCGGATCTGGTGGCCCCAGCCCACGTCGGTCTTGGTGTCTTCCAGTTTTTGCTGGGCTTCCTGTTGCTTCCTCAGCTCGAAGTCATACAGGCGCGAGCGCAGGCGTTTCCACGCCACGTCGCGGTTGCTGTGCTGGCTGCGGCCGTCCTGGCACTGCACCACGATGCCGGTCGGGATGTGCGTCAGGCGCACGGCCGAGTCGGTCTTGTTGATGTGCTGGCCGCCGGCGCCGCTGGCGCGGAAGGTGTCCGTGCGCACGTCCGACGGGTTGATCTCGATCTCGATGGAGTCGTCGATCTCGGGATAGACAAACACCGAGGCGAACGAGGTGTGGCGCCCGCCCGATGAGTCAAACGGCGATTTGCGCACCAGGCGGTGCACGCCGGTTTCGGTACGCAGCAGGCCAAAGGCGTATTCGCCCTCGATCTTGATGGTCGCCCCCTTGATACCGGCGGTGTCTCCCGGGGATTCATCTTCGACCGTGGTCTTGAAACCCTTGCGCTCGGCGTACTTGAGGTACTGGCGCAGCAGCATGCTGGCCCAGTCGCAGGCTTCGGTGCCGCCGGCGCCGGCCTGGATGTCCAGGAAGCAGGGCAGCGGATCGGCCGGGTTGTTGAACATCCGGCGGAATTCCATCTTCTCGACTTCACCGGCCACCTTGGCAGCTTCGCCTTCAATGGTCTGCATGCCGGCTTCGTCGCCTTCGGCCTTGGACATCTCGAAGAGTTCGGTGTTGTCGGCCAGCTCGGAGCTCAGGCGGTCAATCACATGGACGACGTCTTCCAGCGATTTCTTTTCCTTGCCGAGCTCTTGCGCGCGCTTGGGGTTGTCCCAGACTTTCGGGTCTTCCAGTGCGGCGTTGACTTCGTTCAGTTTTCGTTCTTTGGCAGGGTAGTCAAAGATACCCCCGAAGCTCGTTGACCCGGTTGCTGAGGTCCACGAGCTGGTTGCTGATGAGGTTGATGCGTTCTGCGTCCATGATGGTGCTGTCCTGAAATGATGGTGGCCGCAACAGGCGGCGTAACCCGTCATTTTCTCATGACGCAGGGGCTTTCAGCCGAGAAAGCCCTCAATCAGTGTTGCCAGCTGTTCGGGCTGGTCGTGGTGCAGCATATGACCGGCATCCTGTATGACAGCGACACGGGCCTCGCGCACCTGCTGCAACCGTTCGTGGTACTCGGCCAGCGAGTATTTTCCCTTCCACCACTGCGACAGGGAATCGTCGGACGCCTCAACAGCCAGCACCGGGGCGCTGATGCAACGGTAAATTTCCAGGGCTTCGTCAACCCGGTAAAGCTGCGCGCTGGTGATTTTGTGGGCAGCCTCGCCCAAAATCTCCCATCTTCCCTCGGCATTCGGCCTGGCCCAATGGCTGGCCAGCCAGTCGGCCTTGTCGGCTGACAGGCGCGGGTTGGTTCTCATCAGGCGGCGGGCTACGCCGGACACATCGGCATACGCTTTGAGCGCGAGCTCGCCCCGGTGCAGGCTTTTGAGCTCGTTCATCCATTGGGCGTAGCGCGCAGGCGCCTGCTCAGGCCGGGTGGGCGGCAGGCCGAAGCCCTCCAGGTTGACCAGCTGGCGAATGCGTTCAGGCCGCACGCCGGCGTACAGCATGGCCACGTTGCCGCCCATGCTGTGGCCGACCAGGTCAACGGGTTTTTCGCCCGCGTAGTGGTCGAGCAAAAAATCAAGGTCAGCCAGGTAATCGGCGAACCAGTAGTTGTCAGCAGGGCTGCCCGCCGGACCCGAGCCCGTTTCCCCGAAACCGCGCCAGTCCGGCGCGATGATGGTCCGTCCACTGACGAAGGCGTCCGACAGCGCGTCGACCATGAACTGGTAGGAGGCCGCGACGTCCATCCAGCCGTGAACCAGGACAAGTGGCACCCCCACGCTCTCCACTGCGTGTACCTCCGGTGATTCGCTGCCCCTTTGCCCGAAAGGAGGGGCTGGCCTTGCTTGGGGCGGTCCGGCGCTGGCGGCCGTGGCGTCGGTCTTGGGTGTTTGCCAGATGCGCACGTGGTAGCTGAGCCCGCGTATAGGGACAAACTCGCTGCGCGATGATCGTTTTTCTTTGTACATTGGATGCCAATGATAAGGAGACATGCATTGAAGCGCAGTCAAAGCAGCGACAAACCCGACGGCAGCGGGAAACCCTCGGAAGGCGGGCCGGTTGACCTGTATGCGGCGCTTCATGCCTGCTTTCGCTGGCAACTCAACACGCATTTCAACATTGCCGAGGTGTGCTGCAGCCGCTGGGCCAGGGCAGAAGGCGCTGCGCCGGGCGCTATAAAAAGAATAGCTGTTCGCGCTCATCAGCCGGGCGCTGCAACCATTTTTTATACCTATTCACAGCTGCAGAAAGAGGCCGATGCGCTGAGCCATGTGCTGGCGCAGCAGGGCGTACAGCGCGGTGACCGCGTCGCCATCGTGATGCCGCAGCGGTTTGAAACGGCGGTGGCCTATATGGCGGTGTTCCAGATGGGCGCCGTGGCCATGCCGCTGTCCATGCTGTTCGGCCCCGAGGCGCTGGAATACCGCCTGCAAGACAGCGATGCGGTGCTCGCCATTTGCGACGAAAGCTCCATTGACAGCCTGAACACGGTGCGCGGCCGGTGCCCGGCGCTGCGCACGGTGCTTGCCGCTGGCGCCGCCCGGGGCAAGGGCGACCTGGACTACGAGCGTGAATGCGCGCTTGCGGCGCAACGCGGTGCGTTCACTGCCGTCCAAACCAAAGCCGAAGAGGGCGCCATCCTGATCTACACCAGTGGCACTACGGGCCCCCCCAAAGGCGCACTGCTGCCGCATCGCGCGCTGGTCGGCAACCTGCCGGGCTTTATTTGCAGCCAGAACTGGTTCGGCTTTGACGGCAAGGCGAACAAAAAATCCGACGCGGTGTTCTGGTCGCCGGCGGACTGGGCGTGGACAGGCGGCCTGATGGATGCCTTGTTGCCGAGCCTGTATTTTGGCCGGCCCATCGTCGCCTTCAACGGTCGCTTCAGCCCGGAGCTCGCGTTCACGCTGATGGCAGAGCAGGGCGTGACGCACACATTTTTGTTTCCGACGGCGCTCAAAGCCATGATGAAGGCCTACCCCAAACCGAAGCAGCATTTCAGGCTCAAGCTCGAAGCCATGATGAGCGCTGGCGAGGCGGTGGGTGACGCAGTATTTGACTACTGCCAGAAGCAGCTCGGCGTAACCGTCAACGAGATGTTCGGCCAGACCGAGATCAATTATGTGGTCGGCAACTGCAGTCGCTTCTGGCCGGCCAGGCCGGGCAGCATGGGCAAAGGCTATCCGGGCCATCGCGTGGCGGTGATTGATGACGAAGGCAACGAATGCGCGGTGGGGGTGCCGGGCGATGTGTCGGTCAACCGCTACGACATCAATGGCGACCCCGACCCGATCTTCTTTCTGGGCTACTGGAAAAAAGAGTCGGCTACCCGCGGCAAGTTCACCGGCAACTGGTGCCGTACCGGCGACCTGGCGCGCCGGGACGCCGAAGGTTACCTCTGGTACGAAGGCCGCGCCGACGATGTGTTCAAGGCGGCCGGCTACCGCATCGGCCCCGGCGAAATCGAAAACTGCCTCGTCAAGCACGCAGCGGTCGCCAACGCTGCCGTAGTACCAAAACCAGACCGCGAGCGCGGCGCGGTGGTCAAAGCCTACGTGGTGCTTGCTCCTGATTTGATAGCTTCTCGCGCCCGTCATCCGGGCGGTACAGCCCGTTTTGATGATGGACTCACCGCCACGCTGCAAGCCCACGTCAAAACCATGCTGGCGCCGTACGAGTACCCCAAAGAGATCGAATTCATCGACGCGCTGCCGATGACGACCACTGGCAAGGTGCAACGGCGTGTGCTTCGGCTGCAAGAAGAAGAGCGCTTCAAGAAATCTGCAGGCTGACAATCAAGCACCCATGAAAAAGCACCCGAAGGTGCTTTTTCATGGGCCAGCAGGGGCCGGGAGCTGGCTTTGCCAGTCCCAAGGCGCCTGTCCCCTGCAAGGGGAAAGGACGCTACACGCAGTGAGCGTCAATAGGGGTGTGCCAGTTACCTACCAGCAACCTGCTCAGCCACGTAGATTTCGACGCGGCGATTCTTGTCGCGGCCGGCCTGTGTGTTGTTGTCGGCAACAGGCTCGCGCGAACCGCGGCCGTCCGTCACGATGCGCGTACGTGCCACGCCGCGGCTGACCAGGTAGTCGCGGGCCGAGTCGGCACGGTCGATGGACAGCGGGTTGTTGATGGCATCGGAGCCGGTGTTGTCTGTGTGGCCGATGATGGTCACCGTCGTCACCGGGTTCTGGTTCAGGCTGGTGGCGAACTGATTCAGGATGGGCGCGAAGTTGGACTTGATGGCGGAACGGCCCACATCAAAAGAAACGTCACTGGGGATGTCGAGCTTCAGGCGGTTGTCGGTGGTTTGGCTGACGGCCACACCGGTGCCGACCGTTGCTTGTTCCATGGCTGCTTTCTGGTCCTGCATTTTCTTGGACCAGATGTAGCCGCCGCCGGCACCTACCGCACCGCCCAATACGGCACCTGTGGCTGCGCCCTTGGAGCCGCCCGTGGCCGCGCCCAAAACGGCACCTGCTACGGCGCCAATGCCGGCACCCTTGGCGGTGCCTTGCTGCGTTTCGCTCATGTTGGCGCAGCCAGAAATGGTCAATGCAGCCAGCGCTGCACAAGTAATGGATGTGATGGTCAGTTTGTTCATGAAATGCTCCTCGGAAAGTGAATGTAGATATTGATTTAGATATGGGAATGACGAAGAACGTTTGTCGGTCTCAATTCAAATCAGCTGCGCTTAAAACGCGGGTGTGTGAATACTAGGCAGGCAAAAGGTGAGCAGTTGTAAGACAAGGGCGCGAGTTGGACACTCTGCAGGCCGCTTTCGAAGCCCTTAAACTAGCCGTTCCGTGAATTCCGCGCAGCGCTCTTGGCCGCACGGTGCCTCTTAAACCCAACGTGATTTCTCCATGAATAAAGTTCAACTCGGCTCCAGCGACCTTCAGGTAACGCCCATTTGCCTGGGCACCATGACATTTGGTGAGCAGGTGGACGAAGCGACGTCGCACGCCATCCTCGACCGTTCCCTCGAGCGCGGTGTCAACTTCCTGGACACGGCTGAGATGTATTCCGTGCCGGCCCGTGCAGAGACCTGCGGCTCGACCGAGACCATCATGGGCAACTGGTTTGCGAAAAATCCTTCGGCCCGCAACAAGCTGGTGCTTGCCACCAAGGTTGCCGGCCCTTCGCGCGGCATGCCATGGGTGCGCGAAGGCGGCGGCATGACGGCCGCCGACATCCTGGCCTCATGCGATGCCAGCCTGAAGCGGCTGAAAACCGATGTCATCGACCTCTACCAGATCCATTGGCCTGAGCGCCATGTGCCGGCTTTCGGCGCGCTGTATTACACCCCCGCACAGGAGCGCTCGGTCACATCGATCCACGAGCAACTCGAAGCGCTCGGCAAACTCGTGAAAGCCGGCAAGGTGCGTTTCATCGGGCTCTCCAATGAAACCCCCTATGGTGTGCACGAGTTCGTGCGCCTGGCTGAACAGCACAAGCTGCCGCGCGTGGCCACCGTACAGAACCCGTATTGCCTGATTAACCGCACAGTGGAAAACGGCCTGGACGAAACCATGCACCGCCTGGGCGTGTCACTGCTGGCTTATTCACCTCTGGGTTTCGGCTTGCTGACGGGCAAGTACGACGAGTCGGGCACCGAAGGCCCGGCTGCGCCCAAAGACGCACGCATCAGCAAATTTGAGTCCGTACGCAAGCAGCGCTGGGGCCGGCCCGAGGCGCTGGCCGCCGCGCGGCGCTACAACGCGCTGGCACGTGACCACAAACTGACGCCCACGCAGCTGGCACTGGCGTTCTGCTACACCAAGTGGCAGGTCGCGAGCACCATCATCGGTGTGACCTCGGTCGCGCAGCTGGATGAAGATCTGGACGCCTGGGGCACCAAGCTCTCTGCTGAAGTGCTGGCCGAGATCGACAAAATCCGCTGGGAGCTGCGGGACCCCGCGCTCTAGAAATGGCTCTCCCCCGAAGCGCCTGCGGCGCTGCCCCCCAGGGGGCGCCCGCTGCGGCCCGGCAAAGCCGGTTCCGCGCCGGCACTTGGACGGAAGTACAGCGATGAGCAAGAAAGACCACGTCAGCGAAACACCGGCCACCGCCTTGCTGAGGGCCAGCAAAGTCGCGTTCACCGAACACCCCTACGAGTACCTCGAGCATGGCGGCGCCCAGCACAGCGCCGAGGTGCTGGGCTTTGACCCCTTCACCGTTATCAAGACGCTGGTCATGCAGGACCAGGATGCCAAACCTTTGTTGGTGCTGATGCACGGCAACCGCAAGGTGTCGACAAAAAACCTGGCGCGGCAGATCGGCGCCAAGTCGGTTGAGCCGTGCAAACCCGAGGTCGCCAACCGCCACAGCGGGTATCTCGTCGGCGGCACATCGCCTTTCGGCACGCGCAAGGCAATGCCCGTGTACATCGAGGAAAGCGTGCTGGCCCTGCCTCACATTGCCATCAACGGCGGCCGCCGAGGCTATCTGATTGGTATTGACCCGCAGGTTTGTGTCACCTTGCTGGGTGCAAAATCAGTGAACTGTGCACTGAACATGGACAACGCAACGGGCCACGGCTGAATGCCGCTGGCCACCACATAACAAGGGAGAGAAATTTGGACTACGCGTATTCAATCGGCGCGACGCTGCTGGCCTACCTGCTCGGCTCGCTGTCGTTTGCCGTCATCGTCAGCCGCGTGATGGGGCTGAGTGATCCTCGCAGCTACGGCAGCAAGAACCCCGGCGCCACCAACGTGCTGCGTTCCGGCAGCAAGGCCGCGGCGGCAATCACGTTACTGCTGGACGGCCTCAAGGGGTGGCTGCCGGTGGTGCTCGTCAAATGGTTTGGCGGCGACTACGGTCTGGGCGAGGGCACCATGGCAGCCGTTGGGTTGGCGGCCTTTCTGGGTCACCTCTATCCGGTGTTTTTCCAGTTCAAGGGCGGCAAAGGTGTAGCCACAGCGGCAGGGGTGTTGCTGGGCGTCAGCTGGGTGCTGGGCCTGGCCACGCTGGCGACCTGGGTGATCGTGGCCTTTTTCTCGCGCTATTCCTCACTCGCGTCGCTGGTGGCTGCGGTTTTTGCGCCGCTGTATTACCTGTTTGGCGACCGCGCCGCCTGGTATGTCGACAAGAGCCTGCTGGCCGCCATGGTCGTCATCAGTGCGCTGTTGATTTATCGGCACCGCGAAAACATCAACAAGCTGATCAAGGGCACCGAGTCCCGGCTGGGCGGCTCGAAAACTGCTCCCAAGTAGGCCCAGCCTAGTAGCGCTTGTCCAGCGTCATCAGGTTGTTGTCGCGCTTCATCTGAAAGCGCGACAGGAAGCTGTTGCCGAGAAGCAGAAAAGGCATGGGCTGCGGAATGACGACGGCATCCACGTCAAATACTTCAACGTCGCCTACCCGCACGGAGTTGAGCTTGACGCGGTAACCCGTGGTGGTGCCATTGGCCGTGGACATGCGCACAGGCTGGCCGTTTTTGTAATCAAGGCCGGCCCGGTCGGCGTCGGCAACGCTCATGGCAATGCTGGTTGCACCCGTGTCGACCATGAATTGCACGGCTTTCCCATTGATCTGGCCGGCCGTCATGAAATGGCCGCCGCCGCTTTCGGTGATGGTGATTCGCGTGCCCCTGCCGGCTGAAGCGGTGCTGCCGCCGGAGTTCACCGGTGCGTCGCCCACCCGCAAGGTGTGGCGCTTGCCGGCTTGCTCGATCACCGCCTGGTCGCTGGTAGTGGAAATAATCTTCACGCCCTGATGCGTTTCACCCGGCGCCACGCTTTTCGGTGCACTGCCGTTAACCACCAGCAACGCCTTGGTGCCCATCATGCCCGCCAGTGCGACCGACTGCACTTCGGACTGGGCTTGCGCCCTGCCGTGAAGCAGTGCCGCCACGAGCAGTACAGCGTACCCGGCAAGCGCCATGGCGCGTTTCGGTGCCGGGCCGCCCCAAGCCGAAACAGCCCCATTTCCGCTGGAAAGGGGCAGCGAACCGCCGAAGGCACATGCAATGGCAAGCGTGGGGGTCATACGTTTCGGCGCCGGGCCGCCCCAAGCCGAAACAGCCCCCTCGGGGGGCAGCGAAGCACATGGAGTGGCAAGCGTGGGGGTCATATTTTTAATCCCGGCGGTTGTCAAAACTCAGCGGAAAGTCCTTCATCTCCGAGAGGATCAGCGCCATGGCGGCCTGCAGGTCGTCGCGCTTGGCGCCCGTGACGCGGACTTTTTCTTCCTGGATGGCAGCCTGCACCTTGAGTTTGCTGGCCTTGATGGCGGCCTGGATCTTCTTGGCGGTTTCGGTGTCGATGCCATTGCGGACCTTGTTGGTCTGCTTGACCTTGTCGCCGCCGATTTTCTCGATCTTGCCGGTGTCCAGAAAGCGCACATCAACGCCTGCCTTGGCGAGCTTGGAGCGCAGGATGTCATTGATCTGATCGATCTGGAAGTCGCCGTCGCCGACGAGGATGATGTCCTTGTCCTTCAGCTCGATGGAGGCCGAGGTGCCCTTGAAGTCAAAGCGGTTGCCGACTTCCTTGGAGGTGTTTTCCACGGCGTTTTTGACCTTGACCAGATCGGCTTCAAGAACGGTGTCGAAAGAGGGCATGGTGCAAGTCTTTTTTACGGAGGATGGGGTGAGACAATCACTCGGATGTTAGTCGAGAAAAACGTTCCGCTCCAGCATTCCAACAGCTTTGGCATCGTCGCCAAGGCGCTTGCCCTGATCCGTGTTGCAAACGAGGCGGATATTGCCGCCACGTTGCAGGATCCCGCCCTGAAAGCCGCCGCCAAGTTTGTGCTGGGCGGCGGAAGCAATATCGTGCTGACCGGCGACGTCAAACCGTTGGTGCTCAAGGTCGAAATCATGGGCAAACGGCTGGTCCGGGAAGACGCCAAAGCCTGGGTTATTGAGGCGGGCGCCGGGGAGAACTGGCACGAGTTTGTCACCTGGACCTTGCAGAACGGCTTCCCGGGGCTGGAAAACCTGGCATTAATCCCCGGTACGGTCGGTGCGTCGCCCGTGCAGAACATCGGCGCTTATGGGGTGGAGCTGCAGGATCGCTTCGAATCGCTGGACGCCATCGACCTCACGACAGGCTTGCCATTTACCCTGAATGCCGCGCAATGTGCGTTTGGCTACCGGGATTCGGTGTTCAAACACAGCAGCACGGCGGCCAGCCCGGCTGCCCACGGTTTTGGCCTGGAAGGCAAGGCCTTGATCACGCGGGTGCGCTTTGCCCTTCCCAAGGCCTGGAAGCCGGTGCTGGGTTACGCCGACATTGATAAGAAAATCGCGCAGTCGGGCGTCCAGCTACCCGATGCGCAGCAAATGTACGACTGGATCTGCGAGATCCGCAAAGCCAAGCTGCCCGATCCGCAGGTGATTGGCAACGCCGGCAGTTTTTTTAAAAACCCGACCGTCTCGCCTGAGCAATGCGCCGACATCATTCAACGGGAGCCCAAAATCGTTCATTACCACCTGGCCGACGGTACGGTCAAACTGGCGGCCGGCTGGCTGATTGATGCCTGCGGCTGGAAAGGCAAGACCATCGGCAATGCCGGCGTGTATGAAAAACAGGCGCTGGTGCTGGTGAACCGCGGCGGCACGGACGACCCGGTCACGGGCGGGGAAGTGATGACCCTGGCCAAAGCCATCCAGACCAGCGTGTATGAGCGCTTCGGCATATTGCTGGAGCCAGAACCGGTGGTGGTTTAAGTCATGGCGCGGCTGGGCAAGGTTTATACAGGGCCTCGGGTTTCATTCTGGCGCCGGCTGGCGTTGCAGCATTCACGTTCAGGCGCCGTCGTGTTGGCACTCACCTGGGTCTGCCTGGTACTGGGTTCGATATTGGCAGGCTGGCGCCGGCCGGAGGGGGCGCTGGCGGTGATTTTTTTCGCGGCCTTCCTGATGTTCCTTGTCTCCAAATGGGCTGGCTGGGAGCGCAGCCGTCTGGTGCGTGAAGCACCGCTGCCGCAGTTCCTGCGGCAGAAATTACTGGCCAGCTATCCGCAACTGAGCCTCAGGGATGCCGAGCTGGTCGAGCGCGGGTTGCGGCAGTTCTTCATTGCCTGCCAGCGCAGCAACAAACGCTTCGTCGCCATGCCCTCGCAGGTCGTCGACAGCATGTGGCATGAATTCATCCTGCACACCTCGGCCTACCGCCAATGGTGCGACCTGGTGATCGGCCGATTTATCGACCATGTGCCGGCCGAGGTGCTGGGCCGCAACAAGTCGACCAATGACGGCCTGCGCCGTGCCTGGTTCTGGGCCTGCCGCGACGAGTCGATCAACCCCAAAAAGCCCAGCCGGTTGCCGCTGCTGTTCGCGCTGGATGCCAAGTTTGCGATTGCAGGCGGGTTTGTGTACCTGGCCGATTGCAAAGGCGTGCGCCGTGACGATGGGCAGGCGCACACCTATTGCGGCGAAAGCTTTTCCGACGGCGGTTACAGCGGCGATGCCGACGGGTTTGGCGGCAGCGACTCTTCGTCCTCGAACAGCGACGGCTCCAGCAGCGGAGGTTCGGATGGCAGCAGCGGGTGCGGCTCCAGTTGCGGCTCGGGTTGCGGCGGCGGGGGCGATTAGCTGGCTGCCACCACGTATGGGCGCCGTCCAGAAGTAAAACAGCCACCTGGGGGTAGCTTGCGCTATCTTTTTAATAGCTGCTTGCGCACGTCAAACGCGGGCTCCCGGCACTTTTATACCTGAAGTATGGTTTTCGGAGCCTCCGGAACGGCTTTTTTGGCCGTTTTTATGCCCGATCAAGCCAAAGCGGCTGGGCCGGCGTCGCGCGTGGGGTGGGGAAGCTGAATTTTTTCGGGACATTTGCGCTCTGTTCAAGCCGGCTTTCATACTTGCGCTTAATATTAAAGATTGATTTAATATGATCTCATCAAATTAAAGACCTCTTTTGCACTATGCGCAGCACCGGAACCTACGCCACCTCCACCACCTTAGGCCAGTCTGTACAGGCGTTTGTGCCGCACGCACTGCCGCCCGCCAAGCCGGCGCTGGCGCCCGAGTCCTTTGAGGCGGCCAACCGTGCGGCCGAACTGGCGCTGGCCCGGTTGTCGGGCGTTGCCGGGCTGGTGCCGTCGGTGGACTGGCTGCTCTACAGCGCCATCCGCAAAGAGGCACTGCTGACTTCGCAGATCGAAGGCACTCAGGCCACGCTGGACGACCTGTTTGACGAAGAAGCGGGTTTTGCGGTCAGCAACACCGACGATGTAGAAGAGGTCACCAATTACTTGCGCGCTTTCCGTCTGGTGCAGTCGCAACTGCGTGACCCGGCTGGCCTGCCCCTGAGCGTGCGCTTGCTGTGCGATGCCCACCGGCTGCTGATGGACGGCGTCCGTGGCAACGGCAAGCAACCGGGCGAACTGCGCCGCTCGCAAAACTGGATTGGCGGCACGCGGCCGGGCAATGCGGTGTTTGTGCCGCCACCGCCTGAGCGGGTGCCTGCCTTGCTGGCCGACCTGGAGCGGTTCATCCACGACACAGCGCAGTCCTTGCCGCCGCTGGTGAAAACGGCACTGGTCCACCAGCAGTTTGAGACGAGTCACCCTTTTCTCGATGGCAATGGCCGTATCGGGCGCCTGTTGATTGCCGCGCTACTGGAGCATTGGCGCCTGTTACCCGAACCGCTGATGTACCTCAGCGGCTACCTGAAGCAACACCAGGCGGAGTACTACCGCCGCCTGTCGAACGTGCGCCTTGAGGGCGACTGGGAAGGCTGGATCGCGTTTTTCCTCGAGGGCGTGGCTGTGGCCGCGCAGGATGCCGAACGCAACATCGTTGCCATTGCCACCTTGCTGGCAAGCGACCGCCGCACTTTGCTGGCCGCACCCAAAGCCGGGCCCAGCAGCTACCGCCTGTTTGAAATGCTGCCCATGATGCCGCGCTTCACCATCGACCAGGTGCGCCAGAAGCTGGCCACCAGCTTCCCCACCGCCACCGCAGCGGTCAAGGTGCTGGAAGATCTGGGCATCGTCATCGAGCTGACCGGGCAGAAGAAAAACCGCAGCTACAGTTACGCCGCGTACATTGCGCTACTGAGTGAATAAAAATTTTGATGCGACGGGAGGATATCGATGGTTTTTAGCGAAGACTCAAGAGTCAAAATTCCCTGCATCCTGCATCTGGTGCGGCTTGGTTACGGCTACCTTTCCCTGAGAGACTCAACTTGGGATGAAGAAACCAATATCTTTCTGGAGCAATTTCGCACGGCCATCGCCCGCATCAACCCGGAATTAGGTGCAGATGACATCTCCCGCCTGCAGGCCGACGTCAAGCTTCTCTTGGATAACGAAGATCTCGGCAAAGCCTTCTATGACCGAATCACCGAGCGTTCAGGTGCTCGGCTGATCGACTTTGAGAACTTTGACAACAACAGCTTCCATGTCGTCACAGAGTTGACTTGTAAAAACGGCGACGATGAGTTTCGGCCCGACATCACTCTGCTGATCAACGGCATGCCATTGGCCTTTATTGAGGTGAAGAAACCCAATAACCGTGAAGGCGTGTTGGCCGAGCGCAACCGCATCATCACGCGCAGCCGTAACCCAAAGTTTCGGCGATTCATCAACATCACCCAGTTGATGGTCTTCTCCAACAACATGGAGTATGAAGACGGTTCGCCACAGCCCATTGAAGGTGCGTTCTACGCAAGCCCTTCCTATGACGCGCCCGTCTTCAACTACTTCCGCGAAGAGGAAGCACTGGACCTCGCCCAGCTTTTGGCGGATGAAGACGACGCACTCGAAAATGACGTGCTGCGTGACAACAACCTCAATGTCATCAAGCACAGCCCCGAGTTTCTGAGCAACAAGTCGCCAGATACGCCGACCAATCGCATCTGCACGTCCCTTTTCAGTCGTGGGCGCCTGGCTTTCTTACTGCGTTTTGCGCTTGCCTACGTCAATGAAACAGACGGCTTGCAAAAGCACGTCATGCGCTACCCCCAGCTTTTTGCCACCAAGGCAATCGAGAAGAAACTCAATGAAGGGGTCAAGAAAGGCATCATCTGGCACACCCAGGGCAGCGGCAAAACCGCACTGGCCTACTACAACACTCGTTTCCTCACGGATTATTTCCAGCATAAGGGCGTCATTCCGAAGTTCTACTTCATCGTCGACCGCATAGATCTGGCCACGCAGGCGCAGTACGAGTTCTCGTGCCGGGGGCTGGTGGTCCACACCATCGATAGCCGCGCTGACTTTGCGCGCGACATAAAAACCGCTCAGGTGTTGCACAACCACAGTGGTAAGCCTGAAATTACCGTGGTTAATATCCAGAAATTTTTGGACGACCCAGATGTGGTCCGCGCCGAGGATTACGACTTCAACATCCAGCGCGTTTACTTTCTGGACGAAGTACACCGCAGCTACAACCCGCAGGGAAGCTTTCTGGCCAACCTGAGTCAATCAGACCGCAACGCCATCAAAATCGGTCTCACCGGAACGCCACTGCTTGGCGACGATTACAACTCCCGCGCCCTGTTTGGTGACTACTTTCACAAGTACTACTACAACGCCTCCATTGCCGACGGCTACACCCTTCGGCTCATCCGCGAGGAAATCGCCACCAATTACAAGCTCTCGTTGCAAGAGGCACTCGCCACGGTACGGCTAAAGCAGGGGGATGTAGATCGCAAACTGATCTACTCCCACCCGACATTTGTTGAGCCCATGCTCGACTACATCGTGCGTGACTTTGAAAAAAGTCGCAGTGCCTTGGGCGACGCCACCATTGGCGGCCTGGTGATATGTGATAGCGCGGATCAGGCCCGCGAAATGTTCCGCATCTTCTCCGCGGTGTATGCCCAGCCCTCATCGTCTGCGGTAGTTGCTCAAGACTCGGGACAAGCCATATTTTCCACCGCCGCAACGGGCAGCTATGCAGAACGCTTGCAGCTTACCAACCGCGTTAAAAGTGCAGAGCTGATCTTGCACGATGTGGGTAGCAAAGACGAGCGCAAAGATTGGGTGGAAGCCTTTAAGGCAGGCAAGATAGACCTGCTGTTTGTCTACAACATGCTGCTCACCGGCTTTGATGCCAAACGCTTGAAAAAGCTCTACCTTGGGCGCGTCATCAAGGCCCACAACCTGTTGCAAGCGCTCACGCGGGTAAACCGAACATACAAAGACTTTCGCTACGGCTATGTGGTGGACTTTGCCGACATCCGCAAGGAATTCGACAAAACCAACAAAGACTACTTTGACGAGCTGCAGTCCGAGTTGGGCGATGAGATCGAGCACTACTCCAACCTGTTCAAGTCAGCCGAAGAGATAAGGCAAGAAATTGAAGCTATCAAAGACATCCTCTTCAGCTTCGATATTCAAAACGCTGAGGAGTTTTCAAAACAGCTTAGCCAAATCCAAGACCGCAAAGCAGTGTTGGCGCTTAAAAAAGCGCTGGCTGACGCCCGCAACCTTTACAACCTGATTCGCCTGCAAGGTGAATATGGTCTATTGCAGCAGCTCGATTTTCACAAGCTCGGCCAGCTTTACCGCGAAACCTGTAATCACCTCGATCTGCTCAACCTCAAAGAAGCCATCGAATCTGAAACGGACACCAGCAACTTGCTCAATGCCGCGCTGGAAGATGTGATTTTCAAGTTCGCCAAAATCAGGGAAGAAGAACTGGTCTTGGCCGACAAGCTCAAAAACACCTTACGCCAAACGCGCGAAGCCTTGGCCGACAATTTTGACCAGCAAGATCCCAAGTTCGTAACCTTGCGTGAAGAGCTGAAGCGGCTGTTCAAAGACAAAAAGCTCAACGAAGTAAGCCAAGAGGACATGACCGCCAACATCGGCGCGCTCAATGCTATACATGACAAAGTCAAAGAATTGAACCGCCAAAATAGCCAACTGCGCGCCAAATACAGGGGCGATCCCAAATTCACGCGCATTCACAAACGACTGAAAGAGCAAGGTAACCTAACCCAGATAGAGCGACGCTTGTTTGAGGCGCTGACAGGTGTCAAGGTGCAGGCTGACGAACAAGTACTGCAGAACAATCAACTACTGAATAATGAGAGCTATTTTGAGCGGATGATGCAGCCCATCGTGATTGGCGAGTTTGCTACCCGGCAAAAATTCCCACTTACCTCCTACGCCACACGCAGCATCAATCAACTAGTGGTGTCTGAATATATAAATGAATTTTTCGCCGGCACCCGCACTGGCGGTGGCCACTTTGGAGCACAAGCTTGGTAACCCAGCAATTTGAACAACGTACCCGCGAGTTAATCGACAGCCTCAAGGCCATTTGCGCCGTATATGGTTTGGGTAATGATGGCAATGAATTCAAAATCATCACACAGGTATTTCTCTACAAGTTTTTAAACGATAAATTCGCGTTCGAGGCGAAGAGAATCCGGCCCAAACTGGCGAAGGCGAAAAGCTGGGAGTCTGCCATTGCTGCTTTGAGCGCTAATGATCTGGACATGCTGCAAATGGAGATGGGGCCCGATACCGCGCGTCTGAAGCCTGAGCATTTCATCGCTCACCTTTTTGGCCGTCAAAACGCGCCGGAATTCGCCAAGCTGTTTGATGACACCTTGCGCGACATTTCTATCTCCAACAATGAGCTTTTCGCCGTGAAAACTGACGGCGGTTCCAAGATCACCTTGTTTGATCGCGTGAGCGAATTCATTAGTGATCCATCGAAACGCGATGCCTTTTGCCGAGCCATCATCAACAAGTTGGGCGACTTTAGCTTTGAGCGCATCTTTAGTGAAAAGTACGACTTCTACGCCGCTCTGTTTGAGTACCTCATCAAGGATTACAACAAAGACAGCGGCGGCAAATATGCCGAGTACTACACCCCACACGCTGTCGCTAAAATCATGGCCGCCATCCTCGTGCCAGAAAAAGTGCGTGGCAAAGTCAAAAATGTGAGCTGTTACGATCCCTCGGCAGGCTCCGGCACACTGCTCATGAATATTGCTCATGCCATTGGCGAGCAGCGCTGTAGCATCTACTCTCAGGACATTTCGCAAAAGTCATCCAGCCTTCTGCGGTTAAACCTGATTTTGAACAACCTGGTGCATTCCATCCCGAACGTCATCCAGGGCAACACGATGCAGCACCCTTACCACCGGGACGGGAAGGCGCTTAAGAAGTTTGATTACATTGTCAGCAATCCACCGTTCAAGATGGATTTCTCCGACTTCAGGAATGAACTAGATACCAAAGAGCACCAAGCTCGCTTCTTTGCTGGGGTGCCCAATATTCCCAAGCAGGCCGTCGACAAGATGGCCATCTACCTGCTTTTCTTGCAGCACATAATTCACTCGCTCAAGCCAGGCGGCAAAGCTGCAGTCGTGGTGCCCACTGGCTTCATCACGGCGCAAAGCGCCATCGATAAAGCTATCCGCCAACATTTGGTAGACAGAAAGATGCTCGCTGGCGTGGTATCGATGCCCAGCAACATCTTCGCAACCACTGGCACCAACGTTTCCATCCTGTTTATCGACGCTGGCAATAAGGCTGATGTGGTGCTTATTGATGCGTCCAGTCTAGGCACCAAGATAAAAGACGGAAAAAACCAGAAGACCTTGCTTTCGGAAGCTGAGGAAGACCGCATCATTGCAACCTTCAACGCAAAAAAAACTGTAGAAGATTTCTCGGCCGTGGTTGGTTATGAGCAGATCGCCGCTAAAAATTACTCTCTGAGCGCTGGGCAGTACTTCGACGTAAAAATTGAACACAGCGACATGACTCCCGCGCAGTTCGCCGCCAAGCTGCACGGCTTTGCGACGGTACTGGATGCACTGTTCAAGGAGTCTTCAGGATTGGAGAGGAAGATCAAAAAACAGTTGACTGGACTGCAGCATGGGTAAGCTCAAGCTGAAACGACTTGGTGACTTGATAAATTTCAAACGGGGTTACGATCTTCCCGCAAGCCAGCGCCGTTCGGGCCCCTATCCGGTGATCAGTTCAGCTGGGATAACTGGTTATCACGACGAATACATGGTAGACGGCGCGGGCGTTGTAACTGGCAGGTATGGAACGCTCGGTGAAATGTATTACGTCGATGGAAAATACTGGCCACACAACACCGCACTTTATGTCACGACGTTTAAGGGCAATGACCCAAAGTACATCTACTATTTGCTTAGCTGTCTAGGCCGAATTCGCACGTCCGATAAAAGTGCGGTGCCTGGGGTTAATCGCAATGAGCTGCATGAGATGGCTGTACCAGTCATCACTGACAAAGATCAGCAAAAAAAAATTGCTACTGTTCTCTCAGCTCTCGACGCCAAAATTGACTGCAACCAACGCATTAATGCTGAGCTGGAGGGGATAGCCAAGACACTGTATGACTACTGGTTTGTGCAGTTCGATTTCCCCGACGCTTCCGGAAAACCCTACAAGTCCTCCGGCGGCAAGATGGTTTACAACGCTACGTTGAAACGGGAAATTCCGAAGGGGTGGAATGAGTGCGAGCTGGGGGAATATATAGGGTTCAAACGCGGCATCTCTTACATGTCCTCAGACATTCAAGAGACAGGTAGACCATTGATTAATTTAAATTCCTTTTCTTTAACGGGGGAATTTAAAGTTGAAGGAACCAAGTATTTCAATGGAAAATTCCGCAATGAAAACTTATTGAACGTTGGAGACTTGGTTGTCGCCATTACCGACGTGACCAGAAACGCTGACATTATTGGCAAGGCCTTTGTGATTGCAGATGTATTCAATGAAGCCCCTTTAATTTCTTGCGATGTTGCCGCTGTGTCATCAAGCGTATTTGGATGCTTTTATTTGGAACAACTATTTAACTCTAAGGCCTATCACAACTACGTTAAGTATTTCGCGTCTGGAACACTGGTGCTTCACTTGGATTTGAATGGTGTGAATTGGTTCAAAACGGTGTTGCCGTCCAGAAATATTTTGAGTGAATACGAGGCGCACTGCATCCCACTATTGAAACAGCGAGAAATTGTCATAAAGGAAAACAAGCAGCTCATTCAGCTCCGCGATTGGCTGCTTCCTCTGTTGATGACTGGTCAGGCGAAGTTGACCTAGAGGTCGCAATCATGGACAAACTGAAGCAACAAAGCCCGTCAGGCGTCCACCTGACGGGCTTTTTTCTATGGGGCTTGAACCGGCTTACTTACCCAGCTTCAAGAAATCATCCCCCTTGCCCAACTCCAGCAACCCCGCATTGGAATAGACCTGCAACTTGGCCCGCGTATCCGTAATGTCCAGATTGCGCATTGTCAGTTGGCCAATCCGATCCAGCGGCGAGAACGGCGCGTCTTCCACCTTCTCCATGCTCAGGCGCTCAGGCGCGTAGGTCAGGTTGGGTGACTCGGTGTTCAGCAGGCTGTAGTCATTGCCGCGGCGCAGTTCCATGGTCACGGTGCCGGTGATGGCCTTGGCGACCCAGCGTTGGGCGGTTTCGCGCAGCATGATGGCCTGGCTGTCGAACCAGCGGCCCTGGTACAGCAGGCGGCCCAGCTTGCGGCCGTTGTCGCGGTATTGCTCGATGGTGTCTTCGTTGTGGATGCCGGTGACCAGGCGCTCGTAGGCGATGAACAGCAGGGCCAGGCCGGGGGCTTCATAGATGCCGCGGCTCTTGGCTTCGATGATGCGGTTTTCGATCTGGTCGCTCATGCCCAGGCCGTGGCGGCCGCCGATTTCGTTGGCCTTCAGGATCAGGCTGACCAGGTCGGGGTACTGCACGCCGTTCAGGGCCACGGGGCGGCCTTCTTCAAAGGTCACGCTGACTTCTTCGGCCTTGACGACGCAGTCGTCTTTCCAGAAGGGCACGCCCATGATGGGGTTGACGATCTTGATGCCGCTGTTGAGCATCTCCAGGTCTTTGGCTTCGTGCGTGGCGCCCAGCATGTTGCTGTCGGTGCTGTAGGCCTTCTCGGCGCTCATCTTGTAGCCAAAGCCGTTGGCGGTCATGAAGGCGCTCATCTCTGATCGGCCGCCCAGTTCGTCGATGAACTGCTGGTCCAACCAGGGCTTGTAGATCTTCAGCGCGGGGTTGACCAAGAGGCCGTAGCGGTAAAAGCGCTCGATGTCATTGCCCTTGAAGGTGGAGCCGTCGCCCCAGATGTTCACATCGTCTTGCTGCATCGCGCTGACCAGCATGGTGCCGGTGACGGCACGGCCCAGCGGCGTGGTGTTGAAGTAGGTGGAGCCTGCCGTGGTGATGTGGAAGGCGCCGGCCTGCAGCGCGGCCAGGCCTTCAGCGGCCAGCTGGGGGCGGCAGTCAACCAGGCGGGCCTTGATGGCGCCGTATTCCATGGCCTTGCGCGGGATTTCGTCGTAGTCGGCCTCGTCGGGCTGGCCGAGGTTGGCGGTGTAGGCATAGGGCAGGGCGCCCTTTTTTTGCATCCACAGCAGGGCGGCGCTGGTGTCCAGACCGCCGGAGAAGGCGATGCCGACCTTTTGGTTGACGGGGATGTTTTGCAGGATGGTGTTGGACATGTTTTAGGCCTGAATATCGCTGTAAGCCGCGCAGAACGTGCGCAAGCAGCTATGAAAAAAGGAGCAACTTCTGGTGGGCTTGGACAATTTTTAGCCGAAGTGGCAGATGTAGTGGTAAGCCGTTTCGCCGGCGGCCACGCGGATCTCGAACTTGGCGTTGCCCGGCACGCTGAATTTTTCGCCTGCCGACGACTTGACCCAGCCGTCGCTCCCAGCCAGCTTGTATTCGCAGGCGCCGGCTACGCATTCCATGATTTCTGGCGCGCCGGTGTTGAAGGTGAGGGTTGCCGGCAGGATCACGCCCACGGACTTTTTGGTGCCGTCGGCCAGCGTGATGCCGTGGCTGACGCACTTGCCGTCAAAGTAGACGTTGGCCTGGGTAGTAACGCTGATGTTGTCGATTTTTTCGGTGGGCATGGGAAGGTGCTGAAAAAAATGGAAAGAAGAAGGCGGCGAGGGCCTGCGGGAGGCGCCCTGCATCGCAGCTTGGCGCCAAAAGTGTTGATTTTAGGTCACCCGGCGCACGGCACCGGCCCACGCTGAATCCGTTGGGCCATCGGCTGCGTATCCCGATCAATACCCTCAAATTTGTCCCAATACCTTCCTGCCTGCGAATACCCCACAATGTTGTTCATGAAACCAGAAAGCCCGGATGCCCAGTTGATTGCGTTGATTGACCGCGTGGCCCGGGCCGACGAGTCAGCCCTGCGTGAGCTGTACGACCTCACCTCATCGAAGCTTTACGGTGTGGCGGTGCGTGTGGTGACCAACCGCGCCTGGGCCGAAGACGTGCTGCAGGAGGCCTTTTTGAACATCTGGCGCATTGCCGGAGACTACAAGGCGACCCTTTCACCGCCCATGGCCTGGATGGGCCTGGTGGTGCGTAGCCGCGGCCTCGATTTTTTGCGGCGCCGCGCCTCGGACCGGGCCGACCTCATGCAGGAACTGGACGACGTGATTTCCGACACCGTGGCCGGAAATTCGCCCAACCCGATGGACACCACACAAGCCAGTGAGCAGGCCTGGGCCCTGCACCAGTGCCTGGGGCAGCTTGAGCACAAGCAGCGCGAGGTGGTGAGCCTGGCCTATTTGCGGGACCTGAGCCATGGCGAGCTGGCCGAGCAGCTGAAGCTGCCTTTGGGCACCGTCAAAACCTGGATTCGCCGCGGGCTTGAACAGCTGCGCGGCTGCATGGCGAGGTTCGCGTGAATATGGCCCCCACGCTTTTCACTTCGTGTAATGCGCTGCCCCCCAGGGGGGCCGCCCCGCCTGCGGCCCGGCCCTTCGTCGAGCTCAGGACAGGCCAAGGCCGGTTCCGCGGCCGGAACTTGCACGAACGGGGAATTGGGGCCGTGTGGCCTGTCGCTCTTTGCTTGTCGGATTCTCTGAAACGTCCTCATGAATATTCATAAAAATCCCGGCTTGATGGAGCAGCTGGCGGCCAGCTATGCGCTGGGCACCCTGCGCGGCGGTGCCCGCCGCCGCTTTGAAACACTGGCGCGCGACAACGCCACCTTGCGCGCCGCGGCGCTGGTCTGGCAGAGCCGGCTGGCCTCCGTGGCCGAGCTGCAGCCGCAGGCGGCGCCCAGCCCGGTGGTCTGGACGCGCATTGAAAACCTTGTGAGGGCCGATAAAGAGGCACGGGCCATGCAGGCTGCGCGCACCCGGCCGGCCAACGCTTCGGCTGGCGGCTGGTGGGCCAGCCTGGGACTGTGGCGCGGCGCCAGCGCGGCCGGTGCCTTGGCTGCGGTGGTGGCCGTTGTCGTCGGGGTCAATGTGAACTCGCGGCTGAACGGGCAGGTGGGCGAGTTGTCGGCTCAACTGGCGGCAACACCCGAGATCCAGTACGTGTCGGTGCTGACGGACGACAAGGCGGCGGCATCTCTTTTGGTGACGTTTGACCCCAAAAATAAAACGCTGGTACTGAAGCGGGTCGGGGCGTTCAGGGAGCAGGCCGACAAGTCCCTGGAGCTTTGGGCCCTGCCGCCCGGTGTGGCGCCCAAGTCGCTTGGTGTGCTCAATGCGGATCCCGTGGTTCGTCTCACTGCTGCGGGCACTGACATGCGCCAGGTTCCGACGCTGGCGATCACCCTCGAACCGCGGGGCGGCGTGCCGCCTGGCAGCGGCCCCACCGGGCCGGTGCTGTTCAAGGGCGCGCTCATCGAGACACCGAAGTAAGAACCCATCGTGGCGCCCGTCTTGGCGTGGGCGGGCAACAAAAAAGGGCGTTGATAACGCCCTTTTTTTAATTCAACCGACCAGCTGGTTTTAGCGCCAGTGATGGTGGCCGTAGCCCCGGCTATAGCCGAAGTTCAGTGACAGGCCGATAGGGGCGTAGTAAGGCTGGTAATAGGGCCGTGGATAGTAAGCCGGGTACACCGCAGGCTGCACGTACGTCACGGGTTGTTCGACATAGACGGGCTGTGCGGGCGCCGGCTGCATGTAGGCCTGGGGTTGCTGCTGCTGCGGTGCAGACTGGAATGTCTGCGGAGCCGGTGCCATGGCGCCGACCGGTGTGACCTGCAGGCGAACATACTGGCCCGGGTCGTTGGCCATTTGCGTGTTGTATTGCGTGCCCTGGTATTCGTAGACCACGTTGTAGTGGCTGGGGCGGTTTTCGTAATAGGTCTGCGTGGTGCACTGCTGCATGTTCTGCACCTGCTGGTTGCCGCCTTCGATGCGGTCGCCCACAATGGCGCCGCCCACAAGGCCGATCATGGTGGCTACCGCACGGCCGCCGCCATTGCCGATGGCGTTGCCGGCTGCACCGCCGGCGATGGCGCCCATCAGCGCACCTGCGCCCGAGCTCGGTGTCTGGGTGATCACCGGCTGGTTGCTGCAGACCTGGCGCGGTACGGCGACTTGCTGGACCACCGGTGTGCTGGAGATCACCCGCGCCAGGATGTCCATGGCGGAGGCGGGCACGGCCGCAAAACCGGCGGCAGCGGCAAGTGTGGAGAGGACAAGTGCTTTTTTCATGATTCAAACCCTTTCAGCAAGTGGCTGAAGTTGCGCTGCCGGTGGAAACCCCGCAATGGGGCGACCTCTGGCGGCTACCGTAATTTTAGTAAGTCAGAGTCATTTTGGGGCGCAGAGTTCGGTAAATCGACGGTAAAGCTGTTTCACACCACAAAACGGGCGGCAAAACCTGGCCTGAGGAGCGCCCTAAACCCTTGTCGCCCAGCCCTGGGCGTCAAACCCGACGGTGATGTCCGTGCCCCAGTCCACTACCGGGCGTTTGATCACGCTGGGGTTGGCCAGCATCAGCGCCTGTGCACTGGCACTGTCGTGTACCCCGGCCTGCACGGCGGGATCCAGCTTGCGCCAGGTCGTGCCCTGGCGATTGAGCACTTTCTCCCAGCCGGCAGCCTGCGTCCAGCGCGCAAGCTGCTCGGGCGGAACGCCCTGTTTCTTGAAGTCGTGGAAGTCAAAGGCCACGCCGTGCTCGCCAAGCCAGGCGCGGGCCTTTTTGACGGTGTCGCAATTGGGAATGCCGTAAAGAATGGTCATGGGGTGATTTTGGCAGATTTAAGCAAAAAAGGCGTTTCACCCAAGCAGGACGAGCGCGAGCAGCTATTAAATTAATAGCATATGACAATGGCAGGCAAAGGCTCGGGGCTGGAGCAGGGCCTTGGCAAGGCTGGAATAATGAAGCAACGCCGACCCGGGCCCCCTCAAAAAAGCCCTCAAACATTTTGCATGGATGCCTGACCCCATGACTGCTGCTTCTGCCTCGCTCACCGCCCCCGCTGTGCTGTACCCGCCTCTGGAGCCCTTTCGCAAGGGCGTGCTTGACACCGGAGACGGCCACTCGGTGTACTGGGAGCTGTGCGGCAATCCCAAGGGGAAGCCAGCGGTTTTCCTGCATGGCGGCCCGGGGGCAGGCTGCTCGCCCGAGCATCGCCGGCTGTTCGACCCGGAGCGCTATTGCGTGCTGCTGTTTGACCAGCGCGGCTGTGGCCGGTCTCGCCCCAGTGCTTCGCTGGACAACAACACGACCTGGCATCTTGTCGCCGACATCGAACGTTTGCGCGAGCAGTTGGGGGTGGAGCGCTGGCTGGTGTTTGGCGGCTCGTGGGGCAGCGCGCTGGCGCTGGCTTATGCGCAGGCCCACCCGGCGCGGGTCTCGGCGCTGATCGTCCGCGGCATTTTTGCGCTGCGCCGTGCCGAGCTGCTCTGGTACTACCAGGAGGGAGCGTCATGGTTGTTTCCTGATTTGTGGGAAGAGTTCGTCAAACCCATTCCCCAGGCAGAGCGCGGCGACCTGATTGCCGCGTACCGCAAACGCCTGGTCGGCACTGACCGCAGTGCGCAACTCGCTGCTGCCCGCGCCTGGAGCCTGTGGGAAGGCCAGACCATTACCTTGCTGCCCGATCCGTCCTTTACCGCCCAGCACGGCGACGACGCCTTCGCCCTGGCGTTCGCCCGCATCGAAAACCATTATTTCGTGCACGCCGGCTGGCTCGAAGAGGGCCAGCTGATTCGCGACGCCCACAAGCTCGCCGGGATTCCCGGCGTGATCGTGCAGGGCCGCTACGACGTGGCCACACCGGCCAAAACCGCCTGGGACCTGCACCGCGCCTGGCCGGAAGCCGAATTCCACATGGTCGACAACGCTGGCCATGCCTTCAATGAGCCCGGCATCCTGCGCCAGCTGATCGCAGCCACAGACCGCTTCGCGGCCTGACATCCCATTTCTTTATCAGCAGGGGCCGCGGTCCGGCTTTGCCGGCCGCAGGCGCCGCCCCCTGCAAGGGGGGAGGGCGCTACATGCAATGAGCGCCAACGGGGGTTATTCCAGCTTTGCGACAATGGCGGTCTGTATGGAACAACCGCAATTCAACACCCTCGACGACTGGCTGGCTTATTGCGAGCAGTTGCATCCCGTCGGCATCGACATGGGCCTGACCCGCATCAGTGTCGTGGCCAAACGCATGGGCCTGGCCTTTGACTGCCCCATCATCACGGTGGCTGGCACCAACGGCAAGGGCTCGACTTGCGCCATGCTCGAAGCCATCTTGCTGCAAGCCGGCTACCGCACCGGTGTCTTCACCTCGCCGCATCTGGTGCATTTTGAAGAGCGCTGCCGGGTTCGCGGCGACATCGTCAAAGCCGCCGACCTGGTGGCCCAGTTCGAGCGTGTACAGGCTGCGCGCACGCAGGGCGGCGATGCGGTTTCGCTGACCTACTTCGAATTCACCACCCTGGCCATCCTGCAGCTGCTGGCCGATGCCAAACTCGATGTCGTCATCCTTGAGGTCGGCCTCGGCGGCCGGCTGGACGCGGTCAACATGCTGGACGCCGACTGTGCGGTGATCACCAGCATCGATCTGGACCACATGGAATACCTGGGTGATACCCGCGAGAAGATCGGCCTGGAAAAAGCGCACATCATGCGGCCGGGCAAGCCGGTCATCGTGAGCGACCCGGTGCCGCCGCAAAGCATTGTTGATCACGCCGCCGCAGTGGGTGCTGACTTGTGGCGTTTTGGCACGGACTTCAATTTCTCGGGCGACAAGCAGCAGTGGGGTTGGGCCGGGCGCGGGCGGCGCTATGCGGGGCTGGCCTACCCGGCGCTGCGCGGCGCCAACCAGCTGGTCAATGCGTCGGGCGTGCTGGCGGCGCTCACGGCGTTGCGCGACCGCCTGCCCATCACAGCGCAGGCGGTGCGCAACGGGCTGTCGATGGTCGAGCTGCCCGGGCGCTTCCAGATCGTGCCAGGCCAGCCCACGCTGGTGCTGGATGTGGCGCACAACCCCCATTCTGTGGCCGCGCTGGCCGCAAATCTCGATGCGATGGCGTTTTATCCGTGCACTCACGCGGTGTTCGGCGCCATGGCCGACAAGGACCTCGCGCCCATGTTGGCGCGCGTGGCGCCGCTCATCGACAAATGGTATTTCACTGATTTGCCGACGTCGAGGGCGGCATCCGCTGAAGATTTGCAGGCCCGCTGGAAAGCCACGAACACCCGGTCCGACGCAACGTCCGACACTTACAAATCCCCCGAAGAGGCGCTGCAGGCAGCGGTCAAGGCCGCAACCCCCACTGATAGAATTGTCGTGTTCGGCTCGTTCTACACGGTGGGCGGCATTTTGAAGGACGGCGTACCGCGTCTTTCGGCCCCGCACCTGGCTACCTGAAGCACGACAAACCGGTCCGTTGAAGTATTCAGAGGGGCCGGCAGCCCACGTTCACCGTTAACGTCACCCCTTATCGGATCCAAGCCACACCATGCCGTTTTTTAACTTCCGCCGGGGCGGCTCCAACGCTGCCTCCACTGCCGGGCCAGCCGCTCAACCGGAAAGCGTGGAAGTGATCCGCAAGCGCGCCAAGCACCGGTTGATCGGTTCTGCGGTGCTGGTGTTGGCGGGTGTGGTGGGTTTTCCCCTGCTGTTTGACACCCAGCCCCGGCCGATTCCGGTCGATATTCCGATAGAGATTCCAGGCAAGGCTTCAGTCAAGCCTTTGGTGGTTCCCGCGTCGCCCAACACCCCGGTGGCCGCATCCGCCCCCAAGGCAACCGACAAGCCGGCCGAAAAAGTAGCCGCCGACGCCAGCCTGGCGCCCAAAGAAGAAATTCTTGCGACAAAACCGGCTCCAGCCCTTGCTGCGCCTGCGCCACCAGCTATCAAAAACGAAGCAAAACCAGAAGCGAAACCAGAAACCAAACCCGAGGTGAAGCCTCCGGTCAAACCGGAAAGCAAACCCGCAGCCAAGCCCCCTGTGAGCGACGACGCCACACGCGCCGCCGCGTTGCTTAACGGCGGCGCTGTAGCGCCCGCAGCCAAACCAGCCACGGCTGCGGCCGAGGCAGAAGGCCGCTTTGTGGTTCAGGTCGGGGCGTTCGCCGACGTGGCCAAGGCCAGGGAAGCCCGTTTGAAGGTCGAAAAGGCGGGCATGAAAACGTATACACAAGTCGCGGAAACCAAGGATGGCAAGCGCATCCGGGTCCGCGTGGGCCCGTTTGCCAGCAAGGCGGAGGCTGATAAAGCAGCTACCAAGATCAAGGCCCTTGATTTGCCCGCCGCCATCCTGACCTTGTAAGTAACGCAGTTGGGTGTTTCGTGACGGCTGTTGACTGGATTTTGCTGGGGGTGCTGGGTTTTTCCATGCTGCTGGGTGCCTGGCGCGGGCTGGTGTACGAGGTGTTGTCGGTGCTGGGCTGGGCGGTGTCGTTTTATGTGGCGCAATGGTTTGCGCCCGATCTGGCCGCCAGGCTGCCGCTGCAGTCCGCCGGCGATCCGGTGCGGTATGCGGCGGCATTTGTGCTGATATTTGTTGCTGCGGTGTTTGCTGCGGGGCTGCTGGCTTTTTTGGTCAAGAAACTGGTGGCGGCCGTCGGCCTGGCGCCGGTAGACCGGGTGCTGGGGGCTGCTTTTGGCGTGCTACGAGGAATTATTTTGCTGCTGGCCGCCACGGTGGTCATCAACATGACGGCATTGAAATCGAGCGACTGGTGGGTGCAGTCCCAGGGGGCGCCGTTGTTGACGGCCACGCTCAAAGCCCTGAAGCCGGTGCTTCCCGAACAGTTTGCCAAGTATTTAATTTAACTTTCCAGAGTCCACTTTTCATGATCGGAACACCATGTGCGGGATAGTCGGCGTTGTCAGCAAAGCCCCGGTCAATCAACTGATCTATGACGGCCTGCTGCTGTTGCAGCATCGCGGTCAGGATGCCGCAGGCATCGTCACGCAGCAGGGGCGCAAGTTCTTCATGCATAAGGCCAAGGGCATGGTGCGCGACGTGTTTCGCACCCGCAACATGCGTGCGCTGCCGGGCACGGTGGGTTTGGGTCAGGTGCGTTACCCCACCGCGGGCAACGCCTACAGCGAAGACGAGGCTCAGCCTTTTTACGTCAACGCGCCGTTCGGCCTCGTGCTGTCGCACAACGGCAACCTGACCAACGCGGCCGAGCTCAAGGCTGAACTCTTTAACACCGACCACCGCCACATCAACACTGACAGCGACTCTGAAGTGCTGCTCAATGTGCTGGCGCATGAGCTAGAAAAAACCACGCGCGGCCTTCCGCTCAAACCGGTTGACGTATTCGCTGCCGTGCGCGGTGTGCACAAGCGTGTGAAAGGCTCTTATGCCGTGGTCGCGCTCATCGCGGGCCATGGCTTGCTGGCTTTTCGCGACCCCTTCGGCATTCGCCCGCTGTGCATAGGGCACGGCCAGAACGACGACGGCGTGACGGTGATGGTGGCCAGCGAATCGGTGGCGCTGGAAGGCACATCGCACCAGTTCGAGCGTGACATTGCGCCGGGCGAAGCCGTGTTTGTGGACCTGGATGGCAAGGTGCATGCCGAGCAGTGCGCACCCAACGCCAAACTCAATCCCTGTATTTTCGAATTTGTGTACCTTGCGCGTCCCGACTCGGTGCTGGACGGCATCTCGGTCTACCAGGCCCGTCTGAACCTCGGCGAAACGCTGGCCAAGCGCGTGGTCTCCACCGTGCCGCCCAGCGAGATCGACGTCATCATCCCGATCCCCGAGTCGAGCCGGCCCAGCGCCACGCAGCTGGCGCATCTGCTGGGCATTCCGTACCGCGAAGGTTTCGTCAAGAACCGCTATGTGGGCCGCACCTTCATCATGCCGGGGCAGGGCGTGCGCAAGAAATCCGTGCGCCAGAAGCTCAACGTGATCGCCAGCGAATTCAAGGGCCGCAACGTGTTGCTGGTCGACGACTCCATCGTGCGCGGTACCACCAGCCGCGAAATTGTGCAGATGGCGCGTGACGCCGGCGCACGCAAGGTGTATCTCGCCAGCGCCGCGCCGCCTGTGCGTTATCCCAACGTCTACGGCATTGACATGCCAACCCCGGGTGAGCTTGTCGCGCACGGACGCACCGTCGAAGAGATCCGCGAAGTCATCGGTTGCGACGCGCTGATTTACCAGGATGTGGATGGCATGAAGCGCGCCATTGGCTCGTTAAATACCAAACTCGATGGCTTTGACGCTTCCTGCTTTGACGGCGTCTACATCACGGGCGATGTCACGGCGGAAACCATTGCCGCGATGAATTCGCAGCGCGCCGACACCGCCGAGAAGATCGGTGAAGACAGCGACGTGGACGTGTCCCGCCTGGCGTTGCCCAATCCGCAAGAAGCCTGAGCATGACGAAAAGAAAACTGCCCGACAACCTGCACCGCGACACCTTGGCGGTGCGCGTGGCGCTGGAGCCCAGCCAGCACGGCGAAAACTCCGAAGCGCTGTACCTGACCAGCGGCTTTGTGCAGCCCGACGCCGAAACCTCGGCGCGGCGCTTTGCCGACCCGACAGAGGGCTACACTTACGGCCGCACCTCCAATCCCACCGTCACGAGCTTTGAACGCCGGCTGGCCGCCATGGAAGGCACCGAAGCCGCCATAGGCGCCTCGACCGGCATGGGTGCGATCTTGATGATGTGCATGGGCCTGCTCAAGGCCGGCGACCATGTCATCTGCTCGCGCTCCATGTTTGGCTCGACGATCGCTTTGATCGGCCGCGAGTTCGGTAAGTTCGGCGTTGAAACTACGTTTGTGTCGCAGACCGACGTGAGCGAGTGGAAGGCCGCATTGCGACCCGGCACCAAGCTGCTGTTTGCTGAAACCCCGACCAATCCGCTGACCGAAGTCTGCGACATCCGGGCGCTGGCTGATCTGGCGCACAGCGTGGGCGCGCTGCTCGCGGTGGACAACTGCTTTTGTTCACCGGCCCTGCAGCGCCCGGTGGAATTCGGCGCTGACCTCATCATGCATTCGGGTACCAAATACCTGGACGGCCAGGGCCGTGTGATGGCGGGTGCGCTCTGCGGCTCGTCCAAACTGATCGTTGATGTGTTCGGCCCGATTGTGCGCACCGCCGGCATGACGCTGGCGCCTTTCAATGCCTGGGTCGTGCTCAAGGGCCTGGAAACTTTGAACATTCGCATGCAGGCGCAAAGCGCCAATGCATTGGCTGTCGCAAAGTGGCTCGAAACCCAGCCCACCGTGGCGCGTGTGTACTACCCCGGCCTGGCCTCACATCCGCAGCACGCGCTGGCCATGCGCCAGCAGTCGGGGCTGGGCGGCGCGGTACTGTCCTTTGATGTGCGCGGCAGCACGCCGGAAGCGGCGCGCGCCAATGCCTTCCAGGTGATCAACAGCACCCAAGTGCTCAGCATTGCGACCAACCTGGGCGACACCAAGACCATCATCAGCCATTCCGCCACCACGTCACATGGGCGCCTGAGCGAAGAGCAGCGCCAGGCCGCCGGTATCGGCCAAAGCCTGGTCCGCCTGGCGGTCGGGCTGGACCATGTGGACGACATCAAGGCCGACCTTTCGCGTGGCCTGAGCCTTATTGCATGACTGCCCCAATGACCCAAAAAACAAGAACCCGTTTCGCGCCTTCACCGACTGGATTCATTCACCTCGGCAATATCCGCTCAGCGCTTTACCCTTGGGCTTTTGCCCGTGCCACCGGCGGTGACTTCATTCTTCGCATCGAAGACACTGATGTGGAGCGCTCCAGCCAGGAAGCGGTCGACGTCATCATCGAAGGCATGCGCTGGTTGGGCCTGAGCCACGACGAAGGCCCGTTCTTTCAGATGCAGCGCATGGATCGCTACAAGGCCGTGCTTGCGCAGATGCAGAAAGATGGCCTGGTCTACCCTTGCTACATGAGCGTTGCCGAACTCGACGCGCTGCGCGAAAAGCAAATGGCGGCCAAAGAGAAACCGCGTTACGACGGCACCTGGCGCCCCGCACCTGGCAAGACATTGCCGCCGGTGCCCGAGGGTGTGCCGCCCGTGCTGCGCTTCATGAACCCGCAAGGCGGCAGCGTGGTGTGGGACGACAAGGTCAAGGGCCGCATTGAAATCAGAAACGACGAGCTTGACGACCTGGTGATCGCGCGGCCCGATGGTACGCCGACCTACAACTTCTGTGTGGTGGTCGACGACATCGACATGGCCATGACCCACGTGATTCGCGGCGACGACCATGTGAACAACACGCCGCGCCAGATCAATATCTTCAAGGCGCTGGGCAAAGAGCCGCCGGTGTATGCGCACCTGCCGACCGTGCTCAATGAGCAGGGCGAAAAGCTCAGCAAGCGCAACGGCGCCAAGCCGGTGACGCAGTACGCGGCTGAAGGCTATTTGCCTGATGCCATGGTCAACTACCTGGCGCGCCTGGGCTGGAGCCACGGCGACGACGAAATCTTCAGCCGCGAGCAGTTCATCGAGTGGTTCAACCTTGACCACCTGGGCAAGAGCGCCGCGCAATTTGACGAAGCCAAGCTGCGCTGGGTCAATGCCCAGCATCTGAAGGCCACCGCAGACGAGACGCTGGCAACGCTGGTGCAGCCGTTCCTCGCAGCCCAGAGCATCACCGGCGTTGACGCGGTGTGGGTGACACGTGGCTGCGGCCTTTTTAAAGACCGTTGCAGCACGTTGGTAGAGCTGGCCGGCTGGCTGCAACTGCTGGTGACCGGTGGCAAGCCCAGCAGCGAGGACATCAACACACACGTGACGGACACGGTGCGCCCGGCCATTGCAAAGCTGAGCAGTTCGCTGTCGGCCTGCGAGTGGAGCAAGGCCGCGATTTCGGCCGCCATCAAGCAGGTGCTGGCAGACACAGGCCTGAAGATGCCGCAACTGGCGATGCCTGTGCGCGTGCTGGTGATGGGCACGCCGCAAACCCCGTCGCTCGACGCAATTCTGGAACTCATGAAGCGCGAAGATGTGATCTCCAGATTGAAGCTGGTTTGAGGGTTTGAAAAAGGTCAAATTTTCGGGCTATAATTCAAGGCTCGACAATTGCAGGGAAACCTGCTCGGTTGATACGGGGGTATAGCTCAGCTGGGAGAGCGCTTGCATGGCATGCAAGAGGTCATCGGTTCGATCCCGTTTACCTCCACCATTCAATTTGTTGAAAAGTTTTCAGATTTTTTTCGGCAGGTCTTTGTCTAAAGCAAAAACCTGCTGCCGGAAGTTCCAAGGTTTTGACCCTATCGTCTAGAGGCCTAGGACACCACCCTTT
>NZ_JBDTPB010000144.1:0-16848 GCF_039932935.1 Polaromonas sp.
GTGCTGCGGTGAAAGTTGCGCACGCGCTCGGCCTTGTCGGGCACCACCAGCGCCTGCTGGCGCACCGGGTCTTGCGTGGTGACGCCTGTCGGGCATTTGCCGGTATGGCAGCTTTGCGCCTGAATGCAGCCCAGCGCCATCATGAAGCCGCGCCCCGCATTGCACCAGTCGGCGCCCAGCGCCATCAGCCGCACCATGTCAAAGGCGCTCACCACCTTGCCGGCTGCGCCAATCGAAATGCGGCTGCGCAGGTTGACGCCGATCAGCGTGTTGTGCACCAACAGCAGGCCCTCTTGCAGCGGCGCACCCACGTGGTCGGTGAACTCGACCGGCGCCGCGCCCGTGCCGCCTTCTGCGCCGTCCACCACGATGAAGTCGGGCGTGATGCCGGTCTCCAGCATGGCTTTGACGATGGCAAACCATTCCCAGGGGTGGCCGATGCAAAGCTTGAAGCCGGTCGGCTTGCCGCCCGACAGCTTTCGCAATTTGGCGATGAAATGCATCATCTCGACCGGCGTGGAAAACGCGCTGTGACTGGAGGGCGAGATGCAGTCCTTGCCGATGGGAATGCCGCGCGCGGCGGCGATTTCTGCGGTGACCTTCGGGCCCGGCAAGATACCGCCGTGGCCGGGCTTGGCGCCCTGGCTCATCTTGAGTTCGATCAGCTTGACCTGCGGATCGCAGGCGTTGGCCGCAAAGCGTTCTTCACTGAAGGTACCGTCTTCAGTGCGGCACCCGAAATAGCCCGAGCCAATCTCCCAGATGAGGTCGCCGCCGTGCAGGCGGTGGTGCTGCGAGATTGAGCCTTCGCCGGTGTCGTGGGCAAAGCCGCCGAGCTTGGCGCCTTTGTTCAGCGCCATGATGGCGTTGGCCGAGAGCGAGCCAAAGCTCAGCGCCGAGATATTGAAGACGCTGGCGTGGTAAGGCTGCGTGCAGGGCTCCACGGAGGGCGAAGGGTAGTCGGGCGAGCCGCCTATCCACACGCGAAAGTCGTGTGAAGGCAGCTTGGTGGGCGACATCGAATGGTTTACCCATTCGTAGCCTTGCGCGCCCACGTCCAACTGCGTGCCGAAAGGCCGGTTGTCGGGCTCGCCCTTGGAGCGCTGGTACACCAGCGAGCGCTGCGCGCGCGAAAACGGCGTCGCCTCGCTGTCACTTTCAATGAAGTACTGGCGCATTTCCGGCCGGATGTATTCCAACAGAAAGCGCATGTGGCCAATGACCGGGTAGTTACGCAACACGGCGTGGCGTGTTTGCCGCAGGTCATGCACGCCCACCAGCACCAGGACCGAGCCCACCAGCAGCCCGACCAGGGCCACCCACCAGAAGGGAAAAAACAGCAGCTCCACCAGCGACAGGAGGGCCGCCAGCGCACAAAGCGCCATGAAGCTGTAGCGAACGGGGAAGTGGGCATCAAGGCGCTGGAGCATGGGGTGCTTCTTGTCGGTGTGCCCGGGGCGGGCGTGGGGTTGCCGCGGCGCGGCGATACACTTCGCATCATAAGAGCGTCATGTGGCGCTACACCCCTCATTTTTCCATGAACGCATCTACCTTGCCCATCAGCTCCCAGCCCCTTGAAGTTGAAGATTTCGATGCGCTGGACGCCATCCTCGACGACTTGCGCACCCGCTACGACGAAACGCCGCAATGGGAGTTCTGCGAAGGCTTCATGGCGGCGGTGGCTTGCACCCGCCGACCGATTGCGGCAGCAGAATACCTGCCCGTGCTGCTGGCCACACCGGACGAAGGCGAAGCGCCGGATCCGGAAGGCGGATCTTTCGCCGATGCGTCCCAGCGCGAGCGCTTTGTCGCGCTGTGGGACCGGCGCTGGCACGAGGTGCAAACCGCATTGGACAGTGAAGTCGACTCACTTGAAGACGACCGCTGCTACCACCCGGAGGTGATGGACATTCGCGGCGCCGTGGCCGAAATGCCGCCTGAAGAGCGTGCGGCGTTCAAGGGCGAAGACCTGCCGGCCTTTGCGCAGGTCTGGGCGTTGGGTTTCATGTTCGCTGTCGAAAGCTGGCCCGACGAATGGATGGCACCGCGCGACAAAGACGCCGCCAAGTGGCTGGACGACGCGCTGCAAGCCGTGGTGGCTATGACCGAAGACGACGCCGCCGCGCCCGAGGTGTCGCCGCTCAGCGAAGATGGCGCGCCCAGCACCAGCATTGCGCGCCTCAACGCCTTTGGCGAGGCGATCTGGGCCGTTTATGACTTGCGGGAGTTGTGGAAGACGCTGGGCCCGAAGATCGAGACAGTGCGTGTAGAGGCCACGCCCGGACGCAATGATTTATGCCCCTGCGGCAGCGGGAAGAAATACAAGAAGTGCCATGGGGCGGGGTGAGCCCGGGCCTCACACTTTGACATGAGGGCTTGGGCGGCGTGCCTTGACTCAGCCCTGCGCAGATCGCTGCCTCATCAAACGGGACTTCACGGCGGCCAGTAGCGCACGGGAATACAGCTTGTGAAAGCCAAGCAGCAAGCGAAAGGTCAAGCCAGGTGTCCGGATTCCGAGTTTTGCGCCAGGCGATGGCACCACAGCGGACCCAAAGTACAAGCGTGTGCCTCCAGCGCCACCGCTCTGCGCAGCAACAACCATCAACCAGGAACGCGTGCGGCCCAGGAAATCGCACATGAGCAGTTGGTCTTCACGTCGTTCCTCCACACTCCACGCGGCAAACGAATCAAGCATCCCTGAGGCCAGTTGACCGGCCTGGGCGTCCGTCGACGGTTTCGAAAGCAGCCATGCAAGCAGCAGCCTTTCCAGCTTGAACAAGGGGGTAGTGTAAAAAGCCTGAACATACTCGGTCTGGGAAACGTGCCGCGCGATCTCCGTGGCGTAGCAGTCCGCGTACGCTCCCCCTTTCTGATACTTGCTGAGGAGCGCTCCGGGCGGGAGTTCAGATGGGTGAATGGATGGCATGCGGGGGTACTCGGAGTGCGATGTCTGACGTTCGGACTGGGCGGCGCTGCGCGGCTTTATCGCGCAGTTCCACCGCAATGAGTGGTTGCCAGCCACTCGTTGCGACTGGCCCCGGTGATGCAGATTATGGCGGCACGGAGCACACCAGTGTCCACCTCAGATGCCGGATATACGACTGCAGGCGCTTCCCCAACCGCCACACTATCGGTCAACCTCTTGCCGTTGAGGGGGAAGTCCATACATGACAAGTTAGACCGGAGCAGCACCCCGGCGCGCGCAGATTTCCGAAAGGCATGAGTCATAGAGACTGACCGGGAGTCAAGCATTTTTCAGCTTTCTTTCGAATTTCGAGGATGCGCTCGCGGGTAATGCCATTCACCTGAAAAAGCTCACTGAGTGGAACGTACGCAATTTTCTCGATGGTAGTGTGCCCCTCGTCTGCCAGTGCGGCAGCCTCTGCTTTCGAGAGGGTCAATACCCCAACAAAGAGAACTACGGCGGCTGCGTGTTTATCGCGGTCGTTTGCCATGTGCGTTCCCTACGGTATAACGTCGGACTTGATCGGCGCACAAGCCAGAAGTGCACGAAGCGCACGGATACACTTGTGCGTCCGTGTCGAAGGACCTGTTGGGCCTCAGCGTTTGAGTTCGGCACCGCATTTCGAACAAAACCGAGGTGGTGAAAAAGGGTTCTGATTCATGAGGGTTTTTCCGCAGGAGTCGCAAAAACGTACCGCTCGGAGGTTCAGAGCGGTAATCAGAACCACCGCTGGTACGCCAACAAGCAGAACCTCCGCTCCAGCCCCCATCAGCCAGACGAAGAACAGAAACACCACTCCGGTTACGACCGTGAAGCCCGGCCACACCCGGCGTTTGAGTGCCGCGTCCTTATTCAAGAAGAAGAACGCAGAGCTTCCCAAGCCTAGCACCACCCATACCGCCACGAAGATCGGAAACACTGTATCTGCTTGGTGTTGTGGCATGTGATCTCCTATGAGGCCCAACATAATTTAAACCGCAAACCCTGCGGTATAACTTGGCGGCTGTGGTTTAACCTGGGCATCAAAACTCCTGCAAATGGCGTGGTTGTTGGGTTTAACCGCATTAGGCTGAAAACGCATACAGGTATAAAAACTTTGCGAAACACCGCAGCCTTCCCTTTTACAGCCTCTACCTTCGCGAATTGGACTGCTTTATGAGTATTTTTGGTCGTTTTCCCAATAAACACGGGCGCGAGTGACTATCTATTTTGTAGCGGATCGCCGCGACCCAGAACTCACTTCGTCATTAGTCAAACATCATGCGAATAAACAACGAAGCCCAGGTGTTGGGCCACTTTGTCATAAAGCAGCCGACCCGCTGAATTGGTCGTGTGGATTTGCCAGTACACCCGCTTGATGCTCGCCATCTTTGCTTGTTCGTACACACCTTCGATCAGCGTCCGCCCGATCCCCCCTGGCCGCGCGCGGCTGGATCGGTGAACAGGTCCTGCAGATAGCAGGTCAGTTCCATGCGTGTGGTGCTGCGGTGAAACAGGTAGTGCGTCAGCCCGAGCGACCGGCCATTGCTTTTGGCATTTTCAAAGGGTGGTGAGGTTCAGGGCAGTGCGCGGGTTTTCATGGCATCTGGGGGCAGCGCGGTGTTGTCCTGGTAGACCCGCGAGAGCAGCAGGCCGAGGGCGTACTGGCGTGCCGGCGGGGTGGCGTCGAGAATGCCTTCGTCCTGCAGGATTTTGATCAGCTTTGTCGGTGCCACGCGTTTGTCGCCCACGATCTCGACATGGCCGGCATCGACTTCGACCCGGCGCGCCCGTGTGTCGGTTTCTATGAAGGTGTTGTGCTGCTCTGCCAGCGAGAAAATGTCGTCGCCTTCCGCGCAGCGCCCGCCCTCTTCGCGCCGGCAGGTACCACGTTCGTTGGTGTCGATCTTCAGGTAGTTGGCGACTTGTTGCGCCAGGGCGCCGGGTTCGCGGATGAAGAGCGAGGAGTACGTGATGTCGGCCCACTTCGGGCCCGTTGCCACGTAACAGCTCAGCGGCAACATGCCCAGGGTGAGCGGGTAGAGCCAGGTTTTTCCGCAGGTTTTGGCAGACTCGATGCCGGCAAACGGCCCGGAGATGGTCACCAGACGCACATCGACAGCGCGGCCGGAGGGCGCCGTGGAGGGAGGCTCCGTCATGGACCTGCGCGCGATCAGCGCGCCCTGGCTGTGGCCTATTACCGTGACCTGGGGGACGCGGGATTGCGCCGCGAGCTGGCTGACGGCAAGCCTCAGCTGGTCAGCGCCTTCATTGAGCCTGGCGCGGTCATCGTAAGTAAAACAGGCCGACTGCTGGCCATGAAACGCCAGCACCTGGGCCAGGCCCCGAAACTGGCCGGACGAACCGAAGCAGCCGTGCACCAGGATATGGACCGGCTGGCTGGTGTTGATGCGCAAGGTCCGGTCCGGGTTGTCGGTGCAGGGCCCGAGGCCGGGAATGTTGAGGCTGAGGTCAGGGGAAGGCAGGCGCCCCTGCTCCAGGTCCACGGCATTCATCGCTTCGTGCGAAGCGCAGCCGCCGAGCAGGCCCAGCAGGGCGAGGAGAGTGACGGTGCGGTTCATGGGCAGTCCTGAAGGAAAAATGCGCTTGGCTGGGCGGGGCTTAAAGCGAATCGCAGGTCAAAACCGCCCTTCGGTACAGGCTACTGCAAAAAGACCGCTCACGCCAGCGTACCGTACACCGGCTCGCAGCGCACTTCGGTCTTGACTGAGCTGGCGATAAAGCAGGCTTCGTGCGCCTCGTGGTGCAGGCGGTCGAGTTCCTCACGCGTGGGCAGGCGTTCGCCTGAGAAGGCCGCCTCGGGCCGCAGCGTGACCACCGTCATGGCCACTTTGCCTTCGGCGTTCTTTTCCATCACACCGATGGCGGCGTCCATGTAGCGCGCCACGACAAACTTGCGCTTGGCCGCAATGGACAAAAACCACAGCATGTGGCAGCTCGACAGCGATGCCACAAAGGCTTCCTCCGGGTCCACTGCAGAGGCATCGGACATCGGCACGGGTACCACGTGCGGCGACGAAGAGCCTGGCACTTCCAGGCCGCCGTCAAAGCGCAGCAGGTGCCGGCGGCTGTAGCGATTGCCCAGGAAGTCGCCGTTGTCGAGTTGCCAACGGACTTCTGCGGTGTAGGTGGACATGACATGGTGCGCCGTGCGTGGCGCCGTTGGTTAGTGAAAAAATTCGAGCAGCGCGCGGGCGGTGGCCTCAGGCTGCTCTTCGGGAATGAAATGACCCGCCGGCAGGCCCTGGCCCGACACCGTGCCGCTGCATTGCGCTTGCCACAGAGCCAGTGGGTCAAACATGCGATGCACCACACCGCGTTCGCCCCACATCACCAGCAGGTCGCAGGCCAGCTTCAGCTGCTGCGCACGGCCTTCACGGTCGTGGTCCAGGTCAATGCCGGCGCTGGCGCGGTAGTCCTCGCAGGCCGCGTGCAGCGCCTCGGCATTGCAAAAACTGCGTTCATATTCCGCCAATGCTTGCGGCTCGATGTAGCCCATGCCCGCGCTGCCCCAGCCGCCCAGCTTGGCATGCAGGTAGGCCCTGGCGGTTTCGGGGTGGTTGGCGCCCATCATGATTTCGGGCAGCGGCGCCGGTTGCAGCATGTGAAACCAGTGGTAGTAGGCCCGCGCAAAAGCCATGTAAGACTCGGTCATGCTGCGGCCCTCGTACATGTCGAGTGTGGGCGCGATGTCGATGATGCAGAGCTTTTGCACGCGTGCCGCGTAGTCCAGCGCCAGCCGGTGCGCCACTCGCCCGCCGCGGTCGTGGCCGCACAGGTAAAAGTTTCCCACGCCCAGCGCATCCATCACACCCACCATGTCGTGCGCCATGTTGCGTTTGCTGTAGTTGCTGTGGTCGGGCAGCCCTGCGGTTTTGGAAGAGTCGCCATAGCCCCGCAGGTCAGGCATCACCAGGAAGTAGTCATTCGCCAGGCGCTGCGCTACGCGGTGCCACATGACGTGTGACTGGGGAAAGCCGTGAAGCAGCAGCAGTGCGGGCCGCACCGGGTCGCCAGGCACCACGCGCGAAAACCGTGCGTTGATGGAGGCACCGTTGACCTCAAAACTGCGCTGCTCGAATCCATCAAACCAGCTCATGGGCTGCTCCAGGTGAGGACCGTTGAAATGATGCCTGCGTTTAACGCCGGCGTTGGGCCAAGTATTTTTGCAGATTACCGGCCGCCGTAGCGCGCACCTTGTTGTGCAAGAACGGCGTCCAGCCCAGCAGCAGACCGGGTGTGCCCAGCGCCTGACGCGACCAGGTCCAGAAATTAAAGCGGTCACGGTGGCGCGCGATGAGCCCCTGTTCGTTGAATTCAAACACGCCGTCGATCACGTTGTGCACCATGCGCCCCGTGGCGCTGAAGCGGTAGTCCGCCTCCCAGTGCGACTTGCCGGTTGTGGCGTCGGCCTCAATGCCGCTATAGGTGAGCTTCCACACATCCAGCCCCTTGGCCTTGGTTGCGTCACACAGCATGTGCCACATGCCGGTCACCTGCTCATGCCCCCGCAATGAAAACGCTTCGTCGTCAAACTGCGCGTCAGGGGCGTAGCAGCTGGCCATGGTGGCTGAGTCGAGCTGGGCGAAAGCGCTGTAAAACTTTTCGAGTGTGGCCTGGTTGGGGTGCATGGGGGTCTCCTCTGGCAGCGGTTGTTGTGGTCTGCGGACTTTATACCCCTGCCGGAAGGGGCCGCGTCGCTTAGGTTCCAGCATGGTCCCAACTCGGTGAGAGCAGGTCAGATACTAAACCGCCTTGCCCACCGCCTGCGCCAGAAAGTCGTACACCGCACGGATCCGCACGCTGGTCCGAATCTCGCGATGCACGGTCAGCCAGATCGGCATGGGCGGTATCTTCAGCATGGGCAGCACCGCCACCACGTCCTTGTCGGCGGCGGCGACGTAGTCGGCCACGAAACCTATGCCCAGCCCGGCACGCACGGCTTGCCAGTAAGCAATCATGTCGTCGCAACGAAAAGCGAAGGACTCTTTGGTCATCTTGACACCGAAGGCGGCAAAACCCTTGATGACGGCGTCGTCTCGGTCGTGGCCGATGAGTTCGTGGTGAACCAGGTCCTCCGGTTTTTTCGGGGTGCCGCGCCGACGCAGGTAGTCGCGGTGGGCATACGGCCCCAGCGGGATTTTCGCGATTCGCTTGACGACCAGGCTGGCCTGGTCGGGCTGGACCATGCGCAGGGCAATGTCGGCTTCGCGCCGGAGCAGGTTGCTGACCTGGTTGCTGGAGACCAGTTCGACCTGCACGTCGGGCAGGGCCTGGCGCATCTGGGCCAATATGGGCGGCAGCAAATAGCAGGCGACCGGGGTGCTGGCCGAAATGCGTACCGTACCGGCAATCGCTTCCTCTACACCCAGGGCATAGCGGGCGAACTGGTTGGCGCTGCCCTCCATGGCGCGCGCCGCGCCCGCCAGCTGCAATGCCATGGGCGTCGGCAACAGGCCGCGCCCGGTGCGTTCGAACAGCACCACGCCGAGCTGGCTTTCGAGCTCGGCAATGTGCCGCCCTACCGTGGGCTGCGTGGCCTTGAGCATGCGCGAAGCCCCCAGCAGGCTGCCCTGGTCGAGCGCGGCAAGGAAAGAGGGGATCAGCCGCCAGTCGAATTGGTTATTCATTTATGCATAGCTGTTGTGATGAGTTAGGCAATTGTCGGATAGTGCGATTCTTTTGACAATGAAGGCTATCGATCACCCACTCATAGGAGCTTTTATGTCACAAAACCTGCAACCCTCACTCCGGTCTGTCCTTGTCCTCGGCGCACGCGGGCGCTTTGGACGGGCTGCGGTACAGGCATTTGCCGAGTCCGGCTGGCAAGTCTTTGCCCAGATGCGGCCGGGTGGGCAGGCTCTGGACATTCCCGGCGTGCGTTGGCTGGCCGTCGCACCGCGGGACACGGCGGCCCTGGCGGACGCGGCGCGGGGCGCAACCGTGGTGGTGCAGGCACTGAGCCCGACCTATACCCACAAGGCATGGCGCGACGAGGTACCGGCATTGACGCAAGCTGCGATCGACATCACCCGTGCGCTGGGTGCCACCATGCTGCTGCCAGCCAGCGTCTACAACTTCGGTAGCGGCATGCCTGAGCGGCTGCATGAAGACACACCGCAAAATCCGACCACCTTCAAGGGCCGCATGCGCGTGCGGAGCGAGGCGATGGTCCGCGCCGCCACGCAGGACGGCCGTATGAAAGCGGTGATCATCCGGGGGGGTGACTTCTTCGGCAGCGGCACTGGTTCATGGTTTGACCTGGTGATGACCAAGGCTGTCCGCAACGGCAAGCTGACCTATCCCGGTCCCATGGATGTGCCCACCGCCTGGGCCTACTTGCCTGACATGGCGCGCAGTTTTGTGAAAGTGGCGGAGCACCGGCATGCGTTGCCTGCATTTGAAACCCTGCATTTCGCTGGCTACCGGCTCACGGGCCAGAAATGGGCCGATGCGATGGCCGGCGTAGCCTGGGAGCGAGGGTGGTTACCCGCCAAGGGGCGGCTGCAGGTGAGTTCGGTGTCCTGGCTTTTCATGCGCGCGGTGGGCCTCTTTGTGCCGACGGTGGCGGCGCTGTGCGAGATGCGCTATCTCTGGCGCACGCCGCATGCATTGGTCAACACCCGGATGGCAACCCTGATTGGCGAGGAGCCGCACACGCCTTTTGCCGAGGCGCTGCGGACTTCACTCGACGAGCTGGGATTTGGGGGCCCGTCCGTGGTGGAGCCGGTCAGCCGAGCAGTTGCACCAGCCGCTGAAGCGCATGCCTGACAGTCGCCGCCCGCACTGCCCCGCGGTCGCCCTCAAACTGCATGCATTCAGACGTGACCTGACCGGCTGCAGACCAGCCGAACCAGACGGTGCCGACGGGCTTGGCTCTGCTGCCACCAGTAGGGCCAGCCACGCCGGTCACCGCCACTGTCACCTGGGCGCGTGAGCGGGCCACGGCGCCTTGTGCCATCGCCCGCACCACTTCTTCGCTGACGGCGCCGTGTTGTTTGATCAACCCGGCATCCACACCGAGCAGCTCGGTTTTGGCTTCGTTGGAGTAGGTAACAAAGCCGCGCTCAAACCAGGCGCTGGAGCCGGCCAGGTCGGTGCAGGCGGCGGAAATCATGCCGCCGGTGCAGCTTTCGGCGGTGGCCAGCAGCCAGCCTTTTTTCAGCATCAAATCGGCCAACAGGCCAATAGAGTCGGGCGCAAGCAGCTCCTCTTTTGATAGCGACGGGGTGTTCACCAGAATCTCCAGACCGCGATCACCAGCAGCGTGCAGAACGCTGCCACGAAGTCGTCAAACAAAATTCCGAAGCCGCCGCGGTAGTTAAAGCCCTTGAAGGCTTGGTCGGCCCACGCCACCGGGCCGGGTTTGACGGCGTCGAAAAAGCGGAACAGCACGAAGGCGGCGAACTGCATCCAGAAGTCTGCCGGCATGACCAGCCACAGCACCAGCCAGAACGCGACCACCTCGTCCCACACGATGTTGCCGGGGTCGAGCACGTTCATGGCTTTGGCAGTGACGGTGCAGGCCCACCAGCCGATGAGGGTGGATGCAGCGATCAGCCAGCCGATTTCGGCAGGTGTGAGCCACTGCTGCAACACCAGGAAGGCCAGCCAGGCCCACAGGGTGCCGGCCGTGCCGGGTGCGACGGGGCTGAGTCCCGAGCCAAAACCCAGGGCGATGAAATGCGCGGGGTGCGTCAGCAAGAACTTGGCGGTGGGCCTGGATGGCTTGGTCGCCGGCGGCAGCGGGGTGTCGATCATTGGTGTGAGGGGGTGATGGCTGATTTTGTCACAGCCGATTCGCGGAGAGCCTGTGTTGTCGGACGGCGAAGTTCAACAACGCACAACAACTTCACAGCGTCCCGCGTTCTTGATACAACGCTGACCGGTGGGGCTCAACCCTTGATGGGCCCGCTGGCCAGGTCTCTTTCGTGGCTGAACCATTCGGCCCAGTAGTCAATGCAGGCGCGGATCTTCGGCAGGCGGTGCCGGCCGCCCAGCGTCACCGCGTGGATGGGCACGGGCTGTTCATCGACGAAGCCGGGCAGCACCGGCACCAGCAGGCCGCGCCGCACCAATGACTCTGCCGCGAGCATGGCAAAGCGCGCGATGCCCAGGCCCTGCAGGGCCAGCTGGCTGGTCGTGCCGGTGGAATCGGCGCGCCAGCAGCCGTCCGCCGTGATCACCACGGGCTGGCCGTCGATGATGAAGGGCCAGCGATTGAGCTGGGTCGCGCCGCTGTTGCTGATCAGGCGGTGCCGGGCCAGATCGTCGGGGTGCTCGGGTGTGCCGTAGGCCTGCAGATAACCCGGTGCGGCGTAAAGCCTGCGCCCATGCGTGCCGATCTGGCGCACCACCGTGTTCTCGTTGGTGTGCGTGCCGCTGCGGATCGCGATGTCGACGCCGTCGCGCACCATGTCCACCAGCCGATCGTCGACCTTCAACTCAACGCACACGCGCGGGTGGCGCTGGTGCAGGCCCTCCAGGCTGGGCACCAGCAGGTATTCGGCCATCACGGTGCTGGCCGCCACGCGCACCCAGCCGCTGGCTTCACCGCTCTGGCTGGCAAATTCGCCTTCCAGGTCGTCCAGCGTATGCGTCATGCGGCGGCAATAGCCTAGAAAGGTTTCGCCTTCGGGCGTGAGGGTCAGCGCGTGGGTGCTGCGGTGCACCAGCCGCGCGCTGCAGGTCTTTTCGATGCGGGCGATGGCGCGCGACACCTGGCTGACGGGTACGCCGCGTGTGCGCGCCACGGCCGAGAAGCTGCCCAGCTCGGCCACGCGCGCGAACAGGTGCATGTCGTCAAAGTTCAGGTTCCGCATGCCGGCCATATTACCTACCGCGGCGGATTTTTGTTTTGCGTCTGGTGCAAGACGCATTTGCGGCGCGAATGGTTTCCGTTGGCGATGGTTTTGCGCACAGTAGACCTATGCCCCCTGTAACCCAGCCACCCGAAGAAAAGGGCCCACCCCGAAAGGACGCTCGTATGAACCCGCTTTGCATCGCAACTGAAGAGAGCTATGTGATAGCTGCCGCCATGTCCGAGGCCCAGCGCCTGCGCGCTTTGGCCATTGATGAGTTTTGGTCGGCGGTGGGCCGCTGGGCCCGCGGTGTGGCCGGGCGGCTGGCGCGTGTGGGGCGCCGTCCGCGGGCAGACGCAGCCGGTTGCACTCAGGCGAAGTGATCGAAAGACGCGTAATGCCGTTCCATCGGCGCACCGGCCGCGTCCAGCAGGCGCAGGCCGGGGTCTGCGTCGATGCGGCCGATACGGGTGACCGGCGTTTGCGCCTGCCGGGCCGCCGCCTGGACGGCTTCGCGGGCTGATGCCGGCGCGGTAAAGGCGAGCTCGTAGTCGTCGCCGCCTGCCAGCGCGAATTCAAGTTGCTTTTCAGCATCAATTCCGGCTGCAGACCAATCAGGTAGAGCGCAAGCGGCTACTAAATTGATAGCGAGTGCGGTTTCAAGCGTGGCACCTGTTTTCGAGGCGCGCAGGATGTGGCGAAGGTCGCCCAGCAAACCGTCACTCACATCGATGGCGGCCGAGGCAATGCCGCGCAGCGCTTGGCCCAGGGCCACGCGCGGCGTGGGCTGCTCTAACCGTAGCCTGGACTGAGCCAGCATAAGGGGCGGCAAGGCCAGGGCGCCGCGCAGTGCCTCCAGCGCCAGCCGGGCATCGCCCAGCGTGCCACTGACATACACATCGTCCCCGGCCCGCGCGCCTGAACGCAGCAAGGCCTGGCTCTTGCCCTGCACCACCGGCACTTCGCCAAACACGGTGATGCAGATATTGAGCGGCCCCTGTGTGGTGTCACCGCCCACCAGCTCGCAGCCGTGTGCGTCGGCCAGCGCCAGCAGGCCCTTCGAGAAACCCGCCAGCCAGTCTTCGTCGATATCGGGCAGGGCGAGGGCCAGGGTGAACGCGAGCGGTTTGGCGCCGCAGGCGGCGAGGTCGCTAAGGTTGACGGCCAGTGCCTTGTGCCCCAGCGCGAAAGGGTTGACGTCTGCAAAAAAATGCCGTCCCTCGACCAGCATGTCGCTGGAGACGGCCAGTTGCGTGCCGGGCCTTGGCTGCAGCAATGCGCAGTCGTCGCCGACACCCAGAACGGCCTGGCCGGCGGGGCGCGTGAAGTAGCGTGCGATCAGGTCGAATTCACCCATACGCCCGAGCATACAGGCCCGCGGCGGAAGGGCTGGCCGCTCAGCGCTGTTGCTGGTGCGTGACCCCGCCGCGAAAGCGGTCGGCGGCCTGGCGTATGACCTCGGCCAGCAAATGCTCTTCACCCTGCTTTTCGCGCAGCCAGCGGGCGTCGTTGTCGCTGCGCTCCACGCTGTTGCGCAGCAAGTGCAGTGAGGCGCCCGCGCCCATGCTGGTGGCGTGGCGTTCTATCTGCGCCATGGTCAGCAAAATGTGCTCGCGCAGCGGCATGTGGCCGCCGGTGGCTGGGTCCACATAAACGGCATCCAACCCAAAACGGCAGGCCTGAAAGCGGTTGTAGGTGTAGACCAGGTAGTCGTCTTCGGTCGGCATAAAGGGCTGCTCGTGCATGAACCACGAGGCCAGCGACTGCACAAAACCGGCGAGCGCGGTGGCGCGCTCCACCGTGAGCGGCGTGTCGAAGACGCGAATCTCGATGGTGCCGAACTCGGGCTTGGGCCGGATGTCCCAGTAAAAATCCTTCATGCTCTTGACCACGCCCGTGTGCGTCATCTTGTTGAAGTACACGGTGAAATCGTCCCAGGTCAGCGCAAACGGCGCGCGGCCTGACAGTGGAAAGGCAAACACGGAATTGAGCCGCGCCGAGTCAAACGCGGTGTCTTGCCCTTGCACGTAGGGTGACGACGCCGACAGGGCAATGAAGTGCGGAATGTAGCGCGACATGCGGTGCAGCGTCAGCAAGGCGGTGTCGGCGTCAGGGCAGCCCACATGCACGTGCTGGCCGAAAATCGTGAACTGTTTTGAGAGGTAGCCGTAGAGCTCGGACAGCTCGCGAAAGCGCGGCTTGTCGTAAATGCGGCGCTCATGCCATTGCTGGAAAGGATGCGTGCCGCCGCCGACCACCGCGATGTTGAGCTTGTCGGCGCTCTTGACGAGCGCATCGCGAATCTGCGAAAGCTGGCCCAGCACTTCCGAGGCGTTGTGGCACACGCCGGTCGAAATCTCAATCATGCTCGACGTCATTTCAGGCACCACGGCACCGGGCAGCGGCGTCTTCGCCATCAGGCGCAGCATGTCTTCGGCGTAGGGCGCGAGGTCGTAGTCGTGGGTGTTGACGAGCTGAAGCTCAAGCTCGACACCGAGCGAGAGCGCTGCGGACTTCTGGAACGGTTCAAGACTCATGGACAGGTCCGGTGGAGGGGCTGCGTGTGAGGGGCGCCCAGGGTTTGGAGCTTTCGCCGGAGCGGTAAATGGCCACGGTGGCGAGCACTGCACCCAGCACTTCCATCAGCAAAATCGCAGGCAGGGCCACGCTGGCGATCTGGCGCCCGGTGGCGCCCGAAGCCGCCACAAACTGCGAGACCAGCAGCAAGGCGACTGACGACATCGGCGACATCGCGCATCCGACCCAGAGGGCCTGCTTCCAGCTCGCGCCGCTGCCCACATTGCCGATGGCCACGCCGGCAATCTTGCCGACCATGCGGGCGATCACCAGGGCGATGACCAGTCCGGCCACAGGCCCGCTCCAGTCGGCCTGTGCGGCCACCACGGAGACGAGCACAAACATCAGCATGGTCAGCATCGATGAGGCCGTGCCCATTTGCCGTGGCCATGACCAGGGCCGTGGATTGAGTTGCTTGAGCAGCATGCCTCCGAGCAGGGCCGCCAGGGGCGCGGAACCGCCGAAGTGGGCCGCCAGCGCGGCGCCTGCGGCAATCAGCGCGAGCAGCAAAATGGCGGTGTTTTCGCTGGTGGGGCTCATCACCCGCAATGCGGTGCGCAGCGTGAGGGCGAGCACGGCGCCGACGACGACAGACAGGCCCAGCACCACCAGCACCGGATACAGCGGGCTGGAAAGCGCAGCCTCCCCCCGCGGCATCATGCCGGCGCGCGCGCTGCACAGCGTGAGGGCATACAGAGTGCCCAGCGTGGACAGCACCAGTGCGCGTTCCGTCACCGGGCCGGCAGCACGTGTGTCGATGGCCACGCGCGACAGAACGGCCGGCGATGCGGCCATCGACAGCAGCGCCAGCGACTCGGCAACGACATCGCGCACACCTACCTTGCTCAGGACCCAGTAAACGATCACATAAGTCAATGCCGATTCAGCCAGACTTTGCACCAGCACCATGGGGTTGTGGCGAAACCAGCGCAGCGGGATACGCCCGCCGGCCTCAAACAGCACGACGGCCACGCCCAGCTCCAGCAGAAACAAGCCGGTGCCCTGCAGCGGCCACACGGCGCCTGTAAAACCAGCCAGCCCGGCGAGCCCGCCCACAAGAGAATAGCCAATGACCTTGGGCAGGCCGGTGTAGCGGTTGACAAGGTGGCCCGCGGCGGCAGCCACCGCAAGCAGGATGGACCATTGCACGGTCGGCAGGCCTGCCGATGGTTTGATCCACTCAGCCCATATGGCCAGGATTTCGTTCATGCGGGGTGGTCTCCTCGGTCGTCGGGACTTCTTCTGCAAGCATGCCGCGTGTATGCGGCATGTTGCGCGTTGATGGCCAGCCTTGGCGGCGTGAAGCCCAATGGGTTTCTGAAGAGAAACGTTGCATTATTTTACATGCGTGCGCTTGGCGGGCCTGTAGGACAAAACCCGAAGTGTGGCCCCCACGCTTGTCGCTTCGCGTACTGCGCTGCCCCCCGAGGGGGCGCTGCGCCTGCGGCCCGGCGAAGCCGGTTCCGCGGCCCCTGCTGGCGTGGACAGCCCGGCGGCCATCGAAGGCGATGCGAAGCGAGCCGACCAAAGGCCAGCAGGGGCCGCGGACTGGCTTTGCAAGACCGCAGGGCCGCCCCCTTGAGGGGGCGGACAGGCTACACGCAGTGAGCCTGGACAGGGGTGAGCCCATATTCAGGGCATGAAAAAACTGCGTGGGTGGCTGCGCAAGCGGGTCCAGATGGCGCTGCGTATGCGCACGCGGTCCATGGCGCTCACGTTGTGGGCCTGCAGGGCGAGCCGGAATGCGAGGTAAAAACTCACACCGAGATTCAGTGCGCCGATCAGGGGAATGGCAATGATGCAGGACCAGATCGGCCAGTGGCGGAATGCTTCGAGCCCCAGCGAAGCGCCTGCGGCCGCGAGTTGCCCGGTCGACAGGGTGACGTGACGCGCCTGGAGTTCAAGCCCGAAGAAGCCGGTGAAAGCCGGTATCAGGCCCAGCATGAGGCCCAGCGCGATGTTGGAAGCAAAGCCTGAGATGTTGTCGCGCATGAAGGTAGACCAGCGCGCCGCGCGTTCGCTGCCCAGCACGGCGGTGATGCGCGGGTTGTGCCGCATTGCTGAATCAAGGTGGTGCAACACAAACCAGTTTTCCGTCCAACCCGCAATCATGCTCGCTGCAAACAGGATGCCGCCGGTGAAACCGGCCCATAACAGGGCGGGCCCGACCACGGTGAGCGTCTCCAGCACGTGGTGTGCATCGGCGCCACTGATCATCGGGTGGCCCAGCATGAGCTGGATCAGCGAATTGATCAGCAACACAGCAGGCACGACCATGAACACGTTGCCAAAGACTGCGGCCACCTGCGAACGCACCAGGTACGTGACTTCGTCGACAAAGGCCTTGATGGTGCCGGCTGAATCGGCTGAACCCAGGTCTTTGAGCTTGGCCGCCATGGCCGGCGCCGTCATGGCGGGCTGCTTGGTGGCGAGGGTGAAGTGCAGAAGCTGGATCAGGATGAAGCTTGCGGCATACATGACGCCGGACCAGAAGCCGCTCCAGAA
>NZ_JBDTPB010000145.1:0-275256 GCF_039932935.1 Polaromonas sp.
GGCGCTGCGGCGGACATCAGCAAGCGGATTGTTGCGCAGGGCAAGTTCATTCCGACGTCCAGCCTGTCCTTCGTGGGCGCACAGCAGTACATCGAGGCAGCCGGCGAAGCCGGTGCCGGCGTGTCGATCTCACAGGTCGTGCCCAACGCCAGTTCACCGCTGCCGGTGGTCAAGGAATGTGCCAAGGCCCTGAAGGATGCCGGCATCACGGCGGCCATGAACAGTGCGCACCTGGAGTCCTGCATTGGCGCGAAGGTGCTCACCGAGGCCATGCGCCGCAGCAAGAAACCCGGCGATGCCCGGGCCTTGCTGGCCGCGATGAGCACCCTGGGAAGCTATGACACCGGCGGCTTCACCGTGTCCTACTCGCCCGGCCAGCAGCACGGCAGCAAGTATGTGGAGCTGGGCATGGTGACGCGCGACGGCAAGCTGCGCAACTGAGTCGCGTTGCACGGCCGCTCAGCGGTGGTGCGCGCACAGCGTCTCAGGCCCTCCATGGACGTCGCCCACAACCGGGGGCTGGGCGACTGCGACCTGACCCCCTGCTTATGACCTCCGAAGGGTGCCGCAAGTACGCCACCGGGCAGTTTGCGCGCGAGAAAACCCAGTTGTGCTCAGATAGCTATCAATAGAGTAGCAATCGACCCCTGTCACTATTACGCCGGTACAGGCGTCTTCGGCGTGTAATCGCAATACGGCGCCACCGCGCACTGCCAGCACAAGGGCTTGCGCGCAGTGCACACATAGCGCCCGTGCAGTATCAACCAGTGGTGCGCATCCACCAGGTACTCAGGGGGCACGCGTTTGAGCAGGCCCAGCTCGACTTCCAGCGGGTTTTTGCCGGGCGCCAGGCCTGTGCGGTTGCTCACGCGAAAGATATGCGTGTCCACCGCCATCGTCGCTTCGCCAAATGCCGAGTTGAGCACTACGTTGGCCGTCTTGCGGCCCACGCCGGGCAGGGCCTGCAATGCCTCTCGGCTGCGCGGCACCTTGCCGCCATGCTGCTCCGCCAGAATCTGGCAAGCGGCCAGCAGGTTTTTGGCTTTGGTGCGGTACAGCCCGATTGTGCGGATATAAGACTCCAGGCGCTCCAGCCCCAGGGCCATGATGGCCTGCGGTGTGTTGGCCACCGGGAAAAGCTTGCGCGTCGCCTTGTTCACGCTGACGTCAGTCGCCTGTGCGCTCAGCAGCACGGCGGCCAGCAGCTCAAACACGCTGGTGTATTCCAGCTCGGTCACCGGCATCGGATTGGCCGCCTTCAGTGTGGCAAAGAAAAGGGCGATTTCTTCTTTTTTCATGCCCCGCAGTGTATCGGCGCGGGCAACAGCGGCATTTCAGGCCGCCATGCGCGGCACATCCCACACCGAACTGGAAGGCGCACCGGCCCGGTCTAGCTGATCGCGCATTGTTTGCCATATGGCGGTGCAGTTGTCGGGCGTGGCAACACCGCCAACAACATAATCGAGTTGCGCCGCCTGCGCCATGTCCTGCATGCGCTGATGGGTGTCGGCGTCGCGCGCAACGCCCAGCAGGACAGGCTTGGCCGCCAGGCCGTCGCAAGCCGCCACCATGCGGGCCATCAACGCATCGTCAAACTTGGGCGTGCCGCAAAACAGCATCACAAAATAAGGCCAATCCGGCAGGAAAGCCCGGCGAAGCCCATGCGTGAGGCCGTTGCGCGCCACGGCAATCAGCCGGCATGGGTAGCCCGCTTCCATGAAATCGACGTACTCGCTGCTGCCGTCAAAGTCGGTCTCACCGGCAAAGCGCCGCTTGGCCACCATCCCGCCGGTCTTTTGGGCCAGCCACCCCACCATGTCAAAAGCCTCGTTGCCGCTGGCAGAGCAAATGCCCATGCGGTGAAAGGCTTCGGGGTCTGCAAGCGTCTGTGCCTGGGCCAACTGCATGGGCGCCGACAGGCGGCGAAGCACCGAGGAGGGCGAGTACTGCTTGCCTTTTTCCAGCTGCTCGCGCAGGGCCATGACGCGCCGGCCAAAGTACACCGCCGACTCGGTGGCCTGCGACATCGCCATGGACCAGGGTGTGGGCAAAAGCCGCCGTCCTTTGCTGGTGTGCAGGGTGTGGGGTGAATGGTGGCGCGGGTCGTGTGGCACGACATGCTGCAGCAAGTCCCGCACGGCCGCCGAAGGCCCTTCGACCCAATGCACAAACCAGCCACTTTGGTAATGCAGCACAACGTGCAGGCCCAGAGGTGCGTTGTGGCGCAGCGACTCCGTGCGGATGTTTTCCATCTGCGCGAAGATGCCTTCCCGCATGTTGCACATGCTCGCCGTCACCACGCGTTCTACTTCCGCTTCCCCCGGGGCAGCGACATACGGCGCCAGGTTAGGCGCGGTGTCAGGCGTCATGTTGCTCTTCATGAATACATGCTGCACTACAACCGAAACGTACGTCAATCCTTTGGCATTGAAACCAAATGTGAACGAGACGAAAGTATCCATGAAGGACGCTGTGGTCCTACAAAAGCAGGAGTGGGTGCGTAAGGCCTTAGTTACTACGCTAGCATTCTGCGGGTGACTACTGTTGTCGGCACACCATGAACTCATCTAGCATCAAGCGAATGATCTCCAAGACAATGATCTCCAGGACACTTCACACACCTTTGCGTTTTCTGGCGTCCGCGCTCACCGCGGTATTGCTGGCCAGTTGCGCCGCCGCACCTGGCTCTACCGCGGGCTCGCAAGCCGCGGTGCCGCGGCCCAAACTGGTGGTCTTCCTGGTGGTGGACGGCCTGCCGCAACGCCAGGTGCTCGACTACCGCGACCAGCTTGCGCCCGATGGCCTGGCGCGTTTTCTGGACCGCGGCGCGTGGTTTGCCAATGCGCATTACGGCCATGCCTTTACCGTCACCGCGGCCGGCCACGCCACCATGCTCACAGGGGCGTACCCGCACCGCACCGGCATCATCGGCAACGACTGGCGCGACCCGGTCACTGCCGAGCCTGTGTATTGCACGGGCGACACCACGGCCACTTATATCGGCCACCAGACCAACGCACTGGACGGCACCAGCCCGAAGAACCTCAAGGTGGAAACGGTGGGCGACGTGCTGCGGCGGGTCGACAGTCGCTCTAAAGTGATCGCCATCTCGGGCAAAGACCGAGGCGCCATCCTGCCCGCCGGCAAAACCGGCACGGCCTATATGTACATGGGCGCCACGGGGCAGTTTGCGTCCAGCACGCATTACATGGCCGCGCACCCCGGCTGGGTCAACACCTTTAACGGGCAGAAGCTGGCCGACCGCTATTTCAAGGCCGAATGGAAAGCCGTGCTGCCCGAGGCCGCTTATGCGCGCTCGTTGCCCGACCAGCAAAAATGGTTCGGTCCCGCCGGCGGTGGGTTGCCAGCGCGTTTTGGCGCGCCCGACGACACGGCTGCCGGTCCGCGGTTTTACAGCTCGCTGCTGCGTGGGCCGTTCGTCGACGCCATGTCGCTGGAGTTTGCCCGGGCGGCCATTGCCGGCGAGCAACTGGGGCAAGACGACATTCCCGACATCCTGTCGGTCAGCCTGTCAGGCCACGACTACGTGAACCACGCCTTCAGCGCCGAGTCGCGCCTGTCGCATGACCACCTGCTACAGCTCGACCGCATGCTGCAGTCATTCTTTCAGGACCTGGATGCCCGCATCGGCAAAGACAACTACCTTGTCATGCTGACAGCCGACCACGGCTTCATGCCGTCGCCCGACTACCTCGCCAGCCAGCGCCGTGAAGCGGGGCGTGTCAACAGCAGCCAGGTGCTGGGGCGCGTCAACGCCGGCCTGGAAAAGCGCTTCGGTGAAGGCAAATGGGCCGCAGGGTTTTCAGGCTCCAGCTTGCTGTTCGACAAAAAACTCATCGCGCAAAAGCAGGCCGACCCGAACGCGCTGGCGGAAGAAGCCCGCACCTTGCTGTTGGCGGAGCCAGGCTTTGCCGCGGCCTATACCCGCCCCGAGCTGGCAAGCGGCAGCCGCGCCGGCGCGCCCGCTTTCGACGCGATGCGCAAGTCCTGGCATGCCGACGTGTCGGGCGACGTGCAGTATTCGCTCAAGCCCGGCTGGATGTTCGGCAACACGGTCGCCACGCATGGCTCGCCGCATCCCTATGACACCCAGGTGCCCATCCTGATGTATGGCCCCGTCTGGGTGAAGCCCGGCCGCATCGATGCCCGCGTGGAGGTGGTCGACATCGCGCCCACGCTGTCTCGCATGTTGCGCATTGCGCCGCCTTCCGCAGCCGAAGGCAAGCTTCTGCCGTTGCAGGGCCTGTGAGGGGGATGTAAGGGGGTTGTGGGGCCTAAGCCCCTGCTTCTAAAAAAACCGGCTACAGTGCCCGCACCGGCACGCAAAGCCAACAACTGAAAGCACCGGTCTTCGGGTCGACCACAAAGTCTTCTTCATACAGTTCAAGCGCCGGGTTGTTGTCTGGCTGGTAGCCGCTTTGCGGTAGCCACTCGGCAAACATATGCGTCCACGCTTCGTGCACGTCGTTGCCCGGTTTGCCGGTGAAGCGGCCGCAGGCATAGCGCCCGCCGCCAAAGTTTTGCACGCCCATTTCGCCCTGCGGCTTGAACGCTTCATCCACCTCAATGCAGGCGTCATAGCGGCATTTGTCGGCCGGTGTGATTTCAGGGTTGTCCTGGCTGATGCCGTACATCTTGCGTCGCGGGCTCATGTAGCCGTGCTGGCCGCACCAGGCGGCAAAGCGCTGCCACAGCTGCGCCACGCCGGGGCCGTAAGGGCCGGTGTTGCGCATGTAGGCCAGGCGCATGGCGGGGAAAGTCTTCAGTTCAATGTGCATGGTCAAGGTTCTTTCAGATGAAACCGGCCCGACAGGCCAGAGGGTTCTATCTTTGAACAACGTCAGTGCGATGTCTTGACTTGTCTTGTGCTGGGCTTGATGAATCTTGCGGAGTTCAAGTTGGTGGCGCGTTGCCCAGTCGCGCCACTCGCCGCGCCGCCAGGCCGTGGGGGTCGTGCTGAAATAGGCGCGAAAGGCACGGCTGAACACCTCGGCTGACGCAAAGCCCACGTCGAGCGCGATCTGCAGCGCCGACTGTGACGTGAAAATCAGCCGCTGGGCCGCCGACTCAAGCCGCAGGCGGCGCACGCAGTCAGCCAGGGTTTCGCCTGTGACAGCCTGGAACACGCGATGAAAGTGCCAGGGCGAGAAATGCGCCACGTCCGCAAGCGCCTGCAAATCCAGCGTGCCGGCCAGGTTGGCGCTGATGTGGTCCACCACCCGGTTGATGCGCGCAATGTAGGCGTGCTGGTGCGGGTTGAGCGCGGGGTCTTGCGTCTGTGTCAAATGCATGCCGTCAAGTCTAGCGGCAGCGCCTGTCGGTTGTGGCGGCTAACCCGCCTTGCGAATCGTGCCTTGCGCAGCCGCGCACAGGGTGCGCTCCTGTCCGCGCAGCACAAAAATATCGCAGCGGCACACGGCCTGGGTTTTGCCGCTGCCTACCACCGAGGCCACGGCCAGCAGGCGCTCGGCGTCTTTGGCCGGGCGCAGGTAGTTGATCTTGAACTCGGCCGTGACCGAGTCGCCCAGCACCGAACCGCCGGCAAACGTGAGTGCGTTGTCGGCCAGGTAAGACAGCACACCGCCGTGCACAAAGCCGTGCTGTTGCAACAGGCCCGGCACCACAGGCACCGAGAGTTCCGCAAGGCCGGGCGCAAAGGCGTCCAGCTGTGCGTTCAGCAGCGCGCTGAACGGTTGCCGGCCCAGCACTTCGCGGCCGAAGGGCAAAAGATCAGCGCTTGGGTCAGCGGGCATGCTGACTCCGCGAAAACGGTGGGGCCAATCGCTTGCCACCCGACACCAGCCAGCGCAGCAGGCGTATGTAGGCCGGCCAGGGCACCTGCCGCGGCTCGTTGCCCAGCGAGAGCTGCGCCTGCGACAGCACGTCTTCCACGCAGACGTCGTGCAGGGGGCCAATCACCAGCGGCCAGAATAAGAGGCCAGAGCCGCGCGCCTTCATTTCGATGCGGTGCTCCAGCACGCAATGCGCGGGCGTGGCGTCCAGCACCTCAAAACCGTGCCAGCCGTCAAAGCCCGCAGGTGCGGTGAGGCGAAACCGCACAGACTGGCCGGGTGTATAGGCCTCCACCACATAGCGTATGGGCCCGTGCCCGCCAATGGCGCCCACGGCGAGCGGCCTGTCGAGCTTCATGCGTGGCCAGATTTTTCCGGGCCACAGCGCGTCGGCCGGGGAGGCCAGCGCATCAATCAGCGCGCCTACCTGCTGCGGGCTGGCGTGCAGCAAACGTTGATGGACATTGACAACTTTCATGCAAGTACTCCTGTTGAACCTGGAAACTCTTTACGGCGCCACCGCCATCCAGGCCGCGTGTTCCAGCGCGGCCCGCACCTTGGGCGCAACGGCCGGGGTGGGCTGGCTCACCCAGCGCTGCGTAAGCGACATGGCCGGCGAAAACATCAGCGCCATCCACAGGTGAAAAGGCATGGGCCGCATCTCGCCGGCTTCCATGCGCTGCTCCATCCACGCCTTCAACGTGGCAAAAGCGAGCTCGTTGGCCGCGTCAATCTCTGCACCACTCGCTACGTCGCCGCCGCGCCGCAGCGCATGCAGCAGCCGCGCCTGGTCGGGGTGCTGCAGCACCCACTGGATATAGGCGCGCATCAGTCCCTTGACTCCGGATTGCGCGGTGGCCTTGCCGGTGATGGGCTGCAGCAGCGCCGCATGAAAGTCGCGCAGCGTGTGCGCGTACAGCGCATCGGCCAGCAGCGCCTTGGTGGGGAAGTGGTGATACAGGCTGCCGTTGCTCACGCCGGCCGCCTGGCGCACCTGGTCCATCGAGGCAGCCGTGAAGCCGTGTTCCAGAAACACCTGGGTGGCGGCGCCCAGCAGGCGCTCCCGGGTGGAGAGGGCGGCGGAGGCAGGGGGCGTGACAGAACTCATGACTAGAGTATTACTCTAGACTATTACTCTGTCAACTTATCTCCCAATTTCTCAACTTCCCTGTCAACCCGGCCTGCTTCGCCTGCCTCATCTGCTTGCTGGCCCAGCCCGCGCAGGCTTGCAGCGGGCGCAGGCCGGCCGCCCTTGCCGCAGGAAACCTGCGCGCAAATTGGCGACAATACAAAACAGAAAGCGAGACCCCCATGCCACTGCACTTTGCCGACCGCCTCAACAACGTTGAAACCTCTGCCATCCGCGAACTCTTCAAACTGCTGGGCAAGCCCGGCATCGTCAGCTTTGCCGGTGGCTTTCCGGACCCCGCCATGTTTGATGTCGAAGGCATCAAAGAGGCCAGCAACAAGGCCCTGACTGAAGAACCCGGCGGCGCACTGCAATACGGCGCCACCGAAGGCTACGGCCCGCTGCGCGAACAGCTCGCCGCCTTCATGGCCACCAAAGGCGCCAAAGACGTCACCCCCGAAAACCTCATCGTCACCACCGGCAGCCAGCAGGCGCTTGATTTGCTCGGCAAAACCATGATCTCGCCCGGCGACAAAGTCATCGTCGAAGGCCCGACCTTTCTGGCCACCATTCAGTGCTTTCGCCTCTATGGCGCAGAACTCATCAGCGCACCGATTGATGCCCACGGCGTCAAGACCGACGAACTCGAAAAACTCATTGCCGAGCACAAGCCCAAATTTGTGTATTTGATTCCCACCTTTGGCAACCCCAGCGGTGCGCTGCTCAGCCTGGAGCGCCGCAAGAAGGTGCTCGAGATGGCCGTTAAATACGACACGCTGATTGTTGAAGACGACCCGTACGGCGACCTCTATTTCGGCGAAGCGCCACCGCCGTCGCTGTTGGCACTGAGCCCCAGCGTGCCCGGCAGCCGCGAGCTGCTCGCGCATTGCGGCTCACTCAGCAAGGTGCTGAGCCCCGGCCTGCGCGTGGGCTGGATGATCGCCCCCGCCGAGCTGCTGGCCAAGGCCACCATGTGCAAGCAGTTCAGCGACGCCCACACCAGCACCTTTGCCCAGGCCACCGCCGCCCAATACCTGAAGGCCGGCCGCATGCCCAATACGTTGAAACACGTGCGCAAGGTATATGGCGAGCGCGCCAACGCCATGGGCGCAGCGCTCAGGCGCGAACTCGGTGACGCGATTGAGTTCACGCAACCGCAAGGCGGCCTGTTCTTCTGGGCCCGCCTCACAGGCGCGGGCGGCAAGAGCAAAGACGCCGGCGAGTTTGCCAAAAAGGCGATCGAGAAACTCGTGGCCTTTGTGCCCGGCGCGCCTTTTTACGCCAGCAACCCCGACATGGCCACGCTGCGGCTGAGCTTTGCCACGGCGGATGTGGCGAAGATTGAAGAGGGTGTGGGGCGGCTGGGCAAGGCGCTGTAATCGCTGGTCGTTTTGCTTTTCGTTGCAGGGCGGCCACTGATGGCCCTAGAAGCAGTCAGGGCGACGGCTCTCCCTTCCCGAAAGTCATCCACAACGCCGCGTGCCGCCTACGCCTAGTCTTTGGACCAGACAGCCAGTTCATACCCGTCGGCGTCATTGAAATGAAAGCGGCGCCCGCCAGGGAAAGCAAAGATATCAAGCTTGATGCTTCCTCCTGCGGCCAGCACGCTGTCGCGCGCGGCTTCCAGCTTGTCTGCGTACAAAACTACCAGCGGGCCACCGGCGGGAAAGGGCGCAGCTTGCGTCGTGAAGCCGCCCTTCATTGTGCCGTCTGAAAACTCGGTGTACTGTGGGCCGTAGTCGGTAAAAGTCCAGCCGAAAGCCTTGCCGTAAAAGGCTTTGGCTTTGTCCAGGTCGCGAACGTTCAGCTCTACGTAGTTGATGCGGCAGTTCTCAGGCGTGGCGGGCATGGTGTCTCCAGAATTGATCAATCTGCCATTTTGCACAGACGGTGCAACGGCGCCATGGCCTCCGCACGTGTTTTGCCTCTACTGCCTACAATCAAACAGAGCGCGGGTGTGTTGCCTGCGGCATCCCTGATTTGAGCCTGTTTACCTTCATGACTTCTGCCGCCGCGCACAGCGCCACTCACGCCAGCATTTCCCCCGCCACCCGGCGCTCAATCCTTCTTCTCTCCTTCGGCACTTTTTCCAGCATGTGCGCGCAGCGCATCTGCGACGCCATGCTGCCCGAGCTCTCGCGCGTGTTTGCCGTCAGCCTTTCGCAGGCGGCGCAAGTCGTCTCGGTATTTGCCATTACTTACGGCATCTCGCAGCTGTTTTACGGCCCGCTGGGCGACAGGCTCGGCAAGTTCCGCATCGTCACCTTTGCCACGCTGGGGTGCAGTGTGGGCAGTCTGTTTGCCCTGTTTGCTACCAGCCTCGACTCGCTGCTGGTCGCGCGGGTATTGATGGCTGTGGGTGCCGCAGCACTGATACCTTTGGCCATGGCCTGGGTGGGTGACTCGGTACCCGCCAACCAGGTGCAGGAGATGCTCACGCGCACCGGCCTGGGCAGCACGCTGGGCATTGCCGGGGGCCAGCTGGTGGGCGGGCTGCTTACCGATGCGCTGGGCTGGCGATGGGCCTTTGGCTTTATGGTGGTGCTGTTTGGCGTAGTCGGCTCGCTGCTGTACCAGGACCACCGCCGCCAGCAGGCCGAGCCTGTGGTGGTGCCCGATACGCCGGTGGTGCGGCCGCATTTCGTGAAGCAGGCACTGCTCATCGTGGCCGCGCCCTGGCCGCGCACCGTGCTGCTGATGGCGGTGGTGGAGGGCGCTGCAGGCTTTGGCGTGCTGGCCATGTGGGCTTCGCACCTGCACCAGTCGCTGGGCTTGTCGCTTTCTGTTTCAGGTGCCATCGTCGCGTTGTTTGGCCTGGGCGGCATGGGTTACATGGCCGTGGGCCGCCATTTGATTCGCCGGCTTGGCCAGCAGGGCCTGGTGCTGTTTGGCGGGGCGCTTGTGGGCGTGAGTGCGCTGGTGCTGGCCTATACACCGCACTGGGCACCCGCCATACCCGCCAGCCTGCTCGCAGGCTTTGGCTTTTTTGCTTTTCACAACACCATGCAGGCCAACGCCACGCAGATGACACCCGAAGCGCGGGGCACCGCCGTTTCGCTGTTTTCGTCTTTCCTGTTTCTGGGTCAGTCGCTGGGCGTGGTGCTGGCAGCAGGGCTGATTGCCCGCATCGGCAGCCATGCCGTGGTGGCGCTGGGCGGTGCGGTGATTGCCGTGGAAGGCGTTTACTTTGCCTGGGTGCTGAAACGGCGCGGCACGGCCTGACATAAAGAGCTGGCCCTTGTCATGCACGGGTCATGCGGTTTCGCACAATAAGACTATTCGGTACTTTTTAGGACTGTTCTGGTTTTCAAAAAAGGGCCACTGATGGTGCTCACTGATCTCGACAACAACGGGCCTGCACTGCAGCGCCGCAGCCTCTTGCTGGGTACCGCTTCGCTTCTGCTGGCGGGCTGTGCCCCGCCGGTGCCGGCACCGCCTGCGGTAGCCGCGGGCCCACTCACGCTGCTGGGTGAGGCCACCATCCCTTATCGCTTCAACTTCAGGGACACCACCGTAGGCGGCCTCTCCGCCATTGACTACGACCCGGTCACCGGGCTTTTCGACCTGCTGAGTGACGACCGGTCAGCAGCGGCCCCGGCGCGCCTTTACCGCGCGCGCCTTGGCCTGAGCGCCGAGGGCCTGCACCCACCAGAGCTGCTGGACGTCATCACGCTGAAGCAAGCCAATGGCCAGGCGTGGCCCGGCAGAAAGAATGCGGTTAGCGGTGTCCCGGTGCCCGACCCCGAGGCGCTGCGCCGCCTGCCCAATGGCAACTTCTTGTGGACCAGCGAGGGCGACCTGATGCGCGGTTTCGGGCCCGCCCTGTACGAGGCACGCGCCGACGGCACCCTGGTTCGGGAATTTGCATTGCCGGCGTGTTTTGCCGTGGGCAAGGAGCATGGCGCGCGTTACAACCTGGCGTTTGAAGGGCTCGCAGTTAACCGCTCTGGCACCATGGCCTGGGTCGCCATGGAAAACGCGCTGCAGCAAGATGGGCCCACCCCAACTGTTACCTCAAGAGGCGGTCCGTGCCGCTTTACCCTGTTCGATGTGCCCACAGGCAACGCGGTGCGGCAACTTGCCTATGCCGCCGATGCGATTCCCATAGCACCGTTGATCCCCGGTGCTTTTGCCGACAACGGCGTGAGCGAAATTTTGCCAATCGATGAGCACCGCCTGCTGGTGCTGGAGCGCGCGTATGCGATTGGCCGCGGCATGTCCTTGCGCCTCTACCAAATCGACACCAGAGACGGCAGCGACACGCTGAAGTTAGATACCCTGACCCCCGCCAACCACCAACCGGCACGCAAGACACTGGTTGCCGACTTCGCCCACTTGGGTCTTTCGCGCCTGGACAATACCGAAGGCATGACCTGGGGCCCCGACTTGCCCGACGGCCGGCGAAGCCTGTGGGTCGTGAGCGATGACAACTTCAATCCGCTTCAGGTGACGCAGATTGCGGTGTTTGCGGTTTCTGGTTTGTGATTGTGTGATCGCGCTGTTTGCCGCGTCTGCAATCATTCTCTGTGGCGTGCATGAGCACGCGGACGCGAGTCTGCTCAGCAAGCCCATGAGTCTCCGCCCAGTGTGAACTGAATTCGGAACGGCTCATGCCGAGATCCCGGATCGTAGATGCATCGAGGCCGGCAAAGGCACTGCTAGCTTGGGCGAACTCCCTTCGCGCCGCAGCCTCTCTCATCCATTTTCTGAGCTTGTTATTGAGGACCTCAAGCATCGTGCCTCCGCAGTTCACTGACACAACCCTGCGACATCCACGCCCGTCGATTGACGTCAGAGGACGCTGTAGATGCGAAAGTCAATCTGACTTGATGACAGTTCGTTGTAGGCAACAAGAACAAGGTCGTTCACCCACAGGTAACGCGCATCAGAAGTTTCAAGCCTGGGTGTGGTTCGCAAATACGTCTCTGCGAAAGTCAGTCGCTCGCCTTTCGACAGTCTTTTCCCACCGTCGGCCGGTAGCTTGGCGATGCCCTTGCTTTCGAAATAGATCATTGCGCCGTCGTCGGTGCGAATGGCACCGCGAATGTCGAGGCGGTTGATGCCATCGCTTCCAATCAAAACCCAGTCGACGCTCCCCGGCAAGAATTCCCCGTGCAACCTTGGCCCGTCCAAGCGGCCGCCTTTACCGATATAGGGAATCAGGGTGCCTCGCGGCGTGGGTATCACCACCGGAGACTCGAGCTGCACTCGCAGGTCGCATAGATGCCCGATCGGCAGGGCCTCGAGTGTCGGGTGTTCGAGCAGGGGCTGCTCGCTCAGCGCCGCGCTCATTTCCCCGACCCCATGGCTGCCTTGAGCTCTGCGTAGTCGAAGAACGTGTCCTTTCGGGTAATGAGTCCGGCGTCATCCACTTCAACGACGTCGAGCGCGTGGAACCCTCTGCGTTCCTTGCCTGCAGGTTGAAACGTCAGGGTCCAGTCGAGCGTCCAGTGCTTGTCTCCCAGCAAGAGGCGCCGGGTCTCGACCCCGAAGTTGGGAAAGCGTTCAAAAATATCGGCAAACTCCTTAAACAATGCGGATTTGCCCCTCACCGCTGCGCCGCTGCCATGCGCCTGGAATGTCGAGTCCGGTGCGTGCAGCGCCATAATCGCCTCGGGATCGCGAGAGATCCATGCCGCGGCGTAGCGGTCGGCGACTGCGGCAATAGTGTGTTCGGTCAGTTCAGACATGTGAATCCTTTCGAAGTTAATAGACACGGTTCGCGATCGGCCTGCCAGCATTTTGCGAACTTCGGCAAGTGTACCTATGATTATCATAGTGACAAGGGGTATGATGATAAAGATGGAAAAAAATGCGCCGCCGGTTTCTTCCGAAGCACAGGACACGGTGTGTCCCATTGCACTTGCCCAGAAGATCATTGGTGACCGCTGGACAGTCCTGGTTCTTCGGGAATTGTTCTTGAGAAGCCATCGCTTCGAGGAGATTCAGGCGCAAACGCAAGCCACTCCACAAATGGTGGCGAGCCGCCTGAAGAAGCTGGAATCAGATGGATTGATCGAACGGCGGCCCTACAACGAGAAGCCGCTGCGGCACGAGTACTACCTGACCGAGAAGGGCACCGCCCTTCACCCGGTGCTTCTGGCACTGCGTGCGTGGGGCGAGACCTGGTGCAAGTCCAAAAAACAGGAAGTTGCTATTCAATACAAGCACATTCCGTGCGGAAAGAACCCCGGCCTGGGCCCCACGTGTCAGGAGTGCGGAGGGGTACTGCGGAGGGAGGACCTTTCAGCGAAGCTGAGCAAGTCTTTCGACGCGGAGCGACAGGGGCGGACGAGCGCGTTCAAGTGCAGTCCATCGTGAATGCTGCCGATGCCATCTCCGAGGTGCCATGGGTCCCCCGCGCTTTTTCCGACAGCGGCGGGAGCGAAATCCTGCTGCTCGATGAGTACACCTGCTGGTGCTGGAGCGCATATACGGCCGGCGCGGCATGTCCTTGGGGAACAGCTGAGCTGGCCTTAAGTCATCCTCTAATTGGAGGATGACTCGCCTACCTTGGCATGCATTGAAAATTGAGCTACGCCGCGATGTTCTGCGGTGATATAACTGGACAGACTTAGTCTTGGAGGGCTCAGCATGTGCGTTCGGGTATTGGTTGGATCATTGCTATGGAGCGCCCTCGTCGTTGGGATCGCGAATGCACAAACACCGGTCGTCGTTGGTGGGCCTGCCTACGTAACCTCTTCGCCTACCTCACCAAAAACGGAGCTGGACAAATTTAAGATTGAGCTTCTTAAAGACGGAGGGATGACAGGGTCTGTTAAATCGAAGCTCTATTCGACTGAGCTTGAGACTAATGGAAATTTTGCTCGCGGAACATTTGTTGTAGTCCCTGCGGAACGCGCCAATAACTTGCTTAAGTTGCAGACCGATGCCATAACAGACCTGTCAGAGCGACTTCGTGCTATCGAAACTCGACTCGAAGCACTTGAAAAAAATAAGGGGCAAAAAAAGTGACAACAATTGCGAGCGGCGATGCAGTACAAAAACTGCAAGTGGGGCAGCGTGCCTTCGATTCAACTCAACAGGCTGCAGAGGTTGCCAATGGTGTGGGATGGTCGCACGACCACCTGATGTTTCTTACCAGTTCCCTGTTGGGATTTCTATCGGTTGTTGTGCTTGCCTCTACGTTTTTAATGTGGCGGCAACGCAGTTCAGCGGATCATATGCTGCGCATCTTTGGAATCATCCTAATTGCTGGTCTCTCCACCTTCCTATTGATATGCGGCTATAGCAGCGCGCAGCTGACCCCAATTGTTGGATTGTTTGGCGCAATTGCTGGGTATCTGCTGGGAAAAGACTCGGGGGGGCAAAAAACGAATCCCACTGAAAACGCTCGCCACGCTGATGATAAAACTGGCTAAATTAACTGAGATTGTTGAATTGAGCTGAAGGCTGACCCCACGGCCCGGCATGGCGGGGAAGAACCGGCAGCATTGAGGCGAACCGGAGATCAAATGTGTTGTTTGAAAGCCATCGCTCTCACCCAGTCCGAATCACCGTCACAAACTCCGTCCCACTCTCCGGCAACCAAACTTCCCCGGGCCGGCCCAGGATCTGCCGCACGCTCGCCGCCGCGCGCGGCATGGTGATCACATCAAATTTTTCACTCGCCGGGTCAAAGCGCAGCGTCGCGTTGTTGCTCCACTCTGAGGCCCAGACGATGTCTTTGTTGTCGACGTAGACGGCGTACACGTGCGGTTCATTGCCGGGCGCTTTCCAGGTGCGCCAGCTGTTGGCGCCTGCGCCCAGTGCGGGGTCGTGCATTGAGAGGTTGCCGCTGTTCCATTCCGATACCCAGATGCGGCCTTTGCTGTCTGACCAGACTCTGCGTGCGCCCTGGTGTGGCGTGGGTGGCTCCACGATGCGTGAGGTGCCGGTCTTGCGGTCGATCTGCGCAATGAAGGAGCCGGCCAGGGAGCACCACCACACGTCGCCTTTGGGCGTGGCGCAAATACCGTAGGGCCCGCGGCCGCGTGGTGACTCTTTCACGGTGACGGTGCCGGTGCGCACCTCGACTTTGCCGACATAGCCGCTTTGCCCGGTGAACCAGAGGTTGCCGTCGCCATCAAATGCGCAGGTGTTGAGGTTGGCGTTTGGTGTGCCGGCGGGTAAGGGGAAAACCTTGACCTCGCGCGAAGGCCAGCTGACGCGGGCGATGGCGTTTTGTCCGCCGTCGGTGAGCCAGGCGGCGCCGTCAGGTCCGGTGATCACGCCGTGGGGTGACGAGCCGTTGCCCAACGCCACCAGGTCGGTCTTGCCGCTTCGCGGGTCAAACCAGCCGAGGTGGCCGCTGCGCTGGGCCGACAACCACACGCCGCCATCGGGGGCGGGTGCGATGTCATGAATGCCGGTGAAGGTACGGGCGTTGAGTGGCCATGATTGCAGCCGGGTGGTGCCTGATGCTGGTGGTGATGGTTGAGCTGGAGTTTGTGCGCTGGCCTCGTTGCAGAGGCTCCAAGCTGCGAGGCCTGGTACGGGCGCCATGGCCGCCAGCGCGGTGCGCCGGGTCAACCCAGGTTGCTGCGTTGATTGCGTTGAGCCCGATGGTTCTACGCGGCGAGATGAATGAGGGGACGTTTGCAATGCCATGGCAATACCTCCTGCGCATCGGTTGATGCGGTGAACACCTTGAGGGGCGATGTCCCTGGCATTTTGGCGGCAATGCACGCCGCCATCAAGCTCATCTGGGCGGTTGCTCGCCGGTCTCCAGCTCGCGTGTGCGGTCGGCGTTGGTGGTGCTGCGGGCGCCCTTGAGGTGCATTTCCACGTTGGTGGCGAGGTCGCCCACGGCAGCCACTGCGTCGCGAAGCTGGTCGTGGGTCACGTTCAGCTTCTTCATCCATTGCTCGGTGTTGTCTTTGTGGTTCAGGTTAATGCGGTCTGGCTCTATGCCGGGTCGCTCGCTGGTCGGTGTCATCGGTGTCATGGCGGCTCCTTTGGACTACTGGCAAAGAACCACCTTAGTCCGCTTGGAGTCTTATGGTTGTAGGCCATTGGCTACTTGCGCCTTTTGGGCCCCTCCCAGCGGTCGCTTGTGCGAAAAAAGGCTCCATTTCGCCGTTGATGAGGTCCCGGCGGCAACGGCTGCCCGCCGGGCCTGCGGAGGGCCCGGCCTGCCTTACTTGCCGGCCTGCGCCACCAGCACGGGCTTTTCGCGGTACACCTCGGGCATCACGGTTTTCAGGTTCGCAATCTTGGGCAGGTCAAACCTTGCGATGTAGGGCTGGTTGGGGTGCAGGGTGGCGTAGTCCTGGTGGTAGGCCTCTGCGGGGTAGAAGGCGGCAAGCGGCGCCAGCTGCGTCACGATCTTGTTCGGGAAAACCTTGGCGGCGTCGAGCTGCGCGATGTAACTTTCGGTCACCTTCTTTTGTTCGGCGTCTTTGTAGAAAACGGCTGAACGGTATTGCGTGCCGCTGTCGGGGCCCTGGCGGTTCAGTGTGGTGGGGTCGTGCGCCACAGAAAAATAGATCTGCAGCAGCTTGCCGTAGCTGATCTTTTTCGGGTCGTAGGTGATTTGCACGGCCTCGGCATGGCCGGTGCGGCCCGAGCCGATCATCTCGTAGCTGGCAGTTGCTTTTTCACCGCCTGAATAGCCTGAGACGGCGTTGAGCACGCCATCGGTGTGCTGAAAAACAGCCTGCACGCCCCAGAAGCAGCCGCCGGCAAACACGGCGGTGGCGGTGCCCGCTTGCGCGGGGGCCATGGCGTCAACGGTGGGTGCGGGCAGCTTGACGGCTTTTTCGTCAGCGGCCTGGGCGCTGGCGCCCAGGCCGCCGCCCACAAATGTCCACGCGGCCAGTGCGGCTGCAGCCAGGGCGAAAAGGTATTTGTTCATTTTTATGCTGCCTTGAAGTTAAGGGACACGCCGTTCATGCAATAGCGCAGGCCGGTGGGTTTGGGGCCGTCGTCAAACACATGGCCGAGGTGGCCGCCGCAGCGGCGGCACAGCACTTCGGTGCGTTTCATGAAGAAGGCGGTGTCGGTTTCTTCAACCACAGCGTTGCCCAAGGCCTGCCAGAAGCTGGGCCAGCCGGTGCCGCTGTCGAACTTGGTGGCCGACGAGAAAAGGGGCAAGTCGCAACCGGCGCAGCTGAAAACGCCGGTGCGCTTTTCTTTGTTGAGCGGGCTGGTGAAGGGCGTCTCGGTGCCGGCCTTGCGCAGCACGCGGTACTGGTCGGGCCGAAGCAGCTTTTGCCATTCGGCCTCGGTGCGGGTGACCTCATAGGCGCGCGCTGCTGCGTGCGCGGGCGTGGTCATCAGCAGCCCGCGCAGGCCGACGGCCATGGCGGCGGAGAGGGTGCCCAGTTGGAGCAGGGAGTTTCTGCGGGTCATCATGCGTTGGCCTTTTGTGGTGGGTGGTGGTGGGTTTGGCTTACGTTGAACAGGCGGCATGAGGATTGGTCGGCGTGGCGAGGTGTTTCTTACGAATCACGATGGAATGTGCGGAATGAGGGCGGCTTGATCGCGAAAGATTGGATGACGCCGTGCCGGTTCAGTTCCGGGCGGTCCCAAACGGCCGGTAGCCAGAATGGAATCGCTATCAATACCGTAGCTGCTTGCGCTCGTCCCTATTGGCCTGGAGGCTGATTTGATGCGTAAATAACCGCTTGCGAGCCATGAAATTGGCGCCGAAAGGCCCCAAAAGCACCTGCAGGACCAAAAACGGGTGAAAAGCAGGCAAAAAAATGGGCAAAACAGGCCCAAAAAGCCCTCAAAACTGCCCTGCAGGGCGCTATTAAAACAATAGCTGCTTGCGCCCATTCTGATTGGGCCAGGAGCCTGTTTTATGCTTAAAAATTGTTTTTCTCATGTGATGCGAGTCAACCTTCCCGGTGGCGCACGTTTTTCGCTGCGCCGCAGTCCTACAGTCCCGTTTACACCCTCCCTTTAGACTTGCGGGCAATGATGAAACAGCTCCTGACCCAATTTCGCGACTTTGCGGCCACCATTCCGGGCCGCTTGCGCCACCCCACCAAACGCGGCGTGCTGCTGACACTGGCGGCCATTCCGGTGCTGCTGGTGCTGTATGTGCTGATCCTGATCCCGTTCACGCCCAGCATCAACGACCTGCTCAAAGCCAAGACCGCCAAGCCCTCGGTGGTGATGTCGTCTGACGGTCAGGCGCTGGCGGTGTTCAAGCGGGCCAACCGTGACTGGGTGAAGCTGGAAGACATTTCGCCCAACGTGGTGGCCGCGCTGATCGCCACGGAAGACCACCGCTTTTACGAGCACCACGGCATGGACATCAAGCGCACGGTGTCGGCCGTGCTGCAAACCGTCACGGGCAAAACGCAGGGCGGCTCGACCATCACGCAGCAGCTGGCGCGCAACCTGTACCCGGAAGAAATCGGCCGGTCCTTGTCGCTGGCGCGCAAGCTGAAGGAGGCCATCACGGCGTTCAAGATTGAGGCGGTTTACTCCAAAGACGAGATCCTGGAGAGCTACCTCAACACCGTGCCTTTTTTGTACAACGCCTACGGTATTGAAATGGCGGCGCGCACCTATTTCGACAAGTCCGCCAACGAGCTGGACGTGCTGCAAAGCGCCACGCTGGTCGGTATGCTCAAGGGCACGGCTTATTACAACCCGGTAACCAACCCCGAGCGCGCCATGCAGCGCCGCAACACGGTGCTGGCGCAAATGGTCAAGCACCAGAAGCTGCCCGAAGACAAGCTGGCCGCGCTGAAGAAGATGCCGCTCAAAATCGACTTTGAGCGGCAAGACGAAGAGCTGGGCTCCGCGCCGCACCTGGCGCAGCAGCTGCGCCGCTGGCTGATTGAATGGGCCGACCGCAACGACTACAACATTTACGCCGACGGCCTGGTGCTGCGCACCACGATTGATTCGCGCCTGCAGGACATGGCCAACAAGGCCGTGGCGGTGCAGATAGACCGCCTGCAAAAGACAGTTGCCGTTGACTGGCGCTTTAACTCGGGCTGGAAGGCCAAGAGCGGCCCGGCACGCGAGCTGGCCCTGACCTTTATGCGCGACACCGCCGAATACAAGGCCGCGCGCGCCAAAGGGGTGGCCGACGACCAGGCCATCAAGACGCTGCTGGCAGACGCCGAGTTCATGCAAAACCTGAAGGACGACAAGACGCGCCTGCAGGCCGGCTTTATGGCGCTGGACCCAACCAACGGGCAGGTCAGGGCCTGGGTGGGCAGCCGCGACTTTGCGCGTGACCAGTTTGACCACGTGCAGCAGGCGCGCCGCCAGCCGGGCTCGACCTTCAAGCCCTTTGTGTACGGCGCGGCGTTTGAGAACGGCGCCAAGCCGTCGGATGTCTTCCTCGACGGCGAGGTGGAGATTCCGCTGGGCAACGGCGCCTTCTGGCGGCCGACTGACGGTGGCGGCCCCAGCGGCGAGATGATGACGCTGCGCCAGGGCCTGATGTTTTCCAAGAACACCATCACCGCGCAGGTCATGAACGCGGTAGGCCCGGCCAATGTGGCCAAACTGGCCAAGGCCATGGGTGTGCGCCAGAGCAAGCTGGAAGAAGTGCCGTCACTCGCACTGGGCACCAGCCCTGTCACGCTCAAAGAAATGGTGGCGGCCTATGGCACGCTGGCCAATGACGGCCGCTATATCGAGCCCGTCATCATCACGCAGGTGGAAAACCGCGATGGCAAGGTGCTGGAAGTGTTTGAGCCCAAGCTGGCCGAAACCGTGATGCCGACCACGGTGGCGCAGACGCTGCTGGACGTGATGCGCGGCGTGATCGACCAGGGCACGGGCGCGGCTATTCGCAGCCGTTACGGCATCCGGGCCGACGTGGCCGGCAAGACCGGCACTACGCAGGGCAACACCGACGGCTGGTTCATCATGATGCATCCGCAGCTGGTGGCCGGCGCGTGGGTGGGCTTTAACGACAACCGCGTGACCATGGGCGACAGCTGGGGGCAGGGCGCCCGCAGCGCGCTGCCGATGGTGGGTGAGTTCTTCCAGGGTGCCATCAAGACGAAAGTTGTGGACGTGAACCTGCGCTTTGCCGCGCCGCAAGGCTCCGCCGTGACGGACCCGGAGCGCCAGCGCATTGAGGCTCTGTTTAATGGCGCCGAGCCGCCGCAGGAAAGCCAGCCGGGCCAGGCAGGTGACAGCGGCATGCCCCAGCCCCTGGGTTCACAAGGCGCCCTGGGCGCTCCGGCCACCCAGGGCGGCCAGCCGCGCGTGTGGCAGCCAGCGCCGGTAATCAAATACATCACTGTGAACGGGCCTGCTGCCGACGGCACACCGGCATCCACCAACCCCGCTGGTGCGCCGGGCGTGGTGCTGCCACCTGAGCAGCCGCGGCGCGTGCAGCCCGAAGCTGCGCTGGAAAACATGCCTGTCGTGCCAGGCGTGGTGGTGGGCGCACCCATCGCACCGCGCTAGGCGTTGCTCGCTTCTCGCGGGTGCGGGCGCGGTTGCGGTTGCGGTTGCTATTTAATTGATAGCTGCTTGCGATCGTCCGGCTTGCCTTGCAGACCTTTTTTTCTTCAGCCATAGCGGGCGCCACGTGGCTTGGAGTGTCTGCCTCAGCGTTTTGTTTTGCGCGCCGGTGGCTGTGGACTGGTGTTGACGTAGCTGGCGTTGCCCAGCCCGGTGCCTACCGTCAGCACTGCCCAGCGCTTCACGCCCTGCATGAAGGGCAGCTCTGACAGGCCCTGCACCACCGCGTCGTTGTGCAGCCGCACTTGCGTGGTCTGGCCGTCCTGGCGCGGCAGCAGCTCACTCAGGTCATGTGCCAGGTTAAAGCGCGGGCTTTCCCAGTTGCCAGGCAGGTTCTGCGCGCCCGTGGCGATCGAGCCGTCTTCACAAATCAGGCCGGGGCAGGCCACGCCCACAAAGGGCGCCAGCGTGATGCCTTTTTTATCGGCCAGCCGCTTGAGCTTTTTCAGCATGGCGGCAATGCCCTGCACCAGGTGCTCGCGCCGGGTGACGTCGTCGTCGCCGCGGTGGCCCCATTTTTCCAGGCCCGCCACACGCACGTCCGACAGGTCGGGCGACTTGTTCAGGCGGGGCCGCACAATGCCGCAGCGCACGTTGGTGCCGCCTATGTCGACCGCCAGGAAACCGCCGTACTGTGACAGCAGCTCCGGCGGGGCCAGGTGCACCCAGCCGATCAGGCCGCCTTCGTCGGGGTGATGGCGCAGGGTCATCAAATGCACGCGGGCGTTTTGCTGGTAGAGCAGCTCGGCCGCGCGGTCGATGGCCAGCTCGCCCACGAGGCTTTGCTGAAAGCCGCCGCCCACCACAATGCGCTGCACGCCATGCCATGAAGGGTGTGCCAAAAACCGCCGCACCACGCGCACCAGTTGCCAGGCGTAGTCTTCCGATGCGGCCGAAATCACGGCGGCAGCCTTGCCGTCGCGCTTGAGCAGCAGGTCCAGCCGCTTTTTGCTGAGTTCAGGTGTCGGCTTGGTGCCCAGCACGTCTTCGCCGCTGATGCGGCGAAAAACATTGCGCCATGCATCGAGCATCTCGCTGTAGGCAACGCGGCTCACGCTGTCGCCCAGAAAACGTTCTCCGTCATGCAGCTCCAGGCTGTAGCCGTTGATGGTGACTGAAGATAGCTTCAGCTTGCCATGCAAGAGCTCGTCGGGCAGGGAGGCGGTAGAGGCTTTACGCGGCATGTGGGAGAGTCCTGTGGTGCGGTTCGGTTGTGGAACTCGGTTGTGGAACTGAAACACCATGATGCTGCCGGGGCGGCCTGCAGACTATCAGCCAACGCGCTTCGCGGCGTCAGCCAATCGCTGATAGGGGGCGATGGGCCGGGCAAAAAAAATCGGCCGGTAGAACCGGCCGATCATTGAGGTACAGAAACCTCGGGGAAACCTGGATGGCTTAGCGCCGGGTCGGGTCTCGGGTGAGGTCCTTGTTCAGGTTTTTGTCGAGGTCCTTGCTTGCGTCTTCGGCATTCTCGCGTGCGTCACCGGCGGCCTTTTGTGCCTTGCCTTGAAACTCGCGGGCATGGCCCTTGGCTTGCTGTTCCGCATTGCCCAGCATCTTGCCGGTGTGCTCCTGCACTTCGCCGGCGGCTTCCTTGATCTTGCCTTTGACCTGGTCTTTGTTCATGAGAGGCTACCTTTCTGAAGATTTGGAAAATTCCAGATTTCAAAGTAAATCGCCCGCCGGCATCATGGCGCAGTCATGCGGCGCGTTGCCTTGTGGGTGTCTGCCTACAGAGCCGTTCGCCACCGGACTGCGCCCTGTTGCGCAACATTTGCAACAAGAAGTTTGTTGATCCAATTAAACTAAACTGTATTCAGGCTAGTGGGCCGCCGCAGTGAGCAGGAGGCGGCGCAGAAGGATGGGAGAGAAGAATATTCATGAAAAAAATCATCATCATTTTGTTGACTTTGGCATGCACAAACTCTGTGTGGGCCGCGCCGGCAGCGCCTGCCGCGCCCGCCATCTGGTTTACCGTCACCGGGGATCCGCAGGATCCAACGGTCAATACCATTGAGGTAGACCCAACACCCGTGGCGGCCAACGGCGATATGCGTGCCATGCAGGTTCGCGTCAGCCGGGCCCAGTCGCGCACCAGCTGGGACGGCGTGCCTTACCGTTCCTATGTTTCCACCGTGTTGTTTGACTGCGCCGACAAGAGCGCCAAGTACGTGACGCTGGCGTTTTACCTGCAGCCCTTGTGGAAAGGCGAGTCGCACAAGACCGTCACGTACAACAACGATGTGGTCCGACCGATGGCGTTTCGCGACGTCACACCGAACCCGACCGAGCGCATCATCCGCGCCGCCTGTGAGACCGGCAAGGTCACCAACAACTAGCGCGGCCCCGGGAGCCGGCACAGTTGCAAGCGGCGGCTTGTGCCTTTTTGTTGCCGCGGCTACGATGGCTCATCACCTGCGCATCGGGCGAGACGGGTGACTCTCTTCGCAGAATTCGCAGAAAGGCTTCTTCTCATGCCGCAACTCATTGCCTCGGTCGAAGGCGTTGAAATCAAACACATTTACCTCAAGAGTGACCGCACCACGCTGGGCCGCAGACCGTACAACGACATCATTTTTGACAACCTGGTCGTCAGCGGCGAGCACTGCGTGTTTGTGATGAAGGGCATTGCGGATGTGTACATCGAAGACGTGGGCAGTACCAACGGCACCTACCTGAACGGCCACATGGTCAAGTCGCGTGAGCTGCTTCATGACAACGACGTCATCAACATCGGCAACTTCCGCATCCAGTACCTGGCCAGCTCAAAGCAGGAAGAGCAACCGCGCGAGCACGCAACCACCGCCATGGCGCTGGACGCCTTGGGCCTGCCCGGCACCAGCGGCACCATGCATGCCAGCCTCAAGGTGCTGTCGGGCTCGTCGGCGGGGCTGGAGGTGCCGGTGGTCAAGGCCGTCACGACCTTCGGCCAACCCGGGGTGGCGGTGGTGTCGATATCGCACCGGCGCGACGGCTACTACGTGGCGCACATGGACGGTGAAACGCCGCCGACGTGCAACGGCAAACCGATCGGCGTGAAAGCGATTGCGCTGGCCCACCACGACATCCTGAACCTGGCAGGAACCGAGATGGAGTTTTTGCTGAAGAATGCCTGAGCCTTGCGCGGGGTGAGTCCCACGGCGGCTCAAACCATGGAGCTGCCGATGCTGGTGGCGGGGTAACCCACCCGGCCCCTGCGCGACGGCGGCTCGCCGGCCAGGCGCCACACGACGGCGCGGGCCAGTGCCTTCAGCTTCAGGGTGGACTTCAAATGTACGGGCGTCATGCCGGTCCGGGTCAGGTCCGATGCATTGTTGGACACGCGTGACAGGCGGCGTTGCTCCAGCGCGGTGACGGGCGCGGCACCCTTGGCCGACCGTGAGGTCTTCTTCAGCACGGCCTGGGCCGCCGCGGCGCCGGTGAACTTTTCACGCAGCAAGGCGGCGTCGGGCCTGCGCTGGCTGTCAACAATCCAGTAGGGAATGCCGGCGCGACTCAGCAGCTCGCGCTTGAACGCATGCTTGCGGTCGGCCAGTTCACCGCGACCCAGCACGTCGACGCAGCCCAGCACCGCGCCTTTGCGGTCGGACACGGCGCAGGCAAAACTCACCGTGCTCAGCAGCGCCTGCCAGTGCGCGTCGCCGCCGCGGCTGTTGGGCTCGATAAACCCGGTAAAAGGCACTTTGATCAGCACGTGGTGGTCGGGGAAAACCTCTTGCAGCCAGCGCCACACGGTGAGTTCGTCGCGGCTGGTCAGCGGCTTGCGGCGCAGCGTGTGGTTGCGGGCCACCTTTTTGCGGGCCGCCACCACATGCGACAGCCAGCGTTCGTAGCCCAAGGCACCCAGGGCCACACTGCCGACAAATATAAAGAAGCCAATCAGAAAAGAAGTGCCCGTCATGAATGCGTCCTGGTGCTGAGTGTTGCGGGAGCCGTCAGGCGCTACGGCCAAAGTGACTGCTGAATGAGCAGCTGAATGGCGGCGGTTGCGGCGCAAGCCGAAAATCCCAGCCGTGTTTATAAGGTACATTTTCATTTTTTCGTGATTTAGTTCACAAAATTTGTGAACTAACGTACCAAACTGCCTATCGGCTCCACCGAGCGGGCCTAGCGCCCGCCACCTTGCATCCATGAAGAAGCCCACCCACAGCGGCGGTCTTGTGTATTCCACAGACGCCGGAAGAATGTGCCCCGACTGCCGCCAGCCTGTGGCGGCCTGCGTTTGCAAGGCGCAGGCCGCGCCCAAGGGCGACGGGGTAGTGCGCGTCACGCGGGAAAGCAAGGGCCGAGGCGGTAAAACGGTCACGCTCGTGAAGGGCTTGCCGCTGGACGCGCTAGCCCTGGCGCAGCTCGGCAAGCAGCTCAAGGCCGCGTGTGGTTCGGGCGGTACCGCCAAAGACGGCGTTATTGAAGTGCAGGGCGACCATTGCGACACCGTGATGCAGGCGCTGCAAAAGCAGGGCTACGCCCCCAAGCGGGCAGGCGGCTAGGCTCTGACATGAGCCCTGAAGACCTCCAGCTCCTGGTGACCCGCGAGATGCCTTTCGGCAAGCACAAGGGCACCCTGATTGCCGACCTGCCCGGCAACTACCTGAACTGGTTTGCCCGGGAAGGTTTCCCCAAAGGCGAAATCGGCCGCCTGTTGCAGCTGATGCAGGAGATCGACCACAACGGGCTGAAGCCGTTGCTGGATCCGCTGCGGCGATAGCCGGGTCGGTCTAAATTCAATTTCTGGGGGAAAACTTGACTTTCAAATCCACCTTCGAAGCGGGTCACCTGGCTTATGAGAGGGGTCATTTCAGAAAGGCCTTTAGCCTATTTGAAAGGGGCGCTGAAGGCGGAGATGTGGATTGCATGATTCGTTTGGGCGTTATGTATACCTGCGGTGAGGGAGTTGCTTGTGACTACGACAAGGCCATAGCGTGGGAGCACAAGGCCAGCGAATCCGGGAACACTTCGGCACTGCTGAATTTGGGAATCACCTATCGAATCAAGGGGGAGCTACGGCAGGCGCGGCATTGGTTTGAGAAAGCCCTTGATGCGGGTGATACTGAAGCGGCGTTGGAGCTTGCAAGGCTGTACCTGATTAGCGATCTCGAGGTGGAAACGGTCAAACAATATTTAGAGATGGTCCAACTTGGAGAGAATGTTTGCGAGGCCTCAAAGGAAAAAGCTGAGCTTCTGCTGAAGGAGTTAGGCGGCCACTGAACGCGCACAGCCGCGAAACTGTGGATGAAGCATGGGTCAAACTAAACGGCTTCACTGGGTCCAGGCTCAAATCTTTGCCGCCAGACGCGTCCCCTGGTCAATTGCGCGCTTGGCGTCCAGCTCACCGGCTTCGTCGGCGCCACCTATCAAATGCGTCTTGACGTTGGCTGCGCGCAGCGGCTCCAGCAGCTCACGCAGGGGTTCCTGCCCCGCGCACAGCACGATGTTGTCGACGGACAGCACGGTGCCGTCTTGCCGCTTTTCGCCGAAGGTGATGAAAAGGCCGAGGCCTGAACCGCCTTGCGGGTCTTCGCCAATGCGTTCGTAGTTGACACCCGAGAGCATCTCCACGTTTTTCATCTTCAGCGCGGCACGGTGGATCCAGCCGGTGGTCTTGCCCAGGCCGGCGCCCAGCTTGCCGGGCTTGCGCTGCAGCAGCGTGACCTGGCGCGCCGGCGGCGTGACCTGCGGACGCACGACGCCGCCACGCACTTGGCCGGGGTCTGCCACGCCCCATTCGGCCAGCCAGGCGGGCAAGTCGAGCGCGGTCGAATGCCCGGCGGGCGTGACCAGAAATTCAGCCACGTCAAAACCAATGCCGCCCGCGCCGATGAGCGCCACGCGCTCGCCCACGGGCTGACGGCCCAGCAGCACGTCGATGTAGCTGAGCACCTTGGGATGCTCTTGCCCCGGGATGCGTGGGTTGCGTGGCGTGACGCCGGTGGCAAGGATCACCTCGTCAAACTTCTGCGCGATGAGATCCGCAGCGCTGACGCGCGTGTTCAGGTGCAGCCGCACGCCGGTGCCGGTGATGCGGTTGCCGAAGTAGCGCAGGGTTTCTTCAAACTCTTCTTTGCCTGGCACGCGCTTGGCCAGGTTGAACTGGCCGCCAATCTTGTCGGCGGCGTCATACAGGTCTACGTTGTGGCCGCGCAGGGCCAGCGTGGTGGCGGCGGCCAGTCCTGCCGGGCCCGCACCAATAACGGCGATGCGCTTTTTGGCGGGCGTGATCTTGATGATGAGCTCGGTCTCGTGCCCGGCGCGCGGGTTGACGAGGCAGCTCGCCAGCTTGGCCTGGAAGGCGTGGTCCAGGCAGGCCTGGTTGCAGGCGATGCAGGTGTTGATTTCATCGCGGCGGCCCTGCGCGGCCTTGTTGATGAATTCGGGGTCGGCCAGGAACGGGCGCGCCATGCTGACCATGTCGGCTGAGCCGTCTGCCAGCACCTGCTCGGCCACTTCGGGCATGTTCAGGCGGTTGCTGGTGACGACCGGAATCGTGAGGCCGGCGGCGCGCAGGTCGCCTCGCAGCTTTTTGGTGACCCAGGTAAAGGCGCCGCGCGGCACCGAGGTGGCGATTGTCGGCACGCGCGCCTCGTGCCAGCCGATGCCGCTGTTGATGATGGTGGCGCCCGCGGCTTCAACCGCTTTTGCCAGCAGCACGACTTCTTCCCAGCTGCTGCCGCCGGGGATGAGGTCGATCATCGAGAGGCGGTAGATGATGATGAAGTCGAGGCCCACGGCTTCGCGGGTGCGGCGCACGATTTCAACGGCCAGGCGCATGCGGTTGGCGTAGCTGCCGCCCCAGTCATCGGTTCGCTGGTTGGTGTGGGTGACGAGAAACTGGTTGATGAAGTAGCCTTCGCTGCCCATGATTTCGACGCCGTCGTAACCGGCGTCGCGCGCCAGCATGGCGCAGCGGATGAAGGCGCGGATCTGCCGTTCGATGCCGCCCGCGCTGAGCTCACGCGGGGTGAAGGGCGAGATCGGGCTCTGGATGCGGGAGGGCGCGACACACAGCGGGTGGTAGCCGTAGCGGCCGGTGTGCAAAATTTGCAGCGCGATCTTGCCGCCTTCGGCGTGCACCGCGTCTGTCACTTGCTTGTGGCGGCGCGCTGCGCCAGAGCTGGCCAGCATGCCGGCAAAGGGCTTGGTCCAGCCGGCGATGTTGGGCGCGAAGCCGCCGGTGACCATGAGGCCCACGCCGCCACGCGCGCGCTCGGCAAAGTAGGCGGCCATGGCCGGGAAATGTTTGCGGCCGTCTTCGAGGCCGGTGTGCATGCTGCCCATCAGCACGCGGTTCTTCAGCGTGGTGAAACCGAGGTCCAGCGGGGCTAGCAGGTGGGGGTAGGGGGAAGTGCCGGAGGCAGAGGTGGAAGAAAGCGGCGTGAGGGAAGCGGGCGTCGTCGCCGAAGAGGGGGTCGCGGCCAAGGCAGGTCTCCTGTCAAAACTGCCTGCATGGTAGTCGCAACACACGGCCTCGCACGGCGTGCCGGGTGCTCTAGGGGACAGGCTCTATCCGGCCTTGGGGCTAACCCTAGGCGGATGGCGAATTGCAAGACGCTATCAATTCAGGAGCTGCTTGCGCACGTCTTTATTGGGCTGCGGGCTGTTTTGGCTGATTTTTTCTGGGGTGGGTCAACGCCTTGCGGTGTTGTCTGACACCCGCGTCGGGCCTGCCGGGGTAACTTGGCGGTTCGCGGCGTTCACCGCAACACGCTTACCGCAATACTTCCCAAGGCAATCATGTCCAAACCCAGCACCAGTCTGACACGCGCAAAAACCGGCGAAGGCGCCGCTGTTCCACGTCCGCCCCATAGCGAGCCGGACGACCAGGCCGACGGCAACGATGCCAGCACCTTGATTGAAAACCCCATGAAGCCCGGCGAGGCGGCTGGGCTCAAGAAGCATGACTTCCCCGATGGCGGCGGCAGCGGCGGGGCAGAGGCTTTTCGGCGCAAACCGGGCCGGGGCAAGCCCTCACCCGGCGTGTGAGCGGCTGCTGATGAAACTCGCGACTTTCAACGTCAACGGTATCAAGACGCGGTTGCCGCAGCTGCTGGACTGGTTGGCCAAAGAGTCGCCCGACGTCGTGTGCCTGCAGGAATTGAAAGCGCTCGACGGCGCTTTCCCCGAGGCCGCGTTGCATAAGGCGGGCTACGGCGCGCTGTGGAAGGGCCAGCGTTCGTGGAACGGCGTGGCGATTCTGGCCAAGGGCGAGGCGCCACTTGAAATCCGCCGCGAGCTGCCCGGCGACACGGCCGATGACCAAAGCCGCTACCTGGAAGCTGCGGTGGACGGCATCGTGGTGGCTTGCCTCTACCTGCCCAACGGTAACCCGCAGCCGGGCCCCAAGTTTGACTACAAGCTGGCGTGGTTTGAGAGGCTGCACCGGCATGCAGAGGGGCTTTACGCGTCTGAGCACCCCGTCGCACTGGCCGGCGACTTCAATGTGATCCCGACCGACCTGGATGTGTACAACCCCACGTCATGGAAGCGCGATGCGCTGATGCAACCTGAAAGCCGGGCGGCTTATGAGAAGCTGCTGGCGCAGGGCTGGGTTGACAGCCTGCGCCACCTGCACCCCGACGAACGCATCTACACCTTCTGGGATTACTTTCGCCAGCACTGGCAGCGCAATGCGGGCTTGCGCATCGACCATATCCTGCTCAACGCCACGCTGGCGCCGCGGCTGAAGGCTGCGGGCGTAGACAGCTGGGTGCGTGGGGAAGAGCACGCCAGCGACCACGCGCCGGTGTGGGTGCAACTCGGGGACAAGGCCGCTTCAGCGCGCAAAGCCGCGACTAAAAAGGTCCCGGCACAAAAGGCCTCAACCAGGAAAGCCGCAGCGAAAAAGGCCGCGCCAAAAAAGCGAGCTCCGCGCTGAGCGAGGTAGGCCTTAGCGGCTTTTCTTGATCGCCTGCGCGGCCTGCGTGACCAGCTCGGGGCCTTTGTAGATGAGCCCGGTGTAGATCTGCACGACGTCGGCGCCGGCCTTGATCTTGGAGACAGCGTCAGCGCCGCTCAAAATGCCGCCCACACCGATGATGGGAAAGCCCTTGCCGAGCGCTGCGCGCAACTGGCCTATCACGCGGTTGCTGGCCTCGAGCACAGGGGCGCCGCTCAGGCCGCCGGTTTCGTCCGCGTGACGCATGCCCTTCACCGCATCGCGGCTGAGCGTGGTGTTGGTGGCGACCACGCCGTCCATGGCGTGACGCTTGAGTGTGGCGGCGATCACGTCGACCTGGGCTTCGTCGAGGTCGGGCGCAATTTTCACAAAGATCGGCACGCGCTTGCCGTGCTGTGCTGCCAGGGTTTCGCGGCGTTCGGCAATGCGGCCGAGCAGGGCGTCGAGCGCTTCGTCGCTTTGCAGCGCGCGCAGGTTTTTGGTGTTGGGGCTGGAGATGTTGACGGTCACGTAGTCGGCATGCGGGTACACGCCGTCCAGGCAGATCAGGTAGTCGTCCACCGCGTTTTCAATCGGCGTGGCGGCGTTCTTGCCGATGTTCAGGCCCAGCAGCAGATTGCTTTTTGCACCCTGCTTGCGCACGCTGGAGCGCTGTACGTTGGCCAGAAAGGCGTCCAGCCCTTCATTGTTGAAGCCCAGGCGGTTGATCAGCGCGTTGGCTTCGGTCAGGCGGAACATGCGCGGCTTGGGGTTGCCAGGCTGGGCTTTGGGCGTGACGGTGCCGACTTCAACAAAACCGAAACCCATGGCGGCCAGGCCGTCAATACAGCGGGCGTTTTTGTCGAGCCCGGCGGCCAGGCCCACGCGGTTGGGGAATGTGAGGCCCGCCAACTCGATGGGGTCGCTCACGCGGCTGGATAAATAAGCGAGTGACAGCGGCGTGCCCTGCGTGCGCGCCAGCGAGGCCATGGTCAATTCATGAGCGGTCTCAGGGTCGAGCCCGAATAAAAACGGGCGGGCCAAGGCGTAGGGGAGCAAGGACATTGGATAATTCGGCTGGTGGCGATAAGGCTGTGAATTACCCGGGCGACGTACCAAATCCCGGGCAGGAGGCCTGATTGTCGCAAAACCCCATTTCCCTTCCCGCTTTCTGCCGTCCTAATATCTTCCCCAATACCCATGACCCAAGCCATGACCCAAGACGAACTCAAAACCCTGGTTGGCCAGGCGGCACTGCACTATGTGGAAGCCGGCAGCATTGTCGGCGTCGGCACTGGTTCGACCGTCAACAAATTCATCGATGCTTTGGCCACGATGAAGGACCGCATTGCCGGTGCGGTGTCCAGTTCGGTGGCCTCTACCGAACGCCTGCAGGCGCTGGGCATCAAGGTGTTTGATGCCACCGAGGTCGACGAACTGGCGGTCTACATCGACGGCGCGGACGAGATCGACAACGCAGGCTATATGGTCAAGGGCGGCGGTGCGGCGCTGACGCGCGAAAAAATCGTCGCGGCCCAGTCGCGCAAGTTTGTCTGTATCGTCGACGAGTCCAAACTGGTGCAGGCCTTGGGCAATTTTCCGCTGCCGGTCGAAGTGATTCCGATGGCGGCCAAACGGATTGCGCGGCAGTTTGCTGCTTTGGGCGGTACGGCGAACTTGCGGCTGAAAGACGGCAAGCCGCTGGTCACCGACAACGGCCAGCACATCCTGGACGTGACCGGCCTGAAGGTCACGGATCCGCTGGCGTTCGAGTCGCAGGTTAGCCAGTGGCCGGGTGTGGTGACAGTGGGTGTGTTTGCCCACCAGAAAGCACACGTCTGCCTGTTGGGCACGCCGGACGGGGTGAAGACGCTGGTGTTTTGAGGTGCCAGCCTCTGAATGCAAAACGCCGGGCTTGTGCCCGGCGTTTTGCATTGTTCAAAGCCTGCTTAGAACTTGATGCCTGCAGGGTTGGAGACGCTCGGTGGAGGCGCGGCTGGCGTAGTGGGCGCGCGGGGAGCTGCGTTTGCGGCGGGGGTAGCCGCTGCGGCAGGTTTGCTGACCACCACCAGGGGTGTGGCCGCTGGATTGCGATAGCTGGCTGGCAGAGTCGAGTTGGCTGGGTAGCCCGCCGCATTCAGGAACTGCGTCCACTCTGCGTCCGAATAGCCCTTGAGCTGCTGGCCGGCTATGGTCATGAAGGGCAGGGATGCATCGCCACTGAGCCTTTGCAGGGCGTCAATGTCCTCATTGCTGTTGACCGTTTTCTCGGTGAACGGGATGCCACGGCTCATCAGCATGGCACGAGCGGAACCACAGGGTGCGCATTTGTCGCCGGTGTAGAGAGTGACCGGGTATTTGCTGGCGATCTGCCGCAGTTCGAAAGGAAGACCTGCGGATGTTGCTGCGCCACCTGCACCTGGGGTGCCTGCGGTAACCTTGCCGCCACCTGCGGCGGGCGGTGGCTGGTCGGAGAAAGTCACCTTGCCATCCGGCCCCACGATGCGGTAAACCTGCTGCGCATGCGACGGCAGCGCCATCAAAATACAGGTTCCGCCGAGCAGCAGCATGGCCAGCAGGGCATTGGGCGAAAAGAACTTAACAGCGTTTGATTTCATGGTTTTCCCAGTCGGTCTTGAATTAAATCGGTTCGGCTCGGCTCAGTGTTTCAAGCCATGCCCTGATGGCGCATCAGCGCGTCCAGCGATGGCTCGCGGCCCCGGAAGGCCTTGAATGACTCCATGGCCGGGCGGCTGCCGCCTGCTTCCAGGATGGCTTGGCGGTATTTTCGGCCTGTTTCTACATTAACGGTACCCGATCCGCCGCCGGCATCAGTGTTTGTACCCAGATCGGCCGGCCCGGCAAGGGCTGACTCTTCGAAGGCGGCGTACGCATCGGCGGACAACACTTCAGCCCACTTATAGCTGTAATAGCCAGCTGCATAGCCGCCCGAAAAAATGTGACTGAATGTATGCGCCGGGCGGCTGTAGGCTGGCGCAGGGATCACCGCGACTTCCTTGCGCACGTCGCTCAGCAAATCCATCAATTCGTCGGCGGGGTTGTGGGACGTATGCAACAACATGTCGAACAGCGAGAACTCCACCTGGCGCAGCGTTTGCATGCCGCTCTGGAAGTTTTTGGCCGCGAGCATCTTGTCGAATAGCGCGCGGGGCAGCGAGGCGCCGGTGTCGACGTGTGCCGTCATGTGTTTGAGCACATCCCATTCCCAGCAGAAATTTTCCATGAACTGGCTGGGCAGCTCGACAGCGTCCCATTCGATGCCGCTGATGCCGGAAACGTCGCGTTCGTTGACCTGGGTGAGCATGTGGTGCAGTCCATGGCCGAACTCGTGGAACAGCGTGGTCACGTCGTCGTGCGTCAGCAGGGCCGGCTTGCCGCCCACGCCTTCGGCGAAATTGCAGACCAGATGCGCCACCGGGGTTTGCAGTTTGCCGTTGTCGGGGCGTAGCCAACGCGCACGCACATCGTCCATCCAGGCACCACCGCGTTTGCCGGTGCGGGCGGGCTGGTCCAGATAGAACTGGCCCACCAATTGGCCATTGCGCTCAATGCGGAAAAACTCCACACCGGCTTTCCATACCGGCGCCGAGTCTTTGCGGATTGCGACCTCGAACAGGGTTTCGACAATCTTGAAGAGGCCTGCGAGCACCTTGGGCGCGGTGAAGTACTGTTTGACTTCCTGCTCGCTGAAGGCGTAGCGTGCTTCCTTGAGTTTTTCGCCAATGTAGGCGTAGTCCCAGGGGTTAGGGTCTGGCAGGCCCAGCTGGCTGCTGGCAAAGGCGCGCAGGTCGGCGACATCTTTTTCGGCGTAGGGGCGGGCACGCTTTGCCAGGTCGCGCAAAAACACAATGACCTCTTCGGGCGACTTGGCCATTTTGGCGACCACCGACACTTCGCCGAAGTTGCGGTAACCCAGCAACCGGGCTTCTTCCAGGCGCAGCGCAAGGATCTCCCGCATGATGGCGCCGTTGTCAAACCGGCTGAACTCAGGGGGGGCCTGGTCACTTGCGCGGGTGGTGTAGGCCTTGTACAAGGTTTCGCGTAACTTGCTGCTGTTGGCAAACTGCATCACCGGCAGATAGCTCGGCATTTTCAGACTCAAGCGGTAGCCCTGTTTGCCTTCCGACTGGGCCTGATTGCGCGCCGTTTCAAGCACATCGGCAGGAATGCCTTCGATTTCGGCTTCTGTCGCGTAGTAGGCAAATGCGTCGGTGGCGTCCAGCGCGTTTTCGCTGAATTTCTGGTTCAGTTCCGCCTGGCGTTCCTGGATTTCGGCGAAACGGTCACGGTCTTTGCCCTGCAGTTCTGCGCCCGACAGTACGAAATTGCGGATGGCGTTTTTGTGGGCCTGGCGCTGCTCGTCATTCAGGGTGGCGATGTCGATGGCCTTGTATTTGGCATACAGGCGCTCGTCGGCGCCCAGCCGGGTCCAGAACTCGGTCACGCGCGGCAACGCTGCGTTGTAGGTGGCCCGCAATTCCGGCGTATCGGCCACGCTGTTGAGGTGGCTGACGGCACCCCAGGCTCGGCCCAGGTTTTCAGTTGCCACATCCAGCACGCCGGCAATGCCGCTCCACGAGGCCGGAAAATCCGGCGCTGTGACCTGTTCAAGGGCGCCTTCGGCCTTGGCCAGCAGCTCGTCAAGGGCCGGAGCCACATGTTCAGGCTGAATCCGGTCAAACAGGGGGAGGTCGGAAAAATCGAGAAGGGGATTGGTCATGACGTACAGCTGTGGGCGAAAGTCTCGAATCTAAAGGCCTGCGGCCATGCGGCCAGAAAGAATGTGTCTGGGGCAATGATGGCGCGTCCGGCTGCAGGCAACCGGACCCGGGTCAGCCCTGGGCGCTTTTCTTGGCGCTCTTCAGCTGGGGCTTTTTGGCGCGTTTGACGGTGCCGCCGGGCGTGAGGCGCTGGTTGCCGAGCACGCGCAGGGTTTTGACCTCGGGCCGCTGGCCGTAGCGGGAGCTGTTTTTCAGCACCTTGACGTCGCGGGGGCCGGGCATGCGGTCTTCGTTGACCTTCTTTTCCTTTTCCGGCATGGGGCGCCACAGCACCAGCAGCTTGCCGATGTGCTGGATGGGGGCGGCATTGAGTTCGTCTGCCAGGGTCTGGAAGATTTCTTCGCGGCCGGCGCGGTCGTCGGATTGCACCCGCACTTTGATGAGCCCGTGCGCGTTCAGGGCCGCGTCGGTTTCTTTCTTGACGGCAGCGGTCAGGCCGTCGGAGCCGATCATCACAACTGCATTCAGATGATGGGCGTCGGCGCGGTGATCCTTGCGCTGGGCGGGGGTAAGTTGTATTTGAGCCATGGCCCAATTATCGGGGGAGTCGGGAAGAGGACAATAGACCCCATGAAAGTAAATGCCAAGACCGATTTCAAACCCGGCACGCAAACCGATGCAAAGGCCGCCGCCAAGGCGGTGTCCAAAGCCAGCGCCAAGGGGAAAAAGGTCAACAAGGCGTGGTTGCATGACCACATCAATGACCCCTACGTCAAACTGGCCCAGAAAGAGGGCTACCGTGCCCGCGCCGCTTACAAATTGAAGGAAATTGACGAGACCTTCGGCCTGATCCGTCCGGGCGACTGCGTGGTCGACCTGGGCAGCACACCCGGCGCCTGGAGCCAGTATGTGCGGCGCAAGCTGTCACCTTCGGGCGCAGCCGCCGGGGACCTCAATGGCCGCATCATCGGTCTGGACCTGCTGCCGATGGAGCCGATCGAAGGCGTTACCTTCATCCAGGGGGATTTCCGCGAGGCGGAAGTGCTTGAAAAACTGGAAAGTGCGCTGGCGTCGTCCGAGGGTCAAATCCGGGTCGATCTGGTGGTCTCCGACATGGCGCCCAACCTGTCGGGCATTGAATCGGCCGACGCGGCCCGGATTGCTCACTTGATCGAACTGGCGGTGGAGTTTGCCCAGAACCGCATGAAACCGGACGGTACGCTGGTCGTGAAGCTTTTTCACGGCAGCGGATACGACCAGCTCGTCAAGCTGTTCAAGGAAACGTTCAAGGTGGTCAAGCCGCTTAAACCCAAGGCGTCTCGCCCCGGCTCGTCCGAGATTTTCCTGATAGGGCGGGGGCTGAAAAAGCGCGCTGAAGCGGCACAATGAGCGCATCACGATGGCAAAAATCACCTAAACCCGCTTCAAAGCAGGGGCCAGCAGGGGAATACGCGGTTTTTGCCCTTGAAACGCCTAAAATCAGTCGCATGTGACTTTTGTTCTTATACCGGAGTAGTCCTTGAACAATCAGTGGTTTTCCAAAATTGCAATCTGGCTGGTTATTGCCATGGTGCTGTTTACCGTATTCAAGCAATTTGATCCACGCGGTAGCGCCGGCTCGAACTACATGGGTTACTCCGAGTTCCTCGAAGAGGTGCGCGGCAAGCGCATCAAGACCGCCACCATCGCCGAGGGCCAAGGCGGCACCGAGATCGCGGCCACCACGGTGGACGACCGCAAGATCCGCACAACGGCTACTTACCTTGACCGCGGCCTGGTCGGCGACCTGATCGCCAACGATGTCAAGTTCGACGTCAAGCCCCGCGAAGAAACCTCCTTGCTCACCTCGCTGTTGATCAGCTGGGGCCCCATGCTGCTGTTGATCGGCGTGTGGATTTATTTCATGCGGCAGATGCAGGGCGGCGGCAAGGGCGGCGCCTTCAGCTTCGGTAAATCCAAGGCACGCCTGCTCGATGAATCCACCAATACGGTTACTTTTGCCGACGTGGCAGGCTGCGATGAGGCCAAGGAAGAAGTCAAGGAAGTCGTCGATTTCCTGAAAGACCCGGCCAAATTCCAGAAACTGGGCGGCCGCATTCCGCGCGGGTTGCTGCTGGTCGGCCCTCCTGGCACCGGTAAAACCTTGTTGGCCAAAAGCATTGCCGGCGAAGCCAAGGTTCCGTTTTTCTCGATCTCCGGCTCCGACTTCGTCGAAATGTTCGTCGGTGTGGGCGCATCGCGTGTTCGCGACATGTTCGACAACGCCAAGAAAAATGCACCTTGCATTATCTTTATCGATGAAATCGACGCAGTGGGACGCCAACGCGGCGCAGGCCTGGGCGGCGGCAACGACGAACGCGAGCAGACGCTGAACCAGATGCTGGTCGAGATGGACGGCTTTGAAACCAACGTCGGCGTGATCGTGGTGGCTGCCACCAATCGCCCTGACATTCTGGATGCCGCCTTGCTGCGTCCCGGCCGTTTTGACCGCCAGGTCTATGTAACGCTGCCCGATATCCGTGGCCGTGAGCAGATCCTCAATGTGCACATGCGCAAGGTTCCCCTCGGCCAGGACGTCAGTGCGCTGGTGATTGCCCGCGGCACACCAGGTATGTCAGGCGCTGACTTGGCTAACCTGTGCAACGAAGCCGCTCTGATGGCTGCGCGCCGCAACGCGCGCACCGTCGAGATGCAGGACTTCGAAAAAGCCAAAGACAAGATACTGATGGGCCCTGAGCGCAAGAGCATGGTCATGCCCGAAGAAGAGCGCCGCAACACCGCGTACCACGAGTCCGGCCACGCGTTGCTCGGCAAGATGCTGCCCAAGTGCGACCCCGTCCACAAGGTCACCATCATCCCGCGCGGCCGCGCACTGGGCGTCACCATGAGCCTGCCGGCGCAAGACCGTTATAGCTACGACCGCGAGTACATGCTCAGCCAGATCAGCATGCTGTTTGGTGGCCGCATTGCCGAGGAAGTCTTCATGAACCAGATGACCACCGGTGCCAGCAACGACTTTGAGCGCGCCACGGCGCTGGCCCGTGACATGGTCACCCGTTACGGCATGACCGAGGCCCTGGGGCCCATGGTGTACGCCGAAAACGAAGGCGAAGTATTTTTGGGCCGTTCGGTCACCAAGACCAACAACATGAGCGAGTCGACCCTGCAAAAGGTTGACGGCGAGGTACGCCGCATCATCGATCAGCAGTACGCCCAGGCGCGCAAGCTGATCGAAGACAACCAGGACAAGATGCATGCCATGGCCAAGGCCTTGCTGGAGTGGGAAACCATTGACGGCGACCAGCTGGACGACATCATGGCCGGCAAAGAACCGCGCCCACCCAAGGACTGGACACCGCGCAATTCATCGGTTGGCGGCGGCGGCCCCAGCGGCGGCACACCGGCTGTGAACACCGACCCAGCGCCCACCGTGGCCTGAGGATGCTGAACAAGGACTGCCAGGCAGTCGTAAAAACCGGGGCCAGTCCCCGGTTTTTTCATGGTGGAAAGCGTATGACCTCCTGGTTTGTCACCTTGTATGCGCTGCGCCGTTGTTCGACTTTGCACGCATTGATTGAGGACGTTTCATGATCTGGCAAACCTCGCGCTTTCAGATAGATCTGTCCCAGCCACGTGTGATGGGCATCGTGAACGTTACGCCTGACTCGTTTTCTGACGGGGGCAAGTACTTCAATCGGCAGGGCGGTTTCTCAAGCGCCTTCGAGCATTGCGAGAAGCTGGTCCGTGACGGCGCTGACATGTTGGACATCGGCGGCGAGTCAAGCCGCCCCGGAGCACCGACGGTATCGCTCGAAGAAGAGCTTGCGCGGGTGTTGCCGGTAGTCCGCCACGCGGCAAGCCTGGGTGTGCCGCTTTCGGTCGACACCTACAAGCCCGAGGTCATGCAGGCCGTGCTCGACCTGGGCGCTGATGCCATCAACGATATCTGGGCTCTGCGCAAGCCGGGTGCGGTGCAGGCGGTGGCGCAGCATCCGAATTGCGGTGTCTGCCTGATGCACATGCACCGCGAGCCGCAAACCATGCAGGTCGCACCCATGGAGGGTGATGTGGTGCCGCAGGTGAGGGCATTTTTGGAGGCTGCAGCCGCTGGCCTGCAGGCTGCTGGCGTCGACAAATCCCGCATCGTTCTTGACGTCGGCGTGGGCTTCGGAAAAACCGTCGCGCAGAATTTCTCATTACTGGCCCGCCAGAACGAATTTCTGGCGGCGGGATACCCTTTGCTGGCGGCCTGGTCCCGAAAGTCCTCGCTGGCGGCGGTGAGCGGGATGTCGCTCGGAAGCGTGGCGCAGCTAAACGTCGTTGACCGCATGGTTCCCAGCGTGGCCGCGGCAGTGCTGGCCGTTGACCGCGGGGCCCGCATTGTGCGCGTGCACGATGTACGCGAAACCGTGCAGGCCCTCAAGGTGTGGTCCGCCGCCAGTTAAGAGGCTGGCGCTTGTCAGAGGCCACGCATTGCACCGCCTAAAATAACGGCAAGCGCTCGACAACAACAAGCTTCACAGGGGACATTCAAATGATCAGAAAATATTTCGGCACCGACGGCATTCGCGGCACGGTAGGCCAGCCTCCCATCACCCCCGACTTTGTGCTGCGGCTCGCGCACGCTGTCGGCAGGGTTCTTCGCAAGACGGAAGCCCGCCCCACGGTGCTGATCGGTAAGGACACCCGCATTTCCGGCTACATGCTCGAAAGCGCGCTGGAGTCGGGCTTTAACTCTGCAGGTGTTGATGTGGTGTTGCTCGGCCCTTTGCCCACGCCCGGTGTGGCCTACCTCACGCGGGCCCAGCGTGCCAGCCTGGGTGTCGTTATCAGTGCCAGCCACAATGCCTATCCCGACAACGGCATCAAGTTTTTCAGCGCCCAGGGCACCAAGCTCGACGACGCGTGGGAACTGGCTGTGGAGGCTGCACTCGACGAGCCGCCGGTGTGGGCCGATTCGGCCAACCTGGGCAAGGCGCGCCGCCTCGACGACGCAGCCGGGCGCTATACCGAATTTTGCAAAAGCACTTTTGCCAACGACTTGACGCTCCGAGGCCTGAAGATCGTGGTCGACGGCGCCCACGGCGCGGCGTATCACATCGCACCCATGGTGTTTCATGAGCTGGGCGCAGAAGTGATCGCCATCGGCTGCGCACCCGATGGCCTCAACATCAACCACGAAGTCGGCGCGACGCATCCCGAAGCGCTGATCGCCAAGGTGAAGGCCAGCAAGGCGCATTACGGCATTGCGCTGGACGGCGACGCCGACCGGCTGCAAATCGTGGACGCCGAGGGCCGGCTCTTTAACGGCGACGAAGTGTTGTACCTCATGGTCAACGAGCGCCTGGCGCGCGGCGAGAAAGTGCCGGGCGCCGTCGGCACGCTGATGACCAATATGGCCGTGGAGGTCGCGCTCAAGAAAAAGGGTGTCGAATTCGTGCGCGCCAAGGTCGGCGACCGCTATGTGCTCGAGGAACTCGACAAGCGCGGCTGGTTGCTGGGCGGCGAGGGCTCGGGCCATTTGCTGGCGCTCGACAAGCACACCACCGGCGACGGCCTCATCAGCGCTTTGCAGGTATTGCAGGCCTGTGTGCGCAGCAAGAAAACACTGGCTCAGCTGCTCAGCGATGTGGTGCTGTTTCCACAGACACTGATCAACGTGCGCCTCAAGTCCGGGCAGGAGTGGAAGGACAACAAGCCGCTGGCCGACATGACAAAGATCGTCGAAACCGAATTGGGCGACACCGGTCGCCTGTTGATCCGCGCCAGCGGTACTGAACCGCTGCTGCGCGTGATGGTTGAGGCGCGCGATGCGGCGCAGGCAAAAAGCTGTGCCGAGCGTGTGGCGGATACAGTTCGATCCTGAGTTGCTTTCTAGGTAAATAGTGCCTGAAGCCATTTAACAGCGGGCGCAAGCAGCTATCAAATGGATAGCAAAACAATGGCGACAGGGCAGGCTAGGTGGTTTGCGCCAAATGAGCTCGCTCATCCGGCGTAAGCACTCTAGCTGCTACGCGAGGTGTTCCCTGATCCGGGTCAAAGAAGGGCGTATTCTTGTAGCTACCGTTCAACCGCGCGCGGATCAGTGACGCCATGAATCGCAGAATGGATACGGTGGTGCTGACCGGCATGGCCTTCGGTGCTCCCTTGGCACTCTTCATTCCCACCCGCATGCGGACGGGCCCAAAGGCGCTGTCCAGACTGGTAGACGGGTCTTCCAGGCAGTTATGCACTAGGCCGACATGCGAGACCTTGAAGTCCCGCGCCGTATTGCCGATCGGCGTGTTGCAGCAATTCGCATACCAGCGCAGCATGCCTTTGTCGCTGAGCGACATGCAGGCGAGCGCTTCAAAACCCTGGGTGAAGGTGACGTACTGGGGAAGGGTAGCGACCACATCTGTTCCCCCCATCTCATCCAGAATATCGCCGGCCTTGCCCAGGAAGTGCGCATAAGCCTGGCAATCTTTGCAGTAGCAAACGCCTCGAGACACACTTTCAGTATGGCTGACGTTGCCTCGTAAAGTGCCGCATTGGCAGCGCAAGGTGTGGTTCATGCGGGGAGCTTACCGCTTGCGAGGTGGAGCGTCTATTGAATGAGAGGTGAATTTATTCATTGGCATACCCATCACTGGGTTTGGCATTCGGGCGGCCGCGGAGCCCCGAGGCCATATTTGGTGACAGCATCTTGAACAAGGCGTGTACAACCTGGCGCCAGCGATTCGAGCAGAATGAATCGAGACGCGGGACATGCGTCCGGGTTGCCCTGAACCACCTTGCCTTGCCTGAAGCGGGAAGCGAGGACCTCAGTATCTGTTTCATAGGCTGACCAAACCCGAACCGGATCACCGTCGATCACTTCGGTCAGGGAAAGCATGATCCATTTTTCACCCTCCGGAGCGAACAGCACCTGGCATCCGCTATAACGCGTGTCGATGTCCTTGGCGCGCGGGTAGATGCGCAGGGTGATGCCATGATGGGCTGTTTCACCCGCAGCGACCGGCGGCAACGTCAGGTCGCAGTTCCTGCCTGTCGGTTTGTCGGCGCCCGCCGCGTATACAGATAACGAGCAAAGCAGCAAGCCCATGAAGAAGGGGACGACGCGCGCTGCGGGCATGGAGTGCGCAATTTGTCCATGGCTCGCATCACGCATTCTCAGCCTGCGATGGATAAAGGTGCTTGCAAAACCGCCACTCATGCACGGGCTGGTCGTCAATATAGGTCGTGAGCTTCGGCAGATAGCCGTCAAAACAGTCGGTGATTTCGAGTTCAATGGCCGTGGTCCTGCAGTACTCGGCGCCTCCGGAACTCCAGAGAAACAAAGTCGCCCCTTCGGATTTCAGTCGCCTGACCTGGGCAATTACCGCGGGCATGGGAATACGCTTCGCACCAACGGACCTGACCATGGTGTCATCGACATCGACAAAACGATTTTCCAAGTCATGGGTGTTGAACCTTTGTTTGACCCCGGAATATGTGTGACGCCAGCAGCCACAAGGCCACCGGCAGCAAAAGCGCGGCGGCAGCGACTTCCGAAAGAATGGTGATATTGGCGATCAATGGATGCAACTCGATAGGCGCGAAGGCATAGTGACCCAGGCCGTCAAATCCCATTGCGGCGTAAACGGCCATCAAAAAGAGGCCCGTGGCCATGAATTTCTTGCGCATCAGCACCAGGCCGGTTACGCCAACCGAGGTGATGCCAGCCCACACCGCATACACCTGCGCACGTGTGAGCCAGGCGGGCAGGTTCGGGTATTCGCAGATGAACTCGGCGTTGTGGCTGAAGTGCCCAAGGCTGGTCAGGAAGTAAGCTCCTGTCAGGGCCAGCAACACCTTCGGCAGCCCGCGGGCGTGCCGTACTCCCGGCATCAGTCCCCGCGTCAGTCCCACCATCGTCAAGCCAGCGTATACGCCGTCTTCACCGTCGTGAAAAACTCCTGCGCGTACTTGCCCTGCTCGCGCGGGCCGTAGCTGGAGCCCTTGCGGCCGCCGAAGGGGACGTGGTAGTCGACGCCCGCGGTGGGCAGGTTGACCATGACCATGCCGGCCTGGCTGTGGCGTTTGAAGTGGGTGGCGTATTTCAGTGACGTGGTGGCAATGCCGGCTGACAAACCGAATGGCGTGTCATTGGCGGTGGCCAGTGCAGCGTCGTAATCCTTCACGCGAATGATGCTGGCCACGGGGCCGAAGATTTCTTCACGGTTGATGCGCATGCCAGCCGTGCTTTCGCTGAAAAGCGCGGGCGTCATGAAGTAGCCTTCCGCACCGCTGCCGGTGTGGCAGCGAACACGGTCACCGCCAAACGAGAGCGTTGCGCCTTCCTGCTGGCCGATGGCGATGTAGCTCAAATCCTGCTCAAGTTGCGCTTGCGACGAGACGGGGCCGATGTCGGTTCCGGCGGTCAGGGCATCACCCACCTTGATGCGGGCCATGCGCTCGTGCAGCGCCTTCACGAAGGCGGGGTAGATGCCCTCAGTCACGATGAGGCGGCTTGATGCGGTGCAGCGCTGACCGGTGGAATAAAAAGCACTTTGTGCGCTCAGTTCCACCGCTTGGGTCAGGTCGGCGTCGTCGAGGATGATCTGGGGGTTTTTCCCGCCCATTTCGAGCTGCACCTTCTTGAGGTTCTTTGCGCAGGTTTCAGCGATGCGGCTGCCCACACCGACCGAGCCGGTGAAGCTGATGGCATTGACGCCTGGATGGTTGACCAGCGCATCGCCGATCACGCGGCCCGGGCCCATGACCAGGTTGAATACACCGGCCGGAATGCCGGAGCGCGAGATGATTTCAGCCAGAGCCCATGCGCTGCCGGGCACAAGGTCAGCGGGCTTGAGCACGACGCAGTTGCCGAAGGCCAGCGCCGGTGCAACTTTCCAGGCCGGAATGGCGATGGGGAAGTTCCATGGCGTGATCAAGCCGACCACACCGACTGGTTCGCGGGTGATCTCCACGCCAATGCCGGGGCGCACGGAGGGAATGGTTTCGCCGCCCAGGCGCAGGCATTCGCCGGCGAAGAATTTGAAGATGTGGCCGGCGCGCGTGGCTTCGCCAATGCCTTCGGGCTTGGTTTTGCCTTCTTCGCGCGCGAGCAGGGTGCCCAGCTCTTCACGGCGGGCCAAAATTTCGGTGCCGATTTTGTCGAGCGCATCCGAACGGGCCTGGATGCCCGAAGTGGACCACGCGGGGAAAGCGGCCTGTGCGGCTTGCACGGCGGCGTCAAGGCCGGCCGCGTCGGCCTGCGTGTACTCGCCAATCACGTCGGCGAGGTTGCTGGGGTTCAGGTTGGGGCTGTAGCTTGTGCCGGCCAGCCATTGGCCGGCAATGAGGTTGTCGTGTTTTGTGGTCATGGGGTAGTTCCAGAAGTCAGGGGTTGATCGGGGCGGAGGGCACGCGGGCTGCGGTTTGGCTAGGTACTCACTAGATATTTGCCACAGCCGGTGTCACGTCAATCGCGTAGAAACGCAGGGCGTTCTCACACATCATCGCATGTTGCTGGTCGGAAGGAAGGTGGCTCAGCATGCCGGCCACACCGCCAACCAGGTCCGCATAGTTTATGCGCAAGCTCGCCACCGGAAAGTTACTCGCGAACATACAGCGCTGCCATCCGAAAATTGCAATCACTTCATACACAATTCGCGCGTTTTCCTGCTGGTCCCAAGGCTGGTCGCGCAGGCCGAATTCGGACAGTTTGACGTGCACGTTTTCCTGACGCGCGAGGGTCTCCATCCAGCCACGCCAGCGCTTGAGGCCTTCCTCGCTCCGGTCCCAGGCAAAGCCGTGATGGTTCAGGGCGATGGGCACCTTGGGAAATTGCGCCGCCACGGCCGCTGCTTCGGGCAGGTGCCAGGCCGGCACGCGCAGGTCCCACCGCAGGCCGTATTTTTCGAGCAATGAGAAACCGCGTAACCAGGCTTCGTCCTGCATGGTGCCGGCCTGCCCCTTCACGCTGTGCGCCGCGGTGGCAGAAGTCACGGGTTTGCTGCGTATGCCCCGCACCAGCGGAAACTGAGACTGCGTGATCAGGCATTCCTCGGTATCCGGGCGGTCAAACCAGGCGTGGGCGACGACAGCATTTGGAAAACCGTATCGGGCATGGACTTCATGCAGCCATGCCGTTTCGGCGACCTGCTCCAGGCGGCTGCGTTCGGCTTCTACATGTACCGTTGCAACCACGTCGCATGAGGCCGCGGCTGCCTGGTAGTCAGGGGCCAGGAAGTCGCGGCAAATCGGCCGGTAGTCGCCCAGGAAAAATGCCTCCGGGTCGTACGATTCCTGCAGCCAGGGATAGTGGCCCTGTGACAGATCCCAGAGGTGGTGATGCGCATCGACGATGCGAAGCCTTGGCTGCAAGGCGGCAGGAGGAGGGGGGCTCGCGCTCTTCATGGCGATTGAAGGATTAGATGCCCCGGCACGTTGCTTGAGCTCAACGCCGCCAGACGTACGATGAATCGGGTTCGCGCAGGGTTTTGATCTCCTGCTCAAACTCAAAACTGTCAAGGTTGAGGCGGCGCACGGTTTCGTCCTGAAACGAGATATACACCGCCCGGTCCACCGGGTGAAATGACAGCGCGAGCGGATTGCTCGGCAGCGCAAAGCAGCGCTGCTCCTGCAGGTCAAGGCCGAAAATCGACAACGAATGCTCGCCGGAGTTGGTGGTGAGCAGCAGGTCGGCGCCTTCGGCCCCTCGGAAACGGTAAACCCGGTTCGGGTCGCGCCGGGTCTTGCCTGACGCCACGACTTTCATGCTCGCCGTGTCAACCGCGACGATGGTGTCGTCGCCGCGGTTGGCCACGTACAGCAGCGACTCATCGGCCGACAACACATTGCCCTCGGGCACAGGGCCCGGCACCATGGCGATGGGCGTGAAGGTCGGGTCGTTGGGCTTGATTTTGGTGACCGTGTTTGACAGCAGGTTCAGCGCGTAGGCTGTCTGTGCGTCCTTCGTCAGCGCAAACAGATGGGTCTTGTAGCCGCCCGATGGCACCGCCAGGTCGGGTACGTGGACGTTGATCGGATCCGAAAAGCGCAGCAACACATTGTGTGCCTCCGACATGACGAACAGGCGGCCCTCGGCATCGACCGTCAGCCCGTGCGGGCGGTAGAACGGCCAAATGTTGAGCGTGGCCACATGGGCCTGCTTGTCCAGGTCGATGACAAACACCGAATGCCCGCCCACGTCGCCAAGGTGGCTGGCGGTTTCAATGCCGTAGTGGCCCACGTAGGCGCGCCGGTGCCGCGGGTCCACCGTGAACTCATGCGGAAAATTGGGCAGCACGATGTGCTTTTCAGCCTGGCTTGTCGCCAGGTCGTAAAAGCTGAAGGTATGGGCGCATTTCTGCACCAGCAAGAGTGTTTCCCGAAGTGGCATGGTTTTTCTGAAGATGGGGTTGCCGGAAAGGAAACGGGGAGTGTGAAAAGGCAGTCAGGGACGCTGCAGTGAGGCCCGCCTATTTTCCCCAGCGTAGCACCATCGGATCCAGCCGGCGGGCGGTTTCGAGAAGGCCTTTGCGCACCTCAGGGTGCATGGCGGGAAACGGATGGCGCGGCGCTTCGCAGGCGATGACGCCGCCGGCCTTCATGAGCGCCTTGGCCGTCAGGATGCCGCCCTGCCGGTTTTCGTAGTTGATGAGCGGCAGCCAGCGCGTGTATTCGGCAATGGCTTCGTCACGCTTGCCGGCCGCCCAGGCGTCCATGATCTTGCGTATGCCGTCCGGGTAGCCACCGCCCGTCGTCGCGCCGGTGGCGCCGGCTTCCAGGTCAGGCAGCAGCGTGATGGCTTCTTCGCCGTCCCAGGGGCCTTCGATGTCGTCACCGCCCAGGCGGATCAGTTCGCGCAGTTTGGAGGCCGCGCCCGGCGTCTCGATCTTGAAATAGGCGACGTTGCGGATCTCTTTGGCCATGCGCGCCAGGAAGGTCGCCGAAAGCGGCGTACCGCTGACGGGTGCGTCCTGGATCATGATGGGAATGTCGATGGCGGCCGACAGCGTGGCGAAAAACTCATAGGTCTTTTCTTCAGTCACGCGGATGGTGGCGCCGTGATACGGCGGCATCACCATCACCATGGCCGCACCCAGGTCTTGCGCGCGGCGGCTGCGTTCAGTGCAGACCCGGGTGCCAAAGTGCGTGGTCGTCACAATCACCGGTACGCGGCCCGCGACGTGTTTGAGGATGGCGGCGGTGAGCACTTCGCGCTCTTCGTCGGACAGCACAAACTGCTCCGAGAAATTGGCCAGGATACACAGGCCCGTCGAGCCCGCATCGATCATGAAATCGACGCAATGTTTCTGGCTTTCCAGGTCCAGCCCGCCCGCATCGTTGAAGGTGGTGGGTACAACCGGAAAGACTCCGGTATATTTTTCGCCGGTATAGCTTGCTTTCATGCTGCTTGCTTACTCGACGATGTTGAAGTCTTTGAGGAACTCGGTCTTCATCGTCAGGCCCAGGCCTGGCTTGTTGTCGTCGAGCTGCAGGAAGCCGTTTTCGGCCACCGGCTCGCCGTCAAAGATGTAATAGAAGAGCTCGTTGCCGACTTCCACGTCGAACATCGGAAAGTACTCGCTCATGGGCGAGGCGAGGGTGCTCATGGTAAGGTGATAGTTGTGCATCTGGCCGGCGTGCGGAATCACCGGCACGCTGTAGGCCTCGCACAGCGCATTGATCTTGTGCGCCGCCGTGATGCCGCCCACGCGGTTGGTGTCGTACTGCACGACCGACACGGCCTTTTTGTCGAGCAGCTGCTTGAAGCCGTAGAGCGAAAACTCATGCTCGCCCCCCGAGATCGGAATGCTGGTCAGCTGGTTAAGTTCGGCATAGCCGTCGATGTCGTCGGCAATCACCGGCTCTTCAACCCAGCGCAGCTGGAACTTCTCGAGCTTGGGCAGCATGCGCTTGGCGTATTCCAGGTTCCAGCCCATGTAGCACTCCATCATCAGGTCGTTGTCATAGCCGATTACTTCGCGAATGGCTTCCACGGCCTTCAGGTTTTCGGTCGCGCCCTTGGTGCCGTGCGCCGGGCCGTAGCCAAAGCGCGACTTGAACATGGTGAAACCCTGGTCCAGGTATTTCTGCGCCTCGTCCTGCATGGCCTTGATGTCGGTGCGGTAGAGCTTCGAGTAGTAGCAGGGAATCTTCTCTTTGGTGCGGCCGCCCAGCAGCTTGAACACCGGCTTGTTCACCGACTTGCCCAGGATGTCCCAGATCGCCAGGTCCACCGCTGAAATCGCGGCCATGGTTACGCCCTTTCGGCCCCAGGCGTGCGTGCTGCGGTACATGCGCTGCCACAGGTATTCGTAATCCCACGGGTCCTGGCCCAGCACGAGCGGCGTGAGGTACTGGTCGATGATGGCTTTTGCAATGTGCGGTGCCAGCGCCACGTTGCCCAGGCCGATGATGCCGTCGTCGGTTTCAATCTCAACTACCGTCCAGGAGTGGAAGCGGAAGGTGCTCATCGACTCGGTCTTCGAGTAGACAAGGTCCATCGCGTTGGAGCAGAAGTTGCCTTGCGGTGGAACGGTTTTGCCCTTCCATTCGAACACGCGTGCGCGCACTGATTTGATTTTCATGGTGAATTCCTTGGGGAGCTGAATAAACGGGTAGTCAGGTAAGCGTTCGCATTGGGCCTGTCGACGTGCATGGAGGCTTCGACAGGCTCAGTCCGAACGGCCGGGTTAACGAGCGAGGGCTGCTTGCCCCATGCGGCAGGCAATCTTGTAGGCATTGAGCGTGGCATTCACATCCGCCACACCCTGGCCGGCAATGTCATACGCCGTGCCGTGCGCCGGCGTGGTGATGGGCACCGGCAGGCCGCCCTGCACCGTGACGCCTTTGCTGAAGCCCAGAAGCTTGATGGCGATCTGCCCCTGGTCGTGGTACATGGTGACGATGGCCTGGTACTGGCCGGCTTGCGCTTTCAGGAAGATGGTGTCGGCCGGGAAGGGGCCGTCCACTGGTATGCCGCTGGCGCGCAGCTGTGCCACCGCCGGCTCGATGATGTCAATTTCTTCGCGCCCGCAGACGCCGCCGTCGCCGCCGTGCGGGTTAAACGCGGCCACCGCTACTTTGGGACTGTGGTTGCCGCTGGCCTTGAGCGACGCATAGATCAGCCGGGTGGCATCCATGATGCGTTCCTTGCTGAGCATGGCTGCTGCATCCTTGAGCGGAATGTGCGAAGAAACACGTGCTGTCCACAAGTCGCCCAGGGTGTTGAACTCGCAGAAGTAGCCCGTCACGCCCAGGTACTCGGCAAAGTGGTGCAGCTCGTCTTCATGCTTCAGGCCGCCCAGCTTCATGGCCTGCTTGTTCAGCGGCGCAAAGCAGATCGCGTCAACCTCGCCGCGCTTGGCGCCGTCCATGCAGCGGTTGAGCACCGTGAGCACGGCCGCACCGCAGGCGGCTTGCGCCTGGCTGCGCTGCACCTGGGCGGCCTGAACGGTGTCGGTGGCCAAAAAGGCCGGCAGGCGGGTGTCGGCGCGACCGCGCACTTCGGCCAGACTGGTCACAACTTGCGTGGCCACAGTCTGCTTGGCGATAGCCTGGCCTTGTTGCCAGAGCCAGGCATCACCCACCAGCACGATGTTGGCGCCCTCCGTGATGCCGGGCTGAGCCAGCAGCCGCGCGATCAGCTCGGGGCCTATGCCCGCCGCATCGCCCAGAGTCAGCGCGACCACAGGTTTTTGTGCAGGTGTCTGCGTGTTGCTCATGGCGTCGGTCCAGTCAGTGAATTCAGGTTCGTCGAGATAAATCGAGCTCAGTCGAGCTTGATGTTTTTCTTGGCGATCAGGTCACCATAACGCTTGTTCTCGTCCTGGTGAAATTGCGCAAACTGTGCCTGCGTCATCGGCGTCAAGTCTGCACCAATGGCGCCCAGCCGGGATTGCGTCTCGGGCATGGCCAGCACCTTGGTCACTTCAGCGTAAACACGTTCCTGTACCGCCTTGGGTGTCGTCGCCGGCATGTAGATGCCGTACCAGGCGCTCATCTCCACGCCCTTCACGCCGGCTTCGGCCATGGTCGGCACATTGGGGAGCTGCGGGTTGCGTTTGGCGCTGGCGACGGCCAGCGGCTTGATGCGGCCGTTCTTGATCTGACCGATCACCGAGGGCATGGTGTCAAAGCTCAGTTGCACCTGGCCGCCCACAAGATCGATCAGCGCCGGGCCGCTGCCGCGATAAGGGATGTGCGTGATGAAGACGCCGGCCTGGTCCTTGAAGAGCTCGGCCGCAATGTGTTGCGTGCTGCCCGAGCCGCTGGTGGCGTAGTTGAGCTGGCCGGGCTTGGCCTTGGCCAGCTTGATGAGCGACTGCACCGAGTCGACCGGCAGCGCGTTGTTGACCACCAGCACATTGGGCACGGCGCCGACGAAGACCACGGGCACCAGGTCCTTGTTGTTGTCGTAGCCCAGCTTGAGCAGGTGCGGTGCAATCGCATGGGCAGTGGAAACGCCCATGATCATGGTGTGGCCGTCGGTGGCCTTGGCTGTCAGGTCGGCCGCCAGGGTGTTGGAAGCGCCGGGGCGGTTTTCGACCACCACCGGTTGCTTGAGCAGCGGGCCCAGCCGGTCGGCCACGGCGCGGGCCATGGCGTCGGTGCCGCCGCCGGGGGCCGAGCCCACCAAAATGCGCACCGGCTTGGTCGGCCACTCTTGCGCCAACAGGGGTGTGTGTGTGGCCCATGCGCAGGCTGCCGCCAGCAGGACAGGTAGGTATTTCATGCTTGTCTCCATCATTTGTTATGAATCAATGCGCTGATGGTAGGCAGGGCGACAGTTAACGTAAATTGAAAATCCATGATTATTTGATAATCTCAGGTTATCAATCGAATCAGGCCAAACCATGCCCAACGCCTCACTCATTCCCCAACTGCTGAACCGCCTGCGCATGCGGCAAGTGGCGCTCATCCTGGCTGTGGGTGAACACGGCACTTTGCGAAAGGCCTCCGCCGAGCTGGGCATGACGCAGCCGGCGGCCACCAAGATGATTCAGGAGCTGGAATCCGCGCTGGGCCAGCGCCTGTTTGAACGGGTAGGGCGCGGGCAAAAACTCACACCGGCCGGGGACAGCGTGCTGCGGTATTTCCGCGGCATGCGCGGTTCGGTCGAGTCGATGACGCGCGAGCTCGCTGAGTTGCGGCTGGGCGGCTCGGGCCGCGTGTCGGTGGGCAGCATCATGGCGCCGTCGCCCAACCTGTTGACGCACGCCATCGTCGCGCTCAAAAAGGCCTACCCGCTGCTGTCGGTCGACATCATGCTCGACACCAGTGACCGGTTGTTCGAACTGCTGCGCGAGGGCCGGCTGGACGTGGCCATCGGCCGCATCCGCGACGAGCACCGTGCCGACTACGCCTTCACCGCGCTGGAAAACGAGGCGCTGTCGGTGGTGGTGGGAACGCATCACCCCTTGGGGACAAAGAAGACCGTCCGGTTCGACAGCCTGCTGGACTACCCGTGGATACTGCAGCCCAAAGGCAGCCCCATGCGCGAGGTGCTTGAGCAGGAGTTCCGCATGCTGCAGGCACCGACGCCCAAGGGCCTGATCGAAACCGCGTCCATCCTCACCACCACCAACCTGATTGCCGAAACCGACATGGTGGGCGTCATGCCGCAGTCGATTGCCGACCACTACGCCCGCCATGGGTTGCTCAAGGTGCTGCCCTGCTTTATCCAGCACAAGATGGAAGCCTTCGGCAGCATCACCCGCAAAGACAGGCCGCTGAGCGACGCTGCGCGCTTCTTTTTGTCGGCGCTGCACGGATCGGCCTTGCAGGAAGAGCCGTCACACTGAGCTGGAGGGGGCCCGCGGCGCTTGAATGCTACTTATTTGATAGCTGCTTGCGCACGGCCAATAAGGGCTGGAGGCTGATTTTGTGCATAAATTGGCCGTGTCAGACTGGTTTTTGCGCCTCCGGGGCTCCTGTAACTGCCCGGCAGCCCGGAATGGCGGGATTTTTACTATAAAACAGCGCTGCAACCCTTATTGGTCGTGCGCAAGCAGCTATTAAATAGATAGCAATCGTCAAACTCGCAGGCTGCTGTTGGCGCGCTACTTTGCCGTTTGCCAGCCACCGCCCAGCGACTGGATCAGGGCCACCGCTGTGGTCTGCCGGTCTGCCATGGCCTGCACCAGCGCGCGGCGTGCGCTCAGTGCGGTGGCCTGGGCGGTGATGACTTCCGTGTAGCCCACCTGGCCGCTGCGGTAGCGGTTCAGCACCTGCTGCTCCACCTGGTCGGCGGCCTGCGACGCCTGGCGGCGCAGCTCCTGCTGGGTCAGCAGCACGCGGGTGGCCGAGAGCTGGTCTTCCACGTCCTGAAAGGCCGCCAGCACAGCCTGGCGGTAACGCGCCACGGCCTGCTGGTGCCCGGCCTCGGCACCCTCTACGCGGGCGCCGGTGGCCCCTGCATTGAAGAGCACTTGCGCGGCCGAGATGCCGATGGACCAGACACTGCTCGAGGCCTTGAAAAGGTCGGCCACCCGGCTGGCGCCCTGGCCCGCCGACGCACTCAGCGACAGGCTGGGGTAGTACGCGCTTTTGGCGATGCCGATTTGCTCGTTGGCCGACGCCACGCGGCGTTCGGCGGCGGCAATGTCGGGGCGGCGCTGCAGCAGCTCCGAAGGAATGCCCACGGGCACGTCGGGCACCGAAGGGTTCCAGGCGACGGGGGCGATCGAAAAGTTACCCGGTGCTTCGCCGACCAGCACCGCGATGGCGTGCTCCAGCTGGGCGCGCTGGCGCACCAGCCCGGCGTCGTCGGCCTGTGCGTTGGCCAGCTGTGTCTGGGCCTGCAACACATCGGTTTTGGCGGCAATGCCCGCGGTGTAGCGGTTCTGCGTGATGTCCAGCGCACGCTGGTAGCCTTCAATGGTGGTTTTCAGCAAGGCCTTTTGCGCATCCGTCTGGCGCAAGGACAAATAATTGGTCGCCAGCTCACCTTGCGCCGACAGTTTGGCCGATGCCAGGTCGGCGGCGCTGGCTTGCTCGCCGGCCTTCGCGCCGTCCACGCTGCGGCCCAAGCGGCCCCACACATCGGGCTCCCAGCTGCCGCCAATGCTCAGCTGGTAATTGTTTCCGACACGCCCGCCCGATGAGCTTCCCGTCGTTGAGCTGCTGCTACTGCTGCTACTGCCCGAACGGCTGGCGTTGCCGTTCAGTGAAACGGTCGGAAACAGAGACGCCCGCTGCTCACGCACCAGCGCGCGGGCCTGTGCATAGGTTGCCACGGCCACCGCGACGTTCTGGTTGGACACTTCCACACGCGATGCCAGCTGGTCCAGCACCGGATCGTTGAACAGCGACCACCAGGGCCCGCGCTCCAGGGCGTCCGCGGGCGCTGCGGGAACCCAGCCTTCAGCCTCCTTGTAGGTGCTGACGTCTACCGTGGTCGGGCGCTGGTAGTCGGGGCCTACCGCGCAGCCGCCGACGGCGATCACCAGTGCCGCACACAGCAGGCGAAGCTGAAAGCGTGAAAGGTGCGCGGAGCGGGTTTCAGAAAAGTGGTTCATGGCGGCGTCAGTCATTGCAGTTGGAGCGGGGCGCCGGGCGGCGGCATGTCGGCTTCGTCAGGGTGGCGGCTGAGCTGGCGCTCGGCCGGGCTGCGCCGGCGCAGCTTGTCCATCAGCACGTAGACCACCGGCGTGGTGAGCAATGTCAGCACCTGGCTGGCGATCAGCCCGCCGATGATGGCGATGCCCAGCGGGCGGCGCAGTTCGGCGCCTTCGCCAAAGCCGATGGCCAGCGGCAACGCGCCCAAAATGGCGGCCAAGGTGGTCATGAGGATGGGGCGAAAACGCAGCAGGCAGGCTTCGCGCACCGCCTCGACGGCAGAAAGGCCGCGGGCCCGCTCGGCCTCTAGTGCGAAGTCGATGATCAGGATGGCATTTTTCTTGACGATGCCGATCAGCAGGAAGACCCCGATCAGCGCGATGAGGGAGAAATCCAGCTTGAACAGCAGCAAGGCCAGCACCGCGCCCACACCGGCCGAGGGCAGGGTGGACAGCACCGTGATCGGGTGGATCAGGCTTTCGTACAAGATGCCCAGCACGATGTAGATCACCACCAGCGCCGCCAGGATCAGCATCGGCTGTTCGTTTTGCGATTGCTGCGCGTTGAGTGCCGTGCCTGCAAAACTGCCGCGCACGTTGTTGGGCAAGCGAATGTCGGCCTCCGCCTGGTGCACCGCCGCCTGGCCGTCGCTCAGCGTGCTGCCGTCGGCGAGGTTGTAGGAAACCGTGGTGGAAAGCTCGCCGTCTTCATGGCTGATCGAAGCCGCCGTGGGGTTTTCGCTGAACGTGGCAATCGCCGACAGCGGCACCATGGTGGTGGCTGAAGCGCTCAGGACCTGGCCGGTTGAGGAGTCGCGCAGGGATGGGTTGGCGACGGAAGTGGCTGTGGCCACCGTGGCCGCCGCTGCGGTGGAGCCGCCCGCGCTGCCTGTCGCGGCGGCAGCGGCCGTCGTGGCGGCGCTGCTGCCGGCTCCCTTGGCCGGTACGTAAATGTCTTTCAGTGCTTCCGGGCTTCGGGTATAGCGGGGCGCCACTTCCATGATCACGTGGTACTGGTTGAGCTCGGCGTAAATCGTGGCCACCTGGCGTTGGCCGAAGCCGTTATAGAGGGCGTTGTCCACGTCCTTTGAGCTGATGCCCATTCGCGCCGCGCTTTGCTTGTCGACAGTGACCATGGTTTCCACGCCGTTTTCCTGCTGGTCGGTGTCCACGTCGGTCAGCGCGGGCTGCAGTTTCATCTGGTCGGCCAGGCGCGTGGCCCACACGCGCAGGTCGGCGGCATTGTCGCTTTTGAGGGTGTACTGGTAAGTCGAATTGGTCTGGCGGCCACCGCCGCGCAGGTCTTGCACGGGGTTGAGGAAGAGGCTGACCCCCGTGACTTGCGCCAGCTGCGGGCGCAGCCGCGCAATCACGGCCTGGCCGGCGACGTCGCGCTGCCCCACAGGCTTGAGGTTGATGAACATGAAGCCTCCGCCTGCACGGGAACCGCCGGTAAAGCCCACCACCGTGTCCACGGCCGGGTCGGCACGAATGATGTCCACCAGCTGTTTGAGCTTGGACTGCAGCGCCTGAAACGAAATGCTGCGGTCGGCGCGCAGGCCGCCGTTGATCTGCCCGGTGTCTTGCTGCGGGAAGAACCCCTTGGGCGCCTTGACGAAGAGAAAGCCGTTGAGCCCGATCACGGCCAGCAAAATCAGCATCACCAGCAGCTTGCTGTGCAGGGCCCAGTCCAGGCTCACTTCGTAGCTGCGATGCACGCGGTTGAAGCCGCGCTCGAACCAGCGCGCCACAAAGGCAAAACGCCCGGATTTTTTCTGGTGCGCATCGGGCTTCAAGAGCCAGGCGCACATCATGGGTGTGGTGGTCAGCGAGATGACGAGCGAGATCAGCACCGCGGCAGACAGCGTGACCGCAAATTCCCGGAACAACCGGCCCACCTGCCCACCCATGAAGAGCAGCGGGATGAACACCGCCACCAGCGACAGGCTGATCGACAGCACGGTAAAGCCCACCTCGCGTGCGCCCAGCAGTGCGGCCTTGAAGCGGTCCATGCCGGCTTCGATATGCCGGCTGGTGTTTTCCAGCACCACAATGGCGTCGTCCACCACGAAGCCGGTGGCCACGGTGAGCGCCATCAGGCTCAGGTTGTTGAGGGAGAAGCCGAGCAGGTACATCACCCCGAAAGTGCCCAGCAGCGACACCACAGTGGCGACGGCCGGGATGATGGTGGCGCGGGCGCTGCGCAGGAAGGCGCTGACCACCAGCACCACCAGCACGATGGAGATCAGCAGCGTCACCTCGATCTCGTGCAGCGAGGAACGGATGGAGTTGGTGCTGTCGGACGCCACCTGCAGCTGCACATCCTGCGGCAGGGCGGCCTGCAGCTCGGGAATCAGGGCGCGCACGCCGTCGACGGTGGCGATCACGTTGGCGTCAGGCTGGCGCGTGACCAGCACGATCACGGCGGGTTCACCATTGAAAAGACCCAACGTGTTGATGTTTTCCACGCCGTCCTGTACCTCGGCCACGTCCTGCAGCCGGATGGCCGCATTGTTGCGCCAGGCCACCACGAGGTTGCGGTAGTCAATGGCCTTGAGTCCGCCGCTGGCGGTGTTGGAGCCTGAGTAGATCTGGAAGCGCTGCCCGTTGCCTTCGATGGCGCCCTTGGGCCGGTTGGCGTTCGACGCCTGCAGGGCCGCACGCACATCTTCCATGGAGACGCCATAGCGGTTGAGCGCAAACGGCAGCAACTCCACGCGCACAGCGGGCAGCGAACCGCCGCCGAGTTCCACGTCGCCCACACCCGGCACCTGCGCAATTTTTTGCTGCACGAGGTTGGACACCTCGTCGTAGATCTGGCCCGGTGAGCGCGTTTTGGAAGTGAGCGCCAGGATGATGACAGGCGCCGAAGCGGGGTTGGCTTTGCGGTAAGTCGGGTTGCTGCGCAAGGTAGCGGGCAGGTCGGCACGCGAGGCATTGATGGCGGCCTGCACTTCGCGCGCCGCCGCGTCGATCTTGCGGTTCAGGTCGAACTGCAGGCTGATGCGCGTCGAGCCTGTGCCGCTGTTGGACGTCATCTCGTTGACGCCTGCGATCACGCCGAGGCGGCGCTCCAGCGGCGTGGCCACGCTGCTGGCCATGGTGGAAGGGCTGGCGCCCGGCAGCGAGGCGCTGACCGAGATCACCGGAAAGTCCACCTGCGGGAGTGGCGAGACTGGCAGTACGAAGAATGCGGCTATGCCGGCGAGGGCCAGGCCTATGGTTAGGAGGACTGTGGCTACTGGGCGGCGGACGAAGGGTTCGGAGAGGTTCATGGGGGGGGGCCTCCCCCGCCCTTACTGAGTAGCCCATGCCCGTAGCCGTTCGGGCTGAGGTATCGAAGCCTTTCCTCCCTCCGTTCAGGCTGAGCTTGTCGAAGCCTTGCTTGTTCTGGCGTGGGGCTCTTTGCTGAGTCCTTCTGGCCGGGGGGTGCCCGGCGGCAAGTAACTTTTCTTTGCTTCGCCAAAGAAAAGTCACCAAAAGAAAGGCGACCCGCAGTCTGGGTCCTTACGCTTCGCTTCAGGCAACCTGCGGTGTCGCCTTTTCTTTGCTTACTTTCTTTTGGCGAAGCAAAGAAAAGTGAGTTGCCGCCGGGCAACCCCCGGCCAGCCACCCTCAGCAGAGAGCGCTCGGCGTGAAAGCAAGGAAGGCTCCTCACGCGAGAACCTCCTTCTTGCGCCCAAACCTCTGCCCCAACCGATCAAACGCCAAATAAATCACCGGCGTCGTAAACAAGGTCAACACCTGGCTCACAATCAAGCCGCCAAAAATTGCCAAGCCCAGAGGCCGCCGCAACTCAGCCCCTTCACCCCAGCCCAGCATCAAGGGAACAGCCGCAAACAGCGCGGCCAGCGTGGTCATCAGGATGGGCCGAAAGCGCAGCAGCGCGGCCTGGTGAATGGCATCCTGCGGTGACTTGCCCTGGTTGCGTTCGGCGTCGATCGCAAAGTCGATCATCATGATGGCGTTCTTCTTCACGATGCCGATCAGCAGGATGATGCCGATGATGCCGATCACCCCGAGGCCCGATCCGCTGATCATGAGCGCCAGCAGCGCGCCTACGCCGGCCGAAGGCAGGGTCGAAAGAATCGTCAGCGGGTGGATGTAGCTTTCATACAGTACGCCCAGCACGATGTAGACGCAAATTACGGCTGCCAGAATGAGCCACAGCTGGTTGGACAGCGACGCCTGGTAGGCGCCCGCCGCACCCAGAAAGGTCATGGTCACGCTGGCCGGCATGGCGATGTCTTTTGCGGCCTGCTTGATCTCGTCGACCGCCTTGCCGAGCGAAACACCGGGTGCGGTGTCAAAGCCCAGCGTGGTGGCCGGGTACTGGGCCACGCGGGTGACCTGCAGCGGAGCTGCCTGCTCGGTGATGGTGGCGATGGCCGACAGTGGTGTCGGCGTGCCCGAACCCGTTTTAAGCTGCAGCCCGCCCAGCGATGCCGGCGTACGCAACTGGTCGGGCATGGCCTCGAGGATCACGCGGTACTGGTTGGTCTCGGTGAAGATGGTCGAGACAATGCGCTGGCCGAACGCGCTGTACAGCGCATCGTCAATCGACGAAGTGGTGATGGCCAGGCGCGAGGCGGTGTCGCGGTCTACCGTGATATAGGCGCCGGCGCCTGTCGAACCAGCATCGGACGACACATTGCGCAGGCTTTCGAGCTGCCGCATGCGCTGCGTGAGTTTGTTGGCCCATTCCACCACGGTGGCATTGTTGGAGCCTTCAAGCGACACGCGAAATTGCGTGGGCCCGGTTTCGGCGTCGATGGTCAGGTCTTGCGTGGGCTGCAGGTACAGCGTCACCCCGGCCACTGCGGCGGCGCGGCGCTGCAGGCGGTCCATGGTTTCCTGCTGGCTGCCAGTGCGCTCTTTTTTCAGGTTGATCAGCATGCGGCCGGTGTGCAGCATGGTGTTGTTGGCCGCGTCCACACCGATGAATGAACTCAGCGTTTCGACGTCCGGGTCTTCGAGGATGGCTTTGGCCGTGGCCTGTTGCAGTGTGGCCATACGATCGTAGGACACCGATTGTGTGGTTTCCACGCGAGCCTGCAACTGGCCGGTGTCCTGCGTCGGGAACAGGCCTTTGGGAATCAACACATACAGCAGTACGGTGAGCAGCAGCGTGCCCAGCGCCACCAGCAACGTGGCGCCCTGGCGCTTGAGCACCCACGTGAGCCATACGTCATAGCGGGCAATGACCCCGTCAAAAAACCGCTGCAGCCGCGCACCCAGTGCAGGCGAATGATCTCCAGTCGAGCCAGAGCCGCGGAACCGGCTTTGCCGGGCCGCAGGCGCAGCGGCCCCCTCGGGGGGCAGCGAACCACGCGAAGCGGGGAGCGTGGGGGCTCTTCTTAGCCAGCGGGCAGACATCATGGGCACCAGGGTGAGCGAGACAACGGCGGAAATCAGGATGGTGATGGCCAGCGTGATGGCGAATTCGCGAAACAAGCGGCCGACCACATCGCCCATGAAGAGCAACGGAATCAGCACCGCGATCAGCGACACCGTCAGCGAAATGATGGTGAAGCCGATCTGCGTCGCACCCTTGAGGGCTGCGGCCATGGGCTCTTCGCCTTCTTCGATGTAGCGCGAGATGTTTTCGATCATCACGATGGCATCGTCCACCACGAAACCGGTGGCGATCGTGAGTGCCATCAGGCTCAGGTTGTTGAGGCTGTAGCCCAGCAGGTACATCAGGCCGCAGGTGCCGACCAGTGATATCGGTACAGCCAGGCTGGCGATCACGGTGGCGCGCAGGCTGTGTAAAAACGCAAAGATCACCAGTACGACCAGCAGCACGGCCAGCATCAGCTCAATCTCGACATGCATCACCGAAGCCCGTATGCCGGTGGTGCGGTCGCTCAGCACGTCCACCTTCAGGGCCGTCGGCAGGCCGGCTTGCAGCTCGGGCAGGCGTGCCTTGATGGCATCGACCGTGGCAATGACATTGGCGCCTGGCTGGCGCTGCACATTGAGGATGATGGCCGGTTTCAGGCTGGACCAGGCGCCGAGCTTGATGTTTTCCGCGCTGTCGACGACCTGTGCCACATCTGAGACTCGCACCGCAGCGCCGTTGCGAAAGGCAATGATGAGATTCTTATAGTCGGCTGCGGCAACCAGCTGGTCGTTGGAGTTGATCGAATAGGAGCGCGTGGGTCCGTCGATGCTGCCCTTGGCGCCATTGGCATTGGCGGCCGAGATGGCGGTGCGCAATGAGTCCAGCCCGAGGCCGTAAGAGGCCAGCGCACGCGTGTCGGCCTGGATGCGCACGGCAGGGCGTTGCCCACCGCTGAGCGACACCAGGCCCACGCCGTTGACCTGGCTGATCTTCAGGGCCAGCCGGGTGTTGACGATGTTTTGCACTTCCGTCAGTGGCATGGTGTCGGAGGTGATCGCCAGGGTCAGCACCGGCGCATCGGCCGGATTGACCTTGGCATAAACAGGCGGGGCTGGCAGGTCGGCTGGCAGCAGCGAGCCGCCTGCGTTGATGGCGGCCTGCACCTGCTGCTCGGCTACGTCCAGCGCCAGGCCAAGGCCGAACTGCAGCGTGACGATGGAGACGCCAGCCGCACTGGTGGAGCTCATGCGCGAGAGGCCGGCCATCTGGCCGAACTGGCGTTCCAGCGGCGCGGTCACGGTTTGCGCCATGACTTCGGGGCTGGCGCCGGGGTACAAGGTCTGCACCTGGATGGTGGGGTAGTCGACCTGCGGCAGCGCCGACAGCGGCAAAAACTTGAACCCGACGAGACCGGCCAGGACGATGGCCACCATCAGCAGCGAGGTCGCTACCGGGCGCAGGATAAAGGGGCGTGAGGGGCTCATAAGGAAACCTTCGTGCTTCGCACTGCGGTGCTATTCGCCTTGGGAGCGGCCCGGCGGCTCATAAGAAAACCTTCGTGCTGCGCACTACAGCGCTATTCGTCTTGGGAGCGGCCCGGTGACTCATGCGAAGCAATTCTGCCGTGCGGTCATTGCGCCGGCCGTTGGGCTTGGCCCCGGTTGTCCTTCATGCCTTGCCAGCGCGCCAAGGCGGTCGGGTCACCCTTGTCAATCTGCTCCAGGAAGCGCTTGCGGCGTTCCAGCGCCGCCGGGTCGTCCTTGACCTGGTCGAGCATTCGCTGGTGCTGTTCGGCCGTGGGTCCGGCGATGGAAGGCGGCGCGGCATTGGACTGCAGCGCTGCGGGAGCGGGCGCGGAAGATGCCGGAGCCGAACCTGTGGCCGGTGCGGCTGCGGGTGCGGGAGTAGCGGCGTCGGAAGCCGCACGGTGGCGCCCCGCTGCGGAAGCGCCGGCACCCGGTGCGCTGGCACCACGGCGCCTGCCGCCCATGCCCGCGCCTGGCGCATCGCCCGGCAGCACCACGCTGGCGCCATCTTTCAGGCGGTCGGCGCCTTCGGTGATGACGCGTTCGCCCGCTTTCAGGCCGGAGGTGATGACGATTTTTTCGGCGGTGGCCTGGCCGCGCTGCACAGGCCGCAGCGAGACAGTGCGGTCGGCATTGAGCACATACACATAGTCGCCGGTGCTGCCCAGGCGCACGGCGGTGACGGGCACCACCACGGCGTCTTCCAGCGTTTTGACCTGCAACTGCACATTGACGAACTGGCTCGGGAACAAGGTGAGCTTGCTGTTGGCAAAGCGCGCCTTGGCCCTGACGGTTCCGGTCGTCGTGTCGACCTGGTTGTCGAGCGAAGCAAACACGCCGGTGTCCAGCACGCTCGTGCGGGTGCGGTCCAGCGCGACGACCTTCATGGCCGTGCTGCCGCCGGCGTTTTGCTGCAGCTCGCCGGCCCGGTCTTGCGGAATGGAAAAGACCACATCGATGGGGCTGACCTGGGTGATCAGCGCAACGCCGTTGGCGTCGCTGTTGCTCACGACATTGCCGACGTCCACGGTGCGCAGGCCCACACGCCCGCTGATAGGCGCCACCACACGGGTGTAGCCCAGGTTGAGTCGCGCCGTGCCTTCGTTGGCCTTGTCGATGACGACTGTGCCTTCAAGCTGCTTGACGAGCGCTGCCTGCGTGTCAACTTCCTGCCGCGCAATCGAGTCCTGCTCCAGCAGGGTCTTGAAGCGCTGCAGCGTCACGCGGGCGCTGTCCAGCTGTGCCTCGTCGCGCTGGCGCTGGCCGACGGCCTGCATCAACGCCATTTCAAACTGGCGCGGGTCGATGGTGGCCAGCAGCTCGCCGGCCTTGACCATCTGGCCCTCCTTGAACAAAACCTTTTCCATCACGCCGGAAACCTGCGGGCGTACCCGAACGGTGGCCTGCGGCGTGACGGTGCCCAGGGCTTCCAGAACAATCGGAATGCTGGTTTTTTCGGCGGTGGCAACACCGACCGTTGTGGCCGGGGCACCGCGCCTGAAGGCACCAGGGGCGCCACCCGGGCCGCCGGCCGTGGGATCTGCGGAAGGATGGGTCAGGTGCCATGCCAGCCAGCCGGTGCCCGCGAGGGCCAGCAGGGCAATCACGCTGCCAATGATGGACGCGCGGCGGCTCAGTCGTTTCCGGGGTGGGATAGATAAGCCGCGTTCCGGCATTTCGACTTTCGGGTCCATCAGCTGTCCTTGTTGCCCGCCGCACCAGGCGGGCTGGTGCAGCTATTTTTGTGTTTGATGGGGATTCACGCGCTGAAAGACAGAGCCATCGAGTCCGTGTGTCGTCCGTCTGTCTGCGCCCAATAATTATCACTGCAAGCCCTCAGGGCGCTGATAAACCGCCTGAAAGCTGCGCGTAAATATCCGGTAAAGCGGCAATTGACCTACACGGCCGCAGGCGCGGCGGGATGTTGATCCGGGTTTTGCGATGCGCTATCTATTTGATAGCTGCTGGCGCCCTATTTGATTGGGCTGCAGACGGTTTTTGTTAGATTTTCTGGGTCAACCCAGCAGCGTGACCGTTTCGGCACTCGACGGCATGCCGTCGATGGCGCCGTGCTGCGTGACCGACAGCGCGGCTGCCGCGTTGGCCCACTGCATCGCAACAGGCAGCATCTCCCCGCGTGCCAGTGCGGCTGCCAGCGCGCCGGTGAAGGTATCGCCCGCGCCTATGGTGTCGCGCACAGCCATGGTGCGACCCGGCAGTGAAACAGGGGGCTTGTCTGTCTGGAAAAGCCTGCAGCCTGCGGCGCCCAGCGTGACCAGCACGGCGCGCACGCCGCTGCTGAGCAACTGCTGGGCTGCACCGTCTACCGAGCCGGCATGCGCCGCGCCGGCCAGCAGGCACAACTCGCTTTCGTTGGGCGTGAGCACGTCGACCAGCGCAAGCAGCTCGTCCGACAGCGGCCGTGCGGGTGCGGGGTTGAGCAGGGTGATGGCCCCGGCATCGCGGGCCAGCCGGAAGGCTTCCAGTGTTGCTTCGGCGGGCACTTCGCATGAGGCCATCACGACGCGGCAGCCCGCCAGCATCTGCTGCGCTGCCCGCGCATGCCGCGCGGTCAGGCCCGTTCCGGCGCCGGGGTACACGGCAATGCTGTTGTCTCCGTCCTCGTAGACAAGAATCTGCGCCACGCCGCTGCGTTCGCCCGCAGCCTGCTCGACGTGCGTGGTCACGATGCCTTCGCGCTCCCAGAGCTTCATGCCCATATGCCCGAAGTCGTCGTCTCCGATGCGGGCAATCAGCGCCACGCGCGCGCCCTGGCGCGCGGCAGCAACGGCTGCGTTGCTGCCCTTGCCGCCGGGGCTGATGTTGAAATCGGCGGCCATCAGCGTTTCACCGCGCGCGATGGGCCGCTGCACGCGCGAGATCAGGTCAGCGTTCCAGCTGGCAACGCAGACAACATCGGCATTCACGCGGTCGTTCATATGAGTGGCATCCGGGAAACATCAGGTCAAGCAGACGCCGCGGAACCGGCTTTGCCGGGCCGCTAGCGTCGCCCCTCGAGGGGGAGGCGCCGCAGGCGTTTCGGGGGGAGAGTCATTTTGCCGCGGAACCGGCTTTGCCGGGCCGCTGGCGCCGCCCCCTCGAGGGGGAAGCGCCGCAGGCGCTACGGGGGAGCTACTTGTACCCCATGGTTTGCGGCAACCACAGCACAATTTGGGGGAAACAAGTCATGGCCAGCAGCAGCAGCAGGAGCATGACCAGGAAAGGCCAGCCTTCTTTCATCATTTCACCGATGGGGATGCCGGTGAGGGCCTTGGTGACGAAAAGCAGCATGCCGAAGGGCGGATGGATCAGCCCGATCATCATGTTGAGCACCACCAGCACACCGAAGTGCACCAGGTCCACGCCCAGCAGCTTTGCGGCGGGCAGCAGCATGGGCACAAACACCAGCAGCAGCACTGACACGTCCAGGAAGCAGCCCAGCACCAGGAACATGACGTTGACCATCAGCAAAAAGCCGATTTGCGAGAAGTGCATGCTGTCGACCCACGTGGCCATGGACTGCGGCACACCCTCGGCCGTGAAGGCGTAGTTGAGCATGAAGGAGCCGGCCAGGATCATGGTGATCACCGCACTGGCGCGCGTCGATTCCATCACCACAACCCAGAAGCTGCGCCAGGTCAATGCGCGGAACGCCAGCGCTGCCAGGATCAAGGCATGCAGTGCGGCCACGGCGGCGGCTTCTGTCGGCGTGAAGATGCCCGAATAAATGCCGCCCAGCAACACGATGGGCATGGACAGTGGCAGCGCACCGCGAAAGATCAGGCCGGCCCATTCCGAGCGGGGCACTGGCTCGTCGCGCGGCATGTTGCGTTTTTTTGCAATGACTGCGACTACGCCCATCATCAGCCCGGCCATCAGGAAGCCCGGCACCACGCCGCCCAGAAAGAGCGCGCCTACCGAAGCGCCCGACACCAGCGCGTAGATCACCATGGGAATCGACGGCGGAATGATGGGGCCCAGCGTGGCGCTGGCCACCACAACGGCACCGGCAAAGCCGCGCGTGTATTCCGGTTTCTTCAGCATCTGGCGGATCGTGACCAGGCCGGGGCCGGCCGCATCGGCAATCGCGCTGCCGCTCATGCCCGAGAAAATCACGCTGACCAGGATGTCCACCTGCGCCAGGCCGCCGCGGAAGCGGCCCACCAGGATGCGGCAGAAGTCAAAAATCCGCTCGCTCACTGTGCCCGCATTCATGATGTTGGCGGCGAACACAAAAAGCGGCACGGCCAGCAGCACATAACTGTTGTAGAGACCGTTGCCGATCTGTTCGGCCACCAGGCCGATGTCCTGGCCCTTGACTGCGAGGTAGCCGATGCCCGCCGCGATCATCGAAAAGCCGATGGGCATGCGCAGCAGCATGCCGCCCGCCAGCACAAAAACCAATACCCAGATACCGCTCGTCATATGCGCAACTCCGCTTCAAGACCCACACCCCGGATCGCATTCCAGATCGCCCAGGCCGAGCGCACCGCCAGGGCGGCGAGCAGCAGCACAAAAGGCATGAAGACCCACTGGAAGGACACGCCCAGCACGGGTGTTCCCTCACGGGCCATGAAGTGAACGTAGTCCCAACAGCCCGGGATGCCCCATGCCGCAAGGCCGCCCACGAGCAGGTTGCCGGTGATGGCCATGACCTGCCGGCCGCGGTAGGGCATGCTGTTCCAGACCAGGTCGAACACCACGTGCTCGCGCTCCGGCACCACCACGGCGGCCGCCCACAGGATGACCCAGACATAGAGGATCACGGCTGCTTCGTCCGTCCAGGCCAGAGGCTTGTTGAAGGCAAAGCGTGCCGTGATCTGGATCACGAACACGATGAACAGGGTCAGGAAGAGTCCACCGCCAATCAGATTGGCGGTTTTTTGGAGCCAGCTTTTCATGGTTCTTTCAGGGTTCAGGGCACTCTGTTTGACTTACTTGGTGCTGTTGATGCGCTCAAGCAGGCCCTTGGGCCAGGCCTTGGCGTATTCCGAGTTCTGGTAAGTTGTTTGCACCGTCTTGCGGAAAGCATCCACATCCGGCGTCGTGACTGTCAGGCCCTCTTTCTTGAAAAACTCGACCAGCTGGCCTTCTTCCTTGATGCGGTTTTCGTTGTTGTAGGCTGCGGCAGCCTGTGCGGCCGCCTTGACCTTGGTTTTTTGCGCCGCGTTCATGGCGTTGTAGGCCTTGTTGGAAATGGCAATGAAGATGCCGTCCACCAGGTGGCTGGTCAGCACGATCTGCTTGGTCACTTCATAAAACTTGGCTGCGCGCACGGAGGGCAGGGGATTGTCCTGGCCGTCGATAGTGCCGGTCTTCAGGCCGAGGTAAACCTCGCCAAAGGCCAGCGGCGTGGGTGTGGCGCCCAGGGCTTCACCCAGAAACAGCCATTCCTTGGAGCCGGGCATGCGCAGCTTGACGCCTTTGAGGTCGGCGGGAACCTTGACGTCGCGCACTTCACGCAGATTGACCTGGCGCGTGCCGAGGTACACGGTGGACAGCGGTGTCACCTCCATCTTGTCGGCGACCAGCTTGAACATTTCCGTGCCGATAGGTCCGTTGAACACCTTTTGCTGGTGATCAGGGTCGCGCATGATGTAGCCGGCGGTGAAGATGGAGAACTCGGGAATCAGCTTGGCAATGTCAAAAGCGGAAATCGACGACAACTCCAGATTGCCGCGCGCCATGGCGGCGGGCTCGGTGCCCTGCTTGAAGAGCGATGCGTTCAGGTTGATCTGCACATCGAATTCGCCGGGCGCGCTCTTTTCAAGGCTCTCCTTGAAGACGGTCCACATCTTGGCGTGCCAGTCGTCCGGCACGGCCGGCGTTGAGATGCGCAGCAGCACCTTGTTCTGGGCCTGCGCCGCGGGGAGCAGGGCGCCCATCAGCAGCACGGCGGAAGCGCTAGCCAGCAGGCTGCGGCGGAAAATACCTTTGAGGGAAGCTGTCATGTTGTCTCCTGTTGTCGTTAAGTCGCGTGAAATTTTGGAAGCCATGCCGGGACAAAGCCCGGCGCGGCGTCACTCGGATTTTGTATTAATCCCGAAAGTGCCGATGGTTTTTTCCAGTGCGGTGTATTCATCAGGCGTTAAAGCCACCAGCGGAGCGCGTACGCGCAGCCAGGTTTTGTCGCCGCTCAACATGGCCATGATTCCCTTGAGTGCGGGCATCAGCGAATAAGGAGACAGCAGGCCGATCAGCTCGACCACGCGTTCGCGTTCGGCGGGCGTTGCCGCTGCGTCGGGCTCCGTGACCAGCCGCTTGACCAGGCGCGGCATGAAGTTGGCCAGGCCGCTGATGGCGCCGGTGCTGCCGCGGCGGCCCATTTCTGGAAGGTCGGGCTCAAAGCCGACGTACACCGTGATGTCTTTCATGAAGGCATTGGCCAGACCCACCGAGTGCTCGGTGTTGCAGGCGCTGTCCTTGATGCCGACGATAGTGTCGGGGTATTGTTTCTTGAGCGTGCTGATCACGTGGTGCGACAGCGGAACGCCCGTGACCTGAGGGATGTGATACAGGTACAGCTTGAAGGGTGTGCCGGCCATGCCGTCAATCACATAGCGGTAGCAGTCGATGATGCCCTGGTCGGACACGCCCTTGAGGAAAAACGGCGGCAGCATCAGGCAGCCGTGCACCCCGGCCTTGACGGCATGGCGCGTCAACTCCAGCGTTTCGGGCAAGGCGGCGCAGCTGGTCGAAACCATGATTTGCGCGGCCGCGATGCCGTTCTTGATGAGCTGGTCAATGGCTTCCTTGCGTTCAGCCAACGAGAAAGACGGGCCTTCGCCGGTGGTGCCAAAAGCCGTGACGCCGGGGCAGCCGCTGGCAATCAATTGCTTGCAGTGGGTGGCGAATTTGGCGTGGTCAATGCTCAGGTCGGCATTGAGCGGCGTGAGCAGGGCAGGCCAGATGCCGCGAAATGCGGCCTTAGAGGCTGCGGCGGGGGAAATCGTCATTCAAGGTTCTCCAAAGACCACGGCATATCGGGCCGCGGCAGTCCTAGCACACGTCGGTGCGCGCTTTCAATGTGGTGGCTCAGGCGTTCGATCACGGCAGGCGCGTCGCGCCGCTTGAGGGCTTCAATAAACCAGAGGTGCTCTTCCATGGCCGGAATCAGTACATCGGGTGACAGGGTTGAGCCTTCGAGCTTGATCAGGCGCACACGCAGGCTGTTGATGCGGTACACCTCGGAGATCAGCTCGTTGCCCAGTGCGTCGATCATCAGGTCGTGCAAGCCCCAGTCCACGGCAGTGGCGTCCTTGAGCAGGCTCGCGTCGATGGCTTTTTTCCGGGCACGCTTGACGATGCTCAGGTGCGCCTGTTCGATGGCTGCGAGGTCGGCGTCCGAGACCGTGGTGACAAAACGGCTCGCAGCCTCCCGCTCAAGCAGGCGGCGCAGCTGAAAAGCGTTGTTGATAAGCTTGAGGTCTACATGCGCGACCTGCAGGCCGCGTTGCGGCACGGTTTTGAGCAGGCCCTCGGCTTCCAGGCGCGGAATCAGTTCGCGAACGGCACCCAATGGCATGCCCAGCAGCTGCATCAACTCGCGCTGCGAGACAAACTGCCCAGGGCGAATGTTGGCATCGACAATTTGCTGCTGAAAGCTCTCATAGGCCTGCGCGCGCAGGCTGATGGGTGGGCTGTGGGACGCCGGCGCCGTGCTGCTCATGGTGTCTTTAGCTTGCGTCACTTGAAATAACGCCCTTGCGCAACAGGATGTTGCCGTATTTGCGCTGCTCGCCCGTCTGCACGATCAGGAAGGCGGCTTGGGCGCGCGCATAAAACTCAAAGCGCTCCAGCGTTGCGGCGGGCCGCTCGCCGGCCTGGCCAAGCAGCGCGGAAAATTCGGCGACCGCGGCCGGTACGGCACCGGCATCACCGACCACCTGCATCGTCCACGCCGCGTCGGGCGCATAGCTGTCCAGCGTCAGAAGTTGCAGCACGGCCTGTAGCGCCTGCGGCGACGTGGCAGCGGCCAGCTGCACCAGACGGGCGCCGCTGCGGGCCGCCACGGCCGTCGCCGGAAAGTTGGCGTCGACGATGGCCACGTCATCTCCGTGGCCCATGCTGGCGAGCCCGTGCAGCGCATCGGGTGTGAGCAGTGATGGAATATTTTTGAGCATATGGGGACTGCCGGTACCAATCGGGTCATGAACGGCCCGGATCCGCCCGGCTTTTCAGGCTGCGGGTTTCTCCGGGTTTGATAACTGACATGTTAGCTATAACATTGCTGAACTTTTATCAGTGTTTACCCGGAATCGGGAAGAGAAGCCTGCCTTTTTCCCCCGTTTACCTTTTGCCCCGCCAATTGATCGACGCCATAACTACCAGGAGACATGCCATGACAAAAACACTTCTACCGTGCATACGCACTGCCACCGCCTTTTCCGCCGCGCTGTTGTTCGGCCTGGCCGCGCAGGCGCAAACCATCCTGCGTTGGGGCGATGTCGTCGGAGGCAGCCATCCCCAGGTGCTCATGATGGACAAGGTCGCGGCTGATGTGAAGAAGCGCACTGCTGGCCGTGTCGAGATCCAGTCCTTCGCTAACGGCCAGCTTGGCAGCTCGCGCGACATGATCGAAGCCGTGGCCAACGGCTCGCAGCAACTGGTGACCGAAGGCGCTGCCAACTTCGGCGCGTGGATTCCCTCGATCTCCGTGACGGAAGCGCCTTACATCTGGCGCGACCCGCAGCACCTGATCAAGGCGCTCAATGGTCCGCTCATGGCGAGCTACAACGAACAGCTGGTCAAGGCCCGCGGCATGCGCATCCTGGGCGCGGTGTACTACGGAACGCGGCACCTGACGACCACCGACAAGCCGGTCAAGACGCTGGCGGACGTGAAGGGCATGAAGATCCGCGTGCCCGAGAACGATGTCTTCAAGGCCATGGCCGAGAGCTGGGGCGCCAAACCCACGCCCATGAACTTCAATGAGCTGTACCTGGCGCTGAAAACCGGCGTGGTGGACGGGCAGGAAAATCCGCTGCCCACCATCAAGGCCGGAAAATTTGGCGAAGTGCAGAAGTACATCGTGCTGACAGGCCATGTGATGACGCCGCGTCTCATCGTGGTCAACGATGCCGCCTGGCAGAAGATTCCTGCAGCCGACCGCAAGGCCGTGGAAGAAGCCCTGAAGGCCGGCATGAGCTGGGCTGATGAGCAGATCCAGGCGCAGGAAAAATCACTGCTTGATGAGTTCCGCACGGCGGGCGTCACCATCATCGAGCCCGACACCGCAGCCTTTCGTAAAGCCACGCTGGCCGTGGTGCCGCCAAAGTTTGAAGCCAAGTGGGGCAAGGGCACCTACGAGTCCATCGCCAATATGAAGTAAGGCGGCGGAATGATTTCTCTCAACAAGACCCGGCTGCTGGAGCGGGCGCTCGACACCACCGCCATTGTGCTTTTTGCGGGCATGTGCGGCCTGGTGCTGGCCCAGGTGGTCATGCGCAAATTCTTCGAGCCCCTGGTGTGGAGCGAAGAGCTGGCTCGCTATGTCTTTATCTGGGTGTCTTTCCTGGGCTGGACAATTGCCTGCCGAAAACGCTCACATGTGGCGGTCATGTTTGCGGCTGATCGCGCATCGCCGCTGGTGCGCACCGTGCTGGGCTGTTTTTCGGAGGTGGCCACCATCTTGCTGGCGGGCATTTTGATGTGGTACGGCACGCAGCTTGTGAACAACAACACCGACGTGGAAACCGTGACTCTCTTTTTCAACTACGCCGTGGTGTATGCCGTGGTGCCTTTTAGCGGCCTGATGATGGTGCTGATCTCGCTCGGCAGCCTGCGTCGCCGGCTGCAAGGCCATAACGAAGCCGTGGAGGTGCTGCTGTGATCACCGCCATGCTGATCATTCTGGGCATCTGGTTTGTGTCGCTTTTTACCGGCATGCCCATCTACCTTTCGATGGCGCTGGCCGGCGCTGCCTTTGTGTATGTGGCGGGCATCAACCCCATCGCCATTCCGCAAAAAATCACCAAGGCGGCTGACAGTTTTCCGCTGCTGGCAGCACCCATGTACATCCTCATGGGCAGCCTGATGAATTCCTCGGGCATCACCGTGCGAATCTTCCGTTTTGCCACGGTATGCGTGGGTTGGTGGAAGGGCGGGTTGTGCCATGCCAACATCCTGGGCAGCGTGATTTTTGCCGGTATGTCCGGCTCGGCTGTGGCGGATGCAGGCGGCATCGGCATCATCGAGATCAAGGCCATGCGCGATGCGGGTTACGACGGTGAAACGGCTGCGGCCATTACCGCGGCTTCAGCCACAATCGGCCCCATTATTCCGCCCTCGCTGCCGATGATTATTTATGGCGTTTCCGCTGAAACGTCCATTGGCGGCCTGTTTCTGGGCGGGGTCGTTCCCGGCCTGTTAATGGCGGTGGCCCTGATGGTCATGGTGCGCGCCATTGCCATCCGCAAGAATCTGCCGCGCGTGCCGTTTCCGGATCTGGCCGAAGTGGGCGCGGCTTTCAGGGGCGCTTTCTGGGCGCTGATGGCGCCGGTGGTGTTGTTCGGCGGCATGATGACCGGCTTTTTCACCGCGACCGAATCCGCCGCGGTGGCGGCCGTGTACGCCCTGGTGGTCGGCCTCTTTTATGCCGACTTCAAGGTGCGCGATATTCCCCGCATCCTGCTGGACACAGTAGAGACGACTGGCGTGTTGATGGCGCTGGTGATGGCCGCGTCACTGCTGGCGTATGCGCTGTCGCTGTCCCGCCTGCCGCAAGCTTTTGGCGCGATGCTGATTACGTGGACGGATTCGGGCCTGGTCTACATGCTGATGGTGGCGGTGCTGCTGCTGATCGTCGGCTGCTTCATGGAGGCGATCTCGGCCATGCTGATCCTGATCCCCATCCTGGTGCCGCCGGCCATCGCGCTGGGCATAGACCCGATCCAGTTCGGGCTGGTGGTGGTGCTGACGCTCATGATAGGCACCATCACGCCACCCGTCGGCATCGTGTTGTTCGTCACGGCGCGGGTGGCGGACCTGCCTTTTGAGCGGGTGTGCCGAGCGACCATGCCTTTCCTGATCCCGCTGGTGGCGGTGCTGCTGGCGATCATCGTCTGGCCCTCACTGACTACCGCCTTGCCGGCACTGATGAAATGACCTCCACGTCTTCCTCTCACACACCCAACCTCACACCGCTTAGGCTCGGGCTCGGCGGCGCGCCGCTGGGCAATTTGTTTTCACCCGTCAGCGACGAGGCGGCGAGGGCGCTGGTCGATGCCGCCTGGGCCGGCGGATGCCGCAGTTTTGACACCGCACCGCATTACGGCCATGGCCTGTCGGAGCGGCGGATGGGGGATGCGCTGCGCGGGCGGCCGCGGGACAGCTTCACGCTTTCCAGCAAGGTGGGCCGCATCCTGACCCCCGACGGGCATGCTGCAACGGCCCAGCACGGCTATGTCGACATCCTGCCTTTCAACCAGCATTGGGACTTCAGCACCGCAGGTACGCGTCGCAGCGTGGAAGACAGCCTTCAGCGGCTGGGCGTGTCGCGGCTCGACAGCGTCTACGTCCACGACCCCGACGCGCAGACCCATGGCGCCAACGCCGGCGCGGTGTTGCGCCAGTTGATTGATGAAACGCTGCCTGCGCTGCAGCAGCTGAAGCGAGAAGGACTGATCCGCGCTATCGGGCTGGGCACCAATGACGTCAACATCGTGCTGGACGTACTGCGTGAAGCCGAGCTGGATGTGCTGATGCTGGCCGGCCGCTACAGCCTGCTGGACCATAGCGCGCTGCCCGAGTTGTTGCCGCAATGCCTGGCACGCGGCGTGCGTATTGCGTTGGGCGGCGCCTTTAACTCGGGCATTCTTGCCACCGGCGCACGCGGCGGCAGGGCAACATTCAACTACGCGCCGGCTGAGCGCGAGTGGCTGGAGCGGACCGCAAAAATTGAATCGGTTTGCGATGCATTTGGCGTGCCGTTGCGGGCTGCGGCCCTGCAGTTTCCGCTGGCCCACCCGGCTGTGCACAGTGTGATGCTGGGTGCGCGCAAAGCCAGCGAATGGACCGATGCCGTGGCCATGATGCACTACGACATTCCGCCGGAGTTCTGGAATGCGTTGCGCACGCAAGGCCTGTTGCCCGCTGAGGTGCTGACGCCATGACCTCGTTCCCCCCGATCGACGCGCACTTTCATTGCTGGCAGCTTGCGCGCAATGACTACGGCTGGCTGACCCCGGCACTGGCGCCGATCTACCGCGATGTGGCGGTGAATGACTGGCAGGGGCAGTCTGCGCCGCATGGTGTACAGGGCGGCGTGCTGGTGCAGGCGGCAGCCACCGAAGCGGAAACGCATTTTTTGCTGACCCAGGCCGATGCGAACCCCCGCGTGCTGGGCGTGGTCGGCTGGGTGGACATGCTGGCGCCCGATGCACCTGCCCGCATCGAGGCGCTGGCGCGCCATCCCCGCCTCAAGGGCTTGCGCCCGATGCTGCAGGACATTGCCGATGCGCAATGGATATTGCAGCCCGAACTGGCGCCGGCCCTGCATGCGATGGTGGAGTGCGGCCTGGTGTTCGATGCACTGGTCAAGCCGGTGCACCTGCCGCATATCGTGACGCTGGCGCAGCGGCACCCCGATTTACGCTTGGTGATAGACCACGCCGCCAAACCCGACATCGCCGCGGGCCAATGGCAGCCCTGGGCGGACGACATGCTGCGCGTTGCCGGTGAAACACAGGCCTATTGCAAACTGTCGGGCCTGATGACCGAGGCCGGGCCGAATCCGGTTGCCGGCGCTGTCACGCGCTGGGGCAAGCGGGTGCTCAAAACCTTCGGCGCGCGCCGCGTGGTGTGGGGAAGCGACTGGCCCGTGCTGGAGCTGGCCGGCAGCTATGCGCAGTGGTGGGACGAAACGCAAGCTCTTCTGGCAACGCTCGATGTGGTGGATCGGGCGGCGGTCATGGGCGGCAACGCCAGGGAGTTGTACTGGCTTTAAAGCCGCTGGCTTTGAACTCTGTCTTTGCGCGCGGTCTTTAGAATCAGCCGATTGTTGTCCCTGAAAAGAGCATCGCGTGACCGAATCCTCCAACCCTTCTCACAGTCCGCTGCAGGTTTGCCGGGCCGACTATGGCAACCCGGTGCACGCAGCCGCTGTTGTGCAATTGCTCGACGCCTATGCGCAAGACCCGGCCGGCGGCGGCAAGCCGCTCAGCGACTTCGCAACGACACATCTCGTCAAGGAACTCGCCGCACGCCCGCATGCCTTCAGCGTGCTGGCTTTCATCGGCGACGAGGCTGTCGGCCTCATTAACTGCATTGAAGGTTTTTCCACTTTCGCCTGCCGCCCGCTCGTCAACATCCACGATGTGGCCGTGCTGCCCGGCCACCGTGGCCAGCGTATCGGCGAGAAGATGCTCGCGCTGGTAGACGAAATTTCACGCGCACGCGGCGCCTGCAAGCTGACACTGGAGGTGCTGCAAGGCAACCGCAGCGCCATCAAGCTCTATGAACGTATCGGTTTTGCCGGCTACCAGCTGGACCCGGCCATGGGTCAGGCGCAGTTTTTTCAGAAGTGGCTGGAGTGAGCGTACTTAGGACCTCGATCGCGACCTTCTGGCTCAATAAAATCCCTCCGTCGGCGAAAAACGGACATTCAATCCATGTCAAAAATCGAGAAGCTATGTGAGGCATATGAGCGGTTTGGTCAGGCAATTGCCGCCGTTCCAGACGACAAAGTGAAGAACCTATGCGAGATGAGCATGGGTGTCCGAGAGTTTGTAGCCAACGCGCAAAAAAATACCCCGAAGCCCACCCCATCACAAATCGCTGCAGGCTTGGAACAAGGGTGGCGTGAAACCCCAGAGCTGATTCAAGAAGTGGGTGCCGAGTGGAGGCTTTTGGTTTTCAAGGCGTGGCGCGACGCCACGTCACTTGCGTATCCGGAATTTCTGGCTACGGAGCAGCAGCGACTGCAAAAGGTGATCGAAAGAGGAAAAATTCGGACCGAAGCAGAGTTCTATCGGATACGCCACGAGGTAGACGTGCTTGAGGGGCAGTCTGAATCCAAAACTGAACTTCAGCGGCTGTACTCCATTATTGATGCTTACGAAGCTCGCTAGGTCGTGCTATCGCGATGTCCGCTTAGAGCCCAAGCAGCCTTCTTTTTCCGCTGACTACAGACTCACCTTCGCGGAGACGAACCTTCGCTCGCTCTTACGGCAGTTCGCTTGTTTTTCTCCTTCTTTCAGGAAGCCGGCCCAAGCACGATGGCTTTTTAGTCTTAGCCACGGAATGGAACATGAAACTTGACGGTTTGATCTTCTCCGCCCTCATCGGCGCGGTCGCCAGTGCGCGTTCCATGACGCCAATGGCCACCATCGCGGTGGCACGACTGTTAGGCCATCGCACGCCGGGGCGGCTTGCCTTGCTGGATCGCCCGCTGTTCAGTAACGGCGCCTTGGCCATGGGTGTGGGTGAACTGTTCGGTGACAAGATGAAGACCGCGCCTGACCGTACGGTTTTTGCGACTCCTGGCGCGCGTAATGAGCGCAGGCATCGCAGGCGCTGCATTGGCGCCCCGTGGCCGCGAGCAGGCTGGCGCTTTAACCGCGGTTGCAACCGCCGTACCGCTTGCCTACATAACGCTTGCAGGCCGCAAGCGCGCCATGGCACGCATGGGCCAGACCCGAAGCGGTTTGATTGAGGACGCGCTGATTGTTGCTGCCGGTGTGGCGGTTGTGGCGATGGCGGTCCGGCGGCAAAACGGCTTGTGATCGCATCGACCTGAGTTGTGCCAGATGACCGAATGCCATCCTCTTCCTCCATGCGCGTCTGCCGTGCCGACTACGCCGACCCTGTGCATGCTGCCGCGCTCGTAGACCTGCTTGATGTGTGCGCGCGTGACCCGGCAGGCGGTGATCATCCCTCAGTGATTTCGCCAAAGACAACTTCGTCAAAAAGACTCGCCGCAGGCCCGCAGGCCCGCAGGCCCGCAGGCCTTCAGCGTGATTGCGTTCACCGGTGTGCGGGCTGTTGGTCTCATCAACTGTATTGAAGGTTTTCCACCTTCGCCTGCCGCCCGCTAGGCAACATCCATGACGTGTCCGCACGGCCCAGTCGTTGCGGCCAGCGCATCGGCGAGAAGTTGCTTGCACTGGTGGAAGCGATTGCGCTTAAACGCGGCGCCTGCAAGCTGACGCTGGAATCCTTGCAGGGCAACGTTGGCGCCATCAAGCTTTATGAACGAATAGGTTTGGGGGCAGCTAGACCCCCGCGATGGGGCTGACGCGCTTTTTTCAGAAGTGGGCGGAGTGATGCGCCCGGAAAGCGTACTCAAGAAGATGTCGGCGGATCAGTATAGGTAGAGGTAATACAACCATGGGCTTCCAATTTATTGGAGTAGCTAACTCGCTCCAAGCCAATGGGTTTAACTTGCTCTTGCTGATAGTAGTGCCATAAGGAATAGCTGGCATCAGGGTTTGCGTTTGCAATCCAAGGATGAGGAACCGGCAGGCTAACAACAGGCCATAGTAGTGCCGCATAAGAGGCATGTTCCTCGTCTGGAGAACATGCAGGCAAACTGCCCGATATGACTCCACAGACCTCGTTGCGCTCGTTAAGTACATATCCGCCGCTCATTCCGGCATCGAACTGTGCATTCACTTGGATACAGGGAAATGAATACATACCTTTATCTCTGCATTCGAAATGAACGTCCCTTACGACTCCTATTGAGAAAGCGCGTTGCACATCAATGTCGCAAAAAAAATTATCACCTTCTAGCCGTGCACTGTTGATGTGAATTTTGTGTATCCCACTACCAAACACACGATCACCCACGCGAGGAGGAATAAAGGTTAGAGGAAGTCCTTTCCAGTGTAGGTAGTTGGCGCCTTCATGTGCAGGGGCCAACGTAAGCAAGGCGATATCGCAGTTATCAATCATGCCAATTGAATGGACATGCCACAGTACGGCCTGCTGCAGGCCCTTTAAGACTTGAATGACGGCGTAGTGCACGCGACTGGGAACCCCTTGGTTCAGGGCCGGATCATCGCGTAAAAGCTGCTCTGCGACATGCTTCGCAGTAAAAAGCATCTGCACCCCAACAACAAACACCGTGCCCACCCAAGTGACGCGTTCAATATCGTCAACTCCATTTCCACGATCTATGCGAATGAAGGCGGGCATGTACTCCGGCACGAACTCATTCGTATCGCTCACTAAACCGAATTCAGTCTCCATTGCTTAAGCTTCTCCCGCAGCATGAACGGACGCCATCCCTTTTTAGGCGCCAGGTGTGGGGTCCGATACTGCACTCGCCTCGCCGGCATCCGTTATCGGACCAATAATTTCCTTGAGCACAAGCCTGGCCTGGTTGAAAGCATCAGCCCCTCGGGTGCAGCAAATGGTCAAAATCCTAAGCTGTCCGTCCAGTGGCGGAGCGCCAATCTCATCTTGAAGGACAAGAACGCCCAGCATCGAGCGAAGCTGAACAACGTAGCTGCTAGCCCGCGCGAGCGCTGGAGCTATGACTGGATCAAGTGCAGACAAGGCCAACAGCTGCCCGCCGGTCGGGAGGGCAGTTGCATTAATGACCTTTAGGTATAAGGCGGCCATTCCCGATCTGTGCTCCCCCGCAGGTACTGCCTGGCGGTCGTCGCGAATGGAATTCAGGTATCCGATGGCAGGTTCGAGCATCAAATAGACATCCTCCGCCACGAGGCGCGCCGCTGTAGCGGCTTCAGCTTTTCTGGCCAGCTGATCTGCCTGCCGAATAGCCAACGGAATCCATATCGCTATGGCTACAGCAATCAGCGAACCCCACGCCTGTACCCATCCAGCGCAATTTGCTGCGCTGACTCCCGGCACAAGCATGCAGGTATCCAATATCTCGTAAGCCATACTTCCGCCCCTGAGTCAAAGGCCTCAGAGTACTCCAGCTGAACGCAGGGAGCCAGCGGCCCATTCTCTCAGCCCATTTGACTATTGAGCTGTTCAAAGTCCAAAGACTCCAGCTCGCCGTGGAATGCCTGAATGACTGCCGGCGCGATCGAGCCGTGGCCTACGTCGATCAAGTTGCCTCCTTTGAGGTCAAACCATTTCCCATGTCGAAGCAGGACTTGACCAGTCCAGCGGCCGGTGGTTCCGTCTCGTTCGTACTCAACCCGATAGCTGATCACCTTGCCGCTTCGGGCTTGCGTAGTTTCTCCAGCAATTTGCATGCGATTCCCCCTGTTATGGAAGCCACAGCATAGACGCCATCAGGTTCGCTGCGGAGATCATCGGCCACCATCTGAACGCCTTTTGGAGGAAGCATCACGCAGCAGCATCAACGCAGCAAAAGCCACCAAGCCCAACGCCGCTGAAAACCACAGCGCGTTCGCGCCAAAGCGATCAATGGCCAGGCCAAACAGCCAAGGCGCCGTTGCCTGCGCAAAGCGGGCCGGAACCATCAGCAGGCCCTGGCGGGCACCGTAGTCGCGCACGCCAAACAGCACCAGCGGCAGCGTGCCTTTGGCAATCGTCAGCACGCCGTTGCCGGCTCCGTGCAGCACCGTGAACACCGCGCCTGCCGGGATCCCAAAAAACAGGAACACCATTGCGCCCAGCGTGTGCAGGCTGCCGGCCACCCGCGCCGACACCAGGGGGTGGATGTTGCGCAGCAGGCCGTATTCGAGCAACCGGCCGGCAACCTGCGCGGGGCCAACCAGTCCGGCAAAAACGAGGGCCGTGGCCAGTGGCACGCCGTGAGCCTGCAGCAGCCGGGGCAGGTGCGCGGCCATGGCGGTGCTGATGAACCACGTGACGGCAAAGACCAGCGCCAGCAAGGATGCAGTGCGGGTGGTGGAAGAAGTGGAAGAGGCGGAGGCTGGTGGTGTGGATTCAGCGGGCGGTGCGGATACTTCGGGCTGGCCCGCATTGGGGTGAGCGTCGGCGGGAAGGCCTGCCGTGGGCGATGCCGGCAGCCGCCAATTCAGTGGCAGGCCCAGCAGCAAATGCAGCGCTGCCCAGGCCAGGCAGGTTGCGCGCCAACCCCATTCCAGCTCGAGCCAGGTCGACAAGGGCCAACCGACGGTGCTGGCAAAACCGGCGAACAGCGTGATGCCGGTGATGGCCCCGCGCGCGTCTTTGCCGTACAGGTGCACCAGCGCGGCAAAGGCCGCTTCATAAAGGCCCGCCGCCATGGCCACGCCCAGGATCACCCAACCGGCAAACAAGCCGACCGGCCCCTGCGCGAGCGCCAGCGTGACGAGCCCGGCGGCAAAGATCACGCTGTTGGCAGCCAGCACCGGCCGGCCGCCGTGCCGGTCTATGGTCTTGCCCGCAGCCGGCCCCAACAGGGCGGACACCACCAGCGCGGCCGAGAAGGCGGCAAATACCGTGGGAGTGCTGACGCCGAGATCTCGCGCCATCGGCGCCGCGAGGATGGCCGGCAGGTAGTAGCTGGAAGCCCAGGCCAGCGTTTGGGCAATGCCCAGCTGGACGATGGTGGCGGCGCGGCTTGTTGAAGTCACGGCAGCAAGAGTAGCAAGAAAAGCCGGGCAGCCTGCCGGCTCTGCCGCATCAGCCTTGGGTTTGCGCCTGTCGCACGCCCAATGCGCTGTGCAGTAGCACGCCCATCAGCGCACCCGCGGTCTGGGCCAGCACAAAGCCGGCGGCGCTTGCCGGCGCGATTCCGGCGAAGCTGTCCGAGAGCATGCGCCCCAGCACGGCAGCCGGGTTGGCGAACGAGGTGCTGGCGGTGAACCAGTAGGCCGCGCCGATATAGCAGGCCACCAGTCCAGCCGCCTTGGCGGCCGGAGCCCGCAGCACGACAAGTATCAGCCCGGCGGTGGCCACGGCTTCAGCCAGCCATTGGCCCCAGCCGCTGCGCACCTTGGCGCTGAACTGCAGCACGCTCATGTCGAACATGGCATTGGCCAGCCACGCCCCCGCCACGGCGCCCAGCAGCTGGCATGCTATGAAAAGAATAGCTGCTTGCGCTCGTCCCTTCTGGGATGGAGGGCTTTTGAATGCCAAAACAAGGGTGACAAGCGGGTTGAAGTGCGCGCCGCTGACCGGGCCCAGCAGCTCGATCAACACGTAGAGCGCAAACACGGTGGCCAGGGTGTTGGCGAGCAAGGCGACGCCCATGTTGCCGGCCGAAAGGCGCTCGGCCATGATGCCCGAGCCGATGACGGCGCAGAGCAGGGCGGCCGTGCCTACAAATTCCGCGAGGAGCTGCCGCGCCAGAGGCTTGCCTGCTTGCGCAGGCGTGAAATCTTCCGCCTGGCTCATGCGCACGCCAGGCTTGTCAGCAGTTGCATCACCACGGGGGGCCTCAGCAACATGCGGGGGTGGTGCCGGCGCTGGCCGCTGCCAGCGGTGACGATGCTTCGCGGGTATCTGCCAGCGCAGGCGCAGATCGATTCTGTAGCTGGGCCATCAGCGGCAGGCTGCGTACGCCCATGAAGCCAAATATGACCATCGCGCCCAACGCAAGGACGCCGAGGGTTTGCGGATCCCGCAGCACGGCGCCCAAGCGCCGGACAGCGCCGGGGGTAAGCGGCACTGCCACTTTGACCGCGGCGGGTGCGGCACAGCACGCCGAAGCCTCGGCCTGTGCGGGCGCTTGTGCCTCACTGAACACCGGAATGCTGTCCAGCGTATGGAACTGTTCCCAGGCAATGCCTTGCGGGTCGGTCACCCAGTATTTGTCGCTGCGGGCGTAGCAGCAGGTCGTGGGGCCTTCATCGAGCAAGGCCATGTCGGCACGGCTGGCGCTGGCTTTCAGGGCGGCCAGTTCTTCGGGTTTGTCGACCTGAATGCCCAGATGATCTACGCCCGTTGCATTTCCACGTGTGGAGATGGCGAAGTTGACGGGCGGATCGCTCAGCATCCACTTGGCGTAGTCGGCTTCGGTGCGCGCAGGCTGTTGCTCAAACATGGCCGAATAAAAGGCGATATTTTTGGCGAGGTCTGTCACGTGGACGTGAACATGGAAGCGTTTCATGGCGTTCTCCGGGCGAGTGGTGGGTGGGGTGGGGTGGGGTGAGGCGGATGTCGATGTGTCAGCAGGCGGCACAGCCAGCGGGCGCGGTGGCTTCGCAGCTTGTGCCTTCGCAGCAGTGCTCGCTCAAGTAGCCCAGCAGTGCGTTCATTTGCCCGAAGTTGGCGCGGTAAATCAGGTTGCGCCCGCGTGCCTCGCTGCTGACAAGGCCGGAGTGCGAGAGTTCTTTGAGGTGAAAAGACAGCGCGCTGGGCGCCACGCCCAGTTGATCGGCCATGGCCCCTGGCGTCAGCCCCTCAGGTCCGGCGACGACGAGGGCGCGGAAAGCACGCAGGCGCTGGGCCTGAGCCAGTGCTGCCAGCGCCTTCACGGCGGCACCCTCATCGAGCGGTGGAAAATTGAGGTTTTGGGTTAATGCTTTCATAATTCAAATATAATTGAATTGTTGAATCGAAGCAACCCCGCCCATTTTTTCAGGAGCCCAACGCATGCCGACCGCCATCACGATTTACCACAACCCCCAATGCGGCACTTCACGCAATGTGCTGGCGCTGATCCGCAATACCGGCGTCGAACCCGAGGTCGTCAAATACCTTGAAACCCCGCCCACAGCAGCCACGCTGAAGGCCTTGATTGCCCAAATGGGCGTGCCGGTGCGCGAGGTGATCCGGCAAAAAGAGGCGATCTATCAAGCGCTGGGGCTGGATGATCCCGCGCTGAGCGACGAGGCCTTGATAGCCGCCATGGCAGCTCATCCCATCCTGATCAATCGGCCCATTGTGGTCACGCCTTTGGGCACACGCCTGTGCCGGCCGTCGGAAGCCGTGCTCGACATCCTGCCGCTGCCGCAGCGCGGCGCCTTTGCCAAGGAGGATGGCGAGCAGGTGACCAACGAACGGGGAGAGCGTGTGGCCGGCCGCTAGCACGATGACAAAAGACTTGGCAGCGTTCTCGTCCGATCTGAGGGGCATGGTTGGCGACGCAGCGGGCATCCGACCGCTCCTCTGTAGTGGCAATCCTTTTGATTGCAAAGTAGCGCTTGTGGGTGCAAATCCAGGCTCGGCGACTCCTTTCTGGCCGTCTTGGACGGATGCGAACGGTGTGGACAAAGAAGCTTGGTTGCAGGCATACCGCCAACAACACGGCGGTTATGGTCGGTCGCGCGCCGCGATCGAACGCTTCTTGCCGTTGGTGAACGCCCAAGTCATCGAGCTGAACGCGCACGCTAAACAGACCGCCCGCCTTGGCCAGCTCGCAGTCAAAGACCGCACAACCGAAGTATTGGCGTATCTCTTACGGGCAGTCCGACCAAGGGTTGCCCTCTGTGCAGGCGCCAGCGCTGTAACGGCGGTGACGGAGATGCATGTCGACTGGCCCATGAAAATTATCGAGGCGCCACATTTCATCTATTGGGGCCGTGAGCGCGAGCGTCGGATGGCGGCTGAGATCAATGCTTATCTTTAGGCTGATAGCTCGACTTTCGTCAACGTGACCTGGGTCTGAAGGCCTTGCATGGTGGCTGCTCGGTAGCCAGAGGAAATGCGCCGGAATGGCTCAGGCGGACGTGCCTCCAAATTTTGATTGCTATCTTTTATATAGCTGCTTGCGCTCGCCCTTATTGGGCTTGAAGGCGATTGAATGCCTAAAAACGAGTCAAAACTGCTGATATTCAGTGCTGTATCGACTTTTTTTTCTCGCTTCACGCGGTTTTCGAGGCTCTGCAGGGCATTTTTTTAGGTGTTATTGGCCTCCAGCCCAATAACTGCTTGCGCAAGCAGCTATCAAAAACGTAGCGCCAGGGTGTGCACGCAGGCACCCCGTATCGGGTCGATTTGCCAGAGCGGCAATTCGCCGACCGACTGGCCCGTCACGCCCCGCGCTTTTGTTGGGCGGCGTTGCGCTTGCGGGTGGCGGCCGCTTTTTTAGCGGAAGCCGACCGTTCTTCGGCAGTGCGGGAAGCCGCCGCTGCGCCGCCGCGCTCTCCACCCTTGCGGGATGGCGCATGGTTTTCAGCCTTGCCACGTCCCGAGCCGGACTTTTTGCCGCCGCCGGTTTCCTTGTTGACGGTGGCCCAGGCGCGGCGTTCAGCTTCTTCCTTGCCAACGCCACGGTCTTCATAGCCGTCCTCAATGTGTTCGGCCTTGCGCTTTTGCTTGTCGCTGTAGGCGGATTTGTCGCCTCTGGGCATGTCGGTTCTCTCTGGCTGCACGAGCCTTGATGCTGGAGCCCTGAAAGTAGCGCGCACCGCGCCGCATTTTTGCACGCGGCATTCCCAAGAAGAGGTCGGCGCTCTCCTACGCTGTGTTCAGCCTGCGGCGATATCCACCACCACTTTGCCGTGCGCAACGCCGGACTCCACCCGCTGATGCGCGGCCAGCGCGGAGCCCAGGTCAAAGCGCTGGCTGTCGAGCAGGGGCATGAGCCGGCCGGCCTCCACGAGTTTTGCGGCCTCACGCAGGATGTCGCCGTGATGCTCGCGGCCCTGGCCTGAAATCATCGGGTACAGAGTGAACACGCCCGAATAAGTCGCCGAGCGGAAGGACAGCGGCGCGAGTTTGTGGCTGCCCCATCCGAGGATGCTGAGCACATGGCCGCCATAATGCCGCGCGGCGCTGAAGGAGGCGTCCAGCGTGGCGCCACCCACCGTGTCGAAGACGACGTCAAAGCCGGCGCCGCCGGTGTGGCGCGCGACATAGTCCTCGATGGTGCTGCTGCGGTAGTCGATGGGCACGGCCCCGAAGCGTTCGGCGATGGCGAACTGTTCCTGGGCGACGGTGGTGAACACCTGGGCGCCGCGGGCGCGCGCGAGTTGCACGGCGATATGCCCCACGCCGCCTGCGCCGCCATGCACCAGCACCTTGTCGCCTTGAGCGACGTTGGCGCGGTCCACCAGGCCTTCCCAGGCCGTGATGGCGACCAGGGGCAGGGCGGCCGCTTCGCGCATGGTGAGGTTTTGCGGCTTCAGCGCGACGAGGCGCGCATCCACCGCTGCGTATTCAGCCAGTGTGCCTTGCAGCCCGCCCACGCCGCCGGCCGCGCCGTAGACCTCATCGCCGGGCCGAAAGGTGCTCACGCCCGTGCCCACGGCGACCACCACGCCGGCCAGGTCCAGGCCAAGGCCGGCCGGCAAAGGCTGTTGTGCATGCGCGGCCTGGCCGGCGCGGATTTTGGTGTCCAGCGGGTTGACGCCGCTGGCCACAATGCGCACCAGCACCTGGCCTGCTTGCGGCGCCGGCACAGGCAGTTTTTTCAATACAAAATCGCCGCCCGTGGCCTCGACGGTCATGGCTCGCATGGTGGCCGGAACAGTCGCAGGAACATTGGCAGGAACGTTAGCAAGAACAGTCATGTTGAACTCCTTGGATGAATGAGGAGTTCAGTTTGATTCAAACGAAATTGAATGAGAACTACAAAACCCGCACGGTACCCATGCATTTTTGTATGATGGCGGGATGGATTGGGACGACATCAAGGTGTTTTTGGCCATCGCCAGGGCAGGCTCGCTGGGCGGTGCGGCAAACGCGCTGGGCCAGACGCAACCGACGATGGGACGCCGCCTTCGAGCGTTCGAAGAGAAGCTGGGGGTGGCGCTGTTCCAGCGCAGCAGCGAGGGTTTTGCGCTGACCGACGAGGGCGCCTCCGTCATGTCCACCGCCGAGCGCATGGAGCAGGAGGCGCTGGCGTTTGAACGAACGCTGGAAGGCGGGGAAACGGAGCTGGAGGGCCTGCTGCGTGTGTCCGCATCGGACTGGTTCGGGCTGCATGTGCTGGCGCCGGTGTTTGCGCGCTTCCAGGAGAAGCATCCACGCGTGAGCATTGATCTCATCACCGAGTCGCGGCTGCTGAGCCTGGCGCGCCGCGAAGCGGACCTGGTGTTTCGCATCCGGCCGTTCGAAGAGGCCGACGTGGTGCAGCGGCGGCTCACGACCGTCCACTATGCGTTGTATGGCGCATCGCAGCTGGAGAAGCCGCGGGCGGGCGATGGGCAGGGCACGCCGCTTATCACGATGAACAGTGCCTTCAGCACCATGCCCGACGTGCGCTGGCTCCAGCGCCTGCTGCCGAACGCTCGCACCGTCATGCGCAGCAACAACCGCGAGGTACAGACAGCGATGTGTGTAGCTGGCCGCGGTTGGGCCGTGCTGCCCGTGCAGCTCGGCGACCGCGCGCCGGGCCTGGTGCGCGCCGACCTCGGAGAGGCGCCGCCCGGCCGCGACGTGTGGGTGGGCTTTCACCAGGACCTGCGGCGCTTGACCCGCCTGCGCCGCCTTCTGGAATTCACGGTCGAGGCAGTGCCGGCCGACTGACCGCGCCTGGCCGTTAAGTACGAGGACGATCCCGCGCCACGCGGGTTGCGGTGGTTGCACCGCCACGCCTGCCGCGTATTTTCCCGTGTCACACAACTGCCATTGAACTGACACGAACACGTCACCCCCCACTCCCAGAATCACGTCATGACCAGCATGACAGAGCACCCGATGGGACCGGAGTCGAACGCCGCCAGCCGCAGTTTGAGCGCCGGCATTCAGGACCTTAACAAGCAGTGCCTGCGCATTTTGCGTTGCACCGCAGAGGCCTTGGCAAACAGCCCTGGCGGCTTGCGCTTCAAGGCGGGTACACGGCCATGGCTGGAGGGTTTGTCAAACGCGCGGCCCATGCTGGCTGCTGGTTTGGGGCGACGTGACAAGGCGGTTTCGCTGGCCGCCGGTGATTGAAAGTCGAAGCCCCTTTTTTGGGGCTTTTTTACAGCGCGATCTGAATTTGCCGAGTTGTTGAGACACAAGGAACAAGGAGTTAGCCATGAAAGAACTGCCCAATCCCACCTTTGCATTGTCGCCAGTCGCAATGCCACGGGGGTCACTTCATCAAAGCGGTCATGCTGTCATTCCCGCCGTTGTTCAAAGGCCTGCCGTGGGGAAAATCACGGTCAGCTGGGCCCGGCACCAGGACGAGGTCCGGCAGGCGCAGCGTCTGAGGTACCAGGTCTTTGCGCTCGAGATGGGCGCGAACCTTTCCAAAGTGCTGCCCGGCCACGACGTGGATTTGTTTGACGACTACTGCGAACACCTGCTGGTGCGCGACGAAGCCAGCCAGGACGTGATCGGTACCTACCGCGTACTCACGCCGACCCAGGCCAAACGCGTGGGCAGCACCTATAGCGACACCGAGTTCGACCTGACCCGCCTGCGCGCCTTGCGCGAGCGCATGGTCGAGCTGGGCCGCAGCTGCGTGCATGCCGACCACCGGCACGGCGGCGTCATCCTGGCGCTGTGGGGTGCGCTGGCCGAGTTCATGGCGCGCAACCAGCTCGACACCATGATCGGCTGCGCCAGCATCCCGATGCAGCACAACGGGGTGTCCAGCGGCCATGCGGCCGCCAGCATCTGGCGCCAGGTGCGGCAAACGCATCTGGCCGCGATTGAATACCGCGTCACGCCGCGCCTGGCGTTGCCGGTGGAGCGGCTGGACGACACGCTGGACGTGGAGCCGCCCGCATTGATTAAAGGCTATTTGCGCCTGGGTGCCAAGGTGCTGGGCGCGCCGGCCTGGGACCCGGACTTCAACTCGGCCGACCTGCCCATGATGATGCGCATCGCCGATTTGCCGCCACGCTACCTGAAGCATTTCTCGGGCAAACCGGTGCCGGGCAACCCATCGGAGGCCTGATGCGAAGCATGTTTGACGCCATGGGGGCGCTGGGCAACGGATTCGGCGGCGGTGGCGACGACCACGACGATGACGATTCGCTGCGCAAGCGCTACCGCACCATTTTTATCTCTGACATCCACCTGGGTACGCCCGGTTGCCAGGCGGCTGCGCTGCTGGATTTTCTCAAGGCCCATCCAAGCGACAACCTGTATCTGGTGGGCGACATCGTAGACGGCTGGCAACTGCGCCGGCGCTGGTACTGGCCGCAGTCGCACAACGACGTGGTGCAAAAGCTGCTGCGCCGTGCCCGCAAAGGCTGCCGCATTGTGTATGTGCCCGGCAACCATGATGAGTTTGCGCGTGAATTTATTGGTAACCAGTTCGGCGGCATCGAAGTGATCGATGAAGCCGTGCACACCACCGCCGACGGCCGCCAGTTGTGGATCATCCACGGCGACTACTTCGACGCGGTGGTGCAGTGCGCCAAATGGCTCGCCTATGTGGGCGACAACCTGTATGAATTCACGCTCAAACTCAACCGTCACCTGAACAGCCTGCGTGCGCGAATGGGGCTGCCGTACTGGTCGTTGTCGGCCTACCTGAAGCAAAAGGTCAAGAGCGCACTTAACTACGTCACCGATTTTGAAGTGGCTGTCGCCAACGAAGCGCGCCGGCGCGGCCACCAGGGCGTGGTCTGCGGGCATATCCACCGCGCCGAGATGCGCACCATCAACGGCGTGCTGTACTGCAACGACGGCGATTGGGTAGAAAGCCGCACTGCGCTGGTAGAGAACTACGACGGCACGCTGGAACTGCTGCACTGGGCGCCTTCGAACGAAAACCGTCGCACCGAGCCGCTGCAAAACCTTGGCAGCAGAGAAGACTCTCCTCTGCTCGAGCCGGGGCCGCGGAACTGGCTTGGCCAGGCCGCAGGCGCAGCGGCCCCCTCCGGGGGCAGGGCGCTACACGAAGTGAGCAACCGTGGGGGCGAGGTACAAGCATGAAGGTCGCCCTGATCACTGACGCCTGGCAGCCGCAAGTCAACGGCGTCGTCACCACGCTGGTGGAACTGGTGCGTGAGCTTGAAGCACTGGGCCATGAGGTGAACGTGGTGCACCCGGGCCTCTTCAAGACGCGGCCGTGCCCGGGGTATGCGGGCATTGACCTGGCAGTCCGACCCAAACGCGGGTTGACGGAAAAACTGGACGCGTTTGGGCCTGAGGCTATTCACATTGCGACTGAAGGCCCGCTGGGATGGGCAGCGCGTGGCTATTGCCTCACGCGTGGCCTGCGTTTCACGACAGCGTTTCACACCAAATTCCCGGAAATCTTGCATGCGGCGCTGAAGATTCCGCTTTCATGGGGTTACGCCCTGTTTCGCCATTTTCACAAGCCATCGTCGGGTGTGATGGTGCCGACCCACGGCGTGCTGCGCATGCTGGAGCAGCGGGGTTTTCGCAACCTGCGAAATTGGACGCATGGCGTGGATACGCAGCTGTTCGGTTTTGAAGCGCAGCCGCGTCTGTACCCGCCCATGGGCACCTTGACCCGCCCCGTCTCGTTGTTTGTGGGCCGGGTGTCGTACGAGAAAAACATCGATGCCTTCCTGAAGCTGGACATTCCCGGAACCAAGGTGGTGTGCGGCGTGGGGCCGCTGGAGGCCTCGCTGAAAGAGCGTTACCCGCAAGTGCGTTGGATGGGCGTGCTGCCCCGGGACGAATTGGCCAAGGTGTATGCGGCCGCCGACGTGTTCGTGTTTCCCAGCCGCTCGGAAACCTTCGGTCTGGTGATGCTGGAATCCATGGCGACAGGCACGCCGGTGGCGGCATACCCCGTTGATGGTCCGCTGGAAGTGCTTGGCAAGCCTGACGGAAGTTGTCACGGTGGTGTCATGAATGAAGATTTGCAACAGGCGTGTTACAGCGCGCTGGCCGTGCCGCGCCATGAGGCCCGCATGCGTGCACTGGACTTCAGCTGGGGCCATGCAGCGCAGCTTTTTGCGTCTTATCTCGTCAACGCCGTGCAAAACAACGCACAAGGCAACCTTGATGGCGCCAAGGACAGTGCTTGTCAGCCCCTTCACAGGAGGGCAACATCAGTTAAAAGTACTGTCACGCCACTGTCATGAAAACCGTCAACACTCTGACTTACGTTTAATGACACCTACATGCTTTGTTGATGCCCACTTCACCCGCTTCGGTGGCGGCCGCTGCGCCACCCGTCCAGTTCCTGGATCGCGACCACAGCATCCTTGCCTTTAATGAGCGGGTGTTGGACTGGGCCAAGCGCCCGGACGTGCCGCTATTGGAGCGGCTGAGGTATCTCTGCATCGTTTCTTCCAACCTGGACGAATTTTTTGAGGTGCGCACCGCGCCGCATCTGACGGCCGCCCAGGCCAACGATTCGAAAGGCCTTTATTCGGTCGAGTCGTTCAAGGCCCTGTCTGCCGCCGCGCATGACATGGTGGCGCGCCAATATTCGCTCTATAACGACGACCTGCTGCCGGCCTTTGAACGGCAGGGCATACGCATCGTCTCGCATGGCGAGCGCAATGCGGCCCAGCGGCGCTGGGTGAAGGAATACTTCGAAAGGGAAGTGCGGCCCTTGTTGATCCCGGTGGGGCTGGACCCTTCCCATCCATTTCCCCAGGTGGCGAACAAGTCACTCAACTTCATTGTGCGCTTGAGTGGGCACGACGCCTTCGGGCGCGAGAACGACATTGCCATCGTCAAGATACCGCGGGTGTTGCCGCGGTTCATTCACATGCCGGCGCATGGCAAAGACAAGAGCCGTCTCTTCGTGTCGCTCTCCAGCGTCATCCGCGCACACCTGACGGAGCTGTTCCCCGGCCGTGACGTGGGCCAGTTTTCGCAGTTCCGTGTCACACGCCATTCCGATTTGGCCGTCGATGAAGACGATGTCAAAAACCTGCGTACCGCCCTGCGCCAGGGCCTGGAGCAGCGGCATTACGGCCAGGCCGTACGGCTGGAGGTCTCTGCGGGGTGTTCCGAGCACCTGGCGAGCTTTTTGCTCAAGCAGTTCAACTTGCCGTCGCCTGCGCTGTACCGCGTGCACGGCCCGGTGAACCTGGTGAGACTGACGCAGCTGGTAGACCTGGTCAATGACCCCAAGCTGCTGTTCCCCGGCTACAGCGCCTGTTACCCGACGCAGCTGCAGCCCGGGCAGTCGTTCTTTGAGCGGCTCAAAGAGGGTGACGTGTCGATTCACCAGCCTTTTGAAAGCTTCGACGGCGTACTCGCCTTTTTGCGGGAGGCGGTCAACGACCCCCAGGTGCTGGCGATCAAGCAAACCATTTACCGCACCGGTGCCGACTCCGAACTGATGGTGCTGCTGCGCGAAGCCGTGCGGCGCGGCAAGGAAGTGACTGTGGTGGTGGAGCTCAAGGCGCGCTTCGATGAAGAAGCGAACATTAACTGGGCGGAAATGCTGGAGTCCATCGGCGCCCAGGTGGTGTACGGCGTGGTGGGCCTGAAAACCCACGCCAAGATGCTGCTGGTGACGCGGCGCGAGGGCAAGCACCTGGTGCGCTACGCCCATCTTTCGACCGGCAACTACAACCCGCGCACGGCGCGCCTGTATACCGACCTGAGCTACCTGACGGCCGATGCCCTCATGACGGCCGACATCGACAACGTGTTTGTGCACCTGGCCAGCCAGAGTCGCCTGCCCAAGCTGCACCATTTGCTGCTGGCGCCGTTCCAGCTGCACCGCAAGCTGATCGAGAAAATCGACGCGCTCGGCGAGGCTGCCTTGCACGGAGAAGACACGCGCATTGTGGCCAAGATGAACGCGCTGACCGACGAAGACCTGATGCTGGCGCTGGTGAGGGCCGGGCAACGCGGCGTGAAGATCGACCTGATCGTGCGCGGGGCCTGCATGCTGCCGGCACAGGTGCCCGGAGTGACGGACAACATCCGTGTGCGATCCATCATCGGCCGCTTCCTGGAGCATTCACGGGTATTTTATTTCCGCTGCGCGGAAGAAGAGACCTTGCTGCTCTCCAGCGCCGACTGGATGAACCGCAACATGCTGCGCCGGGTGGAGCTGGCCTGGCCGGTGACCGACCCGGTGATTCGCCAGCGCATCATCGACGAATGCCTGGTGGCTTATCTGCACGACGGCCGAGATGCCTGGGATTTGCAGCCTGACGGTTCCTACCTCAGGGTCACTGCAGATGGCGAACATCCGCGCCACGGCGCGCAGGCAGCCCTGATGGCCCGTTATTCGCCCCCTCAACAACAGGAAAAATGACATGGACCTTATTCTGTGGCGTCATGCAGAGGCAGAAGACTGGCCCGAAGGTGACCCGCAGGGCGGCAGTGATCTCGAACGATCGCTGACCGGCCGGGGCGAGAAGCAGGCGGCCCGCATGGCCCACTGGCTGGACCGCCAATTGCCCGAAGGCGCACGCATTTTTGTGAGCCCTGCACGGCGCTGCGAGCAGACCGCGTTGGCGCTGGGGCGCAAGTACAAGGTCCGCAACGAACTGGCGCCTGATGCCACGGTTGAACAACTGCTGGAACTGGTGCAATGGCCGACGGCCAAAGCACCGATTTTGGTGGTGGGCCATCAGCCATTGTTGGGCGAAACCATTGCGCAGCTGCTGGGACTGCAAGAAGCCGAGTGCCCCGTCAAGAAAGGCGCGCTCTGGTGGCTTCGCAACCGCGACCGCGACGGGCAAAGCCAGACGGTCGTGGTCACGGTGCAATCGCCTGAAGTTCTCTGAGTCGAGGTACGAGGCCGCAAGGGCCGCGGTCCGCTGAGCTACGCGGCGGTGGAAACGAACCACGAATTTCTTTTATTCAAACCGGCAGCCGGACCGAGTCTGCGTGATGGAACACAACCCTCCCAGCCGATGAGATGCCGCGGGAATTTGGCCATCGGTTTGAGCAGGCGACGCGTTTGACGACCGGGCGCACGAGTGCGGGCTTGCCAGTTTCATCTACGCCATGCACCGCAAAGGCGCTCTTGGCGAGGTCAATTTCAACGGTTACGATAGCCCTGATTTCCGTTCCGGGCGAGTTGATGAAAAGTTTGAACTCTCCATCTAGGTACTCGGCATGCCATGCCGCCAGTCGTTCGACTCGCGGTTCGCTCAGGGGGCCGGGAAGCCCTTTCATTCACTAGGCCCCGCTCTCCCGCGTCGGGCATCATGCCTACCCCGTAAAGTCAAACATGCTTAAGTACGTCTGGTTAGTGATACTTGCAATGCCGCCTTGGGCGGCTGCAGAGTTTGATGCTCCGAAATGGGTCGTGATTGTCGCGCTAGTTCCTTTTTTTCTTGTTCTAAGCATCCTGGGGGATCCGGATGAAAACCTGCTAGGGGAGGCATCGGGGAAGTTCCGCAAGGGCGCGCTTGGCGTCATGGGAGTAGGCGGCCTCGTCCTTGGCGTCGTTTTTTTTATCCTGTGGCAGGTGTTCTTTCCAAAGGCTTAGGCCAGGCGTGTTAATCGTCAAGTCAGGCAACAGCGGCTGTGAGGCCTAACAATTCGTCCAGGCCGACGCCGCTTCGTGGCGCGGCATAACCAAGGCGTCAGCCAAGCCGTCAGGCCTCCGAATCAGTATGACCAAAAAATTTATTCCAAGTACCACAAGCTCGCGGATCGCCTCATCTGTCGCCCTGTTTATTTCGTTCGCAGTTCCATTCACGTGGATGCTTTCAACAGGTCTTGTATGGGCCGCGGCAAGAAAGATTCCGGGCAGCGTGTCAGATACCTCTATTTCCTTCCCGACCGGGATTCCGCTTGTCATCATTATTTTCATTTCGTGGTGGGCTGTTTTTTTTGTGTCTCACCGCGCCGTCAAGTCAAAATTACGTGTCACGCTGGTTTCAAATCTTGCTGCCGTTCTGGCTTTTTGCGCCTGCTTCACCTTTCAGTTCGGTGCCGCGGAGTGGAATCCAGTTCCAGACCCGGGATTGATCAATATCTTCCCCATCAGGTTCGCCCTGGCCGTTTTAATCGCGTTCGCTTGCAGCATGTTTGCGGCTTTGTATTTGGCGCCTCGGACTGACAACTCCATTGCGTCGAACCTTGGACTGCAATGAAGACCGCGTTTTTTTTCGTCATTGGATATTTGCTCGCGAGCTTGCTTGCCACTTCTTTTCTGCTGGCGTTACAGCCGCCGCACGCGCATTTCCCGACCTTGATCGCGCTTGCGTTTTTTCCGTTGTATCCCGTGAGATGGGTGGGCACGGCATTCCTGGGGACCATTGCCCCCTTGGAAGTCATGGCGCTTGCAGTGTTTGTCTTGTTGATGGGAACCAGCGTCTACCTGGCGTTTAAAGCCAGGCAGAAGGCAGCCCGATGAGTTGCCCGCTAACGCCCTGATATTTCAATCGTGGCAGGCTCAGTCATGAGCAACTCAGCACCCATACGGGTGCTGGAGCTTGCCTTTGCGTGGTTTAAGAGCCGAGCGTGGGCCGACCGGTCTTGATTGCAGGGACCTGTTCAAGCGCCGTCAGGAAGGCCGCATCGGACAGGCTGGCCAGCAGCTTGATGCCTGCGCGCAGCAGTTCACTTTTCTTGGCCGGGCGGGTCAGTTTGGTGGCGCGTTGCTTGAGATCGTCGAGCACCACGTATTCGGTCTTGGGAATGGTGAAACTGTCGCGCACCAGCTTGGGCTTTTTGGTTTTCTCGGGTTTTGCGGCCTTCACCGGTTTGGCGCTTGCCTGGGGCTTGGCTGCCGGCTTCTTGGTCGCGGCCTTTTTCACGATGGCTTTCTTGATTACGCCTTTGCCGGTAGGGGCCTTGACGGTGGACGCCTTTTTCGGGGCAGGCTTGGCCGCGGTTTTCACGGGAGCTTTGGGGGTTGCCGGTATGGCGGCCTTTGCGATGGTCTTTGCAGTTGCTTTTTTGCGGGTTGCCATGGATTAGTCCTGTTTTTGTATGCGGTCAAATAAACCGTATATATAGTTTATACGGTTTGATTAAAAACGGTCAAGTCGTGCGACCGCGGCGGCCATGCGCGCACGGAGGGGTGGAGGGGTTCAGGCAGTTGGAACGACCAGCGTCCACGGCGTCTTTTGCCAAGCCAGCACTTCTTCCTGCAGCAGGTGGGCCGACTGCGGAAAGGCCTGCGCCCAGCCGGCGCGGCAGTTCAGCACAAAAATGCGTCCGGGCTCGGCGCTGCTCTCAAGCTGCAAGCCCTTGAGGTCGGGGTCGCGCCGCGCGTGGCAGAGGATGACCGCCAGGCGCAGGCACAGCAGCTGCTGGATGAACACCCGGTCTTCAAAATTGACTTCCAGCTTGCGCAGCTTGCCGCGGTGGCCCAACACCAGCAGGCTCAGGCGATGCAGCTCGGGCAGGGCAAAGCCCGGGGCGTCGGCGTTGTCCAGGATGTAGGCGCCGTGCTTGTGGTAGTCGCTGTGTGAGATCTGGCTGCCGATTTCGTGAAGTTGCGCCGCCCATTCCAGTTTGCGCTGCAAGCGGTCAGACTCTGCCGCAGGCATGCCCTTGCAGGCCATGACGAACAGCTGCCTGGCGACTTTGTTGACGCGTTGCGCCTGTCCGGCATCGGTGTTGAATTTGCTGGCCAGACGCTGCACGGTGGTGGATCGCAGGTCGGTCAGGTCTTGCTCACGGTCGAGCAGGTCGTACAGCACGCCGTGGCGTAAAGCGCCTTGCGCGGCTTCCATCTGCGAAATGCCCAGCAGGTCGAACACGGCTCTCAGGACACTGACACCGCCGCCTATGACGGCACGCCGGTCGTCTTTCATGCCCTCGATCTTGAGGCGGTCGGCGCTTTGTGCCTTGAGCAGACGGTCCAGCAGCCAGTCGAGGCCTTCCCGCGTGACCAGGCCCGCAGGCCAACCTGATGCGGTCAGTACATCGCTGACCGCGCCAATCGTGCCGGAGGAGCCATAGGCGGTGTCCCATGCGTCGACCCGGTAGGCGTTGACGGCCTCGTCAAGAACCGCTTTGGCAGCCACTTCGGCAGTCTGGAAGGCGCGCGGGGTGAACTGCCCGTCCGGAAAGTATTTCATCGACCACGCCACGCTGCCGACACGGTAGGACTCCATGGTGCGCGCGTCCAGCCCCTTGCCGAGGATCATTTCGGTGGAGCGCCCGCCGATGTCCACCACCAGCCGGCGTTCGTCAGACTGCGGCAGCAAGTGCGCCACACCCTGGTAAATCAACCGGGCTTCTTCGCGGCCCGGAATGACGTCGATGGGAAAACCGAGGATTTTGTGGGCGCGTGCGAGAAACTCTTCGCGGTTGCGCGCTTCGCGCAGGGTCTGGGTGGCGACGGCGCGGACCTGGTGTTTTTTGAAACCGGCCAGCCTTTCACCGAAGCGAGCCAGACAGTCCCAGCCGCGCTGCATGGCTTCAGGGGTCAGGTTGCGGTCTGCATCGAGCCCGTTACCCTGGCGAACGGTTTCCTTGAGGTATTCGGTGCGATGGATCTGGCCCGCATCAAAGCGGCCGATTTCAAGGCGAAAGCTGTTGGACCCGAGGTCTACAGCGGCGAGCAGCGTTCCATTTTGCATGTCTGAGTTTCTTTTTCGGGGCTCAGCATAGCATTCACGCGGGATGCTCATGAGCATGCTGTAGTCCGTCAACCAATGAGTCGGCCATCGACGGTCATCATGCTCTGGGTTACGTAGTTTCCGCTCCTGCGCTGGGCATTAAAGCTGATGCTGAATCCGCCCATATCGAATTTTTCACGGCGCTGAAAGGCGGCCAGGGCGCTCTGGCGGCTCAGCGGGCCGTCGACCTCGTTCAGCACTTCCCAGGTGTAGCGCGCGGCAATAAATCCGGCCAGGCTCAGGGGTGTGGGCGGCTCGTCAAAAAGGCGCGCGAGCGTTTCGCGGTAGTTTCTGACCACCGGGAGGCTGGCGTTTACCAGGGGCACTGGCTGGGTGGCGATCACGGGCGTGTTGCGTGCCGCACCCATCTGCAGCATGGTCTGCAGGTTCACGTCGGCCAGGGCCACGATGTACCGCTGGCGGGCCTGCTTTTCGATGCCTTGCGTGAATTCGGCCAGCTCTGGGGTTCCGCCTACAAACAGCAGGACGGCAGGTGTGCTGGGCGTGAGCTTCTGGCCCAGCGCGCGCAAGTCGCCCGTCCCCTTGAAGGGTTGCAGCTTCAGTTGCATGTCTACGGCAATGCGCGCGACATCTGCGTGATAGGCCGCATAGTCCTGCGCTGTGGCGTAAATCGCACCCAACTCCTTCAGGCCCATGGATGAGAGGCTTTTAAGCGCATAGGTAATTTGTTCCTGGCGCGCGGCGAAGATGGGAAATGTCTTGTCGTCAATCTCGAGGCTGGAATTTTGCAGCCATGGGGCGGCGTGGGGAATGCCCAGTGCACCCTGGCGGGACAGTGCCACGATCTGGCTGGCCACGGGGTCGCCCACGCTGCCGGAGAGGACTATGCACGACGGGTTGTCCTTGACCGAATCCAGGGCTGTGTGCACGCTGGCGGGGCTGCCGTCTGTTTCCAGTGCCAGGTGCTGGACCTGCTTGCCGCGAATGCCGCCGCGCAGGTTGATGTCTTGCCAGGCCGCCCGTGAGCCGATCAGAAAGTCCTTGGAGACGTCCTGCTGGCCTTGCGAAAAATCAACGACCTGGGCGATGACCACACCACGGGACGATGCCGCCTTGCCGGGTTGCGCCCATGCCGGTATTGCGGCGGCTGTGGCGGCTGTGGCTGCCATGAGGCCGGCGCGTTGCAACAGCTGACGACGGCTGGGGGTGGGCGTGTGAAATGGCATGGTGGTGGCTCCCCGTTCGGCAGGTTTGCCTGCGTCATTTGCTATGAAATTTGTAGCTGCTTGCGCCCGTCTATAAAGGGCTGCAGTCTGAAATGGGAGTCATTAAACGAAAAACGGGCCAAACCTCTCCGGTTTGACCCGCTGCGGTGCAGGCGTACTTATTTCGCTGGCGGAATCAGGACGCTGTCGATGACATGCACCACACCGTTGGTGGCGACGATATCGGGCGTCTGGACCAGGGCATCTTCAACTGTTACGAATTCACCGGCGCGCGACAGGGCGACGTTGGCACCGTTGACGGTCTTGCTGTTGCCGTTTTTGACACTCGCAGCCATAACCGTGCCTGGCAGGACGTGGTATGTCAGAAGGGCCTTGAGTTTGGCCGGGTTTTTGCCGAGCTCGTCCATGGTTTTGGCCGGCACTTTGGCAAACGCCTCGTTGGTGGGCGCAAAGACGGTGTAGGGGCCCGTGCCTTTCAGGGTGTCGGTGAGCCCGGCTTTTGCGACCAGGCTGTTGAGCGTGCTCAGCCGCGACTGGGCAGCGAGGGTGTCGGCCACCGAGACCGGGGTGGATGAGGTCGTGGCGCAGCCAGCGAGGGCTGCAACAGTGGCAGCGACAAACAAAATACGGCGATTGAACATGTTCTGGGTACTCCTGTGTAAGACAGGGTCCAAGCGTAGGCAGGTGACATGACAGATCCGTGACGGAAATTTGAAGTTTTTGTGACGGGACATGCCAAAACCCCACATGACAGCGGCCAAACTTCGCGGCTTTTTTGTCATGCCTCTGTCACACAAAATTTCTACAGTCGATGCATCTTCCCTGTCAGTCCAGCTATTTCAACCTGATTTCAAACCAAGAGGTGTTTCGATGAACCAGTCTTTCAAAGCTTCCCTGACCGCCGCGATGGGCCTTGCCTTCGTATCGTTCGCCACGCTGGCTGCCGCCCAGGACGTCACCGGCGCCGGCGCCAGCTTCCCGGCCCCCCTGTATTCCAAATGGGCTGCTGATTACAACAAGGCCACCAGCATCAAGATCAATTACCAGTCGGTTGGCTCAGGTGCTGGTTTGCGCCAGATTGAAGCCAAAACGGTCGACTTCGGTGCTTCTGACGCTCCCCTGAAGGACGAAGAACTGGCCAAGAAGGGGCTGATGCAGTTCCCCACCGTCATCGGCGGTGTCATTCCCGTGGTCAACATCAAAGGCATCGCTGCCGGCCAGCTCAAGCTGAGCGGCCAGGTGCTGGGCGACATCTACCTCGGCAAGATCACCAAATGGACCGACCCCGCCATCAAGGCCCTGAACCCCACGCTGGCACTGCCTGACGCCGCCATTGCACCGGTTCGCCGCGCCGACGGTTCCGGCACCAGCTTTATCTTCACCAACTACCTGAGCAAGGTGAACGCCGAGTGGAAGTCCAAAGTGGGCGAGGGCACAGCGGTGAACTGGCCAGTAGGCGCCGGCGGCAAGGGCAATGAAGGCGTGGCGGCATTCGTCGGCCGTCTGCCCAATTCGATCGGCTACGTGGAATACGCCTACGTCAAGCAAAACAAGATGACCTTTGCCCAGCTGAAGAACGCCGCCGGCAACTTCGTGTCGCCGGAAGACAATGCCTTCAAGGCCGCTGCCGCTGGTGCAGAGTGGTCCAAGAGCTTCTACCAAATTCTGACCGAGCAGCCTGGCAAGGATTCGTGGCCCATCACCGGCGCGACTTTCATCCTGATGCAAAAAGTCCAGGACAAGCCTGCCCAGGCGGCCGCTTCGCTCAAGTTTTTTGAGTGGGCTTACAAAAACGGTGACAAGACCGCCGATGACCTGGACTATGTGCCCATGCCTGCCGCAGTGAAGACCATCATCGAAAAAGCCTGGGGCGACATCAAGGATGCATCGGGCAAGACGGTTGCCTACAAGTAAGCACAGCCTGCCGATTTTTCACAGTCGTTACACACCATAGGGGTTTCTCACGTGTCCTCTACACTTCCGGCTAGCCGGGCCGCTTTTGACCACCCGGCCAAAGCGACCGGACGCGATATGACCAATCCTCCTCCTGGCGGCGCTGTGCGCAGAAGCCCTATGGCAGACCGGCTTTTCGGCTGGGCTGCACAAGGCGCGGCCTGGCTGACGCTGGCCCTGCTGGCCGGTATCCTGGTATCCCTCGTCATTGGCGCGTGGCCGGCGATCAGCAAATACGGCCTCGGCTTTCTGACCAGCAGCGTCTGGGACCCCGTCAAAAACGAGTACGGCGGGCTGGTCATGATTTACGGCACGATTGCCACGTCGTTGATCGCGCTGCTCATCGCGGTGCCGGTCAGCTTCGGCATTGCGCTGTTCCTGACAGAGCTGTCGCCCGCCTGGCTCAAAAGGCCGCTGGGCACCGCCATCGAGCTACTGGCCGCCGTGCCGTCCATTGTTTACGGCATGTGGGGTTTGCTGGTGTTCGGTCCTATCCTTGCCACTTACGTCCAGCAGCCGCTGCAAAGCATTCTCAGCGGCGTGCCGTATCTCGGTGCGCTGGTGTCTGGCCCTCCCGTGGGCATCGGCATTTTGTCGGCCGGCATCATCCTGGCCATCATGATCATTCCCTTCATCGCGTCGGTAATGCGGGACGTGTTTGAAGTCACGCCTGTGCTGCTCAAAGAGTCGGCCTATGGGTTGGGCTCCACCACCTGGGAAGTTGTCTCCAAAGTCGTGCTGCCCTACACCAAGGCTGGCGTGGTCGGCGGCATCATGCTGGGTTTGGGCCGGGCCCTGGGCGAGACCATGGCGGTCACCTTCGTCATCGGCAATTTCAACCAGCTGGATTCGCTGAGCCTCTTTCAGGCGGCCAACAGCATCACGTCGGCGCTGGCCAACGAGTTCGCTGAAGCAGGCGAAGGCCTGCACCAGGCGGCACTGATTTATCTGGGGCTGGTGCTGTTCTTCATCACGTTCGTCGTGCTGTCGCTGTCCAAGCTGCTACTGGCCCAACTGCGAAAAAGTGAAGGGGTGAAAACATGAGTACCGCGGTGCATGAGGCGCGCCTGGCCAAGTTTGCCCGCCGCAAGCGGGTTAACCGGATCGCGCTGGTCCTGTCGCTGGCGGCCATGTCGTTCGGTCTGTTCTGGCTGGCATGGATTCTTTGGGAAACCATTCGCCTGGGCGTGGGTGGCCTCTCGATGGCCACGCTTACCCAGATGACACCGGCGCCGAACGAAGAGGGCGGTATCGCCAACGCGATTTACGGCTCCTTCCTGATGGTGTTGCTGGCCACGTTTGTGGGCACGCCGATTGGCATCATGGCGGGCATTTACCTGGCTGAGTACAACACCAAGGGCATGCTGGCTTCGGTGACGCGCTTCGTCAATGACATCCTGCTGTCCGCACCGTCCATCGTGATCGGCCTGTTTGTCTACACCGTCGTGGTGTCGCAGTTCAAGGGCTACTCAGGCTGGGCAGGCGTTCTGGCGCTGGCGCTGATCGTGATTCCCGTGGTGATACGCACGACGGAAAACATGCTGCAGCTGGTGCCGCCAGGCCTGCGGGAGGCAGCCTATGCATTGGGCGCGCCGAAATGGAAAGTCATTACCAGCATCACGCTGCGTGCTGCGCGCGCCGGCGTCACGACGGGCATTTTGCTGGCCGTGGCGCGGATTGCGGGTGAAACGGCTCCGTTGCTCTTCACCGCGCTGAACAACCAGTTCTGGACGTCCGACTTGAGTCAGCCCATGGCCAGTCTGCCCGTAACGATCTTCAAATTTGCGCTCAGCCCTTATGAGAACTGGCAGCAACTGGCGTGGGCGGGCGTGTTCCTGATCACCATGGCCGTGCTTGGCCTGAATATCCTGGCGCGCGTACTGACCCGCGGGAAATCATGAACACCCCTGTTGCGAGTTCACTTCGTGTAGTCGCCTCCCCCCTCAAGGGGGCAACACCTGCAGTCCGGCAAAGCCGGTTCTGCGGTGTTTCCCGAACAGACTCCGATTGCCGCGCCTGCGGTTCCACAACATCGAAAGGTTGACCCCATGGTCGAGACCCTCTCCGCTCCTGTTTCGCAATCGAAAATTTCGGTCAAGAACCTCGATTTTTACTACGGCAAGTTCCACGCCCTCAAAAACATCAATCTGGAAATTCCAGAGAAGAAAGTCACGGCTTTCATCGGCCCTTCGGGCTGCGGCAAGTCCACGCTGTTGCGTATTTTCAACCGCATGTATGAGCTTTACCCCGAGCAGCGCGCCGAAGGCGAAATCATGTTCGACGGCGAAAACCTGCTGAAGTCAAAGAAGGACGTGGCGCTGATCCGCTCCAAGGTCGGCATGGTGTTTCAGAAGCCGACGCCGTTTCCGATGTCGATCTACGACAACATCGCTTTCGGCGTGAAGTTGTTTGAAAGCCTCAACGCCTCGGACATGGACGAGCGTGTGGAGTGGGCTTTGCGCAAGGCCGCGCTCTGGACTGAAGTCAAGGACAAGCTGAACCAGAGCGGCTCCAGCCTTTCGGGCGGCCAGCAGCAGCGCCTGTGCATCGCACGCGGCATTGCCATCAAACCTGAAGTGCTGTTGCTGGACGAACCCTGCTCGGCGCTGGACCCGATCTCCACCGCCAAAGTGGAGGAGCTGATTGCCGAGCTGAAGAACGAGTACACGGTGGTCATCGTGACGCACAACATGCAGCAGGCAGCCCGCTGCAGCGACTACACCGCCTATATGTACCTGGGCGATCTGGTGGAGTTTGGTGTCACGGAAGACATATTTTTCAAGCCCAAGCGCAAAGAGACCGAAGACTACATTACCGGCAGATTCGGCTGACCCCCGTCTCGGCTCACTGCGTGTAGCCGGATCCCCCCTTGCAGGGGGCAACAGCAGTGGGCCCGGCAAAGCCGGTTCCACGCTGTTACTGGCCTGGAGCGCAGTGCGACCAGCCTTGTTATTGACAGATATAAGGGAAACATATGCCTGATAAACACCTATCGACCCAGTTTGACAGCGAACTCAACGGCGTATCTTCGCGCGTCATGGAATTGGGCGGCCTGGTCGAGTCACAGATTCGCTTGGCCATCTACGCCTTGTCCCAGTTCAGCGCCGAAAGCGCGAACCAGGTGATCGAAACTGAAACGCGCGTCAATGCGATGGAAATCGATATCGACCGCGAGTTGTCGTCCATCATCGCGCGGCGCCAGCCCACGGCGCGCGATCTGCGCCTACTAATCGCCATTTCCAAGACGACGGCCAACCTGGAGCGCGCCGGTGACGAGGCCGAGAAAATCGCACGCATGGTCAAGTCCATCATTGAGAGCGGCTCTGCGCGGGCTCTGCCTTCGTCCGACCTGCGTGTCGCCGCCGAGCTGGCCTCTGGCCTGTTGCGAAAGGCGCTTGACGCGTTCGCCAGGCTTGACACCGCCGTGGCGGTCTCCATCCTCAAAGAGGACGACCAGATTGACCAGGAGTTCGACGGCTTTGTGCGCAAGCTGATCACTTACATGATGGAAGATCCGCGTACCATTTCGCCAAGCCTGGACCTGCTGTTCGTCGCCAAGGCCATTGAGCGGGTAGGTGACCACGCCAAAAACATCGCCGAATTCATCATCTATATTGTCAAAGGGGCCGATGTGCGCCACACCCCTATGGAACAGATTGAGTCTGCGGTGAAATGAGCCCCCACGGTCGCGCACTACGTGTCGCTTCCTGCCCCCCGAGGGGGCCGCTGCGCCTGCGGTCTGGCGAAGCCAGTCCCGCGGCCCCTGCTTGGATGGAGAATTGTCGGCAGCCGGGGGACGCTTCTACTGTATGGTGGCTTGGGCCTCTGTATTTCAAGAACGAATTTTCATCATGAAACATCTGCCACGCGTACTGATTGTTGAAGACGAGCCGGCCATTGCCGAGTTGATTGCCGTCAACTTGCGGCATGGTGGCTTTGACCCTGTGGTGGCGGAAGACAGTGTGTCGGCCCAGCGGGAGCTGGATGCCGTGCTGCCGGACGTGATTCTGCTGGACTGGATGTTGCCGGGACAAAGCGGCCTGGCATTGGCTCGCCACTGGCGCAAGCAGGCGCGTACCAAGAGTATCCCGATCCTGATGCTGACTGCGCGAGGCGACGAGCCAGACAAGGTCGCGGGGCTTGATGCCGGCGCGGACGACTACATCACCAAGCCTTTTTCCACCCAGGAACTGCTGGCCCGCATTCGTGCGGTACTGCGTCGCCGTGCACCCGAGTCGGTCAATGACAGCGTCACCGTGGGTGCCCTGGTTCTGGATGCGGCCACGCACCGCATCTCTCACCAGGGTCAGGAGCTCAAGCTGGGCCCCACCGAGTTCAAGCTCCTGCACTATCTGATGAAGCACGCCGAGCGGGTACACAGCCGCAGCGCACTGCTCGACAAGGTTTGGGGCGACCACGTGTTCATTGAAGAGCGTACGGTCGATGTCCATGTCAAGCGTCTGCGGGAGGCCTTGGGCGCTGCGGGCGCCATGGTGGAAACCGTTCGCGGCGCGGGCTACCGTTTGACGGCGATGCCCGCCAACAACCCGGTGGTTGCTGCACAATCCAGCGCATGATCCTGGGAACAGTCGTTGGATGTGCCCGAGCGTGCCGTGCGTGGGGTGCCAGGCAAGGCGCGACAACGCATTGGGCTGCTGCCCACAAGGCGGAGCAACGCCGCATGGCGCACTGCGCACGGTGCAATCGGGTACATAGCGCTGGCACCCCCAAGGTGATTTCGAACGAAGAGGCAAACGTCAATGCGCATGCGGGTTTTTGAGTGTTTACACGCGGTCAACGGCTGTTTCCAGGATGATTAACCGCTGGGTCATTTTTGCCGCCTGCATGCTTGCAGGGGGCGGTTTGGGCTTTTGGGCAAGAACTGCCAACGGGTTGACCTTCGGGTTGGGCATTGGGCTCGCCGTGGGTGCGCTGGTGTGGCTGCTCATTGACAGTCTTCATGCGGCCCGCCTTTTGAACTGGTTGCGCGCCGAGCAAAACAACGATACGCCGGCTGTGACAGCCGGTACCGCGCCCAGCTTGCCAGGGGTGTGGGGCGAGGTGGCAGACCGAACCCGCAGGCTGCTGAAAAACCGCGACCAGCAGCTGCGTGAAAGCCAGGCTCGCCTCGACGAATTCCTGGCCGCCATGCAGGCCTCTCCGAGCGGTGTGGTGCTGCTCGATGCCCAGGGCCGCATCGAGTGGTGCAACCAGATGGCGACGCAGCATTTCGGCTTTGACGCCCAGCGCGACGTGTTGCAGCACATTGCGAACCTGGTCCGGGCACCGGCCTTTAATGCCTATATGGCGGCAGGCGACTACTCACAGGACGTGGTAATTCCCGGCAGTTTCAGCACGCCGGCCCGGCCCGTGAAACTGTCGGTGCATGTGCATTCGTACGGTAAAAATCGCAAGCTGCTGCTGTCTCGTGACATCACGGCTGTCGAACTGGCGGAGGCCATGCGCCGCGATTTTGTGGCCAACGTATCGCACGAGATACGCACGCCGCTGACCGTGCTGTCCGGCTTTATTGAGACGCTGCAAACCCTGCCGATCAAGGAGGCGGAGCGCGCCCGCTACCTGGCACTGATGGCGCAGCAGTCGCAGCGAATGCAGACGCTGGTCAGCGACCTGTTGACCTTGTCACGCCTCGAAGGCAGCCCATTTCCGGGCGCCAATGACTGGATGACGCTCAGCGCCTTGCTGGCGCAGTGCGAACAGGAGGCCAGGGCCTTGTCGTTGGTGATTGCGCCGCAGGGACACCGGCTGGAATTTGACCTGGGCCCTGTCTCTGAAATTGCCGGTGTGCAGACCGAGCTTTACAGCGCCATGTCCAATCTTGTCACCAATGCGGTGCGCTACACCCCGGAGGGCGGCGTGGTCCGCGTGAGCTGGAAACTGCTGGAAGATGGTCGGGGGGAGTTCAAGGTCAGGGATTCCGGCCCTGGCATCGCGGCTGAGCACCTTCCGCGACTGACGGAGCGCTTCTATCGGATAGACCGCAGCCGGTCGCGCGAAACCGGCGGCACCGGCCTGGGCCTTGCCATCGTCAAGCATGTGGCGCAGCGCCACGGTGCTGAGCTCAACATTCAGAGCGAGCCGGGGCAGGGCTCCTGCTTCTCCATTATTTTCCCCGCGGCGCGGGTTCGCCGTATTCAGGCGGGTTGAGCAGGTTTCAGGCTGCGCCTGACCGCAAGCCATAACAGAACCAGCAGGCATGCCGCGACCAGGCCGATGGCGAGCGTACTGGCGGCCCAAAAGCTGCTGGCGGACTGCGTTGCTGCCCGGCCCGCAATGCCGTCGTAGGTCAGGCGGTAGCCACCCAGAAGCCCAAGCCCCCAGAGCAGTACGCCATAAAGGGCCAGCGGCGCAATCGTGATGCGGTAGCAGCGCAGTAAAAAGGCGGTCAATGCTTGCGTGGCATCTGCCACGTGATAGAACGCCACCCAGACCAGCAGAGAGGAGGCCAGTGCGACGATCTCTGGATTGCCGGAGTACCAGCCCGTCAGCAGAGGGCCGGCCATTGACACCATGGCCGCCAGTGCCAGCGCCGCGAGCACTGTGAGCTTGAGGCCCAGCAAGACCACGCGTTTGGCGTAATCCGGACGCCCGGCGCCCATCCAGAAGGAGACGCGGGCACTGCAGGCAATCGCCATGGACAGCGGCATCATGTAGAGCACCGCCGCCACACTGGAAGCAATCTGGTGGCTGGCAGAGGCCACGGTGCCCAGGCGCGCGATGAACAGCGCCATCAGCGTGAACGAGGTTACCTCGACCAGGTAGGCGAGTCCCCCCGGAATGCCGAGTCTGGCGAAATGGCCAATTTGCCGCCAATCCGGCCGTTCCATGCGCTGCCAGATGCGATACGGCAGATAAAGCGTCTGCGTGCGCAGCATCAGGATGGCCAGCGCCAGGAGTAGATAGTTGACGATCAATGTAGCCCACGCGCAGCCGACGGCGCCCATGGGGTCGACACCGGCGCCGCCAGCCACGAGCCAGATCGACAGCGGAATCTTGACCATCAAGGCGCCGACCTGCAACCAGGTGACCAGCCGCGGTTTGCCGAGCGACTGGTTGAAGGTGCTGTAAATGCGAAAGAGCAGCGAGGGTGCGAATGCGAACGCCAGCACCGCGAGGTAGTGTTGTACTTCATCCCGCATCAGCTCGGGCACCTGAGCCCAGCGCAGCAGGGGGCCGGGAAACAGCATCGCGGCCATGCCCACCGCCACGATGAAAACGCAGAGGTACATGCTTTGGCGCAATGAAGCTCCCACCGCTTCGTGCCGGCGTGCGCCCAGCATTTCGGCCCAGATCGGCAAAAGCGCCTGCACGATGCCGATCAGGCCGACATACACGCTGACGTACAAGGCCGAACCGACCGACAGGGCGGCCAGGGCCTCATCGCTGTAGCGGCCGGCGATGACCGTGTCGGCCACGCCGAAGGCCATGACGGCCAGCTGCCCGACAAGCACGGTGCCCGCGTGCTGGCTGATGATCTTGAGTTCGCTCAAGGGCTGGTTTTTGGCGGGGAAGGGGAAAGGCTCACGCGCTTGAACAGCAGGACGTTTTCAGTCTTGTCTGTGGGGCGGCGCACCGTTGCCTGGAACGCCCAGTCGGGCAAATTGACGGTACCGCTGAGTTTGGACTGGGCTTCGACATCCACAATCAGGTACGGGCAGCTTGCTTTTGGCCCGGCCTGCCGGAGTTCAAGCCCGCCGTGGTATTGCAGTGCGGCGGCTTGCGCGCTGCCTAAGCCGTAGATTTCGACACAGGCGTTCTTATCGACAAGATGGGCAATCTGGCGGGAAAGCGGTGCGAGGCTGCGGGCATAGTCAAGCAGCGGCAGCCACAGTGTCATCAGCAGCAGCCAGCACAGGGTCGCGCCGCCGGCCGGCAATACCAGCGACTTCCAGATAGCTGCGCGCTGCGCACCGGCGCGCCATTTGACAAGCCAGGCCCAGGCCAGGGTTGCCAACAGGGCGGCCAAAAAAGCCAGCCATGAAAAACTCGGTTCAAAGCCCGGCGCAAGTTTCGCAACATTGGCTGCGGGTTGACGCGGAACCCCTGTCTGCATGGCGATCCAGACCACCCAGATGACGACGCCGCAGCCGGTGAAAAACAGCAGCGTGAACCAGTCAATCAATGAAGCCACGCTGCGCTTGAGCGTGGGAAGCGCAAAGGCTGCCAGCGCCGCAAGGGGGGGCAGGCTGAGCAACAGGCTGCGGTCGGAAGCCGTGGTGGTCAGCGTGGCGGCCACGGCCATCGCAGCAAACCACAGCGGCAGGGCCACGTGGCGGCTGGCCAGCTGCCTGCGCCAGCGAAAGAGCGTCCACATCGCCAGCGGCCAGGCTGGCCAGGTAAACCACAGCAGCAGCCGCCCCAGGCTGCGCCAGTCTTTCAAGGCAGATTGGGCATCGGTACCCGGCAGGTGGATTCTCCAGCGCCATAGGTTCAGCCCATAGGCGAGCAGCACTACCAGCAGCGTAATGCCGGTGATCAACAGCACCCAGTGCCAGGACTGTTGCCGGGCCGCGGGATCGGACTGGTCGGCGCCCCAGCGCATGTGCGTCCATTCCACCAACGCTCCACCTACGCCGAACAACAACGCCAATGTCGGGGCGCCGCTCAGCGCCAGTCCGGCCAGCCCGATCAGCAAGCCAAATGCCGGGCCCAGGATTTTGGTTGCCGGGCGGTAAGGGCTTGCCGCCATGGCGTAAAACGCCAGCGCTGTGAAACCCAGTTGTGCCAGGGCCGGTGTGGTTTCGTGGGAAAGCTGCGCCAGGCCAAGACTGGCGATCAAGGCCAGCAAGGCAGTATCGGCGATGGCGCGGGCGTAGTCGACCGGGCTCGCCTCACCGCCAAAGGCAAAAGCCACTGGTTGCGCCTGGGGGCTGCGGGCAAGGTAGTAGACGGCATACCAGGTTGCGAGCATCGTCAATACGAGCAGCGTCACAAATGGAATGCGGACGGCCAGGGCAGGGTCCAGAAAAGGAAAGATCTTGATGGCGACGGCACCCAGCCAATAGGGTGCCAGTGCGTCGAACTCTGTGAACTGGCCCAGCAGCTGGGGACGCAGCCAGTTGCCGGCCATCGAAGCGAGTTCGCGCATCACACCGAACGCGGCAATGTCTTCGTTTTTCCAGGGTCCACGCCCCAGAAAGCCGGGCAACACATAGGCCGCGCAAAACAGCAACAGGGCGAGCCGCGGCAGGCGGCGCACTGCGGACTGGGCAATGATGGCGGGAGACGGTTTGTTCAAAACGGTTGGGTCCGGTCGATCAGGGGAGCGGTAAAAGGTCGCGGTGACGTCAAGGGTCAACGCGGGTTACGGCTGATTCTGCGTTAAACCAGCTGCGTGGGCATCAGACGGCACCGGCAAATTTTGCCGAAAAAAAAGCAGCCTGAAATTCAGGCTGCTTTTTGGCGGGCTGGCGAAAGTTATTTCGCAGCGTATCCGGCAGCTTACTTCGCAGCTTCGGGTGCAGCCTCTTTGGCAGCGGTCTTGCCGAAACGGTTGCGGAATTTCTCAACGCGGCCGCCCATGTTGTCCACGGATTTTTGCGTGCCGGTGTAGAAGGGGTGCGATTCGCTGGACGTATCGAGCTTGTACAGGGGCAGTTCGCGACCGTCGTCCATCTTCACCATTTCTTTGGTGTTCACGCAGGAGCGGGTGACGAACTTGAAGTTGTTGGACAGGTCCACAAAACAAACTTCGCGGTAATTGGGGTGAATGCCTTCTTTCATGATCTTTCCTTATTCGTTGCGGGAGCCACTCCAAGCCAGTCCTGGGCACTTTCCGCTAAGCCAGCTATTATGACATGAAATCAACCACTTAGCGTAGTTTCGTCGGGTTTTATACCAGCCGGGGCCGCGGGACTGGCTTTGCCAGACCGCAGGCGCAGCGGCCCCCTCGGGGGGCAGGAAGCTACACGAAGTGAGCGACCGTGGGGGCTATGTCTTAGCCACCCCTTCGCATCATGTCGAAGAATTCGTGGTTGTTTTTGGTGGCTTTCATGTTCTTGAGCATGAGCTCCATGGACTCGATTTCATCCATGTTGTACATGAATTGACGCAAAATCCGCGATTTTTGGAGGATTTCGGGTGCAAGTAGCAGTTCTTCCTTGCGGGTGCCGCTGCGGTTCAGGTGAATGGCCGGGAACACGCGTTTTTCGTAAAGGCGGCGGTCCAGATGGATTTCGCAGTTGCCGGTGCCCTTGAATTCTTCAAAGATCACTTCGTCCATGCGGCTACCGGTGTCGACCAGGGCGGTGCCAATGATGGTAAGGCTGCCGCCTTCTTCAATATTGCGGGCTGCACCGAAAAAGCGCTTGGGACGTTGCAATGCATTGGCGTCCACACCGCCGGTCAGCACTTTGCCGGAGGAGGGCAGCACGTTGTTGTAGGCGCGCGCCAGGCGGGTGATGGAGTCCAGCAAGATGACCACATCCTTGCCGAGTTCGACCAGGCGCTTGGCGCGTTCGATCACCATTTCGGCCACGTGCACGTGGCGTGCGGCAGGTTCGTCAAACGTTGACGAGATGACTTCGCCGCGCACGCTGCGCTGCATTTCGGTCACTTCTTCAGGGCGCTCATCCACCAGCAGCACCATCATGACCACTTCGGGGTAGTTGGCGGTGATGGCGTGGGCGATGTTCTGCATCATCACGGTCTTGCCGGACTTGGGCGGCGCCACCAGCAGGGCGCGCTGGCCCTTGCCGATGGGGGCGACGATGTCGATGATGCGGCTGGTCAGGTTCTCTTCGCCCTTGATGTCGCGCTCGAGCTTGAACTGCTCGCGCGGGAACAGCGGGGTCAAGTTCTCGAACATGACCTTGTGCTTGTTGTCTTCAGGCAGGCCGTCGTTGACCTTGTCGAGCTTGTTCAGGGCAAAGTAGCGCTCGCCGTCTTTGGGGGTACGCACTTCGCCTTCAATCATGTCGCCGGTATGCAGGTTGAAGCGGCGGATTTGGCTGGGGCTGATGTAGATGTCGTCGGTCGAGGCGGTGTAGCTCGAGTCCGGTGCACGCAGGAAACCGAAACCATCGGGAAGCACTTCCAGCACGCCGTCGGCCACGATGGTCTCGCCGGTTTTTGCACGTTTTTTGATGATGGCGAACATCAGCTCCTGCTTGCGCATACGGCCGACGTTTTCGATCTCAAGGGCTTCGGCCTGCTTGAGGACTTCAGACACGTGCAGTGCCTTGAGTTCGTTTAAGTGCATGGAATTACTCCTTGCGGAGTTCATTGATGGAAACGGGGGAGGTTTGAAAAGAAGCCGCAGAAGATGGCTTACAAACCGGGAACTCGAACCGGATGGCAGGGGGCCAGCCGGTGAATAAAGCACATTATGACAGGAAATTCAGGCAGAAATCCAGGCAAAAAAGCGGGTGGATATTTGCGCGTCAGATCGGGCCGCCACAGGGGCCGGGCCGGTCAGGAAGCGGCAAGGTGCCGTGCTTCCTTTCCGGTGCCCAAAAAGTTCAGGCCAGTTGCTGGTCGATGAAAGCGGTCAATTGGGCCTTGCTCATGGCGCCGACCTTGGTGGCGGCCAGCTGGCCGTCCTTGAACAGCATCAGCGTGGGGATGCCGCGGATGCCGAACTTGGCGGGGATGTCGCGGTTTTCGTCCACGTTCATCTTGGCGATTTGCAGACGGCCGTCGTAACCGGTGGCCACTTCGTCCAGAATCGGCGCGATCATCTTGCATGGGCCGCACCATTCAGCCCAGTAGTCCACCAGCACGGGTTTGGAGGCTTGCAGCACGTCGGCTTCGAAGGTGGCATCGGTGGTATGTTTGATCAGTTCGCTTGCCATGGCGGCTCCTTTGTCTGGTTAGGATGGGTACGATACGGTACAGGGCTGAAGTTGCAGTCATTGTGGCAGAAAGCAAGTGGCCGGGTCAGGCGGGCAGGGGCTATGGCCCCGATAGCGATTATTCAAATGGCCGCCTTCGCACCGTCTCTTCGCCGGCTTCCCTATTTCACTCCGACCTGATATTCCTTTCCTGCGAACGTCTTCCCAGCCTTTATGCCAACTCCCCCGAACGCTGATGCTCCATTGCCCACGCCCGACGCGCTGTGCTGGCATCGGGCCATCGGCCGGCTGGCGGCTGTTTTGCAGGCGCGGGGTGTTCACCCTGCGGAAACCGTGGTTTTGCTCCCCTATGCCCAACTGATCCAGCAGGCGCGCCGTGCCTGGGCTGCGCAGGCGGGCGAGACTTTTTTTGTTCCCCGCTTTGAAACCACCATGAACTGGGCCAGCGGCCTGGGCGGTACGCTGGGTCTGCATGTGCCTTCGGGCGACGACCTGCGCATGGATGTGGCGGTCGACATGCTGACGGCCGCATCGCTGCTGGGCCGTGCGGGCCTGGGGGCGCAGCAGGATGCACTGTCCGGCCGGCTGGTCGAAGCGGCCTGGAGCCTGGCCGGTGTTGCCGCTGGCGTCGTGCCGGCCGGGCGCCGGGCCTGGAGCGAGCGGTTGGCGCTGACGCTTGGCGCGGGTCTGGATTCGCCGGTGCTGGCACTCGAGGCTGCCGTGGGGCGCATTGCGCTGGCCTGGGCGGCGGCTTCAGCCTATCCGACAGACCGCCTTTTTCAGGCAAAACCGCAGCTGTTGGCTGTGCTCGAGGGCTTTCAGGCCGATCCGCTCACCGAAGCCCTCAAGGCGCATTTCGGTGATCGCGCGGTCGCCATTCCACTGACCTTTTCCTTTGAGGGCACCGTGCCGCCGCCAGCGCTGCACGCCGCGCAGGACGCCGAAGACGAAGCCGGCCGCGCCGCTGCCTGCGTGCTGGCGCACCTGGCGCAAGGCCGCAGCCCGGTCGCGTTGATTGCGCAGGACCGGCAGCTCACGCGCCGTGTCGGCGCCATGCTGGCAGAGCGCGGCATTGCCATGCGCGATGAAACCGGCTGGAAGCTTTCGACCACGCGCGCCGCCGCCAGCCTGATGAGCCTGCTGCGCGCCATGCCCTGGGATGCGTCAACCGATGCCGTGCTGGACTGGCTGAAAAACGCGCCGGCATTTGATGCCGCGCTGGTAACCGCTGCAGAAACCGAACTGCGCAAGACCGGTGTGCGCGCCTGGCGCGACCTGCCGGACTTTCCAGAAGAAGACATTTTGCCGCCCGCATTTGCGGCAACCGGCCCACTGGCGCGCGAAGTGAACGCATTGCGCAGCCCATTCGGCCGTGCCCGCCCGTTGGCGATGTGGCTGCGCGACCTGCGCAGCCTCCTGCAATCGGCCGGACAGTGGGACGCGCTGGCGCAGGACGAGGCCGGGCAGACCGTGCTGGACGTGCTGCGCCTGCACGAAGGCGCCGAGACCGAATTTGAATCCTCGCCGGTGATGCGGCAGCATGACTTCACGCAGTGGGCCAACCAGGCGCTCGAAGGCGGCAAGTTTTCCCCGGTGCATCCGCCCGCGGAACAGGTGGTCATCCTGCCGCTGGCGCAGCTGCTCGGCCGCCCCATGCAGGCCGTGGTGCTCCCCGGTTGCGATGAAATCCGCCTGCCGGTGTCGCCGGAACCTGCCGGCCCCTGGACGCCTAGCCAGCGCGAACTGCTGGGCTTGCCGTCGCGGGAAGTACTTGCCGCCGCCCAGCGCCAGGCCTGGCGCTATACCTTGCAAATGCCGCATCTCGATGTGCTGTGGCGCACCAGTGAATCCGGCGAGCACCTGATCCCCAGCGGCTTCGTGCAGGAACTGCTGCTGAACCAGAATCATGACCAGGGCGGGGATGCTGCGCCCGGCATGGCCGCCGACCCGCGCAGCCTGCGCGCCGTGGCCACGCAGCCCACGCCACATCCTTTTCCAACCGGCGAGGCCTTGCCCGTCAACCGTCTTTCGGCCAGCGCTTACGAAGACCTGCGGCGTTGCCCCTACCGCTTTTTTGCGCTGCGCCAGCTCCGGCTGCAGGAGCCCGAAGAGCTTGAAAGCGAGCTGGGCAAGCGCGACTTTGGCAATTGGCTGCACAGCCTGCTGCGGTATTTCCACGAAGCATTAAAGAACGCCCCCACGCTTGCCACTTCGTGTGCTGCGCTGCCCCCCGAGGGGGCTGCTCCGCCTTGGGGCGGCCCGGCGGCGGAGCGGGCTCCAGCCCAAGACCTGCAAAGGCGCATAGAGATGATCAATGCAGCGGCCGAGCGTGCCACGCAGGAGCTGGCGCTCAGCGACAGCGAGTTTTTGCCCTTTGCCGCGGCCTGGCCCGGCGTGCGCGAGGGCTACCTGAAATGGCTGGCCGACCATGAAGCCACCGGCGCGGTATTTGACGAAGCCGAAGTCTGGCGCGAAGTGCCCGTCGGCACGCTCACGCTGCTCGGCAAGCTGGACCGCATCGACCGCCAGCCCGACGGGCACGCCCTGGTGATCGACTACAAGGCCGAGCCGCGCACCACCACGGCCGAGCGCATCAAGAACGGCCAGGAAGACACGCAACTGGCGTTTTATGCCGCGCTGATGAGCGACGACACGCTGGGCGCGGCGTATGTCAACCTGGGCGAAAAAGAGCCCACCAAAACCTACGAGCAGCCCGACATCGTCGGCCTGCGCGACGAACTGATCGACAGCATCGTGACCGACATGGCGCGCATAGCACGCGGCGCCAAACTGCCGGCGCTGGGCGAAGGCAAAGCCTGCGATTACTGCGCGGCCCGCGGCTTGTGCCGCAAGGATTTCTGGAATCTGGATGAATAAGGCCCCCACGCTCCCCACTTCGTGTGGTTCGCTGCCCCCCGAGGGGGCCGCTGCGCCTGCGGTCTGGCAAAGCCAGTCCCGCGGCCCCGGCTGGGGTGAAGAGCCCCCACGGTCGCTCACTGCGTGTAGCTCCCTGCCCCCCGAGGGGGCCGCTGCGCCTGCGGGCCGGCAAAGCCGGACCCGCGGCCCCTGCTTGAATGGGATCCGTGCGCTTGCAAGGAGTGGTGGACGATGAAGATCGCCCACACCGCCGCCTATGAATGCAACGGCGAGCCGGTCTCCGCCGAAGCGTTTTACGCCATTGCCTGTGACCCGCGGCGCAGTGTGGCGGTTGAGGCCTGCGCAGGCGCGGGCAAAACCTGGATGCTGGTGTCGCGCATCGTGCGGGCCTTGCTTGACGGGGCCACGGCCGTGCCGGGGCAGCAGGTCTTGCCGCATGAGATCCTGGCCATCACGTTCACTAAAAAAGCTGCCGGCGAAATGCGCGAGCGGCTGGACGACTGGCTCAAGGCCTTTGCCCATGCCGACGACGAGACCCTGCAGCGCGAACTCGAAATGCGCGGCGTCAGCGTCGATTTTGCAAGCCAAAAAGGTCTGAAGTCCGCACAGGCCGTGCGCGAGCAGCTATCAAATTTATACCGCTCCATTTTGGCCAGCGGCCGCTCGGTGCAGATCCGCACCTTCCACAGCTGGTTTGCGGCCTTGCTGCGCAGCGCGCCAGTGGCGGTGCTTCAGCGCCTGGAGCTGCCGGTGAACTACGAGCTGCTGGAAGACGACGCACCGGCGCGCGCGCTGGTATGGCGGCGTTTTTATGCGGCAGTTTCGGCTGATGCCTCGCTCAAGGCCGACTTTGAAGCGGTGGTGCTGATGTACGGGCGTTTCCAGGCCGACAAGGCCTTGCAGGCTGCGCTCGACAAGCGCACCGAATTCACGCTGGCCGACGAAAAAGGCGTGATCGACGCCTCGGTGCAAGCCTTCAGCGCGCAGTTCACCGAATTTGGCGGCCTTGACGAACCGGAAGAGCTGCTCAGCACCAACCGCTTTCACCGGCAAACGCTGAGGGACGCCGCACTGGCACTAGGCCGTGCGAGCGCGCCGACTTTTTCGGCCAAGGGTGTGGAGCTCGAACAGGCGCTGCCAGCCGGCGACTTCCCGGCGGCATTTGCGGCTCTTTTGACCAAAGGCGCACCACGCAAGTTCAGCGAAAAAATCGTCGGTATTGAGCAGGTGCGCATTGCCCAGGACCTGGTGCTGCGCGTGGTGGCGGCCCGCCAGCAGCACGATGCCTGGCTGTACCAGCAACGCATGGCGCGGCTCACACGTGTGCTGATCGCCCAGTTCACCGCCTTGAAGCGTGACCGCGGCTGGGTCGACATGAACGACGTCGAGCGTGCCGCGCTGCTGATGCTGGCCGACCCGGTGTTGTCGGGCTGGGTGCAGGAGCGGCTGGACGCGCGCATCCGCCACCTGATGATCGACGAGTTCCAGGACACCAATCCGCTGCAGTGGCAGGCCCTGTATGCCTGGCTCATCGGCTACTCCGGTGCGGGTACGGCGCCCAGCGTGTTCCTGGTGGGCGACCCCAAACAAAGTATTTACCGCTTTCGCCGCGCCGAGCCGCAGGTGTTCCGCGCCGCGCAGGCTTTTGTGGTGCACGGTCTGGGCGGTGATTTGCTCAGTTGCGACCACACGCGCCGCAACGCCGAAGCGGTGATCGACACCGTCAATTCGGCCATGGCCGTGGCGCGCGAGGCCGACGGCTATGACGGATTTCGCGAGCACACCACGGCCTCGGGCCTGGCCGGCGCTGTCGGCCGCCTGCCGCCCATTGCGCGCAACAAGGACGAAGAAGAAGCTTCGCCGCTGGCCGCAGGCTGGCGTGACAGTCTGACCATGCCGCGCGAGCTGCCCGAAGAAACCCTGCGCACGCGCGAAGCCCGGCAGGCCGCAGCGTGGATATCCGAACAAATCGCCGCCGGCTTGCGGCCGCAGGATGTGATGGTGCTCTCGCGCAAACGCGCTGGTCTGCTGCCGCTGCAAGACGAGCTGCGCGCACTGCATATCCCTGCGCAGGTGGGCGAAAAAACCGAGCTGATCGACTGCTGTGAAGTGCTGGACATCGTGGCGCTGCTCGACGTGCTGGTGTCGCCGCAGCATGACCTTTCTTTGGCGCGCGCACTGCGCTCGCCGCTGTTTGGCCTGGCCGACGAAAGCCTGGTGGAATTGGCCCTGCTGCAGCGCGAGCACCACCTGCCGTGGTACAGCTTGCTACAAAAAGAGGAGCTGCTTGCGCCCGTCCTGAAAGGGCTGGGGGCTATTTTTGCCAAATGGAAGCGCTGGCTGGACCGCCTGCCGCCGCACGATGCGCTGCAGGGCATTTACGACGACGGCGACGTGCTGGCGCGTTTTGGCGCCGCGGCTCCGGCGGCGCAGCGCAGCGCGGTGCTGGCCAATCTGCGCGCGCTGCTCGGTGTGTCGCTGGCGCTGGACGGCGGGCGTTACGCCACGCCCTATGGTTTTGTGCGCGCGCTCAAGGCCGGCGGAACGCAGGCGCCGGCAGCAGTCAGCAGCGAGGCCGTCCGGTTGCTGACAATTCACGGGGCCAAGGGCTTGGAGGCAGAGGCCGTGCTGCTGCTGGACACCGACACGGTGGAGCGCAACGCCGACAGCATGGGCGTGCTGGTCGACTGGCCCGGCGAGGCGACCGAGCCGCGCAAGTTCGTCTTTCTGGTTAGCGAAAGCCGGCCGCCGGCCTGCGCTGCCGAGACGCTGGCCAGTGAGCAGGCCGCGCGCAAGCGCGAAGAACTCAACGCCCTGTATGTGGCGCTGACACGCGCCCGCCATACGCTGGTGATCTCTTCCATCGAGCCGCACCGCGTGACCACCGAAAGCTGGTGGCAGCGCCTGTACGCACTGGTGGGCGAGCTGCCCGCGCCGGTGGCCGACGAATCCGCCGCGGCGCGGCCGGACCTGGTGGACACCGGCATTTTTTACCTGCCCGAGTTGCCGGCCTTGCCCGAAGCCCTGGCGCCCGCTGTGCCTGCCGTGGAGCGGGTGGATGAAGATTCGCTGAAGGCGCGCATCGGCAAGGCCATGCACCGCCTGCTGGAGTGGGGCGGTGCCTTGTCGGCGCCGCAGGTCACGGCGGCGGCGCGCGAGTTTCGCTTGAGTCCGGCGCAGGCGGCCGAGGCTGCTGCACTGGCCAGGCGCATTCTGGCGGGCGAGGGCGCCTGGGCCTGGAGCGATGACGCCGTGGCCTGGCAGGGCAACGAAGTCGGCCTGGTCTATGCCGGGAAAGATTTGCGGCTGGACCGCCTGGTGCAGCGCAAGGACACCGGCCACGAAGGCCACTGGTGGGTGCTTGACTACAAATCCGCCGTAGCGCCGGAGCTGCAGCCTGCGCTGGTGACGCAGCTGCAGGCCTACCGCGCGGCGGTGCAGCTGATTTACCCCGGCGCACCGGTCAAAGCAGCTTTCCTGACGGGCCGGGGAACTGTGGTCGAGGTGGATTGATCTCACACAGCCCGGGTCATCTCCTGACTTCAAGATTCAAGAAAGACACAACCATGTTCAAACAACTTGCCGCCTCGCTGGTCCTTCTGGCCACGCTGCCTCTGGCGTGGGCGCAAACCGCCGCGCCCGCCAACCCCACGGTGCGCCTGCGCGCCACGATTGAAAAAGTCGATGCGACCAGCCTCACTGTCAGGGAGCGCAGCGGCGAAGTGATCACGCTGGTACGGCCGGCCGAGATGGACGTGTCCGAGGTGTACCCGCTGGCATTGGCCGACATCAAGCCCGGCAGCTATATCGGCACCGCGGGCATGCCGCAGGCCGATGGCACCCAGCTCGCGCTGGAGGTGCTGGTGTTCCCCGAAGCAGCGCGCGGCGCCGGTGAGGGCCATCGCCCCTGGGATTTGCGGCCGGACAGCACCATGACCAACGCCACTGTGGCCGACCTGGCCGCGGCACCGTCGTCCGTTCCGGGTGGCCAGAAGCTCACGTTGCGCTACAAGGACGGCGAGAAAACCGTAATCGTTCCGCATGATGTGCCGGTGGTGTCGTTCAAGCCCGGCAAGGCCGATGAAAACGTGCTGCTGGTGCCCGGCGCCAAAGTCATGATCACCGCGCAGGAAAAAGCCGGCAAGCCAACCGCGCTGCGCGTCATCGTTGGCCGCAACGGTTTTGCGCCCCCGATGTAAGCCTGCCGCGTGCTGAAAGGGTGCGGGCTGTGATAATTGACGCTCGCCGCGCAACGGCTTGCCGCTGCACCCGCACCGTATTGTTGGCTTTATAGCCCTCTAGCCCAATAGGGACGAGCGCAAGCAGCTATTAAAATGAGAGCAAATAAGGCCGCCTGAAAAGTAGCGTCTCACCACGGCTTTTCAAAAAAAACGCAGGCGGTTTGCCTTTCACCCCGCCACGTTCCTTCAGTTGATTCAGTTCACTCAGATTCACTCAGATTCATTCACATTCACTATTTCTCGCCGCCGCGAGCAGACGGAACCCCTTTTGACCGATTCAGCCTCTCCCATGAAATCACCGCCTGCCGGCCCTTTGCGCATTGCCGTCATAGGCGGTGGGCCCGCCGGCCTGATGGCTGCCGAAGTGTTGGCGGGGGCCGGTGCGGCCGTGCAGATTGAGGTCTATGACGCCATGCCTTCGGTGGGGCGCAAGTTTTTGCTGGCCGGGATTGGCGGGCTCAACCTCACGCATTCAGAAGCGCCCGAGGCATTTTTGAGCCGCTACGGCGAGCGCGCCGCGCAGCTGCAGCCGTTGCTGGCCACGTTCGGCCCGACACAGCTGCGCAGCTGGGCGGAAGCGCTGGGTGTGGAAACCTTCGTCGGCAGCTCGGGCCGCGTGTTTCCCAAAGACATGAAGGCCGCACCGTTGCTCCGCGCCTGGTTGCACCGCCTGCGCGTGGCGGGCGTGCGGTTTTCCATGCGCCACCGCTGGCTGGGCTGGGCCGATGACGGCGCGCTCAAGTTCTCTACATCCGCCGGCGAAGTGCAGGTGCAAACCGACGCCGTGGTGCTGGCATTGGGCGGCGGCAGCTGGGCACGGCTGGGGTCAGACGGCGCCTGGGCGCCTTTGCTGGCCAGCCGCGGCGCAGCGGTCGCGCCGCTCCAGCCGTCCAACTGCGGCTTTGACATGGCAGCGCAGCCGGACAGCCCCGCGCAGCTTGAGGCAGCCGCAGCCGAACCCGGCGAGACCCGCCGCGAATTCTTGCAGGAGATCATCGGCAAAAATACCGGTAAAGGCCCGCAGGCCAAGGCCGGCTGGACGGAACACTTCTCCAGCCGTTTTGCCGGCCAGCCCTTCAAGTCCGTCGCCATCCACTTCACCGATTCACGCGGCCGCAGCTTTAGCCGCAAGGGCGAATTCATTGCCACCGCCACGGGCGTGGAAGGCAGCCTGGTTTACGCCGCCTCCAGCCTGCTGCGCGACGAAATTGCCGCCCACGGCAGCGCCACCTTCATGCTCGATTTATTGCCGGACAAATCGCCCGAGCAGGTGCTGGTGGAAGTGCGCCACCCGCGCGGCTCACGCTCGCTGTCCAGCCACCTCAAAAGCCGCCTCAACCTCGACGGCATCAAGGCCGCGATGCTGTACGAGCTGCTGAGCAAAGACGCCATCGCCGACCCAGTGCGCCTGGCCGCCGGCATCAAGGCCTTGCCGGTGCGGGTCACCGCCGCCAGGCCCCTTGACGAAGCCATCAGCACCGCGGGCGGCGTGATGTTTGAGGGCATGAGCGGGCAGCTGCAGTTGCAGCCGCTCAATGGCGTCAGCCAGCCGGTGTTTTGCGCCGGTGAAATGCTCGACTGGGAAGCGCCCACAGGCGGCTACCTGCTCACGGCCTGCTTTGCCAGCGGCCGTGCTGCCGGGCAGGGCGTTTTAAGCCATTTTGGCCTGTAGCCCAATGGGGGCGAGCGCAAGCAGCTATTGATTTCGTAGCAATAATTGACCGAACCATCCGCCGTTGAGCGAAAGGCCCGCCATGATCGTCCGTTTTAACATCGACTCCTTTGACAAAACCCAGTACGAATACCGTGTGACCTACGAAGGCGAAGACCTGTTCGGAGACGCAGGGTTGGGCGGGATCGAAGAGTGCATCATCGCCGCCACCGAAGGCCTGGGCCAGGATGCCGTCGCCGCAGAAGTCGCCTTCCGGGGCATCATCAGCGGCACCTACCCGCTCGCGTCACTGGCGCTCATGTCCGCGCAGATCGCCATGCATGCATTGCAGACTGCCGAGGCGGTTGAGGAAGTTAGCCGGGGCTAGACCATCGTATGAAGCCGTATTCCATCCTCTTTGTCTGCATGGGCAACATCTGCCGCAGCCCAACAGCCCACGGCATATTTCAGAAAATGGTTATGGACCGGGGCCTTGCAGATCAAGTGCAAGTCGACTCGGCCGGCACGCACAACTACCACCCCGGCAACCCACCCGACGAGCGTTCACAGGCGCACGCATTCAAGCGCGGCTATGACCTCTCAAGCCTGAGAGCCCGGCAGATTTCGGACGCCGATTTCGAGCGCTACGATTTGATTCTGGCGATGGACTGGGACAACCTGGTCTTGATCAAAGAAGAATGTCCCGCCGAGCATCTTCACAAAGTGCGCAGGCTCACGGAGTTTTGTTTGAAGCACGACAGCCCGGTGGTACCCGATCCTTACTACGGCGGCAAGGACGGCTTTGAGCATGTGCTGGACCTTGTGGAGGATGCGTGTGAGGGGTTGATGCGGTATGTTGAGCTGCGGCTGTAGCGCGTAAAGGCATGAACTCGAACGCGTGCTAGGCCAGCGCGGCCATTCGCGCCTGATACAAATCACGATGCGTGTCCGGCAAGGCGCTAGTGCCTGAAGTTTTAGATCCCCTCGATGCTACATGGCGAACGCCTATTTTTGTATCCCAGGTACATCCGCATTAAAGCAGTAGCCGAGCATCATCCGCGCTTCAGTATGCACGTCGTTTAGCATAGTGTCCGCAGACAGTAGGCCATCAAAGAAAGTTGCGTAAGCTGCGAGGACCATATCAACCATGTGATTCCGTATCTTGGCTGGGGCAGAGTTTGTTAACCCCCCGGCTACGCCTCCTCGAAGCGCAAGGAGATAAGTGCAAAGCGAGACACGAAAAATAAAGGTGTTCGGTAACTCTCCCCGTATGGGCATGCGGAGGCCTCCCGGAGCAACCCTAAAGGATTGCACACTCAACTGCAAAAGAGTTTCCATCAGGCGTCGAATCATCGACGGCGTATATGGATCGCCGCGTCGAAGAATGGCTCTTTCTTCCTTAGAGTACTCCATCGCTAAAGTGTCAAAAGTGGCTCCCAGGGTTGCCGCGTCTCCCAGCATTTGTACGTCGAGGTGTCCTCGCGCGGACTCGACGTTTTCTAATAGCTGCTTTTCCAGATGCTCATTTCCTAATCGAGCGAGTTCGAGGTGCTTTACAAAATCAGGGAATCCGGATGTTTGGTCCTCGTCTATGAGCCTACGTTGCAATCCCGCAGCTCGCCCGCTCATTGCACATACCTTTGCCGTGCCCTTCAGTATCTGGACTTGACGGGGGAAAGTCGCTAGAACCTCCATGGACTTGTACAAGGTTGAAAGGCTATCAGCCTTATAGGCTTCCATTCCTACGAAGTCAGTGAGTACGGCAATGTTCCTTGAGGATGCCGCAAGAAAAGAGCGAAGCTCATCGGAGCGCAGACGGTTGCTATCTATAATTTTTCTCATCGCATACTCTCGTCGGACCTCACATTAGTTCGCTTACCTTGAAGCGTGCAGGCATCCACGAATGCACGTCCAAGCGGCAAGGTAACAAGACAGCCCACATCAAGGCGGCCGCCTGAGTACATCAGCCCCGTCGTAATGCAACCCAGTCGCATCAGATTTGCAAGCGATAGGATCACCGCTTCATTCATGGAATTGACGGCGGCATCAGCCTTGTCATTGGCGGTATCCATCACGCGGGCGGAGGACGGTAGGTCTCCAGGCCACACATATACGTCCACCGCGTCGGCAGGTATGGGAACTGCATAAATCGCTGTGAGGTTTTGGATGTCAAGACTGGTCATGTCTTTCAACATGCTCACAAACATCGGTTGAACCTTTATACTGCTGCTGCCGTTGGCCGCGTTCACAAGCAAGTTCGCCCAACGATCTCGCAGAAACTCTTCATCCTCCATTGATCCCTCTTGGAGAATTGGGATGGCGAGCTTTAGCGGGAGTGGCCGAGAGGGCGTGTTGAGGCCTACTTCAGCCATCTTGGTATTGACCCGATTCATCAGGTCTACCTGTTGCTCCCATCTGACATATTTGAGTTTATCGGTCCAGATGCCCGCTGCTTGTTCTAACGGGCCTTGAATGAACTTGGCGATGAAGCCGCCAGCTTCCCTCGCAGCATCGATTGCTTTCCCCGAGGTCTTAGCCACTTCCTGCACTGCTTTTGCACCTTCTGTTGCCGGATTGTTCATGTGTACTCCCGTTTTGCCTCATCTCATTTTGCTTGAGGAAAGGAGAACCGGTGGGCGTCGGCTGGTCATGCCACTATGCCCCTGCAACGAGCTACCTCCGATACGCAGATCCTGGTGAAGGCGGCGACAGGTGACGTTAAGAAGCGGCAAGGTGGCATCCGCCGTTTTGCCTCGAATGCACCAAGTCATTCGGCCCGCTTCAGGGTATTTACTGGTGTCTTTTTTTCTTCATAAATTAATGAAGTGACACACTCAAGCGATACAAAGGCGCAGCGGGAAGCCGCTCTAGGCTTAAAAACCCCGCAAGAAACGCGGATTTGAGATGAATAAGGTGACGAGCCTTGACCCCGGCACTGACTCCACAGTTAGGGCTGCTTGGTTCCCCACCTGACCCGGTTGGCCGCTTTACCATGCGGGAAGGCCCGTCACGCACGATTGTAAATGACTTGGGAATGACCCCTCCGCAATAGTCCCCATTTGGGAAATGGCGGCGCAGGGGCTCTTCAGCCAAGCAGGGGCCGCGGGACTGGCTTTGCCAGACCGCAGGCGCAGCGGCCCCCTCGGGGGGCAGCGCATTACACGAAGTGAAAAGCGTGGGGGCCACATCTGGTCAAATTAGAATGTGTGGATGTCCTATCTCGTTCTTGCCCGCAAATACCGTCCCAAAAATTTCTCTGAAATGGTGGGCCAGTCGCATGTGGTGCAGGCGCTTGGCAATGCGCTGGCCACCCAGCGCTTGCACCATGCTTATTTGTTCACCGGCACGCGGGGCGTGGGCAAGACGACGATTTCGCGCATCCTGGCCAAATCGCTCAATTGCCTGGGCCCGGACGGGCAGGGCGGCATCACGGCGACGCCCTGCGGTGTGTGCCAAGCCTGTACCGATATCGACAGCGGCCGCTTTGTGGATTACACGGAGCTGGACGCAGCGTCCAACCGCGGTGTCGATGAGATTGCCCAGCTGCTGGAGCAAGCCGTTTACAAACCCGTCGTCGGCCGCTTCAAGGTCTTCATGATCGATGAGGTGCACATGCTCACGAACACGGCGTTCAACGCCATGCTCAAGACGCTGGAAGAGCCCCCTGAGTACCTGAAGTTTGTGCTGGCCACGACCGACCCGCAGAAGGTGCCGGCCACGGTGCTGTCGCGCTGCCTGCAGTTCAACCTGCGGCCCATGGCGCCCGAGACCGTGCTGGAGCATTTGACGCAGGTGCTTGGCATAGAAAACGTTCCGGCCGAGCAGCAGGCGCTGCGCCTGCTGGCGCGCGCGGCACGCGGTTCCATGCGTGACGCCCTTTCGCTGACCGACCAGGCCATCGCCTTTGGCTCGGGTTCGCTGGACGAAGCCAGCGTGCGCACCATGCTGGGCAGCGTGGACCGCAGCTATGTGTACCGCTTGCTCGACGCGCTGGCGCGTGGCGACGGCAAGACGGTGGTGGAGACATCAGAGGCGCTGCGGCTGAATGGCCTGAGCGCGGCCTCCACGCTGGAAGAAATGACCACGGTGCTGCAGCGCATGGCGGTGTTGCAGGCCGTACCCGAGATGGGCGCGGGCGACGACGGCGCTGATCCGGATATCGCCGAAACGGCCCGGCTGGCGCAAGCATTGCCCGCCGATGAAACCCAGCTGCTTTACAGCCTGTGCCTGCACGGCCGCGGCGAGCTGGGCCTGGCGCCCGACGAATATGCGGGCCTGACCATGGTGCTGTTGCGCCTGCTGGCCTTTAAACCCCAGGCTTCGGCCGCCGCCAAGCTGGGGAGTGCCGCCGAGCCTGGAAAAAAGCCTCACTCTGAGGCGACGCGCGCGAATGTGCCCGTGCCGCCCGCGCGACCTGTGGCAGCGCCTGCCATTGCGCCTGAACCCGCGCAGCGCGAGCCCGAGCCGTCGGCCCGACCAGCTGCGCCCGAACCGGCCGCGCGCCAGAATTTTGAACAAAAACAGCCTGCAGCCCAGGCAGAGCGTGCGCAACCAGCTATCAATTCAGTAGCATCGTCTGTGCCCCTGCCAGAGCGGCAAGCGCCGCCGCAGCGCCCTCAACCTGGCGCATCCGCGGCGGCCGTCGCGCCGCTGGTGCCTGTTCCGCTGGGGGAAGGCTGGAGCCAGACGGTTAACCAGCTGGTGGCCGCGGAAGCCGTGGCGGCGCTGACGCGTGAGCTGGGTTTGCAGTCTGAACTGCGCAGCCAGGCCGAGGGGCTGTGGACACTGCGGGTGGAGCGCGAATCGCTGAACCAGGTCGCCGCACGCGAAAAGCTGCAAGCGGCCCTGCAGGCGCATCTGGGCGATGCTGCGCTGCGGCTTGCAGTGGAAGTCGGGCCCGTGACCGATACGCCGGCGCGGCGCAACGCGGCGGCGCAGGCTGAGCGTCAGCGTGCCGCCGAAGAGATGATCCAGAACGACCCGTTTGTGCAGGACATGATTCGCGATTGGGGCGCCAAAATTGTCCCCGGCAGCATCCGGCCGCTGGCTTCTAAATCGATATGATCAAAGCCAGTCTTTAAGACGCAAATTTCGGCCCCAAATTTCGACGCTTTCGACGCAAAAACATCATCCGATTCAAGTTTTAAAGGAAACACCCATGTTCAACAAAGGACAACTCGCAGGCCTCATGAAGCAGGCGCAGGCGATGCAGGACAACCTCAAGAAGGCCCAGGAAGAGCTGGCGTTTGTGGAAGTCACGGCTGAAGCTGGCGCTGGCTTGGTAAAGGTCACTATGACCTGCAAGCACGACGTCAAACGCATTGAAATTGACCCCAGCTTGCTGGCCGACGACAAGGACATGCTGGAAGACCTGGTGGCGGCCGCTTTCAATGCCGCTGTGCGCAAGGCCGAAGAAGTCAGCCAGGAAAAGATGGGAAAACTCACGGCCGGAATGCCCGGGCTTCCCGGCGGCATGAAGCTTCCGTTCTAACGGCTACTGCGCGGGCTCATGGCCGCGTTGCGGGTCCCGATCAGGTCATCCTCATGCACCTTAAGTGCATTCCGGTGACCTGACACCCGCGCCTTGCCCTGAACCCGCTCGCTACGCCTTGTTCTTCATATTCTTAAAGCTGCATTTTCCACCACATGGCTGACTCCAACGCTCTCGAAGGCCTGACACAGGCGCTGCGCAAGCTGCCGGGTGTGGGCGCGAAGTCGGCTGCGCGCATGGCGTTTCATCTGCTGCAGCATGACAAAGCCGGCGCACTCCAGATTGCCCGTGCGATGGAGCATGCCGTGAACAGCGTGCGGCATTGCACCCTGTGCAACACGCTGACCGAGCAGGAAGTTTGCGTGACCTGCGCCAATCCGCAGCGCGACCGCAGCAAACTGTGCGTGGTGGAAACGCCGGCCGACCAGGCGGCGCTTGAACGCACGCTGGCCTACAAGGGCCTCTACTTTGTGCTCATGGGCAAGCTCAGCCCGCTGGATGGAATCGGCCCCAACGACATCGGCTTGCAAAAACTGTTTGACCGCGTGGTGCCGAAGGACGGGCAGGGTGAGGCATTGCCCGTCAGCGAGCGTGAAGTCCAGGAAGTGATTCTGGCGACCAATTTCACAGCCGAAGGCGAGGCCACGGCGCATGTGATTGCCCAGGCGCTCAAGAGCCGAGGCGTGCAGGTGACGCGCCTGGCCCGTGGTGTGCCGGTGGGCAGCGAACTTGAGTATGTAGACCTGGGCACCATTGCCCATGCACTGGTAGACCGCAGGTGAGGGCCTCGCGTCTGCCGGTTTAGATTGCCAGCTTGTCTTGCCAGCTCTATTTTTGGCAGCTTTATTTCTATAAATTTAACGCCCGCGTTGGGCAGCTCTAGGAGGAAAACACCATGACATTCGCACGCTTCACCATTGCCTACTGGTGTGTTCTCATCGCTGCCCTGATGCCGATTGTGTGTGCCGGCATTGCCAAATACGGCACGATGGGCACGCCGCGGCGCGACGGCGGATTTGACAACAACAATCCGCGAGGCTGGCTGGCGCGGCAAACCGACTGGCGCGCTCGGGCCAATGCCGCCCAGGCCAACACATTCGAAGCGCTGCCTTTTTTCTTTGCGGCCGTCATCATTGCGCACATCCTGCAGGCAGGGCAAACCCGGCTGGACATCCTCGCGCTTCTCTTTATTGTGTTGCGCATTGCGTACGTGATGATGTACATCGCTGACCTGCCCAAGGCGCGGTCCGCCATTTGGGCCGCGGCACTTTTCATCAACGTCATCATTCTCTTTTCCGGCTATCGCTGACGCGTGCTGCGGGTGTTGAAGTTACCGTTGGTAACGCAACAGCCTTCGGTAAAAACCCGCACGGGATGACCCCGATGCGGGTTTTTTTACGCCTCGATAAGCTTGTGACATCAAAAAAAGAGAGGCCTGCATGATTCGCCAACCCCTGATTTCCCGCCGTACTTTTGCCAGCGGCACCGCACTGGCTGCGGCCACGCTGGCATTGCCGGCGCTTCGCGCGCAGTCCAAGCTCGAGAAAACAAAAATTGCGCTGTCTGTGGGCGGCAAGGCCGCGTTTTATTACCTGCCGCTGACCATTTCCGAGCAACTTGGCTATTTCAAGGCGGAAGGCCTTGATATTGAAATCAGCGACTTCGCCGGCGGTGCGCGTGCGCTGCAGGCTGTCGTTGGTGGGTCCGCCGATGTGTGTTCGGGTGCTTTCGAGCACACCATCAACTTGCAGTCCAAGAACCAGATGTTCCAGGCCTTCGTGCTGCAGGGCAGGGCGCCGCAAATCGCTTTCGGCGTTTCGACCAAAAACATGCCGAACTACAAGACAGTTGCCGACCTCAAGGGCAAGAGGATCGGTGTGTCGGCGCCGGGTTCATCCACCAACATGATGGCCAACCTGGTGCTGTCGCGCGCAGGCCTCAAGCCCAGCGATGTGAGCTTTATCGGCGTCGGCACGGCGGCAGGTGCACTCACCGCGTTGCGGTCGGGCCAGATCGACGCCATGAGCAATACCGACCCGGTCATGACCATGCTCGAACAAAAGGGCGAGGTGAAAATCATCAGCGACACGCGCACCCTCAAGGGCACGATCGAGGTTTTTGGTGGCGCCATGCCGGCGGCCTGCCTGTATGCACCCCTGGAATTCGTCCAGAAAAACCCCAACACCTGTCAGGCGCTGGCCAACGCCATCGTGCATGGCCTCAAATGGCTGCAAACGGCGGGCCCGGGCGACATCATCAAGACCGTGCCCGAAAGTTACCTTCTGGGTGACCGCGCGCTGTACCTGGCGTCGTTCAACAAGGTGCGCGAGTCTATTTCCCTTGACGGCATCATTCCGGACGACGGCGCACGCACGGCGCTCAAGGCTCTTGCCAGTTTTGACCCGAGCATCAAGTCCGACAAAATTGATATTGCCAAAACCTACACCAACGAGTTTGCGCGGCGCGCGAAGGATCGCTTCAAGGCCTAGCCCCGCCCTTGCTGGTGGTAGAGGCCGCCCGGGCTTCTGTCGAAAATACACGAAGCGAAAAGCTCGGGGCCTGTCTTCGCCAGCAGGGGCCGCGGGACTGGCTTTGCCAGACCGCAGGCGCAGCGCCCCCTCGGGGGCAGCGCATTACACGAAGCCGAAGGCGAAGTGAAAAGCGTGGGGGCCTATCTCCGCGCAAGCAGCTTGCTGTAAGCTCCCGCCATGCCTGAACCTGACAACGCTCATGCCCTGGAGCTGATCGACATCAGCTGCACGTTTCGCTCTCGCGACGATGCGGGCCAACGCTACACAGCCGTCAGCAACACCACGTTGCGCATCAACGCAGGTGAGTTCGTGTCGGTCGTGGGGCCCACGGGCTGCGGCAAGTCCACCTTGCTCAACATAGGCGCCGGCCTGCTGGAGCCTTCCTCAGGTCAAGTGCGGGTATTTGGCCAGCCTCTGAGCGGCATCAACACCCGCGCCGGCTACATGTTCCAGACCGAAGCGCTCATGCCCTGGCGTAGCGCCATCGCCAACGTCATGATGGGTTTGCAATACCGAGGTGTTCCGGATACCGAGGCGCGCCGCCAGGCACAGGCCTGGCTGGAGCGCGTGGGGTTGGGCGAGTTCGGCGACCGTTATCCGCACCAACTTTCTGGCGGCATGCGCAAGCGCACCGCGCTGGCCCAGGTGCTGGCACTGGACCCCGACATCATCCTGATGGACGAGCCATTCAGCGCACTCGATATCCAGACGCGCCAGCTCATGGAAAACGAAGTGCTGGATCTTTGGGCCGCCAAAAAGAAGGCGGTGCTGTTCATCACGCACGACCTGGATGAGGCCATCGCCATGAGCGACAGGGTGGTGGTGCTGTCGGCAGGCCCCGGAACGCACCCCATCGGTGAATTTTCGATTGACCTGCCGCGCCCGCGCGATGTGGCCGAAGTGCGCAGCCAGCCGCGGTTTGTCGAGTTGCATACGCAGATATGGAATGTGCTGCGCGACGAAGTGCTTAAAGGCTACGCGCAGCAATTGAAGAAGGCCGCTTGAAATATGGGCCCCCACGTTCGCTCACTGCGTGTAGCGCTCTGCCCCCCTAGGGGGCCGTCGCTTGCTCGGGGCGGCCCTTCGCTGCGCGTCTATGCGTTGTGCGAGTTCCTCGGGTCCTTCAGAAAGAGTGCCTGACATGTGGCGCCATATCAAACCGTCTGAAAACAATTTACGCGCATGGCAAGTCGGCCTGCTGGTGTTCATTTTGCTGGGTTGGCATCTGGTTTCGCGCGACCAGCAGATCGCTTTCTTTCTGGGTGAGCCCATCAAGGTGGCTGGCCGTGTCTGGAGCTGGTTCATGCCGTTCGGCTTCGGCCCGAGCCGCCTGTTTCCCGATGGGCTTGCGGGTAATGCCGACATTTATATCCACCTGGGCACCACGCTGCTGGAGACCGTGCTGGCCTTCGGCATAGGCACCGTGCTGGGCCTGGCTTTCGGCCTGTGGCTGGCATTGGCGCCCACGGCCAGCGCCATCCTGGACCCGTACATCAAGGCCGCCAACTCGATGCCACGCGTGATCCTGGCGCCTATCTTTTCGCTGTGGCTGGGCCTGGGCATCTGGAGCAAGGTGGCGCTTGCGGTCACGCTGGTGTTCTTCATTGTGTTCTTCAATGTGTACCAGGGCGTCAAAGAGGTCAGCCCGGTGGTGCTGGCCAATGCGCGCATGCTGGGCGCCAACCAGCGGCAGCTGCTGCGCACGGTTTACCTGCCCAGCGCAACGAGCTGGGTGTTTTCCAGTTTGCATACATCCGTGGGGCTGGCTTTTGTCGGGGCGGTCGTGGGCGAATACCTGGGCTCGGCGCGCGGTGTGGGCTACCTGATCCTCCAGGCTGAGGGGACGTTTGACGTCAACACGGTGTTTGCCGGCATCGTGGTGCTGACGGCGTTCGCCCTGGTGCTTGACGGCATCGTGGGCAAGCTCGAAAAGCGGCTCATGAAGTGGCAACCGCGCACCGGCGAAACGGAAAAGCTCTAGGTTGGTTGTGCAACACAGCATCTACAGCACCCACTGCATCAACAGGCCCTAGCCCTCCCGGCAATTCACCTGTCGTCCTACAGCTTTTAGCCGAGCGTCTCTTTACAGTCATGGCTGGTCAGCCCCGCTTCGCCCCCGGCGCCGCGCGGTGGCCGCTTCAACTCCAAGGACGCATCATGAATCTTTCACTCAGCATCGGCCCTATCGTGTCCCTGATCGCGGGCATTCTCATTTTGCTGATACCGCGACTGCTCAATTACATCGTGGCAATTTACCTGATCGTGATCGGCCTGATCGGTTTGTTCGGCAGCGGTTCGTTCAAGCTGTAGCCGCTGTCGCTGCGATCCCCGGAGCAATCAAACGCGCGGGGAAAGAGGCAAAAAAAGGCTGGGTCGATTCCCTCCGGGCTCCGATCAAAAACCCTCTAGCGCTTTTTGGATTTGGCGACCGGTTTTTTTGCGCTGCTGCGCTTGACGGCTTTGGTCGCGGCGCTGCTGCGGCCGTGGCTCCGGCTGGAAGCCTTGGGAGCATTTTTGACCGGAAGAAACACCACCACCTGGTGCCCTGGCTTGAACGGGCTTGAGGTGCTGACGTTATTCCATTCGGCAACGCTCGCGGCGCTCAGGCCGTAGCGCTTGGCAATCGTTGCGACCGACTCGCCCTTGCGGGCCTTGACGGTGGTGCGGCGCGTCACGACTTCGGGGGAAAACGAGATCTGGGCAGTGTCTGCAACGTGGCTGGTGACGTCGTCTTCAACCTTGGCTGAACGCGGCACCAGCAGGGTGGAGCCGGCCTTGATGAGCATGCGCGGCGGTATGCTGTTGACGCCGCGCAGGTCGGCTTCGTTCATGCCAGTGCGTCGCGCCGCTTCGGCGGGGTTCATGGTGCTGGGCGCAGTCCAGGCCGTCCAGCTGGCATATTGCCCTTGCGTATAGGCCTCAAAGTTGCGCTGGAACACCGTGGCGTTGTCCCAGGGCAGCAGAATCAGCGGCGTGCCGGCCGCGATGATGACCGGGCGATGCGCCGAGGGGTTGAGTGCCTTGAAATCTTCAATCTTGACGTCGGCCAGGCGCGCAGCCAGGGCGACATCAATGTCGCGTGTGATCAAGACCTGCTGAAAATACGGGTGGTTTTCGATCAGCGGCAGCTCGGTGCGAAAGGCTTGCGGGTTGGCCACAATGTTCTTGACTGCTTGCAGCTTGGGCACGTAGAGCCGGGTTTCTGCTGGCATGTTCAGGTCGGCGTAGCTGGTGCCGAGCCCCGCTTTCCGGTTTTTGGCAATGGCACGGCCTACGCTGCCTTCGCCCCAGTTATAGGCGGCCAGCGCCAGGTGCCAGTCGCCAAACATGCCGTAGAGTTTTTGCAGATAGTCCAGCGCGGCGCGGGTTGAGGCAAGTACGTCGCGCCGGTCGTCGCGGAAAGCGTTTTGCTTCAGGTCGAAGTACTTGCCGGTGGCCGGCATGAACTGCCACATGCCGGCGGCCTTGGCGCTCGACACGGCCTGCGGATTGAAGGCGCTTTCGATGAACGGCAGCAGGGCCAGCTCGGTCGGCATCTGCCGGCGTTCGAGTTCTTCGACGATGTGGAAAAGGTATTTGCTGGAGCGCTCGGTCATGCGCTGGATGTAGTCTGGCCGGCTTGCGTACCACTGCTCACGATCAGTCACGAGCTCGTTTTGCAGGTCGGGCATGGCGAAGCCACGCCGAATGCGGTCCCACAATTCTTTGGGGGGCTCTGTCGAAGCGATGGTGTGCGAGTTGATCTGGCCCGGCGTGATCGCCTGAAGCGGGCCTCCCGGTACTTGCGATTTGGCGGCGGAGCCTGGATTGGCCACCAGAACCGGATCACCCGGCATGCCTGGTGGCTGTGTGGCGCAGCCTGCAAGGAATGCCGTAACAAGCACGAACGCCGGTAGAAGGATGCGAAAGCGGGTGAGGTTGGAGAGTGAAGTCGCTGCAGTGGTTTGGTCGTGTGGCGTCATTTGAATTGGTTTTTCCACTGCCTGATGGCGGCAAATACGGTGTTGTCGTCATGGGCCGACGCGTCAAAGCGGCGGGCAGCAGCCATGATAGTGGGTTGGCGGGTTCGCAGAAAGGGGTTGACCTGCAGCTCCTGGGCTATGGAGGTCGGCAAGGTCGGTTTGTCTTGGGCGCGAAGCGCAACGCATTGCGCCTGGTATGCCGCGAGCTTGGCGTTGGCCGGCTCAACGGCCATGGCAAAGCGCAGGTTGCTCAGCGTGTATTCGTGGGTGCAGCACACCACGGTATTGCCTGGCAGCGCCGCCAGCTTGTCGAGCGAGGTCAGCATTTGCGCCGGGGTCCCTTCAAAAAGCCGGCCGCACCCGCCGGAAAACAAGGTGTCGCCGCAAAACAGCAAGGGCCTGTTGTCAAGCTCGGGTGTGTAGAAGGCGATGTGACCCGCAGTGTGACCGGGTACGTCGATCACCTGAAAATCGAGGCCGAGCGCCGTGACGCTGTCGCCGCCCCTGAGTGGGGTGTAGGGCTGTGGAATGGATTCCGTGGCGGGGCCGTAGACTGTAGCTCCCCAGGTCTCGCGCAGCGCCGCCACGCCACCGGTATGGTCTGCATGATGATGCGTGACTAGAATCGACTCCAGTTGCAATGCGTGCTTTTCCAGGGCGTGTTGCACCGGCCCGGCATCTCCCGGGTCCACGACCAGGGCGCGCCTGCCGTCATGCAACAACCAGAGGTAGTTGTCGTCGAAGGCAGGAATGGGAAGCAAATACATACAGTGGTCTCAATGAGCTCTGAAATTATAGGTTTGACGGACTGGTTGAAGACCCCACCCGGCGGCTATCTTCTGGATTGGGAACGCACGCAATTTGACCAGGCCGTCAGCGACGTCTTTGGCTACCACGCGCTGCAATTGGGCCTGCCGGAGCTCGACGCCCTCCAAGCCAATCGCATGCCGCACAAATGGCTGGCGCTGGATTCGCTTCCGTTGCCGCCTGCGCCGAACAAGGCCCCGACTCACGATACGAGCGTTCGGCCGCCAGCAAGTTCCCCGCGTGCAGCGCTTGTGACCGATGCGGGCGCGCTTCCGTTTCCCGAAAACAGCCTGGACCTCGTGGTACTGCCGCATACGCTTGAACTCAGCAGCGACCCACACGCGACTCTGCGTGAGGTCAGCCGTGTACTCGTTCCCGAGGGACGGGTGGTCATCAGCGGCTTCAATCCGACCAGTTTGTGGGGTTTGCGCCAGCGCCGCGCGCATCTTTACCAGCGCTGGGGATACGACAATCTTTTTCTGCCCAAAACAGGCGAGTTCATTGGCTACTGGCGCCTTCGCGACTGGTTGAGGCTGCTCGACTTTGAGGTAGAGTCGGGGCGCTTCGGCTGTTACCGGCCGGCGCTCACGAGTCAAGCCTGGCTGGACCGTTTTGAGTGGATGGACGCGGCAGGTGAACGCTGGTGGCCTATTTTTGGGGCGGTTTATTTTGTGGCGGCAGTCAAGCGCGTGCGGGGTGTCCGCCTGCTGGAGCCCGCCTGGAAAGCGAGAAGGGCGCCTGCAACGGCGCCTGCCGCCATCGCGAACAAAGAGCCGCTCACCCGGTCATCGCGCCTGCATCCGCCCACCTGATTTTCTTTAACCACCAGCGGCCGTCAAGGCCCTGGAAGCATTCATCCTTCATGACCGACCCACTGACAGACACACCCCAACAACCACAACACGTCGTGATCTATACCGACGGAGCATGCAAGGGAAACCCCGGCCCCGGAGGCTGGGGGGCGCTGCTGGCCATGGGGGGCACCGAAAAAGAGCTATTTGGCGGCGAGCTCGGCACCACCAACAACCGCATGGAAATGACGGCGGTCATCGAGGCGTTGGCGGCGCTGAAGCGACCCTGCAGCGTGACGCTTTACCTGGACAGCGAATACGTGCGCAAGGGCATTACCGAGTGGATCCATGGCTGGAAAGCCCGCGGCTGGCGCACAGCGGCGAAAGCACCCGTCAAGAATGTGGACCTCTGGCAGCGCCTCGACGCACTGATCGTGTCCAGCGGTCACAAAATTGACTGGCGCTGGGTCAAGGGCCACGCGGGCGACCCTGGTAACGAGCGGGCTGACGCGCTGGCCAACAAGGGCGTGGAACGCGCGCTGGGTCGTCTGTAACAACCGGCGTGAGCCGCACCATAAGCGTACATAGCGTCGCTGTTGGACGGCTTTTCCAACAGGTTTGGTAAAGCCGTTGTAAAGCTGATGAAGAGCCCCCACGACGACGCCCTAAAAGCAGTGCGTGGGCCGGGCTGTCCTGCTACATTGGAACTTTGTTTCGTTTTCTAACAAGTTCTTCCCCCACTTCTTTCATGGCTTCAAAAGTAATTTATACGGTGGTGGCCATAGCGGGTATCTCCGCAGCTTCGGGCGCGGCTTGGTGGCTCCAGAAACCCAAGGGCAATGACGCTGCTACCGCGAGCACCGCGGCTGCCTCCACGTCAGGCGGCAACGCAGCCGCCAGCGGAAAACCCCCAACGGTTGAAGCTGCAAAAGTGGAAGTGGCAAAGATCACGGACGGCACACAGGCGGTGGGCAGCCTGCGTTCACGCCGTGGCGTGGTGTTGCGTCCGGAGATCAGCGGACGCATTACCCAGCTTAATTTCACCGATGGCCAGCGCGTCCGTAAAGGGCAGGTGCTGGTTCAGTTTGATGATCAGTTGCCTCAGGCACAAGTGCAGCAAAGCCAGGCCGAACTCTCCATCGCCCAGGCCAACCAGAAGCGTAACCAGGAACTGGTCGCGCAGAACTTCATCAGCCAGCGATCGCTGGACGAAAGCGCCGCCAATCTTCAGGTGGCCCAGGCCAAGCTCTCGCTCGCCAAAGCCACGGCCGCACGCCTGAAGATCCTTGCGCCGTTTGACGGCATTGTGGGTATCCGGCAGGTCAACGTGGGCGACTACCTCAAGGACGGGGCCGACATTGTCAATATCGAAGACATCGAGGCCATTTTTGTCGACTTTCGCCTGCCGGAGCGCTTTCAAAACAAGGTCAGGCGCGGGCAAACCGCCACGCTCGACATAGACGCGCTGCCGGGACGCCAATACGCCGCGCAAATCCAGGCTATTGACCCTCTGATCGACGCGAACGGCCGCTCCGTTGGTATCCGGGGCTGCATCGACAACCGGCTGTTACAGCTTCGGCCCGGTATGTTTGCCCGCGTCAACACGGTGTTTGGCTCGCGCGACAACGCACGCGTCATCCCGGAAGAGGCCATCGTCCCGCAGGGGGGCAAGCAATTTGTGATCAAGCTGCTTGACGGCCCTGATGAACAAACCAAAACCAGCAAACGCGTCGAGGTCAAAGTTGGCTTGCGCACGCCGGGCAAGGTCGAGATCCTCGAAGGGCTTGAGCCGGGCGAGACGGTAGTCACCACCGGCCAGCAACGCGTTCAGCGCGACGGCACCCTGGCCACCGTGGTGGACCTGACGGCGGCGCGCGCTGGGCGGGCGCCTGCGGAGCGATCTGCCGCGGCGTCTGCGCCTGCTGCCTCCGCGGGGAAAACCGAGGCCGCACCGGTGGCCGGCGGGGCCAGCGTGAAGACGGAATCCGCTCCGGCAAAGGTGGCGCCGCAGGCATCCGCCGCATCGTCGGGGCCTAACCCGTGCGGTGTGGTGGTGTCGGAAGCAAGCCCGGCAATGGTTCCGGCCAAGGGTGCCATCGCCCCCGAACACCGTGCTGCTCCGGCAGTGCGCGACCCGGCGTGACAAAGGCCCTGCAGCTCACGGACCGGATTGACGTCAACAGTGAAGTAAACGCCGCTCATGCAACTCGCTGAAGTCTCCATACGCCGCCCGGTCTTTGCCACCGTGCTCTCCCTGCTCATCATTCTGGTGGGGGCCGTGAGCTTTAACCGCCTGGCGGTGCGCGAATATCCCAAAATCGATGAGCCTGTGGTCACGGTGAGCGTGCGCTATGCCGGCGCGTCGGCAGAAGTCATTGAAACGCAGGTAACCAAACCGCTGGAGGATTCCATCGCAGGCATTGATGCCGTCGACGTGATCACTTCCATCAGCCGCGCCGACCAGGCGCAGATCAGCGTGCGTTTCAGGCTTGAAAAGGACGCCGATTCCGCCGCCGCCGAGGTTCGCGACAGGACCTCGCGCGTGCGCAACAGGCTGCCTCAGGCCATTGAAGAACCGGTGATCGCCAAGGTCGAAGCCGATGCCTTCCCTGTGATCCAGATTGCCTTTTCCAGCGAATCACTGACGCCCCTGCAGATCAACGACCTGGTCAATCGCATCGTCAAGCCCCGCCTGCAAACCGTGACCGGCGTGGCGGACGTCCGTATCTTCGGTGAGCGCAAATATGCCATGCGGGTGTGGCTGGACACCGACCGGCTCGCCTCTTACCGCTTGACCACGCAGGACGTGGAAGATGCCATTCGCCGCAGCAACCTGGAGCTGCCTGCCGGGCGCATTGAGTCGCAGCAGCGTGAATTCAGCGTGACGTCGCAAACCGATCTGGTCCGGCCGGCCCAGTTCGGCGAGATCGTCATCAAGAACGTGAACGGGTTCAGCGTCAAGGTCAAGGACGTCGCCCGCGTGCAGGAAGGGGCCGCCGACGAGCGTACTGCCGTGCGGCTCAATGGCCGGTCTGCCGTCGCTGTGGGCGTGATCCGCCAGGCCACGGCCAACCCGTTGGACCTGTCCAAGGGGGTGCGCGATGTGCTTCCCAAGCTCAAGGCCGACCTGCCGCCTGATGTCCTGATCGATATTGCCAATGACAACTCGGTGTTCATTGATCGCTCCGTCAAGAACGTTTACCGCACCATTGCGGAGGCAATCCTGCTGGTGGCACTGGTGATTTTTGTGTTTTTGCGCACGCTGCGCGCATCCATCATTCCGATCATCACGATTCCCGTCAGCCTGATCGGCACGTTCGCCATGATGGCGCTGGCAGGTTTCACCATCAACACGCTGACCCTGCTGGCCCTGGTGCTGGCCATTGGCCTGGTGGTGGACGACGCCATCGTGATGCTGGAGAACATCTTCCGGCACATTGAAGAGGGCATGGACCCGTTTTCCGCGGGCATCAAGGGGGCGCGTGAAATCGGGTTTGCAGTGGTCACCATGACCGCCACGCTGGTGGCGGTGTACGCGCCGCTGGCGTTCACGCCGGGCCGCACAGGGCGTCTTTTTGTCGAATTTGCCCTGGCGCTGGCCGGGGCGGTGGTGGTCTCGGGCTTTGTCGCTTTGACCCTGACGCCCATGATGTGCACGAAGCTCCTCAAGCACAATCCCAAGCCCAATCGCTTCGACCGTTTCATGGAGCGGCTGCTGACATCGGCGTCCGACCGATACGGCACCGCCCTGCGCTGGGTGGTCACGGCACGCTATACGGCGCCGGTTTCCGGTGACGCGACGGCGCCGCGGAGCAGCGCCGGTCAGCGGTTCAAGGGGCTGATTCTTCAGGCCCGCTGGATCGTGATTGGCGTCATGGTGCTCAGCGCCCTGGCCATCGCTCTGGTATTTCCGTCGATGAAGCAGGAGCTGTCCCCCATGGAAGACCGGGGGGTTATTCTTGCCAACGTCAATGCACCGGATGGCGCCACGCTGGACTACACCAATCGCTACGCCAAGGCCCTCGAAACGATGGGCGAACCGTACAAGGAATTCGACCGTATTTTTGCCAATGTGGGCAACCCGACGGTGGCGCAGGCCAGTGTGGTGTACCGCACCGTCGATTGGGATGAACGAAAGCGGTCCACCATGGACATGGCGCGGGAGCTGCAGCCCAAATTCAACGCCTTGCCGGGCGTCACGGCATTTCCCATCACGCCGCCTTCGCTGGGCCAGGGCTTTCGGGAACGCCCGCTCAACTTCGTGATCCAGACGTCCGACAGCTACCAGAACCTCAATACAGTGGTGCGCCAGATACTGGACGAGATTGCCAAGAATCCCGGCATCGTCTCGCCCGATGTCGACTTGCGTTTGAACAAGCCTGAGCTGCGCATCGAGGTGGAGCGCGACAAGGCCGCCGACCTCGGCGTCAGTGTTGAGGTGGTGGCCAAGGCGATCGAGACGCTGCTGGGTGGCCGAAACGTGACCCGTTACAAGCGCGATGCCGAACAATACGATGTGATCGTGCAGACGGCGGCCAGTGGCCGCACCACGCCCGACGACATTGACCGCATCTATGTGCGGGGCCGCAACGACGCGATGATTCCGCTGTCGGCGCTGGTCAAGGTGCGTGAAAGCGTTTCTCCGCGCGAACTGAACCATTTCGGGCAGCGCCGTTCCGTATCCATCACGGCGAGCCTGGCCGGTGACTACTCATTGGGTGAGGCCTTGCGCTTCATGGACCGCACGGCTGCCAAGGTTCTCAAAACCGGTTACAGCACCGACCTGAACGGCACCTCGCGCGAGTTCAAGAACTCCCAGGGCGCGCTGGCCATCGTGTTTGTGCTGGCCCTGGTGTTTATTTTCCTGGTGCTGGCTGCGCAGTTTGAAAGTTTTGTGGACCCGTTGGTCATCATGCTGTCGGTGCCGTTGTCGATGATTGGTGCGCTGCTGGCGCTGAAGTGGAGCGGCGGCTCGCTCAATGTCTATTCGCAAATCGGCCTGATCACGCTGGTCGGCCTGATCACCAAGCACGGCATCCTGATTGTGGAGTTCACCAATCAGCTTCGCGGGCAAGGCATGGAAATGATCGACGCACTGGTCAAGGCGGCATCGCAGCGCCTTCGCCCGATCATGATGACAACGGGCGCCATGGTGCTGGGGGCTTTGCCCCTGGCGCTGGCCCACGGTGCGGGCGCGGAAAGCCGCGCGCAGATCGGCTGGGTTATTGTGGGTGGCATGTCGCTGGGCACCTTGCTCACCGTGTTCGTGGTGCCCACCATGTACACGCTGTTTGCCCGCAAGGCAGTCCCTGGCGCCAACAAGGCCATTGCCAGGGAGCAGCCCGATGAACACCTTGAGCATCCAGAGTACGTGGCCAAGTGACAAAGAGGCCCCCTGCATGTCGGGCAAGGCCCTTGGCATGCTGCTGAGAAAGCTGTTTTGACCGCAAACCCTGCGGGCCGAATCCGTACAGCAGCTTCTTCTCTGATTCCGTTCCTGTTTGCAGTGGCCCATATGGCTTCTGCGCAACCCCAGGAAACACCCGCCGTTGGCACCTATGGTGTGCAGTTCGTCTGTTCGTCATCCCAGCTGGCGCAGCTCAGTCCCGACATGTTTCGCTATCTCCTGCGGCTCGGCATTCCAGCCCGCCTGGTTCAGGAAACCTTCGACAAGCCCCGGGGCGCCGTGACGTATTCCCTGCTGGGTTCAGGCGCGGTCGTGAGCACCCTGTTTTTGGCGCAACGCCCGGAGCTGGCGATCAAGGACGAGGTGGTGCTTGTGCCTGTGAAAAACAACAAGACGCGCAAGCTCAAGACTGTTTCAAAAAAAGAAATCCTGCTGGCCTTGCTGCACCCGGGCCGCTTGACTGAATTCAAGGGCAAGGCCTGCGATGTAGAGGCCCTGGCCGACCATGTGGGTATTCGCCAGAACACCGTTGTCTGGGCCGAAGTTCTGGAATGGGGTTGGCCTGAGGGCGGCCCCTCAAAATGGAATAACCGTTATTGGGTCAAGGGAACGCCCAAACTCCGCACCCCCTTGCATACGGCCCTCAATGACATGTTTTTTGACCAGGGGAAATACCACATAGGCTGCTACGCCGCGACCAAGGTGGTGTTCGCCCAAGGTGCGCTTGATTACTTTCGCCGCGTCAAACGGGATGCCGGCAAGGCACGCAGTGTGGAGCAGCGCTTGCTGTCCGGCGGAGAGCCGCTGGTCGACCTGGAACCCGGCCGCATGTGGAGCTTTGAAACTGATTTTGATCCGCTTGAGCTTGATCGGCCAGGCAAGGTCTTGCGCATGGTGGGCGGTGTTGCCGCCGGCAACTTTGTTCCGGGCGATTGGGCGTATTTGCTGAACACCGACGTGCGCACCAGCCAGAAGACGGGGTATGAAGGCTCGAACGCCATCTACCTGGGCGGCAACCGGTTTGACGACTATTACAACGACAACGAGAACCGCCATCACTACACCTACGGCGAAAAACTCAGTGAGGTCTATCAGTGGCGTCATGATGTTTTCAGCCGGCAGCGCGACGCCGACAAAATACAGCACCTGGCCGCGCACGACTATGAGCGCCTGAATGCCACGCCCGAACAAGGCGGCTTGCTGATGGGCTTTCGCGTCATGCCCTATTTTTTCGGCTATGAAGACCTGCCTGCGCTACCAGGGCCCCGCAACGATTAGGGCTTGTCGTCGCCGCGCATTCACTGGCGCTACAGGGCGCCCTCAAACATGAGGACGTCAACAAGGTCCCCTGCGGCGACATTGCCTTGGGCGTGGTGAAGCACCATCAGGCCGTTGGCTTCGGCCATGGAGCGCAGCACGCCTGAACCCTGGTTACCGGTGGTTTTAACTTGCAGCGAGCCATCGGCCGCGGTGGACACCCAGCCGCGCTGGTATTCGGTACGGCCCGGTTTCTTGCGGATGGGCTCCAGGCTTTGGGCCTTGAGCAGGGGCGCGCGCACCGGCTTGGCCCCCATCATTTGCAACAGGGCGGGGCGCACAAAGGCCAGGAAAGTCACCATCACTGCGACGGGATTGCCGGGCAAGCCAAAAAGGACAGCTCCCGCGCTCCCCGAAGGGGCTGTTTCGCCTTGGGGCGGCCCGGCGGTGAAACGGCCGCCGTCTCCCGGTGCGCTATTGTTTTCATAGCTGCTTGCGCTCGTCCCGATTTGGCTAGAGCCCGATTTGTCCGTTGAAATGCGCCCCACGGCCATGGGCCGGCCCGGCCGCATCGCGATGCGCCAGAAGGCCACGTCGCCCAGTTTTTTCATCATGGCCTTGGTGAAGTCCGCTTCGCCGACGCTGACACCGCCAGAGGTGATGATGGCATCGGCCTCTGCTGCCGCGCGTTTGAATGCAGCCTCCAAAAGCGGCGGGTCATCGCGCACCACGCCCATGTCAATCACTTCGCAGCCCAGGCGGCTGAGCATGCCAAAGACGGTGTAGCGGTTGCTGTCGTACACCGCGCCTTCGCGCGGCGCTTCGCCCAGCGAAAGAATTTCGTCACCGGTGGAGAAGTAGGCCACCCGCAACGGCCGCCAGGTCGACAGCGTTTTAAGCCCCAAAGAGGCTGCCAGGCCAAGCCTGGCGGGCGTAACCAGCTCTCCTTTTAGGAGCGCAGGCCGACCTTGCATGAGGTCTTCACCACGCAGGCGGCGGTTGTCGCCGGGCCTGAGCAAACCGGCCGGGATGCTGATGCGTGTGCCCTGGCCATCAGGCTGCACCGTGACAAACTCCTGCGGCACCACGGTGTCCAGCCCCATCGGCATGATGGCGCCGGTCATGATCTTGACGCATTGGCCGGGCCCGGCGCTGCCTTGCCAGGCCTTGCCCGCCAGCGCTGTGCCGTCCGCCACGCGCAGTTCAAGCACCTTGCCGGCCACCAGCTGCGCGCCGTCGAAGGCATAGCCGTCCATGGCCGAGTTGTCGTGAGGCGGCACGTCAAAAGGCGAGACCACATCCTGGGCCAGCACCCGTCCCAAGGCCTGCATCAAGGGCAGTTCGAGCGTGTCTTGCACCGGAGTGACGAGCCTGGACAGGAAATCCAGTACCTGGTCTGCTGACAAGGCCTGCGGGTCGTAGCCCTGCAGTTCCGCCGCAATCTGGTCGAGTGTTTTCACGGCAGGCGGGATTCCAGTTGGTGCAGTTCGGCCAGCGTGTTGGCGTTGAAAAAGCTCCGGCCGTCGTCGTCGGGTTTGTCAAACGGAACCGTGACGGTGCGGTGCTGCGCGGTCCAGGCGTCTATCTTGCGGCCGCCGCCGTGAGTAAATTGCACCAGGCTTTCCAGCATGTGCGTGCCCATGAGGCAGAACACCGGCTGTGGCCTGAGCTGCCCATCTTCTTCAGGTGCGGCCGCGACGGCAAAGTCGACATCGCCGCGCGCCAGGGCTTCGGCAAGACGGGCCACCAGATCTTGCGGAAAGAGCGGCGTGTCGCACGGCACGGTCAGCAGATACGGGGTTTCGCAGCGCTCAAGGCCTGTCAGGAATCCCGCCAGAGGCCCGGCAAACTCCCCCAAGCCCGTACTGTCGGGCCAGACCGGCACGCCAAACGACTCATAGGCCGCCAGGTTGCGGTTGGCATTGATCATCACCTCGCCGACCTGCGGCGACAAGCGCATCAACGTATGCAGCGCCAGCGGAATACCGTTGAAGTTCTGCAGGCCTTTGTCGACCCCACCCATGCGCGAACCACGGCCTCCGGCAAGAATGACGCCGGTGATGGCTTCGGCATGGATGAGGATCGGCATGTGAGAGTCTTTCAAAACAGGTTCCTGGGCTCACTCTTGGCTAACTCAGGGGTAGTGCGGTTCCCACGCCAGCCGGGGCCGCGGGACTGGCTTGGCCAGACCGCAGGCGCAGCGCCCCCTCGGGGGGCAGAGAGCCACACGCAGTGGGCGAACGTGGGGGCCATATTTTTCGCCGGGCCGCCCCAAGAAAAATTAGCCCCCTCGGGGGGCAGCGCATTACACGCAGTGAAAAGCGTGGGGGTCATACTCATCCCCCGATATAGCTCATCTCAACGCGCTTGGCGTTTGAATCGGGTGCGCTGGTGTCAGCCGGTATCGCAGCGCGCAGCTCCGAGTAGCGGTCATCACGCCCCTGCCAGATATGGGCCACGGCCGCCGCGATCTGGTCGTCGGCGTAGCCGCCGCGCAGCAGGGCGCGCAAATCCTGGCCCTGGCTGGCAAAAAGGCACAAGAACAGCTTGCCTTCAGTCGACAGCCGTGCCCGGTTGCAGTCGCTGCAAAAAGCCTGGGTCACGCTGCTGATCACGCCGATCTCGCCCGCACCGTCGGCATAGCGCCAGCGCTCGGCGGTTTCGCCGCTGTAGTTCGGGTCTATGGCCACGAGGGGGAATTCGGCACCCAGGCGCTCCACCACCTGGGCGGAAGGCAGCACCTCGTCCATGCGCCAGCCATTGGTGGCGCCCACATCCATGTATTCAATAAAGCGCAGCACCGCTCCGCTGTGGCGGAAATGCCGGGCCATGGGCACGATCTCGGCGTCGTTGGTACCGCGCTTGACCACCATGTTGACCTTCAGCGGCGCCAGGCCTACTTTCTGCGCCACTTCGATGCCCTTGAGCACATCGGCCACCGGAAAGTCCACATCGTTCATGCGGCGGAAGATGGCATCGTCCAAAGCATCGAGGCTCACAGTGACGCGCTGCAGGCCGGCATCCTTGAGTGACTGGGCCTTTTTGGCCAGCAGCGACGCGTTGGTGGTGAGCGTGATGTCCAGCGGCTTGCCTTGCGGCGTTTGCAGCTTCGCCAGCATCTCGATCAGCACTTCAAGGTGCTTGCGCAGCAGCGGCTCGCCGCCGGTCAACCGAATCTTTTCGACCCCATGCGCCACGAAAACCTTCGCCAGCCGGGTAATTTCCTCAAAACTCAGCAACGAGGTTTGCGGCAGGAAGGCGTAGTCCTTGTCGAACACCTCACGCGGCATGCAGTAGCTGCACCGGAAATTGCAGCGGTCCGTCACGCTGATGCGCAAATCCCGCAGCGGCCGGCCCAAGGTGTCACTCAAAAGGCCCGTCGGCGCCGTCAACCGCGCAGGGATATGCGGCACGCGGCTTGCGTAGCGAATGTCTGCGAGTGGAATTACTTTGTCTATGGTCATCGTGGGGCCCAGAGGGAGAATTTACTCCATTGGCTCGCCTGGACGGCAAATTGGCGGCCTTATCCCCAGACGCAGCGCGTTATTGCCTCAATAGCAGGACTCTCCCCACCAGTCGGGGCCGCGGAACTGGCTTCGCCAGTTCGCAGGCGCAGCACCCCCTCGGGGGGCAGCGAAGTACACGAAGTGACGAGCGTGGGGCTCTTAAACCAAGCCGGGGCCGCGGAACCGGCTTTGCCGGGCCGCAGGCACAGCGGCCCCCTCGGGGGGCAGGGAGCTACACGAAGTGAGCGACCGTGGGGGCCTTATTCAGACACACCTAGCGCCATCAACCTCAATGCAGACCCCGCTGATGAAATCGGCTTCGTCGCTGGCCAGGTAAAGCGCCGCGTTGGCCACGTCCAGAGCGGTGGAAAACCGTCCCAACGGGATGCTGGCGCGGAACCGGGCCTTGCGTTCCTCGTCCAGCGGCCCACCGGCAAATTCGGCTGACAGGCCCGTGTCGGGGTTGAACACCGGGTTGATGCAGTTGACCCGGATGTTGTCGGGGCCAAGCTCGGCTGCCAGCGACTTGGACGTGGTGATAACGGCCCCTTTGGAGCCGTTGTACCAGGTCAAACCCGGGCGAGGGCGCACGCCGGCGGTGGAGGCAATGTTGATAAAGCTGCCGCCGCCCAGACTGCGAAACACAGGGGTGGCGTGAATGGTGGCGAGGTAGATGCTTTTGACGTTGATGGCGTAGCACTTGTCGAAGTCGTCTTCGCTCACGGCAAGCGCGGGCTGGTTGCGGTGCGTCCAGCCGGCGTTGTTCACCATCACGTCCAGCCGGCCGTAACGCTGCACGGCGGCGTCGACCAAGGCCTTGACCTCTGCGGACTTCGTCACGTCAGCTGCGAAGAATGAGGCCGTACCGCCGGCTTTGACGATGGCGGCTACGACTTTTTCGCCCAAGACCACATTGATGTCGTTGACGATGACCTTGGCGCCTTCGGCCGCCAGCCGTTTGGCGATGCCTTCACCAATCCCGCCGCCCGAGCCGGTGACGATGATGGATTTGTCTTGGACCCGCATGGGCTTGTCTCCAGTTATTTTGGGTTTTGAAACTACTACGTGAGCTTATTACATCTTCGGCCCCGGCCGGCCGGCGGCCCTCAGCCGTGGCGAACCGCGACCGTCTTCAGCGTCGTAAAACCATACAGCGCCTCAAAGCCTTTTTCGCGCCCGTAGCCAGAAGACTTCACGCCGCCGAAGGGTAGCTCCACGCCGCCGCCAGCGCCGTAGTTGTTGATGAACACCTGGCCGCTTTTGACGCGTTTGGCCATGCGGAACTGGCGCGCGCCGTCGCGCGTCCAGATGCCTGCTACCAGGCCGAACTGCGTGGCGTTGGCCAGTTCGACCGCGTGGTCTTCGTTCTTGAAGCTCATGGCGCACAGCACGGGCCCGAACACTTCGTCCTGCGCCAGCCGGTGCGTCACGGGCACGTCGCGTAGCAGTGTAGGAGCCTGGTAGAAGCCGGTGTCGGGCGCCTCATCCACGATCTGTCCCTGGGCCACCATGGCAATGTTGGCAACCTGGGCGTCGCTTAAAAAGTCCCATACGCGCTGCTGCTGGCTTTGGCGGATCAGCGGGCCTACATCCAGGTCCATGGCGGCAGGGCCCACGCGCAGATTCTCGAATGCCTCGCCCAGGCGCTGCAGCAGTGGCTCGTAAATCGCCTGCTCCACCAACAGGCGGGAACCCGCCGAACAGGTTTGGCCGGCGTTTTGCACGATGGCGTTGATGATGGCGGGAATCGCGGCATCCAGATCAGCATCGGCAAATACGATCTGCGGGCTTTTGCCGCCCAGCTCCAGCGTGACGGGGCAGTGGCGTTCCGCCGCCACCTGCTGGATCAGTGTGCCCACCGTGGGGCTGCCGGTAAAACTGATGTGGTCTATGCCCTTGTGGCGGGCCAGCGCATCGCCCACCTCGTGGCCGTAGCCGGTCACGATGTTGATGGCGCCGGCAGGAAAGCCGACCTCGGCGGCCAGCTGTGCCACGCGGATCAAGGACAGGCAGGCGTCTTCGGCTGGCTTGACGACGCAGACATTGCCCGCGGCCAGCGCGCCGCCCACGCTGCGGCCGAATATCTGCATCGGGTAGTTCCAGGGGATGACATGGCCGGTCACGCCGTGCGGTTCGCGCCAGGTCATCACGCTGTAGCCGTCCAGGTAGGGAATGGTGTCGCCATGCAATTTGTCGCAGGCGCCGGCATAAAACTCAAAGTACCGCGCCAGGGCCGCCGCGTCGGCGCGCGCCTGTTTGGTGGGCTTGCCGCAATCGCGCTGCTCGATCATGGCCAGCTCTTCGGCATGCTCGGACACCTTGACGGAAAGCCGCATCAGAAGGCGCCCGCGTTCGGCTGCGTTGAAGCGGCTCCACACCAGTCCCAGGCATTCCTGGGCGCTGCGCACGGCGGCATCGATGTCGTGCGCATTGCTGCGCTGGATTTCATCGAATACCTGGCCGTCCGACGGGTCAATGACCGGGATGGTTTTGCCCGATGACGAGGCGACGGACGTATTGGCGATGTAGTTGAGTTGCATGGCGCTATTGTGCTGAATTTGGTGTTGGGGGTGCCGAGGCTGGTTACGATCGCGCCAGCGCGGAGAAACGGCGCAGCGCAGCGCCCCTAAAAGTAACGACACGGGAAAACGTGCGTTTTTCACGCCTCGGGTGTTGCGGGCCGGGTAATTGGCAAAACCCTCACAGCACACGGAATTATTCCTCTGTAGGATTAAGCCTACGTCAGCACCTCGCCAATTCCTACAAGGGAACGGTGCACCGCGTTACGCACATCGGCCTGGCCGTTTGGGGCGTGATAACAGCGCAAGCAGCCGGCAACTGCGGGGCGCATTCTTTACGCAAACCGCAATGACTGAACCCACCAAAAGCCCCGCCGATATTCCTTCCGGCGACGACGCGCCCGCCGCCAACTTGTTTGTCTGGGTCAAAGCCTCGCTTGCGCGCTTGCGCGACTGGCTGTCGATCCAGACGTTTGGCATGCGGTTCGTGGTGCTTCTGGTGGCATTGATGATTCCGGCCAGCGGCTACTACGCCTGGGCGACCCTGGAACGCCAGGAAAAAATGGCTTTGGAGGTCAAAGCCATGGCCGCAGCGGGGCAGGGTGTTGAAGCCGCCTGGACCTACAACACCGCGTTGCCCGTGGTCTTTGGGAACGGGTCCGTGCTGAGCTTTCTCGAAGCCCATCCGGTTGCGCGCATCACCATCATCTATCGGCCCATTCTCTGGACCGTCTCCGAGCGCTTTGTGCTGGTGGAATCCGAGGGCCGGCAATACGCCTATTACCCCTCCGACATGGAAACCAAAATACTGGCCGACAAGGCTGTCACGGCACCGTGGGGCGGCAAGCTCATGTTTGTGCCGCGCGGCGCGCTTGACGGCGCCAGCAATGACATGCTGGCCCGTCTTGAGCAACGGTTCGGCGAGGCACGCCCCCAGTCCGAACAGGACGCCTGGAAGGGCGGCGCCAGCGCACTGGTCTCAGCCACCCTGACGCTGGGGCTCATTGCTTTTCTCTGGTACCAGACGGGCGGCCAGCGCAAGTCCCTCAAGTTCATTTCTCCAACGCAGATCAGTGGAGGCCTGGACGACCTGGTCGGCATGGACGACATCAAGGCCGAAGTGGCGCAAATTCGCGACCAGTACGAGCGCCGCCTCGAATACGCCGCTTACGGCGTGAACAAGCCCTTTAACGTGATGTTCAGCGGCCCGGCGGGTACGGGCAAGACCAAGCTGGCCAGCTACCTCGCCAAAGAGCTGAATTTGCCCATTCTTTTCCATTCGGCCGCCAATCTTGAAACCGGCTATGTGGCCGGCGGCTCCAATACCTTGTCGCGCATTCTTGCGTTGGCCAAGCGGCGCAAGCGTTGCATTGTGTTCCTGGACGAGGCGCAAGACCTTTTCATGCGGCGCGGCGGCAATCGCAAGTACGACGACGACACCCAGAACATGCTGCTGGCCATACTCGATGGCGTGCGGACCAAGTCGGATGCAGAAATCATCTGGATCGTGGCGTCCAACTTCAACTCGGCCAACCTGCAGATGGATGAGGCCATGCTGCGCCGTTTCCAGATGAAGGTCGACTTCCGCATGCCCAACCAGCAAGAGCGTCTGGCCATCACGGGCCACTACCTCAGCCAACGTGCCGACAAGGTGCTGCCCGGCATGGACCTGCGTCATTTTGTCGAGCTCACTGAAGGCTGTAGCCCGGCGGACCTCGAGACCATGGTGAACCAGGCCGGCATCCTTGCGGTGCAATCAGGCCAGATGATTGGTGCGCACACCCTGATGCAGGCCGCCGAGCGCGTGCTGGTGGGCAATGTCAACGACAACACCACCAAGGAACGCGACCGGGACCGCCGCATCATCGCCGTGCATGAGTGGGGTCATTTCCTGATGGATTTTCAGCACCGGCGCAAGCTGGCCGGTAACAACTGGGACGCGTTACTGGCCGACATGACCACCATCAAAATTTCGTTGAAAGCCAATCCGCGCAACAACGCGCTCGGCTTTGTGCTGCACAAGCAGGACGGCAACCTCCTCAAGACCAAAGGCGACATGGAGCACGAGGTGCGAGTGCTGCTGGGCGGGATGGCGAACGAAGAACTCTTCTTCGGCGAGGACGGTACCACCGGTGGCGCCCACAACGACATCACCCGCGTCACGCGGCTGCTGCACCACGCCGTGGCCGAGATGGGCATGTACCGCAAGACCCGATTGAACTATGCCGCGCTTATCAAGGACGGCAGCAGCGCACCGCCGGACGAAGAAACCCGCAGCATCATGGAGGCCCAGAGCGAGCGGCTTTACAGCGAAACCAAGGCCACCCTGGCGCAGTACACCGCCTTGACGGAGCACCTGACGGGCTGCCTGTTACAGGCTGGTGAAATGACGTTGAGCCAAGCGCTTGATGAGATTCGACGCTTTGAAAACCAGCCAGTGGTGTCGGCGTTGACGCTGGCGTTGCCAGGGCAGGGCTTTGACCGGCTGGCGTCTGCCTGATATTGACGGTCATGCAGGCGCGGGCCAACCGCGGCGACCCGCGCTTTCACGCACAAACAAAAAAGCCCTGCAGTGCAGGGCTTTTTGCATGGATGGCTGGCTTACCGTGAGGCAGGTGCGGCCGGTGTTGGAGTCGCGGCCGCATTAGGGGCCTGCGTAGGCGCGGGGGCCGGCATGGCCGGCGCCGTGGGGGTAGCGGCCGGTGCGCTGATAGCGGCGGGCTCTGCTACAGGCATGCTGGGCGCCGCTTGCGCAGTCCCGCCATGGAACTTCATCACCAGCGGCACGATCAGCAATGCCACGATGTTGATGATCTTGATCAGCGGGTTGACAGCCGGGCCGGCGGTGTCCTTGTAGGGGTCGCCTACGGTGTCGCCGGTCACGGCGGCTTTGTGCGCCTCTGAGCCTTTGCCGCCATGGTTGCCGTCTTCAATGTACTTTTTGGCGTTGTCCCATGCGCCGCCGCCCGTGCACATCGAGATGGCGACGAAGAGGCCGGTCACGATGGTGCCCATCAGCAGACCGCCCAGGGCCTGGGGGCCCAGTGCCAGGCCGACCACGATGGGCACGACCACGGGCAGCAGCGACGGAATCATCATTTCCTTGATGGCGGCTGTGGTCAGCATGTCCACCGCGGTGTCGTATTCGGGCTTGCCCGTGCCGTCCATGATGCCCTTGATGTCGCGGAACTGGCGGCGCACTTCAACCACCACGGCCCCGGCTGCGCGGCCTACGGCTTCCATGGCCATGGCGCCGAACAAGTAGGGAATCAGACCGCCGATGAAGAGGCCGACGATGACGAGCGGGTTGCTCAGGTCGAAGCTGATGGCGGTGCCATAGGCGTCGAGCTTGTGCGTGTAGTCGGCAAACAGCACCAGCGCTGCCAGGCCTGCCGAGCCGATGGCATAGCCCTTGGTCACCGCCTTGGTCGTGTTGCCCACGGCGTCCAGCGGGTCGGTCACGGCACGCACCTCGGGTGGCATGTCGGCCATCTCGGCAATGCCCCCGGCGTTGTCGGTGATGGGGCCGTAGGCGTCCAGCGCGACGACGATGCCGGCCATGCTCAGCATGGACGTCGCTGCAATCGCGATGCCATACAGGCCGGCCAGCTTGAAGGCCACCAGGATGGCGATGCAGACAAAGATCACTGGCCAGGCAGTAGAGCGCATGGAGACGCCCAGGCCGGCAATGATGTTGGTGCCGTGGCCGGTGGTGGAAGCTTGAGCAATGTGCTGCACGGGCTTGTATTGCGTGCCGGTGTAGTACTCGGTGACCCAGCAGAGCGCGCCGGTCAACACCAGGCCGACCGCGCAGGCGCCGAAAAGGCGCATCTGCGTGCCCGTGGCCGTCACGGCGTTGTCGGGCATCAGCCACATCGTGACGAAGTAAAACGCGATCAGCGACAGCACGCCCGCAATGGCCAGCCCTTTGTACAGGGCCGGCATCACGTTCTTCATGCCGGGCGAGGCCTTGACGAAGAAGCAGCCGATGATCGACGCGATGATGGACACGCCACCCAGCGCCAGCGGATACACCGCGGCGGTGGCGCCCGCTCCGGACAGAAGCAAGGCACCCAGCACCATGGTGGCGATCAAGGTCACCGCATAGGTTTCAAACAGGTCGGCGGCCATGCCGGCGCAGTCGCCCACGTTGTCGCCGACGTTGTCGGCAATCACGGCGGGGTTGCGCGGGTCGTCTTCGGGAATGCCGGCTTCGACCTTGCCCACCAGGTCGGCGCCGACGTCGGCGCCCTTGGTGAAGATGCCCCCGCCCAGACGGGCGAAGATGGAAATCAGCGAAGAGCCGAAGGCAAAGCCGATCAGCGGGTTGAGCAGATTGGCCAGTTTCAGGTCGGGCGTGTAATTGCCGTTGCCCACCAGGAACCAGTAAAAGCCGGTCACGCCCAGCAGGCCCAGGCCCACGACCAGCATGCCGGTGATGGCGCCGCCGCGGAAGGCGACGTCCAGGGCGGGGCCAATGCCCTTGGTGGCGGCCTGCGCGGTGCGCACATTGGCGCGTACCGACACATTCATGCCGATAAAGCCGCAAGCGCCCGAGAGCACTGCGCCGACCACGAAGCCGATGGCGGTTTTGCCGTCAAGAAAGAAGCCGATGAGCACCGCGAGGATGACACCGACGATGGCGATGGTTTTGTATTGCCGCGCAAGGTAAGCGGCGGCGCCGGTCTGTATGGCGGCTGCAATTTCCTGCATTCGCGCATTGCCTGCGTCCTGGGAAAGAATCCAGCTGCGTGCCCAGATGCCGTACCCCACGGCGATCAGTCCGCAGACCAGCGCAAGAATGAGCGCTGAGTTGCCTGTCATGGATGACATGTGAAATCTCCTACGTTGTTTTTCGCTTGGAGGGGGTTTCAACGCTAGCAAATGGTGTCTGACCCCCGCTGCGTTGCTTCCTCGTTGCTCTTCAACATGCGCAGAGACGATTGGCCAACTGGCGAAATTTAACGCCAAAACATGACAACTTGAAGAACCGTAAGGTGTGAATCAGTAAAATGAGGGTAAATACCGAGCAGTTGGCCTGCATCATGGCTGCGCAGGTAGCCCATGTGTTTTAAGAATTTTTCCCTCCCTTTTTTTCTTTCCTTCCTTTCTCCTTCAATAAAGACTCCAGCGACCATGTCCCTCGATAAAGTTTCCCCTGGTAAAAACGTCCCCGAATCTTTTAACGTCATCATCGAAATCCCGATGAACGCCGACCCGGTGAAGTACGAAGTGGACAAGGAGTCCGGCGCGATTTTTGTGGACCGCTTCATGAGCACGTCCATGCACTACCCGACTAACTACGGCTATGTGCCGAAAACCATCAGCGGTGATGGCGACCCGGTTGACGTGCTGGTGATCACCCCGGTGCCGCTGATCCCCGGCGTGGTGGTGACCTGCCGCGCCATCGGCATCCTGAAAATGACCGACGAAGCCGGTGAAGACGGCAAGGTGCTGGCGGTGCCCATCGACAAGAAATGCTCGCTGTACACGCAGTGGCAAAAACCGGAAGACATGAACCCACTGCGCCTGAAGACGATTGCGCACTTCTTTGAGCACTACAAAGACCTGGAAGACGGCAAGTGGGTCAAGGTGCAGGGCTGGGAAGGACCGGAAGCGGCCAAAAAAGAAATCACCGACGGCATTGCCAACTACGCCAAAGACGCCAAAGACGCGAAAGCCTGAACAGGGCCCGAGATTTCAAGCAATTAAGGGTTGTAGCCCTTGCTGATCGTGCGCCACCAGCTATTGAAAACATAGCAAACCTTGTGGCGAAGAAGCATTAAAAAAGCGCCTGAAGGACTAATCCTTCAGGCGTTTTTTGCTTTTTGCTTTTTACTTTTTGTTTTCGCCGCCGGTGAGGCTAGGACCGAGCAGGGTCAGGGTAGACCAGCCCGTGCAGCCGTCCCCTGTCTTCGCGCGGAAACGGCCTCCAGCCCCCTTCGGGCTGGGCCAGCCGGTCCGCCACGGCCCACCAGGCGCTGGGGTTGACCCCCAGGCCGATATGGCTGGCCAGCACTTCAATGTTTTCCGTTTTGGGGTTGGCCGCGCTCGGCGCCTGGATGCTGGCCTGCCAGGCCACCACGCCGTCGCTGCGCGAATAGATGCTGGTGGTCGGCACGGGCGGCGCGGCCGGCAGGTCGTAGTTTTCCGATTCGCGCTCGACATTGCGGCCGCTGGTGAGTTCGTAAATACGCCAGGCATTGGTGGCCTTGTGCGAACCCGCGAAGGGCGTGCCTAGCGTGATGACGCCCCTGACCATGTCTGGAAGTTCTTTGGCCAACTCACGCGCATACACACCGCCCAGGCTCCAGCCGATCAGGCTGACCTTGCGGCCGGTGGCTTCAAACGTGCGCACCAGCTTGTCGCGGGCTTCTTCCAGCACGCCGGCACGCGGGCCAAAATTAAAGCCTTGATCCCAACCCCAGGTTTTGTAGTTCAGCGACTGCAGGTAGTGGCGCAGCGGCACGGTGCTGGCGTCATTGGCAGAGAGGCCTGGAAACACCATGACGGCATGGCCGTCGCCGCGCGGCGCGCGCGCCAGCAAGGGCCAGGCAGGGAGCAGGGCGCCAAACTCCCAGAATGCGCGTAACTCCAGCGCCAGCAGCCAGGCGCTGGGCGGAACATCATGCAGGGATGGCTTTTCGGAGGCTTGTGACGGGGGAGGATTTCGCTTGGATGACGGGCTTGCCATGGCTTGGAGCATTAATGTCTTTTGAGAGTGCCGATAGAAACGAGTATGGGGGCGCCTACGGTTTTTTACAGAGAGAGGCGCCTCTAACGTGGCCGCTTCACAGCAGTTTTCGTCACTTTCGTGACAGCAGCTTTGCGGGTTTTTACCGGGAGCTTCTTCACCGCAGGCTCTTTGGTGGTTTTGCGCGTAGTTTTCTTTGCCGCGACGTTGGCCGTCTTGGCCGTCTTGGGCGGTGCAGGCGCAGCAACTGCAGGTGCGCTGGCCATCAGTGCCTGCGCTTCGGTGAAGGCGTCCTCAATGGCCTTGGCCAGGTCTTTGGCATGCGGCAGGGCTTTCTTGTCGGCAACGATGCCGAAGTCCACGTGACCGGCGTAGGTCTGGATGGTGATGTTGAGCGCCAGGCCGTGCAGGATGATGGACAGCGGGTGAAACGTCAGAAACTTTGCGCCCGCCAGGTACAGCGGCACCGGCGGGCCCGGTACGTTGGAAATTGCCAGGTTGGCCACCATGGGCAGGCGGCTGGCCATGCCGCTTTTGCCATAGGCGTTCAGCGCCATTTTTGCCGCGCCGCCCACCAGCCACGGCGCCAGCAGCGAAGGGTAGTCGGTCGGCAGCAGCCCCTTCAAGCTTTGCATCGACGTCTTGACCTTGGCGGTAGACGCCATGATGGCGTTCATGCGTTTGAGCGGGTGTGCCAGCTGAGTGCCGAGCTCAACCAGGCTCATGCTCACCTGGTTACCCAGGTTGGCGGCATCCGTGGCGCCGGCTTCGCGCAGCGACACCGGCATGGCCGCCACCAGGGATTTTTTGGGCAGGCTGTGGTGCTGCGTCAGGTAGTTGCGCAGCGCAGTTGAGCAGATCCACAGCACGATGTCGTTGAATGAGCCGCCCACGGCTTTGCCCATGGCCTTGCATTCGGCCAGCGGCAAGGTGGCCGTCACAAATACGCGATCCGTGGTGATGCCTGTGTTAAATGGCGTTTGCGGTGCCAGCTTCATCGGCATCTTGGGCTTTACACCCGTGGCCGAGCTGGCAGTGGATTGCCTTGCCAGCGTGCTGCCAAAGGTGCTGGCTGCAGACGGCAGTGCTTTGGCCAGCTTGGCCAGCTGGCCCAGCGAACTCGAAAACACCGAACCGATCATCTTGCCCAGCTTCAGGTCGGCTTCGGTCTTGCGGCGGCGGGTCGGGTCGGGCGGCGGCACCTCGCGCGGCACCGGGCTGAAATCAAGCAGGGCATTGGCCAGCATCACGCCGCCTTTACCGTCCAGCGCCGCATGGTGAATCTTCGAGAAAAACCCGGCCACCACCTTGCCGCCTTGCGATGCAGGCAACTGGATGCGGTCAAAAATATAAAACTCCCAGAGTGGGAAGTTGCGGTCTATCACCTCGCTGTGCAGCTGCGCGCACAGCTTGTGCACCTCGGCCAGCGTCATCGGTGCTGCGCCTTTTCTGGCGGAGTCCGCGCGGCGGATGTGAAAGCTGATGTCGACCGAATCAGCCTCAACCCAGAGCGGATGGCCCAGGTCCAGCGGCATGAACACCAGCTTGCGGCTGAACACCGGTGCCAGGTGCATACGTTTGGCGATGTGCTCTTTAACCGCCTTGTGAAAGCTGCCCTTGAAGCCGGCCGGCAGCTCACACAGGTTGAGCGAGCCCACATGCATGGGCATCTCGGGGGTTTCAAGGTAAAGAAAGGTCGCGTCCAGTCCGGTCAGGGATTTCATTGTTATGTCTCCGTGAGGCAGACATTAACCGAGCGGGGAGGGTTGCGGCACTAGGGTTTGCCGGGGCGGGGACACTTGGCCTTCTGCAGCATTTCGGCCAAACGCTGGGTTGAATCAGTTGCGGTTTGACGTATTTTTATTTAACTGCGACGATGCCTGTATGCCCGTAAATTCCCCGACAGCTGCTAGAACTGATTTCAGACCCTTGCTGGCCGCTACTCATCTGAAAATTTCTACCACTCCATGAAATTGCTTGCCTGCTTATTTGTGATTTTGACAATGATTTCAGGATGCGCAACTTCTTCGATTTCACACAAAGACGCTCAACCGGTTCAGCTTGATCGAGTCTTCCTGAAAAGCGATCTACTCGCGTCAAATAATTCAACCGTTGTTTTTATTCGTGACGTTGGCTTTGTGGGTTCTGGGGTATATCACCATATTTTTATAGATGGAAAAAAAGCCGCTTCTCTTAATCCGGGGGAGAGAGTTGAATTTGTTCTTTCGCCCGGAGAGCATATCTTCGGTGTGATACCGACAGACGCCTTTAACACCCATGCGCTCAACAGCATTGACCAAGACCTAAAGCCAGGAAAGAAATATTTCTATCGTGTTCAAACCGATGGAAATTCATTTCGTACGGTTGTGCAGCGCTTTCTACCTGAGACTGAATAGCGATATCAGCCTTCCGCAATTAGCTCAATCGCCAACCGATCCATCAAGCGGCTCACACTCTCCTAGCATTCCCTGCTCGTCATCGACGAGCCCCGCCACCGGCGTTGCCTTGGCAAGCGCCATCCAAACGCCCAGCGGCAGTGACTGCCGGGTACGCCGCGGTGCCGCCCGGGCGACGGTGAGGCGGCCATTTTCGGAAACCATCACGCCGCATTCCAGCGGAACTTCGCTGGCGTCGCCGACGGGCTTTCCTTTGGCGTCGCAACCCAGTACGTACCAGCACTCGCCGCCCAGGTCGAGGTAGGCGGCGCGTTTTTCGGGGCGGCGAAGGTCGCCCAGCAGGTCGGAGCGGTGTACCTTGATCTCATGGACGATGGGGTCGACGTATTCCTGCACGGTGGTGTTGCGGATGGAGAACACGTCGGGGCGGGCAATGCACCAGCGGATCTTGCCGCCTTCTGCTTCTGGCGGCAGCTGGGCGCGCAGGCTTAAGGCCCGCCAGGTGATGCGGCCGGCGCGCACCATTTCGCAGGCAACCTGCTCGACCAGCGCCTCATGCTTTGACAGCGCCGATCGGTTGCGCACCAGCACGGCGGCCAGATAGGCCACACCGGCATCGGTCACGCGCAGGGTTTCGTGGCCGGCGGGGCCGGCGATGCGCTGCAGCATGCCGGTGGCGAGCAGTTCGATTTCCAGCAGGTCCTGACAGGGCCAACCGGCAGAGCGATAGACCTCCCGCAGGCGCCGGGCATGGGGGCGGCCCAGCGGGGGCGTCGGATCTGCGGTGTGTGTAGCGGGTGTTGAGGGTGTGGCGGTCGCGATGGCGTTCATGGGAGTTAGCGGCCTGGGCCGGAGGCAGGTTGGCGGCAAGCCCTAAAAACGGTTGAGAAACGGTTGGAAAAGAGGCTTGAAAGACAGAGCTTAAATCAAGCCGGGGCTTAAGAGAAACAGGCTGCTTGCGCAATACTGGCGGGCGCAAGCAGCTATCAATACGATAGCGGATGCCCGCCTTGCGCACTGGGAGGTGTGGCGCGGAGCGGAGCGGGGCGCCGGGCGGCGGCTTACGGGGTCAGAGCGGGAGGATTTCGAAGCGGGCGTTGTCCAGGTTGTCGCCCAAGGGCCGCATCGCCGCCAGAATGGCGTCGGTTTCGGCGTGCTGCCACAGCGCAATGACCTGCTCTTCGGCTTCGGAGGCATTTTCCAGCGGGAGGCCTTCGTGCAGCGTTTGCGTCAACATGTAGGCCTGCAGGGAGGGCAGCACGTACTCAGGGCCGCCCAATGCGAATTCAAGCGCCATGCGAAAGCGCAGCTCGGCGGCAGAACGTTGGTCGGCGTTCAGGGTCGGGCATTCGACCAGGCTAACGGTATAGGGACGTGCGGTTGCGCTGCTGCTGCTGTTGTTGTTGCTCATGACAATTCCTTTGAACGGCTTTATAGCAAATAGACCGGGTGTTGGTAACGGATGTGGGGATGCGGCAACCTGCGCAGCAGGCCGCACAAGGTCTTCTTTGTGCGTGACCTTCATCGTAAATTTACGAGAAAAGACCTTGCAGTCCAATCTGGATGAGCGCGAACAGCTATCAATACAGTAGCAAAATCAGCGCAGCCTAAGCCTCGGCTGGTGGTGCAGCAGCCTGCCTGAACGGGCTGCGGCGCTCCAGGTCTTCCAGGTAGTTGTTGATGCCGGCGCCTTCGCGCTCCAGGAAGCGCTCGACCGCATCGGCAAACGAAGGATGCGCCAGCCAGTGGGCACTGGTGGTTTTGACGGGCAGCAGGGCGCGGGCCATTTTGTGCTCGCCCTGCGCGCCACCTTCAAAGCGCTGGTAGCCGTGCTCAATGCACCACTGCAGCGGCTGGTAGTAGCAGGCTTCAAAGTGCAGGCAGTCCACCCGGGCAAGCGCGCCCCAGTAACGGCCGTAAGCGACCAGAGCCTGGTTTTTTTCGGCCAACAGGCCTGCAGTCCTTTCAGAACGAGCGCTGACAGCTATCAAACTTGTAGCAATGGGCTGGCGCTGGCCTTCGGCGCCATGCTCCGCCACAAACAGCAGCCAGTTCTCCGGCATGGTGTCCTGCATGCGCTGGAAGAAGTCACGGCTGAGATAGGGCGCATTGCCATGCTCGTAGTAGGTGCGCTCATAGCAACGGTAGAAAAAATCCCAGTCGGCGTTGCTGATGTCTTTGCCCAGCGACCAGCGGAAAGTAATGTCCGCCTCGGCGACCTTGCGGCGCTCCTGGCGAATCTTTTTGCGCTTCTCCTGGCTGAGCGACATCAGGAAGTCGTCGAAATCGCGGTAGCCTGTGGCTGGGCCCGTTTCGCCGCCGGGCCGCCCCAAGGCGAAATGCGCCCCCTCGGGGGGCAGCGAACCGCACGAAGTGGGGAGCGTGGGGGCCTTATTTCCAGTCCAATGGAACTGGACCGTGTGGCGCAGCATGAGGCCGGCTTCTTCGCAGGCGGCGACGTCTTCATCGGCGGTAAATAGCAGGTGCAGGGACGAGAGCTCCTCTTCCGCGCACCAGGCCAGCAGGGCCTTTACCAGCAGGGTGCGTTCTTCAGTCGTGCGGGCCAGCAGGCGGGCGCCGGGTACAGGCGTGAAAGGCACGGCGACCACGGCCTTGGGGTAGTACGCCAGTCCGTGCTGCTGGTAGGCGTTGGCCCAGGCATGGTCGAACACGTATTCACCGTAGGAATGCTCCTTGAGGTAGAGCGCGCAGGCGCCTGCAAGTGCCTTGCCCTGCCAGAGGGTGACAAAGCGCGGCGTCCAGCCAGTTGCGGGAATGGCGCTGCCGCTTTCGTGCAGCGCAGACAGGTATTCGTGGCGCATGAAAGGGTTCGCGGGCTCGCCGGGGCGTTGCGCCAGCAGCAGGGCGTTCCACTCGGCCGCGTTCACCTCCAGCGGCGAATTCAGCACGCGAATGACATAATCGTTTGAGTTCTTTTTCACGTGTTTTCGGGGTTTTACTTCAACATGCCACTCAAAATCTGCGTTGCCCAATTGAACTACTGCGTTGGCGATATGCCGGGTAATGCGCAAAAGATCATCGACGCAGCCCGCACGGCCTATGAGGGCGGCGCCCGGCTGCTGCTGACGCCCGAGCTGGCCATCTGCGGCTATGCCGCCGAAGACCTTTTTTTGCGCCCATCGTTCATCCAGGCCTGTGATGATGCCGTGAATCGGGTGGCCCGCGAGCTGGCCGGGTTAAAAGGCCTGACGGTGGTGGTGGGCACGCCCACCCACGGCGACAACGGCAAGGGCCTGCGCACCAAAAGCGTGGAAGTGCAGCAGCGCCACAACGCGGCCAGGGTGCTGCGCGAGGGCCGCGTCATCGAGACCTATGCCAAACGCGAGCTGCCCAACTACCAGGTGTTTGACGAGCGCCGCTATTTCACGCCGGGGCAGGGCACCTGCGTCTTCCCGGCCGGGGAAGGTGATGACGCCGTCAACATAGGGCTGCTGATTTGCGAAGACGCCTGGTTTGAAGAGCCGGCGCGCCTGGCCAAAGAAGCGGGTGCCGAGCTGCTGGCGGTCATCAATGCCTCGCCGTTTCACGTCGGCAAAGGCGGCGAACGCGAGCAGATGATGCAGGTCCGGGCGCAGGCAACCGGGCTGCCGCTGATTTACGCCCACCTGGTGGGCGGGCAGGACGAGATCGTGTTTGAAGGCGGGTCTTTTGCGCTGCAAGCCGACGGCACGCTGGCTGGCCGGGCCGAAAATTTTAAGGAAAATCTGTTCACAGCCCAGGCAGAACGTGCGCAAGCAGCTATTAATTTAATAGCAACTACGGTGCCGCAGCGCAGCCACGAGGCTGACCTGTGGGATGCGCTGGTGCTGGGCGTACGCGACTACCTGGGTAAAAACGGTTTTCCGGGCGCTCTTTTGGGCCTTTCGGGCGGTATCGATTCGGCCCTGGTTCTGGCGGTGGCGGTGGATGCGCTGGGTGCTGACAAGGTGCGCGCAGTGATGATGCCGTCGCCCTATACGGCAGACATCTCGTGGATTGACGCGAGAGAGATGGCCGAGCGTGTCAAAGTGCGCTACGACGAAATCTCCATCGTGCCCGAGTTCGAGGCCTTCAAGGCCTCGCTGGCCGGCGAGTTCAAGGGCCTGCCGGAAGACACGACCGAGGAAAACATCCAGGCACGCATTCGCGGGGTGTTTTTGATGGCGCTGTCCAACAAGTTCGGCTCCATCGTGCTGACGACCGGCAACAAGAGCGAAATGGCAACCGGCTACTGCACGCTCTACGGCGATATGGCCGGGGGCTTTGCGGTCATCAAGGACTTGCTGAAAACCACGGTGTTTCGCCTGGCGCACTGGCGCAATGCCAACGACCCCTACGGCACCGGGCTCAATCCGATTCCCGACCGCATCATCACGCGCCCGCCCAGCGCCGAGCTGCGGCCCGACCAGACCGACCAGGACAGCCTGCCGCCGTACGAAATCCTGGATGCCATCCTGTCGCGCTACATGGAAAACGACGAGAGCGCCGAGGGCATCATCGCCGCCGGCTTTGACCGCGCGGTGGTCGAGCGCGTGGCGCGCCTGATCCGCGTCAACGAGTACAAACGCCGGCAGGCGCCGGTGGGTATCAGGGTCACCCACAGGAGCTTTGGCAAGGATTGGCGCTATCCTATTACCAGCAAATTTAATCAGTAGGGCCCCCACGCTCCCCCACTGCGTGTGGGTCGCTGCCCCCCGAGGGGCTGCTGCGCCAGCGGTCTGGCTAAGCTAGTCCCGCGGCCCCTGCTGGGTTGAGAGGGGAAGGGGCCTTCCCCAACGCTTTGACGATATTTAGAACTTACGGAGATATTCAGTGAAACAAATTACCGCCGTTCTCAAGCCCTTCAAACTCGAAGAAGTCCGTGAGGCCTTGGCCGAATGCGGCGTGACTGGCCTGACCGTCACTGAAGTCAAGGGCTTTGGCCGCCAGAAGGGGCACACCGAGCTGTACCGCGGCGCCGAGTACGTTGTTGATTTCCTGCCCAAGGTCAAGGTCGAGGTCGTGGTGAAAACCGAAGACGTCGAGCGCTGCGTCGACGCCATCGTGCGTGCAGCGCGCACCGGCAAGATCGGTGACGGCAAGATTTTCATCACGAGCGTCGAGCGTGTGGTGCGCATCCGCACCGGGGAAGAGGACGAAGCGGCGGTCTGATAGAGCCCCCACGGTCGCTCACTTCGTGTAGCTCCCTGCCCCCCGAGGGGGCCGCTGCGCCTGCGGTCTGGCAGAGCCAGTCCCGCGGCCCCTGCTTGAGAAGAGAGGGGCCTCCTTGGCTCGCAGGGAACCGTCGCGGCGCGACGGTTCTTGGGTGATTAAATCTGATCCAGCCGGGTGGCTGCGGGTGCCATGCCGGCGGTTTGCACCAGCGTTTCCAGCAGTGATTCGGCGTCGCTGCCGGTGCGGATCAGGTCCATCAGCCATTCATCCATAAAGCCGGTTTTCACCGATGACGCCAGAAACGCCAGCAGGGCGTCGTAGTAGCCGTTCATGTTGAGCAGGCCCACTGGCTTGTCGTGATAGCCCAGCTGGCGCCACGTCCAGACTTCAAAGAACTCTTCGAGCGTGCCGATGCCGCCCGGCAAGGCCAAAAACGCGTCCGCTTGCTCGGCCATGATGCGTTTGCGCTCATGCATGTTTTCGACGATGTGGAGCTCAGTGCATCCGGTGTGCGCCCATTCTTTTTCGACCAGTGCCTTGGGGATCACCCCCACAACCCGGCCACCCGCTGCCAATGTGGCGTCGGCCATGATGCCCATCAGGCCGTTACGGCCGCCGCCATAGACCAGTTGACCGCCGCGCTTGCCAATCCAGGCCCCTACGAGGGCGGCAATGGCTGCAAATTCAGGCTGCTTGCCGGGGCGGGATCCACAGTAAACGCAGAGGGAGAAGGCGGGTTTCGGAGTAGGGGTCACGGTGTTGATGGCGGCGTTCATGCGGAAAATCGTTGAAACAGCGCCAGCGCCCAGGTGCCGGCGCACAGCAGCAGGCTGAGCAGGACTGCGGCGCTGCCCATGTCTTTGGCGCGTTTGGACAGGTCGTGCCACTCAGGCCCGATGCGGTCGATGGCTGTTTCGATACCGGTGTTGAGCAGTTCGACGATCAGGATGAGGATGACGGTGCCGGCCAGGAGCACCGTTTCGACCCAGCTGCGGCCAAGCCAGAAAGCCGCTGGGACCAGCACAATTGATGCGATTGCCTCCTGGCGGAAAGCGGTCTCATGCCATCCCGCACGCAGGCCGGCCATGGAGTAACCGGTGGCGTGCCAGACGCGGCTCAGGCCTTTGCGGTTTTTTTGTGGGTTGACGGGCTCATTGTCAGCTGTGGCGTCTGGGGCTGACACGGACGCGGGAAACGGAACTTGTTCGGACATGAAGCGATTGTCGCGCAGCTTTATGGCACATTGATGTTGGGGCTGATCAGTCGCTGGCAAGAGCCTTGCGTTTGCCCTTGCGGCCCGGTTTTTCGGGGGCTACCCAGGTGATCAAGCGGGTGCCCGCCCACGCGTCATGCCAGAACTGCTTCTGCGGATGAAAGCGCGCGAGGATGGCCCAGATGGCAACCCATCCCAGCGTCAGCACGGCGCCTTCGCGACCCGACAGCGCCAATGCCCAGCTTATGGCCAGGGGCGGCAGAAACCAGCACCAGCTCAACGCGTAACGCAGAAGCGCGCGTTTTTGGGTAATCGCTGCACCGTGGACGTCAACCACACGGATGTTCCAGGTTTTCATGGCCAGGGTCTGGCCTTTGGCCCAGAACCAGACGAAGTAGATGCCAAAAATCACAAACACAAACGCCTGGAGCGCATGGCGGTTGTCCAGCGCATTGCGGGTTTGGCTCAGCGTGCTGAAAAGGTAGCCGGCCAGAAAAACCACGCCGAACATCAACATGCCTTCGTACATCCAGCAAGCCATGCGCCGGGGAATGGATGGTATTTGAGGGGTGTCGGTGGCTGTCACGTGTGTGTCGCTATAAATGCTCGCTGGCAGGGGGCTGCAGCAGAGCGGGCCAATGAGTTGGGCCCGGCAGCGCGCCGACGGCGCTTAACGCTGTGGCGTGGCGCCCGGACCGCCGGCGGCGCCGCTTGCAGGCAAGGCTGCGGGAACGGCTACTACCGGGGGCGAAGGAGCGATTTTAAAGGCAGGTTTGCTGGCTGCCTTGGCCTGATGTGGTGGAACGGGTGCCAGCTTCTGCGGCGCCACGGGTTTTACGGCCGTGGCCGCTCCGGTGGGCTTGGGGCTGGCTTTGGCGGCCAGCTTCTGTTTTTCTTCGGGGCTCAGGGCCTGGTAAGTCTCCCACTTGGCCTTTTTTTCCTCAGGCGTCAGTTGTTTGGAGAGTTCCTTGGTCCTGGCGAAGTTCAGCCGTGCCTGAGCCCGTTGCTGGGGGCTCAGCGTGACCCATTCGTTCATGCGGCTGTGCATGGTGGCCTGCTCTCCGGTTGAAAGCGAAGCGTAGTTTTTTGAGATCTCAAGCCATTTGCGTTTTTGCGGTTCGCTGATGGTGGTGTTCCAGCTTGAGGCCAGGGGTTTGAGCGCTTGCTGCTGCATGGGCGTGAGTTTTGCCCAGGTTGGTTCGGAAACAACGGCTTTGGCCAGGGGCGCTGCAGGGGGTTTGGCGGCTGCACTGGCAGGGGCCGCGGGCTTGGGCGTGGTCTGGGCCGGGCAAAGTGCGGGCCAGACCAGCAGGCTGGCCACCATCAGCCCGAACGACAGGTATTGCAGTCGCACCCGCAATGAGCGGCTGTCGAAAGGGGGGCGGAGTCGGAAAGCTGCGGGGACGGTCATTGGGCCGTAGGAGCTTGGCGTGTGGTTTTGAGGTACTGGACGAAACCCGGATCGGCAAAAGCGGCAGGTGGGAGCTCATCTGTGAGCAAAGCCACATCAACTTCGGCCAGCTCCTGGGCGCGGTTGTCGTTTTGAATGGAATTGATGGCCAGCAAGCCCACCACCAGCGCAACAAGGGGCAGCACCGAACCAATTCGCGCCCACCAGCTCAAGCCGTCATCGGAGCCCCAGGAAAGGGCGGCGCTTGCACCAAGACCGATGACGCTGGTGGCGGTTTGTGTTTTGGCTACTTTCCGTTTTGACAAGGCTTGAAAGCGTGCCGCGCGAAGGCGCTCGGAGATATCGTATGGCAGGTCTGCTGCACCCGCTGACAGGTAGGACACAGTCTTCAGACCAAAGCGGTCCTGCAGGATATCGGCGCGTTTTTGTAGTGAGTTAGTCATAGTTTTATACCTTTGGCACTCAGGGCTTTACTGAGAGCGTGAACTGCGCGGGAACAATGTGTTTTGACACTACCCTCCGAACAGCCCATGGCGGCTGCTGTTTCAGCGACATCCATTTCCTCCCAGTAACGCATCAGAAACGCTTCCCGTTGACGGCCAGGCAACTCCTTTACCTGCAGTTCGATCTCATGCAATATCTGAGCCCGTTCCGTGGCGTCTTGAGCGCTCTCTGTTCCCTCTGAGGTGGTCAGGCTCTCTAAAGTTTCCAGAAGATCGAAATCTCCGTCTTCTCCCTGCGATTCAAAGTCGCTCATGTTGGAGAAAAGCGCGTTGCGGGTCTTGCGCCGGCGGAACCAGTCCAGCGTGGTGTTGGACAGGATGCGCTGAAACAGCATGGGCAGCTCGGCCGCAGGCTTGTCGCCGTAGTGCTGCGCCAGTTTCATCATGCTGTCCTGGACGATGTCGAGGGCAGCCTCTTCATCCCGCACGTGGTAGATGCTGCGCTTGAAAGCCCGTTTTTCAACGCTTTTCAGGAAATCCGAGAGTTCTTGTTCAGTTGCCAACGGTGTGGGGTTCCGGTTCGTCCAGCGCTGCAGGGGTGATTTGCGGGGGTGTCCGCAGGGTTTGTGGCTCTAGAAAGGCCAATAAGGCAGTCACCCAAGGATACAGCTGGAAAATTATCGCATCCCGGCCTGGGCGGGTGTGATTTTTCAGCGTGTGCAGTTATCGCGCAACACGAAATGCCATAATACGGCTTGCAATTCAAAAGGCAAACGGGTCACGGCTCGGCGGTTTATGTTTCCGCTTATGGTTCTGGCCTCAAGTCTCAACGCCGCTTCACAAGAGTGGGCGAAGAGGCACCCAAGGTATTTCGTTAGAGAAATTCACAAAGGTTCATCATGGAAATCTCCAAGGCGGAAATCGCTTCCGCAGCAGCTGCGTCTGCACACACCAATTCGAATTCCCAAGAGCTCCGCGGCGCGGAAATCCTCATGAAGTCCCTTCATGCCGAAGGCGTCAAGTACATGTGGGGTTATCCGGGCGGCGCAGTCTTGCACATTTACGACGCTGTCTACAAACAGGACTCGATCCAGCACATCCTCGTGCGCCACGAGCAGGCGGCCGTGCACGCAGCGGACGGCTATGCCCGCGCCACCGGCGAAGTGGGAGTGGCACTGGTCACTTCCGGCCCGGGCGTCACCAACGCCGTGACCGGTATCGCGACGGCGTACATGGACAGCATCCCGATGGTCATCATCACGGGACAGGTCCCTACCCATGCGATCGGCCTGGATGCCTTCCAGGAGTGCGACACCGTCGGCATAACCCGGCCCATCGTGAAGCACAACTTCCTGGTCAAGGACGCGCGGCACATGGCCGAAACCCTGAAAAAGGCGTTTCACATCGCCCGCAGCGGCCGGCCTGGCCCCGTGGTCGTTGACATCCCCAAGGACGTGTCCTTCAACAAGGTGCCTTACAACGGCTATCCGCAGACCGTTGAGATGCGCTCGTACAACCCGGTTCGCAAAGGCCATGGCGGGCAGATCCGCAAGGCCCTGCAGCTGTTGCTGGCGGCCAAGCGGCCCTACATCTACACCGGTGGCGGCGTGCTGCTCAGCAACGCCTCACAGGAGCTGCGCACGCTGGTCGACATGCTGGGTTATCCCTGCACCAACACCTTGATGGGCCTGGGCGCCTACCCGGCCAGCGACAAAAAATTCCTCGGCATGCTGGGGATGCACGGCACGATTGAAGCCAACAACGCGATGCAGCATTGCGACGTGTTGCTGGCGGTCGGCGCCCGGTTTGATGACCGGGTGATTGGCAACCCAAAGCATTTTGCGCAGAACGAACGCAAGATCATCCACATTGACATTGACCCATCCAGCATTTCGAAGCGCGTGAAGGTCGACATCCCGATCGTGGGCGACGTGAAAGATGTGCTGACCGAATTGATTGCCATGATCAAGGAGTCCGGCCTCAAGCCTGACGCCAACGCGCTGGGCGGCTGGTGGGACACCATTGAAGGCTGGCGCAAGCGCGACTGCATGAAGTACAGCATGGGCAAGGGCGACGTCATCAAGCCCCAGCACGTGGTTGAAACACTGTGGAAGCTGACCAAGGATGCGGACACCTATATCACGTCGGATGTGGGCCAGCACCAGATGTGGGCTGCGCAGTACTACAAGTTCGACGAGCCGCGCCGCTGGATCAACTCGGGCGGCCTGGGCACCATGGGCGTTGGCATTCCCTATGCCATGGGCATCAAGCTGGCCAAACCTGATTCGGAAGTGTTCTGTATCACGGGCGAAGGCTCGGTGCAGATGTGCATCCAGGAGTTGTCGACCTGCCTGCAATACAACACGCCGATCAAGATCGTGTCGCTGAACAACCGCTATTTGGGCATGGTTCGCCAGTGGCAGGAAATTGACTACGAGGGCCGTTACAGCAGCAGCTACATGGACGCACTTCCCAATTTTGTGAAGCTTGCCGAAGCCTACGGCCACGTTGGCATGCTGATCGAAAAGCCGCAGGACGTGGAGCCGGCGCTTCGCGAAGCCCGCAAGCTCAAGGACCGCACGGTGTTCATGGACTTCCGCACGGACCCCACCGAAAACGTGTTCCCGATGGTGCAGGCCGGCAAGGGCATTACCGAGATGCTGCTGGGGTCGGAAGACCTCTAAGCTTCACGCCACCACACCTATTCATTCACCGTCACCCTGACGAATCTATTGTCTGCCGAGCCTGCGCATTACCGTGCGCAGGGGAGGGCAGCGAAAAGAGGAATCTTCTTATGAAACACATCATTGCAGTTTTGCTGGAAAACGAGCCGGGCGCTCTTTCCCGCGTGGTCGGCCTGTTCTCGGCGCGCGGCTACAACATCGAAAGCCTCACCGTCGCTCCGACGGAAGACCCCAGTCTTTCACGCATGACGATCCAGACCACCGGCTCCGACGACGTCATCGAGCAGATCACCAAACACCTGAACCGCCTGATTGAAGTCGTCAAGGTCGTGGACCTGACCGAAGGGTCCTACACCGAGCGCGAGCTCATGATGGTCAAGGTGCGCGCGGTCGGCAAGGAGCGCGAAGAGATGAAGCGCATGGCTGATATATTTCGCGGGCGAATCATCGACGTGACGGAGAAAAGCTACACCATCGAGCTGACCGGCGACCAGTCCAAAAACGATGCTTTCCTGGAAGCCATAGACCGCAGTGCGATCCTGGAGACGGTGCGAACCGGCTCCAGCGGCATCGGCCGCGGTGAGCGAATCTTGCGGGTTTGATTTAAGTTGTCCGTGCGCGCGTTTCGACAGGCTCAACGCGAACGGATTTTGAGTGGCGATATGCGTTTACCGTTCGCCCTGAGCCTGTCGAAGGGCATTTTCGCCAATACCTATTCTGGAGAGAAAAATGAAAGTTTTTTACGACAAAGATTGTGATTTGAGCCTGATCAAGGGCAAGACAGTCGCCATCATCGGCTACGGCAGCCAGGGCCATGCCCACGCGCAAAATCTGAACGACAGCGGCGTGAAAGTGGTTGTCGGCCTGCGCAAAGGCGGCGCTTCGTGGCCCAAGGTCGAAAAAGCCGGCCTCAAGGTCGCTGAAGTCGCCGACGCGGTCAAAGCCGCTGACGTGGTCATGATTCTGTTGCCCGACGAACAAATCGGTGCGGTCTACAAGAACGACGTAGCTCCCCATATCAAGCAGGGCGCTTCCCTGGTGTTTGCCCACGGTTTCAACGTGCACTACGGAGCCGTGATTCCACGCGCCGACCTCGACGTCTGGATGGTCGCCCCGAAGGCCCCTGGCCACACGGTGCGCAACACCTACGCCCAGGGTGGCGGTGTGCCTCACCTGGTCGCCGTGCACCAGGACAAGTCCGGCAAGGCCCGGGACCTGGCCCTGAGCTATGCCATGGCCAACGGTGGCGGCAAGGCCGGCATCATTGAAACCAACTTCCGCGAAGAAACCGAAACCGACCTGTTCGGCGAACAGGCCGTTCTGTGCGGCGGCACTGTCGAGCTGATCAAGGCCGGCTTCGAAACGCTGGTGGAGGCCGGTTACGCCCCTGAAATGGCTTACTTCGAATGCCTGCACGAGCTCAAGCTGATCGTCGACCTGATTTATGAAGGCGGCATCGCCAACATGAACTACTCGATCTCGAACAACGCTGAGTACGGCGAATACGTGACGGGCCCGAACATCGTGACTTCGGCCACGAAGGACGCGATGCGCAAGTGCCTGAAAGACATTCAGACCGGCGAATACGCCAAGAGCTTCTTGCTCGAAAACCAGGCCGGCGCGCCAACCCTGTTGAGCCGCCGCCGCCTGAATTCGGAGCACCAGATCGAGATCGTGGGCGAAAAGCTGCGCGCCATGATGCCCTGGATCGCCAAAAACAAGCTGGTCGATCAGACCCGCAACTGATCGAAGCCCGTCAGGGCTTTGTCCTGCAAAAAGCCGCGCAAAGGTCCTGCGCGGCTTTTTTTCTGTTCAGTGCATGCTGGACAGGTCGGATGTTGAGGGTTGAGCAGACTGACCTTGGTATCCTTGGGGCTCGAGTCGATGGCTTTGCTCCGCAGAGGAAAGTCCGGCTTTTGGATGGCATCCATGGGTGCTATGAAATTGATAGCTGTTTGCGCGCACCAGTTGTGCCTCAGGAGTGTTTTATGCATGATGGTGAAGATTCGGCGTTGCCCACCGAAGCGGTGGTGATACGCAAGCGTCGCAAGGGCATTTATATATTGCCCAATTTATTCACGCTGGCCGCCTTGTTTGGTGGCTTTTACGCCATCGTGATGGCCATGAACGGGCGCTTTGACCAAGCCGCCATAGGCGTGTTTTGCGCCATGATTCTCGATAGCCTGGACGGCCGCGTCGCCCGCATGACCAACACCCAAAGTGCGTTTGGCGAGCAGATGGATTCGCTCTCTGACATGGTGTCTTTCGGTGCTGCACCTGCCTTGATTGCCTACGTCTGGGCCTTGACCAGCCTGGGCCGCTGGGGCTGGATAGGTGCTTTCGTGTATTGCGCATGCGCGGCGCTGCGGTTGGCGCGCTTCAATGTGAACACCGCGGTGGTCGACAAGCGTTTCTTCCAGGGTCTGCCATCGCCGGCAGCAGCTGCCCTGGTGGCGGGATTTATCTGGCTGATGACGGATGCGGGTATCAGCGGACTTGAAGTGCGGTGGATTACCTTCGGCCTGACTTTGTATGCAGGTTTGACCATGGTCACCAATGTGCCGTTCTACAGCTTTAAGGACGTGCAAATGAAGCGCAGCGTGCCGTTTGCGGCGATTGTGCTGATCGCATTGGGCATTGCCGTCATCAACATTCATCCGCCCACCGTGATGTTCGGGTTGTTTGTGCTCTATGGCCTCTCCGGTTACGTGCTGTACGGCTGGCGCAAGGCCAAGGGCCAGCAGACCAGCGTCATCTCCACGTCGACCGACGAACCTGATGAACGCGGACTCCACAAGTAATTGTGGTACATTGACCCGATGAAAAAAATTTCGCTAGCACTACTGCTATCTGCCAACGGGCGGAGACGGTAGCGCACGCGTACACCTGATTCAACGGCCCGTTTGCACCAGCAACGGGCCGTTTTTCTTTGGGTTGCTGGTTTTTGATTGAGAGGAAAACCATGTTGAAGCAACCCGCCAGCAAGTATCCCGCCTTCGCACCCATTGCCTTGCGCGACCGGACCTGGCCCGACGCCGTTCTGACGCAAGCGCCTGTCTGGCTCAGCACCGACCTGCGTGACGGCAACCAGGCGCTGATTGAGCCTATGGACATGGCTCGCAAACTGCGGATGTACGGGCAATTGCTGCGGATTGGCTTCAAGGAGATCGAGGTCGGTTTTCCCGCTGCGTCGCAAGTCGAATTTGATTTTGTGCGTCACCTGATTGACAACGACCTGGTTCCCGACGATGTCACCTTGCAGGTCATGACGCCGGCCAAAGAGCCGTTGATACGCCGCACGATGGAAGCCGTGGCCGGCGCTAAACGAGTGATCGTGCACCTGTATAACGCCACCTCTCCAGTGATGCGTGAGGTCGTCCTGGGCATGAGCCCGGACCAGATTGTGGAATTGGCCACCAGCCATGCGCGGCTGATCCAGGACCTGGCCCGCGCCCAGCCCACGACGCGCTGGACTTTCCAGTATTCGCCGGAGCATTTTTCAGGGACCGAGCTGGCGTTTTCGCGGCGTGTGGTCGATGCCGTCACCGAGGTCTGGAAGCCTACGGCCGAGCACCCGTGCATCATCAACCTGCCCACCACGGTAGAGCATTCGACGCCTAACGTTTTTGCCGACATGATCGAATGGATGCATCGGCACATTGCACGGCGCGACGCAGTGGTGCTGTCGGTGCACCCGCACAATGATCGGGGCACCGGCGTTGCGGCCGCCGAACTGGCGTTGATGGCCGGTGCGCAGCGGGTTGAAGGCTGTCTGTTTGGCAACGGCGAGCGCACCGGCAATCTTGACATCGTCAACGTGGCGCTGAATCTGTATACCCAGGGCGTGCCGCCTGAGCTTGACTTCTCCAGCATCGATGAGATCCGCCGGACCGTGGAGCACTGCAACCAGTTGCCGGTGCATCCGCGTCACCCCTATGTCGGCGAGCTGGTGTACACCTCGTTTTCCGGTACCCACCAGGACGCCATCAAAAAAGCCTTCGCGGTACAAAAAGAAGGCGCCGCCTGGGCTGTTCCCTACTTGCCCATCGACCCCAAAGATCTGGGGCGCAGCTATGAAGCGGTGATTCGCGTCAACAGTCAGTCGGGCAAGGGCGGCATCGCGTATCTGCTCGAAAGCGAATATGGCCTCGAATTGCCGCGCCGCCTGCAGATCGAATTCAGCCAGGCGGTGCAGGCCGTGATGGACAGCGCCGGCAAGGAGCTGACTGCGCAGGATTTGTGGCAGCTGTTTGAAGCCGAGTACGCGGTGGCCGGAATCGCCGCACCCCAGGTGCAGCAAACCGTATCCGGCGGCTGTGTGGCCTTGACTGCGCAGGTGCAACTGGGTGGCCAGACGCGCGAGATCGCCGGGCAGGGGGCCGGGCCGATTGAGGCCTTTGTGAACGGCCTGAATGCCGCGCTGGGCTGCACGGTGCGCGTGCTGGACTACCATGAGCATGCGCTTGGCTCTGGCGCCGACGCGCGCGCGGTGGCTTATCTGGAGCTTCGCATCGACGAGCGCTACACGGTGTTCGGCGTCGGGATGGACGCGAATATCGTCTCCGCTTCGCTGAAGGCCATTCTGTCCGGATGGCAGCGCGCCCGGGTGCGCAAGGCTTCAGGCGAAAATACGGCTTGCACCGCCTTGGCATCGTCTACCTAAGAATTTTTCAGGAGTTCCCCATGACCGACAAACTCATCATTTTCGACACCACTTTGCGCGATGGCGAACAATCGCCCGGTGCCTCCATGACCAAAGACGAAAAGCTGCGAATTGCCCGCCAGCTGGAGCGCCTCAAGGTCGACGTGATTGAAGCCGGCTTCGCCGCCAGTTCCAATGGCGATTTTGAATGCGTTAAAGCGATTGCGGAGGTCGTCAAGGACTCGACCATTTGCTCCCTGGCACGTGCCAACGACCGCGACATCTCGCGCGCCGCGGAAGCCCTGAAACCTGCCAAGTCGGGCCGCCTGCATCTCTTTTTAGCCACCAGTGCGCTGCACATGGAAAAGAAGCTGCGCATGACACCGGACCAGGTGTTCGAACAGGCCAAGCTTTCGGTGCGCTTTGCGCGCAACCTGATGGCCGACATCGAGTTCAGCCCCGAGGACGGCTATCGCTCCGACCCGGACTTTTTGTGCCGTGTACTGGAGGCGGTGATCAATGAGGGCGCCACGACCATCAACGTGCCCGACACCGTGGGTTATGCGATTCCGGAGCTCTACGGCAATTTCATCAAGGACCTGCGCGAGCGCATTCCCAACAGCGACAAGGCGGTTTGGTCCGTGCACTGCCACAACGACCTGGGCATGGCCGTGGCGAACTCCCTGGCTGGTGTGAAGATCGGCGGCGCGCGGCAGGTCGAGTGCACCATCAATGGTTTGGGTGAACGCGCCGGCAATTGCTCGCTGGAAGAAATCGTGATGGCGGTCAAAACCCGTAAAGACTATTTTGGTCTTGACCTGGGGATTGACGCAAAACACATTCTTGCCACCAGCCGCATGGTGAGTCAGACCACCGGATTTGTCGTGCAACCGAACAAGGCCGTGGTCGGCGCCAATGCGTTTGCGCATGCTTCGGGCATTCACCAGGACGGCGTGCTCAAGGCGCGCGACACCTATGAAATCATGCGTGCTGAAGACGTGGGCTGGAGCGCCAACAAGATCGTGCTGGGAAAACTTAGCGGACGCAATGCATTCAAGCAGCGTCTGCAGGAGCTGGGCGTTTCCATGGAAAGCGAGGCCGACACCAACAATGCGTTCGCCAAGTTCAAGGAACTCGCAGACCGCAAGAGCGAAATTTTTGACGAAGACATTCTGGCGCTGGTGAGCGACGAAAGCGCTTCGCACAGCAATGACCAGTACGGTTTTGTCTCGTTGTCGCAGCACAGCGAAACCGGTGAACGACCCCAGGCCCACATTGTTTTTACCGTGGCAGGCAAGGAGGTCAAAGGCGAATCAGACGGCAACGGCCCGGTCGATGCTTCCCTCAAGGCGATTGAATCACTCGTGAAGAGCGGTGCGGAAATGGTCCTTTACTCAGTCAACGCCATCAGCGGTTCCACCGAAAGCCAGGGCGAGGTCACAGTGCGCTTGCAAAACAGTGGGCGCGTCGTCAACGGCACCGGCGCTGACCCCGACATCGTGGTGGCGTCAGCGAAGGCCTACCTCAGTGCGTTGAACAAACTCCAGAGTAAAGCTGACCGGGTGGCCGCGCAAGGATAATGTAACAAGTCAAAGGAAAATATCCTTTATATTCAATGACTTAAGGTTGTCTCTTGCTGCAAATAGCAATTTAAATCGTTAAATCGATCACAGGTCAGCGCATTTTTAGGAAAGTCACGCAAGTTTTTGATATTGCGTGACTTTTTCTATTTGTATACACTCCAGCCATCCCATTCATTGCATTCCACCGCGGGCAATACCACCATGTCTCATCTGATTTTCAATCGCGCATTAAAAATCGTTGGATTCATGGCCCTGATCGCCGCCTTTGCAGTGCCAGCCGCGAATGCGGCAACCGCCAAAAACACCATTGTCAAAAAGCAGCACGCCTCTTCCAGGACGGCGGCTTCCAAAAAAGTTATTTCCACGCGCAAGAGCGTACGTTTTGTTGCAAGTACAAAACGCAGAAGCATCATTCGAGCTTCCATTCCGGCTAAACCATCCTTCGGCCAGATTGCCGGTTTGCACGGCTCGCAAGATCCTCTGGAACTTAAATCCAGCGTCGCATTGGTGATCGACCAGGACACACGTGAAGTGCTCTTCAGCAAAAACGATCACGCCGTGTTGCCAATAGCGTCGCTGACCAAGCTGATGACCGGTGTGATCGTCAGTGGCGCCAAATTGCCGATGGATGAACTGATCACCGTCACCCAGGACGACGTGGACACCGAAAAGGGAAGCAGCTCGCGCCTCAAGGTTGGCACCACGCTCACGCGCGGTGAGCTGCTGCACCTGGCGTTGATGTCCAGCGAGAACCGTGCAGCGCACGCGCTGGGCCGTACCTATCCCGGCGGTATGGGCACCTTTGTGAGCCTGATGAACGCCAAGGCAAAAATGCTGGGCATGACCGATACCAGTTATGTGGAGCCCACAGGCCTGTCCAGCCGCAACCAGTCCAGCGCGCAAGACCTTGCCACGCTGGTCAACGCCGCACACGGCGACCCTATGCTGCGGGAACTCTCCACGTCCACGGGTTACCAGGTTGCTGTCGGTCGCCGTACGCTGCAATACAACAACACGAATCGTTTGGTGAAGAACCCGGAGTGGGATATCGGCCTGCAAAAAACCGGTTATATCTCTGAAGCTGGCCAGTGCCTGGTCATGCAGACCAAAATTGCAGGCCGCAAGCTGATCATGGTGTTCCTGGATTCCGCCGGCAAGCTGAGCCGTCTGGGTGATGCCGAGCGTGTACGCCGCTGGGTAGAGTCGAACCCTGTCGCCGAACCCAAAGTGAACGTCAGCACTTCTATCAAGCAGGTGAACGGCTGACTCTTCCCCGCGGCGCCGCCTGCTATCGTATTTATAGCTGCTTGCGCACGTCCTGATTGGGCTGCAGCCTCTTTTTACTTGGGTTTATAGCCCAGCGCGGCTGAAATCTCATTCGCAGTCGCCTGCAGCTTGGGCAACCAGTGTTCGTCCAACCGGTCAGCCGGGGCCGAAATCGACAAGCCCGCTATCAGCTTGTTCTGGTCATCGTAAATGCCTGCGGCCATGCAGCGCACTCCCAGTTCCAGTTCCTCGTTATCGCGCGCAATGCCGTATTGGCGCGCTTTGGAAAGCTCGCGCTCCAGAATCGGCAATTGGGTGATGCTGTTGCGCGTTTGTCCGGGAAGCCCGGTACGCGTTGCATAGGTGCGCAGGCGTTGCGGGTCGTCAAACGCCAGGAACAGTTTGCCCACTGACGTCAAATGCAGCGGCGCGCGGCCACCGATGGCGCGCACCACCTGCATGCCGGAGCGCTCGCTGTAGGCGCGTTCCACGTACACGATTTCGTCGCCCTGGCGCATGCTCAGGTTGACCGGTTGCTGGGTGAGCTTGTGCAGCTCCCGCATCGGCAATAGCGCTGCATCGCGGACGTCGAGGCGTGCCTTGACCAGGTTGCCCAGCTCCAGCAGGCGCATGCCCAGCCGGTAGCTGCCCGCCGCCGGACGATCCACAAAACGGCCGGTGGCCAGATCATTCAAAATGCGGTGTGCCGTGGAGGGGTGAAGTCCCGATTTCTCGCTGATTTCCTTGAGCGACAGCGCTTCTTCGCGATTCGCCAGGATTTCCAGCAGCGTGAACATCCTTTCGATGACCTGAACGGTCGGCGTGGCGGGGAGGGCAGAGTCGGGCTTTTTCATGTGCAGGCTTTCTCTGCAAATTTTACCCTGTGAAATTCAAGTGGTGTCAGGCAAGTTGTCAGGCGCTGGCCCCTGTGAAACCGTCCACTGCCCATCGATCAGCACCTCGTGGGGCCTGAACCCCGCCTTGTAGTTCATTTTGGGGCTCTCGGCGATCCAATAACCGAGGTAGACATAGGGCAGATCCAGACGCCTGGCCTGCTCGATCTGCCAAAGCACGCTGTAGTTGCCGTAGCTTGCGCGGCCATCCGGCTCATAAAAGGTGTAGACCGCGGAAATGCCGTCTTCCAGCACATCCAGAATGGACACCATCTTCAGCGCACCAGGCTCGCCGTTAGGCAGGCTCTCGCGAAACTCCACAAGGCGCGAGTTCACGCGGCTTTGCAACAGGAACTGCGTGTACTGGTCGATGCTGTCATGGTCCATACCACCACCCGCATGGCGACCGTTCTGGTAGCGCAGATAAAGCTGGTAATGCTCCGGCATGAAGCAAAGTTTAAGAATGCGGGCCTGCAGCGTCTGGTGGCGCTTCCAGGCGCGGCGCTGGCTGTTGTTGGGGCTGAAGCTGCCCACGGGCACCCGCAGCGGGACACAAGCCTGGCATCCGTCGCAGTAAGGGCGGTACGTGAACATGCCGCTGCGCCGGAATCCGTTGGTCACCAGGTCCGAATAGGCGTCGTTGTGAATGAGGTGACTGGGTGTGGCAACCTGCGAGCGGGCCTGTTTGCCCGGCAGATAGCTGCATGGGTAGGGCGCCGTTGCGTAGAACTGCAAGGTGTGCAGGGGCAGGTCTTTGAGATGTGTCACGGTAGGTCCAGGGTTCCCTTCGTTCCCGTCGTCAGTATCTGATTCCAGTATACGGGCTCAAAGCGCCAGCCGGGCCCCGTTTTATGCACGCTTTTTTCAAGGTGGGCGGCAAATTCTGGCCGGCCGATTTCTGCCGCGCCCAGGGACGCCAGATGCCGGGTATTTTGCTGGCAGTCGATCATGGAGATATCGTGCGCACGGCAAAACGCCACCAGCGCCGACAGCGCGATCTTGGACGCATCGGTCTGGTGCGCAAACATGGACTCGCCGAACACCATGAGCCCCAGGTTGACGCAATACAGCCCGCCCGCAAGTTCTCCGTCGATCCAGGTTTCCACGCTGTGCGCATGGCCCGCACGATGAAGGCCGATGTAAGCCTGCACCATGTCAGGAACAATCCAGGTGCCGGGCTGACCTGCGCGCGGTTGGGCCGCACAAGCGCCGATGACGCGTTCAAACGCGCTGTCAAACCTGATTTCGCAGCGGGGCTGATCCTGAAAGTGAGCCAGGGTTTTCCGTAGCGACCGGTGCAGTTTGAAGTTGCGCGTCTGAAGCACCATGCGGGGGTTGGGGCTCCACCAAAGTGCCGGCTGGCCCAGGCTGTACCAGGGGAAAATACCTTGTGAGTACGCTTCGACCAAGGTAGGAACATCCAGAGCGGCGCCGGCCGCCAGCAGGCCCGGCGCCGGGTCATGGGGTCCCCATGCCTCACCAAGCGGCGGGAAGCGCTCCCCGGCGGCAAGCCAGGGCACCGGGCGCGGCAGTGCTTCCATGCCTAAAAGCGCCTCGGCATGAAGCCATTCAAACAATCGACCATGAAGGGCATGCGCACATGGTAGCCGAGCAGATTGTGGTGAGCAGGCCGAGACACACCGCAACCACGAAGGGTACATCGATTGCTATGAATTTAATAGCTGCTTGCGCTCGATGGGAAAGGGCTACAGGGTGAATAGGTCATTGAAGCTCTGGTGGCTCGACTACCGCTCTCCGTTACGACACAAAGACGGTGGGGCGAGGCGACTACCGCAGCCTTAAAAGCTGGAAAATTGACGCTATAATCTTAGGCTGTATTCCTCAATAGCTCAGTTGGTAGAGCGCCGGACTGTTAATCCGTAGGTCCCTGGTTCGAGCCCAGGTTGAGGAGCCATATAAGCCGTACTGGCATTGAAGAGCCCGCTATCGTTTTGATAGTGGGCTTTTCTACTTTTAGACGTTTTATTAGACAGCTGTCCAATATCCAGTGATTTACTTCGGGGCCGAGACAGGTCGAATTGCCGCTGAAGCTGCGGTTATTGGTTGTCCGATCGGGCCCCCATCCGCGATCGGCTCTGATCGTTTGACTGTGGTGCCAAGCGCGGAATACACCTTGTGCGTAGCCACAAAAAATAGCGCATAGGAGCTTGCTCCGCACAGGACGGCCAGCACGACGAATGCCACAGCGCAACGATGCCAAATTTTTGTTGTACGCGCGACGGTGCTATCAGCTTCAAGCTTGTAGAAACCCTGCGAGAGGTATCTTGTTGCGGTGGCGACGCCGGCCGCCCCCAGTCCCCACATGAACATCAGCCAAGCCTCGCCTAATGGCGTTAGCAAATGGATCGATTGTGCAGATGGCGCCGTCTTCAGCCAGTCTGCGAACAAGGCCAGCAATGCAGCCGCGGCCCCGCCGTTTATCAGCAGAGCGCTTTTAAGTGCCGTTTGGCCTGTTTCCAGCACAGCCTTCAGCATCTCGGCGTTCTGTGAGGCGCTGTACGAAAGTTGCGCCTTCCACACCTCGACCTCGAAATTCACCATTTCAGGTGTGCGGATCCCCGCCTCTAAAGTATTTTCAGTTTTCATCAGCCCTCCCGTATTCCCATGACCACCATGTTGGGCGCGGCGGTCTCACGCCAGCGCTGTTTGATATAGGTTTCTGTCATCGTCTGGTTGGCGTGGCCCAGCAGCTGCTGAATCTCGGCCAGCGGGATCTTGGCCAGGTAATACATGTCCGTGGCGCCCTTTCCCTTCAGGTCCCGGAAACCGAACGACTCCATGGGAGCTTGGCCGCGGGCCTTCCGGCGCACGTTGGCCGTCTCGATTGACCGGCGCAGCATGGATGAAATCCCGTCGTACGTGTACTTTTCGCCCTTCAAGGTGGCCACCAGCGGCGCCCGCAGCCGGCGCACCTTGCCGTCAGGCTTGGGCAGCAGCAGATCCAGTTCCGCGCTGAAGGCAATCTTCATCCGGGTTTGCGTCTTGTGCTGCTCGAACACCAGAAAGCGCTTTCCACCCTCGGTCGCTATCACGGTGTCGTCCCAAAGGACGATGTCGCTTTCCGGCCGCTGCAGGGTCCGGTAGGTCAGTTCCATCAGCAAGCGCTCGGCGCGTGTCGCCACCACGTAGACCTGGTTATATTCCTCGTGGGTGACGTAGCGCTGGCGCTTCGACTCTGGGTTGGGCTTGACGCCACTGCGCTGCATGCAAGGATTGATTTGCAGGCCGGGGCAGTGCTTATTGCGCAGGATCCAGCTGAAGGCGGCCGACAGGCAGGCCTTGAACCGGTTTCCCTGTACGGCGTTGCCCAACTCGGCGCAGTCGTCGAGGAAGTCCTGCACCATGTCCGGGCCCACGTCCAGCGGGGTGATCGGCGGCGCGAAGTAAACCCGCAGAGGGCCCGGCTTCGCCGGGGTGTCTGGTTTGCCGTTCCTGCCGGGCCTGGGGGGTGTGCCGACGATGGCGGCCTTGTAGTCCTCATAAGTGCGCTGGGCCAGCTTGATGCCCTTGACGGTGGACTTCAGGGCGACGCGGCGCTCGCAATCAATAAGGAACTGGTCCAGCCAGTACACCAGGGTGCCGTGCAGGCTGTCGGGGTCGTTGTAAACCTTGGCCTTGCGGTTGGCCTCTTCCTTGTCAGCGCTAAGGCGCTCCCAGCGGCCATCGCGGTGGACGTAGTGAAACGCCCCGTTTTTCGGGTAAACGCGCTTTTCGAGCCCGCTGTCCTGATCTTTTCGTCTCCTGCCCATGGTCGCCATATTACGCCCGCTTTCCGCCCATGATGGCGCGCAGGCCGGCACGGTTGGCTTTCGGCGCTGGACCAGCTTCGACCGCATGGGCAAACTGGACCGCCTGCTCGACGCCGCCGAAAATCCGGTCCAGGTTCGCCTGCAGCACCTTTGGCGTACCGTCAGTGGCCTCGATGACGGTCAGGCCCATGTCGCGCAATCGACGCACTTTGGCGGCTTTTTGCTTCAGCTTGGGGCACAGCTCACTGAGCACCGATTCATCGACCCACGGTGCTGCCATCATTCGCTCCAGGACAAGCAGCCACGGCTGGTACGGCAGCGGCCGGTACTGAGCCCATCGCTGGCCCGCACGGTGTAGTGGATGGTTCCCTTGCAAAGGGGGCAGGGCGTTGTGCTGGTGACGTCGTGCACCGGCTTGTAGGTCGGCGGCGCGCAGTGCACAGACTTGACGGCATTGAGGGCGCGCGCGATGGGCCCTGCGGTGCGGTTGAAGGCGGCGGTGGTCATCCGGCTTCCCTTTCGGCATCTGAGCGCAGGCCGAACTTTCCGCTTTCCACGCCCAGGACAGCAGCCAGCAGCATCGGGTCGGCGTCGGCCCAGACCCGACCCTCGGGCGACATCAGCACCCATTTGGTCGGCTTAAGACCGCGCAGGCGCTCCAGCGCCTTTGTCAGCTCGTCGAGGTTCGGCATCACAGCCCCAGAGGTTCCGGCTGTCGTGGTGAAGCCTTCAGCTCGCTGGCATGGGCCACTCGCGCAGCTGTGCGTGCAGTACGCGTTGGCGATCCAGCAAACTCGGATCGGCGCGCTCATGGTTTGCTCACGTTGATGGCGAAAACGGTTACCGCCGCTGGGCCGAAGTGGGGATGCGTGATCGTCTTGATGACGTAGCCGCAGTAGGGCAGCTCTATGCGCTTCTTCGCGTCCAGTCGCTGGGGGTAGCCCAGCGTGAGCACCAAGGTGTCGTACAGGCGATGCACCAGCCGCTTGCGCCAGTAGGGTGTCACCAGCCGGTATTCCTCTGTCTTGGTGCCCGCAGCGATGGCATGGAAGTAGACGGCCTTCACGGGCAGGTACAGGGTACTTCCCATGATCACAGTCCCGCTTCCGGGCGCCAGGCAGGATGCTGCGTCGACCGGCGCCAAAACATGGCTTCGTCTCCGCGCATCATCATGAGATGGGCCACAACGTCATCGGTTGGCGTCATCGCGCCGGCCCATGAACGGGCGTAGTAGGCGATGGGGTGCATGCACAGCGCGCACAGGATCGTGCTCTTGGCTCCCTCGGCGCGAATCGCCACAGTGGGCTTCAGGCGCCGGAACAGGTAGTACACCCCGGAGCGCTTGCTGGACTCGATGAACGTGCCGGTCAGCATGTACTGCTTGAACTGCCGGTGGCTCACCAGCGTGCCCAGCATGTGTACGGCATTGCTTTCCTGCTCGATGCCCCAGGCGTCGGCGCAGTTGAGGGTGGACATGGCAAAGGCCAGCGAATGAAACGCGGGCTTGGCGCCCCACGTCAGGGCGCCTGACGCGTCGCGGAACACCACGACGTCACAACGGCGACTGCTGCTGTACCAGGTGTTCACCTCCACACAGCCGTCGTCTTCGTCGCGCTCGGGCTTGCCCATTGCCATCAGCTCAAGCGCCTTCGGATAGTTCGGCTCCACCACGAGCTGCTCGCCGGCCAGCGGCATGGGGATACCCGCCCAGTCACCGCGCTCCCGCGACAACTTCCGGAGGCGGCGGATCATGTCGCGCACGATGCGCGCTGCCCGGATCCGTTCAGCCGGGTTTTTAGGGTCGAACGACAGCTTGGTGTCACCGTCGCCGACGTTGAGGATGCCGACAGAGCCAGCATCGCTTGAAAGGCTCGGAATCATGGGGATACCTCCTGCAGCGCTTCATCCCGCGCCACGTTCAGCTCGGCCATCTTGTCGTGGTCACCGTCTGGGCGGTCCGTGTGGTACTGGCTGGCCAACTGGCGGTAGCGCTTGTCGATCAGAGCGCGCTCGACCTTGCCAAACCCATAGTCGAAGACTTCCCGCCAAGGGCGCTTCATGCCGGCCACGATGGGCGCAGGCAGGGCGGTGAATCCGGTAAAGGCCCTGTCCAGAATGGCGGCACCGCCGTGTCGCTCAATGGCGCGCATGGCTTCGATGGTGGCCGCCAGCGCAGCGATGTTCTGGGCAACGTCGCTGTAGCGGTCAATTGCCATGCACCTGTCTTTACCCATGTCGCGCCAGTAGACGGCCACGCCCGGGTCGGTGGGCTTGCGCTCGCCGCTGCGCGGACGCCCGGTCAGTGTTGGCTGCACGTTCGAGCTGATGATCACGTCGTCTTGGCCGACAGCCATGCGCAGCAGCTCTGCCAACAGGCGATCAACCGCGCCTGCGACTGTGATGGCCTCCGAAGCGCGACCATAGTCCTTGGTTGAAAACCGGCCGGCTTCCCGGCGGTGGCCGGGAGTGCGTTTCCAGCCCACCGGCCAGGTTAAAGGGTAGTTCGTCGGGTTCATGCCTGAACCTCCTGCACGGTCACCTTGACCGCGCGCAGCAGGCCCCTGCGCCGGCGCTGTGCAATCTCTGCAAGCCACGCCTCGGCAACGTGTTCGCCGGAGAATTTCTTCCAGGCGTCTTTCTGGAGCTGGCTGACTGTGGTGTAGTCAATCCATTGCCTGCCCCGACCATGGATCGGGGTAACTTTGATGGCCCAGAGCGTCATGTGGTCCTCAGTTCTGAAAAGGTGAACCGCCCGGCTACTACCCCGGCCCCATCGCAAGTTGAATTAAAGATAGCCATGCGTGGGTCTAGCTGCGGTCCGTAGTTGGTCATGATGGTCAGTCGATCAGCACGGTGACGCGCTCCGCCGCGCGAGTGATCGCGGTGTACTGCCAGCGTGCGGCGTTTTCCTTGAACACCGCGCTCTCGTCGACGACGAAGACGTTGTCCCACTGGCTGCCCTGTGCCTTGTGGCCAGTCAGCGCCCAGCCAAAGGTGAACTCATCGTTCTCGCGCTTGATGCGCCAGTCGAGATCCTGCTCGGTTCCGAGAAAGAATTGGCGCGGGATGTTGACGTCAACCTCCGGGCAGGCGTCATCGTCTAGCGACTCCACGCGCAGGTCGATGAAGTCACCCGAGTCGCCCAACTTGGTCGGTTTCCAGAGGGAGCCATTGAGCAGGCCCTTCTCGTGGTTGTTGCGCAGGCACACCAGACGGTCACCCATCACCGGGAAACGGTCCTCGAACTCCTTGAGCTGGCGAATGCGACGGTTGTAGCCCTGACGGGTCTTGTTCATTCCCACCAGCACCTGGTCAGCTTTCAACACTTCTTCGCCGTCCACGTCCGCACGCTGGATGATGCGACTGGTGCCGTACTGCCCGGGCTTCAGGCGCATGCCGTTGCGCACGTCCATCGACAGCCGGATGATGGGGTTGTCCTTCGCCTGGCGGTGGATCTCGGTCAGCAGTACCTCGGGCTTCGGCGTGTCGAAGAAACCTTCACCCCGGATGGGCGGCAGCTGGAACGGATCGCCCAGCACCAGAATGGGCGTGTTGAACGACAGCAGGTCTTTGCCCACGGTGCCGTCGACCATTGAAACCTCGTCGACGATCACCAGGGCGGCACCACGAACCGGACTGTCTTTGTTCAGCCTGAATTTGTGCGTTCCGGTGCGCTCGTCCTGCTTGGTTTTGTAGATAGCGCTGTGGATCGTGCTCGCGCCATCACAGCCCTTTTTCTTGAGCACCAGCGCGGCCTTTCCGGTGAAGCACATGAATAGCACGTCGCCCTTGACCATGGCCGCGATTTCTTTGGCCAGGGTGGTTTTGCCGGTACCGGCATAACCGAAAAGGTGGAAGACCTGCGGGCGTGTCTTCTTCGGCATGGCTATCCAGGCCTTGACCGCGTGCAAGGCTGCATCCTGCTGGGGCGACCAGTCGAGTACTGTGCTCATGATGGGAATCCGTTGTGTTCGGTGCCGTCCAGCAGGCGGCCGGCGGCTTTCTTACCTAGCTTGACCACGGGAAGCAACTCTTGATGTGCGCGGCCGTCTTCGTAGTAGCCACTGATGACGGTGGTTCCTGCGATGGCTTTCTCGCCGGCCGGATCTAGTGGTGCGAGCGTTGGGAGGTGGCTGTGCGATTCGAGCCACGTGGGCCCCCACTCGCCCCATTGTTTAAATAGAAAGGGCACCGCAGCCGCTGCACACTGGTCGCGCAGAGCTCGGTACCAGTCAGGATGCGATGGCCGCGCGCCCGGGCCGCTTTCGCCGCCGGCGATGACCCAGTCCAGGCGTGGACCGTCGCCCATATGTATCGAGGCTCCGCGCGCCAGATCCGCTGGGGTCACATTGCGCAGCCATTGCCCACTCAAAGCGTCCTGCAGGTCGCCATTCTTCTGGCGCAGCACCAGGTCCACCGGCCCCAACAGTGGCTCCATGCTCAGGAATCGCTTTGCCGCCGGCGTGGCCAGCAGCTTGGGAATGTCTCGGTCGGCCTCGGCCTGATTGACGATGGTGGCGCCCAGCCAGACATTGGAGGGAAGCGGGTCGCGGATGTCGATGATCGCCCGCATCATGGGAATCACGTTGCCAATGCGCTTTGTCAACACTAGCCAGTCGAGATTCGGGGTGTCGGAGATCAGACGGAAAAGGTCCCTGCGCCACTGAGGATCGACCTCGTTGTCGAACACGTCGGCCAAGCTGGCGCAGAAGACCCGCTGGCGGCGGCCGTGCTGGGCGAAGAACTCGGCATGCGCGTCGTTCCACTTCAGCGGTTGCCTCCAGTTACCGGCCGTGGTGCGCACGCGCGGTGCGCCCGGGCCCCATTTGCCCACTTTGTCGCCAGCTCGCTTGGACCATGATTCGGCGTAGCAGTGGTCGCAGCCACCTCCACCCGTTGCGGCCGTGCTGACCTTCGTGCAGCCAGTCCATGGGTTGAAGGTGTGGTCTGCCCACTCGATTTTTGTGTTTTCGCTCATACTGTGACTTTCAAACAAGGGAGAGAGACATGTCCTACTTCGCCATTACCCAAATTCACCTGAACGGAGAGCGCATTGATCGGGTCAAGCTGCACCAGGTGGAGCTGTTGGGCACCAATGAGTTCGGCCTTGATGAGGGCACCGACACGCCGGCCTCGGAGGTCGCCAGCATGATCAAGGGCGCTGATCGCGTATTTGTCGCCGTTCCGGGTGCGCCTGGTGAGTACGTCAAGGCTGACGAAGTGACGTGTGCGGAGGGTAGCGACGACCTCCTTTCGGTGGCCATCATTGGCAGGTCGTCCACGCGGCTGCACGAACTGCCGCGTTACTAAGGCGCCTTCGAGATGGTCTACAACGTGTGGGAAACCTGTTTCTTTGTTCCCGGCTTTAGCCAGTCGAGCTGCGCGAGCTGGGCCCAGGCATGGGGTACTTTTGTGGCCGTCGTGGTCACCCTCGTGCTTGCAACCCGGGAGCAGAGACGGATCCGTAAAAGCGATCTGGCGGCGGGGAAAATTGTTATTGCGGCCGTGAAGCTCGTGCTGGCGCGCTCGATGACCAAAGTTGACGAACTGGGCACTGACGTTGTGCTGCGCCTCAACGATCAAGCCTATTTCCCGTTGCCCGTACACGTTGGCCAGCTTCGTGAGATTCAGTGGCCCAGCCAGGAGCAACTCCTGATAGTCGGCAGGGTCAACCCGGATGCCGCAGTGGCGCTGGCGCAGGCCGGCGTGCTTTTGGCGTCGATCAAAGAAATTCTCGAAAGCATGGTTGATCAAAGAGGGATAGAGGCCTTGCCCCATCAAAGCGTCCTTTTCAATCTGCGACCAGTTGTCACTTCCACGTTCGACTTGATGCGGACAGCGTGGGAGAAATTGCTGCCGCATTGACTGAAAAGTTTTCATACCGAATAGCCCGGCTGGTCGACGCTGATGGCGATGGCCAGTGGCCGCACCCAAATGGGCTTGGCCGACAACTGGAACGTCTCGCCGGCCCAGACCCCCAGCAGTGTTTCGCCCATCACCTCGGCGATTGCCTTTGCAGCTGCCCGCGGCACGGCGTTGCCGATGCCTTCGCGCCAGCGCTGATCACTGTTGCCAGCCATGCTGAACATGTGCGCGCGGTGATACTCGCTGACCTCGGCCGCCATCTGTGCGTCGGCTGGCCAGAGTTCGTCGGGATCAAAAAGCGACTGAAGGCCGGCCAGGTCCAGCGTGGTGAAAGGGCGGTGCCAAGTGCCATCCAGCGCCTGAATGCGGCACACCAGCTTGTCAGTGGGCTTGGGCATGATGATCTGCTCGGGCCCGCCTTGATCGCGCGGGTCAGCCAGCGACCAGTGGCCGTTATCGTGGCCGGCAGCTGATGCCACGGCATAGCTGGTCTGATCCCAGCGCACCACGCCATAGTGCCCGCCCGTCAGGTAATGGTCACCTTTGCCACGGGCCATGTTCGGCTTCGGGTCTGCCACTGCGAACGCGCCTTCCCCGCTGGTGCTGCCTGCGATCACGGCGCGCGCGGTGCCGTTGTAGGGCGTGACGTGGTGCTTGCCGTGCAATTTCTTGGCGTCGACTCCGCCGCGTGGGTCGGAGACGGCCTGCCCGGATCCGTGGGCGCTGGAGACGGTCTGGGCGGTCCTGTCCCACCCGACGATGCGGAACTCGTTGGAGTGCTTCGGCGCGCCGGTGTGCTGGGGGTCCGCCACGCTGTAGGCGCCCTGACCGGGGTTTTGTTGGCCGCCGATCGTGCCGGTGTGATCAGCCCACCTGTGAACGCCCAAGGCCTGACCGTCTTTCCACTTTGTGGACTGAACAAACTGCGGATCAGCGACCGAGAACTTGCCGTTGCTGGGCAGCGATTCGCCGGCGACAGCGCCGGGGGTTTCCTCCCAGCCCATGACGCCATACCCGTTGGAGTAGAGCTTTTTGTTGGGGTCGGCCACTGAGAACTTTCCGTTGGTCGGCAAGCCCCTGCTGGTGATGGCGCCGGTGGAGTCTTCCATGCGGTTGACCCCCAGACCACCGTTCTGCATGTTGGGCACGATCAGGTAGTCACGCAGCTGGCCATCCTCGACCGCGAGCTTGGACAAACTACGCCAGTCGCTGCCGGCCTCGACAAAGGCCAGGCGAACCCAGGTTTTCCACTGCAGGGCAGGGATGCGGTGCATCGGGCCGCCAGCGGGATCGCCCGGCAGTGGCATGCGGCCCAGCACGTCACCCACAGCACGTAGCGGCTTTTTGTCGGGCTGATAGAGGAATGCTGGCACCTTCTCCATGTGGCGGGCCACGAGCAGGAATCGATTGCGGCTTTGGGCCAAACCGCCAATCTCGCCGCAGTCGTGCTTTGTTTCTGCAACCGCGTACCCGTAGGCTCGCAGCATGCTGGTGATCTGGTCCAGCAGGTGCCGGCCGCGCGTTGCGATGCGCGGCACGTTCTCGAACAGCAGCAGCTCGATCGGATCGTCTTTGTAGGCCTCCAACGTGAGCCAGATGCCGCGCAGCGTCAGGCGATTTAGGGCCTGATATTTGTCGGTGAGGGATTTCGTTTCAGAAAGCAGACCGCTGAAGCCCTTGCAGGGCGCCGACAGAAAGACGATGTGCGGGCGCTCGAAACCAAAGGCCTTGTGGATCGCCATGGTGCCGGCTTCACGCCACCCTGGGGGCGGCATGTGGCCATGAAATGCGAGGTATTGCTCATAGTCGAACAGGTCCACCACTGTGCCGGCCGTGCACGTCAGGCGCCCAAAGTCGTCAATGGCCAGGGCGTCGTTGTCGATGCCGCCGATGCAGCGAAACTTGCCAACCATGGGCCCGACCTGCGGTATGGCGTCGTTAAAGCCTGCAGCGCCGGAGCCAATGCCACAGAACAGGTGGCCGTGGCGGATCTCGCGTTGGTCGATCATTTCTTCTTTCCTGCAGCCATGGCCGCGTCAATAAGTGGTTGCGCGTCGATGCGCGGCAGGGCCTTGTCTAAGTTGGCCAATTCGAGAAAGTCGGCTGTGCTGAGCCGCACCGTCACCGGAAACACGTGTTTGGGCCTTGTGGCTCGCAGGTCAAAGCAGATGCGAGGTGCCAAGTACACGATGCGAATGAACCCGTAGCTCCAGCCATCGAGCAGGCCGCCCACGATCACCCCGTGCTGGGGGAACTTGAGCTGCTTGACGCTGACCAGAGCCTTGGGCATTTCGTGCTCAGCTCGTGGCGTGGCTGGCTGCCAGGGCTTGCTCGGGGGTCAACACCTCATCGCCGCCGCCGCCTTCGTTCTTGCTGCCATCAGCATTCACGGGCAGGGGGTTCTTGAGCTGATCCTTGGCGGCCGGCTTCTGCAGCTTGGTGACGTTGCCGGGCGCTCCCGTGGGTTCTTGCGGCTCGTCGGGCAGCAACGGCTTATCCTTGACGATCTCCGGTGCAGACAGCTCAATGTCGATGTCGTGCTGGTGGAGCACAGCCAGTTCGCCCAGGATCTCGGCGTCGACATCGGTGGTGAAGAAAGTGAAGAACACCTGTGTTGTGCCGCCTTCCTTGGGCACCAACTTGAAGCCGTGCACCTTGCCGTCCCGGAGTTTGATGTTTCCGTCGCCAGTGACGCCCTGGTAGATGTGCAACGTGCTGCCCGTCTGCTCGTCCTTCCAATGCAGCTCGCCCAATTTAGAACCGGCTTCGCGCAGCTGGGGCATGTCGGAAACGACCTCGACGCCATCGAGTACCTGCTGCTTGGCGGCGGCGGCGCCGTTCTTTTCGTAGAGAAACCCCTTGAGGAGCTTGTCGAACTGCGTGAGCACCGTGTTCGACATGGTCGCCATGATGCGCAGGGCAACGGCGGGCACGGTGTGTTTCTGGCCCATCTTGTGGGATTGGATCTTGACGTTGCAGAGCTTGGCTTTTGCCTTGCCAGCGATTTCGAAGCGCATGGTGATTCCTTGGTAGTTGAGAGAGGGACTGGGCTCAGGCCGCGAGCTTCTGCGGCGCCAGGGCGTCCTTGATGGCGAAATACACGGTCTTGCAGCCCTGGACGTCGCCACTGGCGCTGTGTGCGCCTTCCATCGTCTGACCGGTGAAGTGGTGATACGCCTCGGTGAGCTTGGGCAACTTGTTGCCGGGCAGCTTGGTGAAGGGCTTGGCCTTCCAGCAGGTGCAGAAGCCGGCCTTTGCCTTCCACGCGTCGGAGGGCATGCTGCCTTCGACCTGCGGGGCCAACGGATCCAGATTGCGCTTGATGCCGATGCGAACCATGCGGCGGTCAAACTGTTCGTTATGAGCGATCACCACTTCGGCTTGGGCTGCCATGGCCATCAGCGCGCCGATTACTTCCGTCTCTGGTTCGCCTTCGGCAAGAGCCCGCTCCGTGGTGATGCCGTGGATGTTCACGCACTCCTGCGGGATCTCCCAGCCCTCGGGCTTGACGATCTTGTGCATGGTGGCCACGACCTCGCGGGTTTCCAGATCGACCAGCTCGGCATACAGCTCGACGAGGTGCGGCTGGTCGGGGTGCTCGCTGGGCTCTTTCCACAGCGGAAGACCGGTGGTTTCCGTGTCATAGAACATGCCCAGCACTGCGGCCGCGACGGGCGTGGTGTTGAGGGTTTGAGCTGGTGCGTCAGCGGTTGCAGTTGCGTTGGTGTCTTCCATGATTTCCTTGGGGTTGTTGAGGGGAAGCGAGAAAATGCGGCCGGGGCCGCGTGGGTGGGTGATCTATGCGGCTTGCTTGATTTCGCCTACGCTGCCGGCGTGAATCCATTCGGCGGCCATGCCGGCGGGCAGGGCGCTGGGCAGCGCCTTCAAGGTGCCGAACAGCAGCGCGGTTTCGAGTTCGCCGCTGGTGGCCAGCACTTCGAACCAGGCGAGGAGGTCGGCGCGGCCCTGAACGTCAAGGACGTCGAAGCGGTCCAGCACCAGCAACTTCAAGCCGGACTTGTGGCTGATGGCCTCGGCGACCATGGCGTCTACCTGCCATTGCTCGGATTCGCTCAGCAGGCCGTAGTCGCGCCCGCCGAAGGTGGTGCGCATGTCCTTCTCGATCACCACCGGCGGCCACTCCGCATCCCGTGCAGACTGCGCCAGGCGGTCATTGATCGGGGCCAGCGCTTCGGCCAGCAGCTCGGAGGGGATGCCGTCCGGCGCCAGGGCGTTGGCGATCGCGTCCCATTGCTCGACGTCGGCGTGGTGGCCTGCGGCATCAGCGGTTTTCTTGTCGGCTGCTGCTGCTGCCGTTTGGGCAGCCTGAGCGGCCTGCAATGCCGCGGCTGCGGCCGTGCGGCGGGTGTTGAGGTCGGCCACCAGTGCCACCGCCTCTTCAAGGGCTGCAGCAGCGGGGGCGACGGCTTGCTCGCCCTCGGTCAGTGACTGGAGTTCTGCGGCGGCACCGGTGGCGGCCTGAAGGTCGCGCTTGGCGTTGGTCAGCGACGTGAGCATGAGGTCACGCGAGCGCTTGTATTCGGGCAACGCGGCCGCAGCCTCTGTATCGCGGACAGCGGTGGGGGCCTCGTACCCGAACAGTGCAACTTCGCTGTTGTCGCCGCGGCGCAGCTCGAGCAGTCCAGAGCAGTGCGGGCAGGTGAGTGGTTTGGTGGGCGCGGCGCCGCTGGCCTTGGCCTCGGTTTCGGCTACTTTGGTTTCCCACGTGGCAAGGTCTGCCTCGTCGACCGTCACCTTGGCTTGGCGGCGCTCAACCAGCCCAGCGAGTTCCTGCAGCGATTCGATGCGCGTTTGCTTCGCCTGGTAGTTCCGGCTGTCGGCCTGCAGGGCGCCCAAGTTCTGATTGGCGTCGGCGAGCTGGGTGTCAACGGAAGCAACCTTCTGCTGGGCCAGCTGCAGTGCTGCGGCGTCCACATCGGGCTTGGCGGCCTTCCACGTCTTGGCCTTGACCGAACCGTAGGCCTCGGTTGTGATGGCCTTCCACGCGCCCTTGGCGGTCGTGGCTTTTTCCTTGGCGTCAGCGCACGCGCCTTCGAAGCCCGTGCGCAACAGCGGGATCGTGCGGCCCACCTTTTCTTTGTCCAGACCTTTTTCCAGCATGCGCTTGGCGACGCTCTCAAGGTCCAGCTTCAGGCCCATGAGGCCAAACAGAAAGGTGCGGCGCAGCTTTTCGTCCAGGCCTGCAAACCGTTGGGCGTCCAACAGGTAGGGCAGGTAGGGGGACGGCTGGTACTCGCCCTCGGTGCTGGTGTTGCCCTTGGGTAGGCCGATGGTGGCGCTTGCGCCTTCCATCACCACCTGAGCGTAGCCGGCCTTGGCCAGGTCATTGACCAGCGCCGGGTAATCCTTCTTAAGGCTGACGCGCACGCTCTCGCCCGTCAGAGCCATGCGCACGGCTTCCTTGAGGCTGGACTTGCCGGAGTGATTGCGCCCAGCAAAAAGAGTGACGGGCTTGCCCAGCAGTACCTGAGCGGAGCGGATGCCCAGGAAATTCTCGACGTGGATTTCGGTGATTTTCATGATTACTCCAGGGGTTGGGATGGGGTGCTGCGGCGACCGCTGGCGGCCGGCATTGCGGGTTTGGCGATCTCGGCGCTGCGGGCCGTGGCCTTGGCGTTGAGCTCGGCCTGCTGCACGGCGTCCACGACGCGCGGAATCAGGGCGCGTGCGGCTTCGACCTCCAGCTCAGTGGTGGCCTTGACGATGACGTCCATCACCACGGCGTAGGTCAGTGGTTCGGCGGCGGCAGGTTTTTCCGCGCTGGCGGCAGGGTCCTGGGCGACCGCTGCAGCGGCAGGTGCCGCCTTGTCGTGGATCGGGTCCTCGGGTTGGGCGCCTTCGCCGTTGCGCTGGGCGACGGCCACCACAACATCTGCAGGGGCCGCGGCGGGTCGCACAATGTTGTCGGTGGAAATCTTGGTGACGTTGCCACCGCTGTCGACGTCGAGGGTCGTGATGTCCTCGGCCTCTTCGCTGGTCATGTTGAAACCGATCAGCAGATCAGGCGCGTGGATGTTTCCGAAGAAGCTGCCGGCGCGGTACTGGAGCATCAGGTGCTTCATTTCCGTCTGCCATTTGCTGCCGGACTTCCCGTACCAGCCTTCCTCAACGGCAAGCAGCATGCTGACGGGTGCGCCCTCGATCACGGGCAGCCCGGCCTCTTTAGCCTGGGCCAGTGTGTAGACGCCGACGGGAAGAGCGAAGCCGTGGGGCAGAGCCCAGGCAACGCACTCCCAGTTGTCCAAGCCTTCGACCACCACGTCTTTGAAGTCGAAGCCGCCCTTGTCCTTGTTCCAGCCCTGCTTTTCCTTGTAGCTCGCGTTGATCTTGCCCTTGTTGATCTTCTCGAAGCGCAGGGGCGTGAACCGCTTGCTGGCGTTGATGGCGGCGATCTTGTACTGGGCGGACCAGGTGAAGCGGCCTTCGATGATGTTGCCGTTCTGCATCACCGACATGAGGCTCACGCCGAGCGCCTGGGCAATGTCGATTGCGACGATGCAGTTGCTCAGAGCTGCCGGGTTGTCTATGTACTCAATTACCCCGCCCTTGCCCTTCTTCTCGACGGTCTGGCGGTAGATGGCCGGCACGCTGCTCGACATCGACAGTGCTTTGCCGATGCGGTTGGCCAGCGCAAAGCCGCCGGCTGAGAAAAGATCAACCCGCTGGTTTGCCTCAGCGGTGGTCAGCTGGTTCTTGCGCAGGCTGTCGATGTTTGCCTGGTTGGGTGGTGTGGGTGCCGCTGCTGCGGCTTCGGGTGTGGCGCTCATGGTGGTCCTTCTGGGGTTAGTCGTGGTACTTGCAGTGATGGGCGTGAGCCGGGCAGTACTTGGCGCTGCACAGCATGGATTTCGGGTTGGGCGGGAAGCTGCCGGACTTACCCATCGCGGCGGCCATTTCGATCAGGCCGGGCATGCCGTCCATGCCCAGCAGAGCGGTCTTCACGTCGGGCATTTCGCCGACTGCAACCGGTGTTTTCTTGGTTGTCTGGAGGCCGATGATCATTGCGGGCGCATCCATCCGCTCCTGCGTGGATTGCTCGGCCATAAGCGTGTAGACGCCTTGCTGCATGTGATGGCCCTTGGTGTTGGCGCGGCGCTCGCCGTTGTCCAATTCCACGGTGGCGGTGGCGCCGCTTTTCAAGTCGACGATGCCCTTGCGGCCGTCTTCCAGGACACGGATCCGGTCGGTCTTGCCCGTCAGGCGTACGATGCCCTGTGCCGTTTCAACGTCGAGCGCTTCGCACTGCAATTCGACGGCTGTGAACTGGTGGTCCGGCGCGATGTCATGGCAGTACTTCGTCGTCAACGTGGTGGCCAGCTGGTCCGCGTCGGACATGGTCAGGTCAGCGTCCCAAACGACTTCATCCTCGGGGTGCGCGATCAGTTCGCGGCTCGCATCGACCGCGTCGAGCACGCTGATGGGGTTGCCTTCGAGTGCTGCCTGGTCGTACGCCGCGGTGCCGCCGTGAATGGCTGTGCCCAGGGCGGCGCGGCCGGCCGACGGGCTGCGCAGGCCGTAGACGTTTTGCCAATAGAACCTGTGGGGGCAATCGAACAGCGTTGGCCAGGCACTGGCGCGCACGACGATGACAGGGTGCTCAGACACGGGCGCGGTCCTTCAAGTAGGTGTCGTGCGTGATCTGCTCAACCTTGGCCTTGCGCTCGGTGGGTACGACGGAGTCGTCGTTGAGCTTCTGGGCCTCGCGCTGGCGGGCAGCAATGAAGAGGACCGCGCCATCTGTTTCGTCAGTGCTCCAGACGACGTGCGACGCGACGTAGCTCTCGCCCTTGGTGTTGGTGTGCCGCGCGTAAATGGCGCGGGTGGTCATTTGGGTTTGCATTGCTTGCTTTCAGGTCAGCGGAAAAAGAGGCCGTAGAGGGTGCCCAGCACAAAGCCGATGGCGGCCATGCGCAGCAGGTAGTCCGAGAGGGACAGGTGAGGCGGTTTGCGCGTCATGGCTTGCGGTCCAGGTTGATTGCCGAAATACGCACGGCGGAGGGGAACATGCGGTGCAGCTGGATCACGGCCGCGCAGCCGTCTTCGAAGGTGCCGGTGACCTTGACGGTGGGCAACTTGGGGCCGAACTGCAGGCGGATCTGGTAGCGGGTCACAGCCGTGGCTCCGGTTGCTCCAGCGAAAACTCATTGCCGAAGTCAGCCCGGAAGCGTTCGGCTTCCGCCTGAAGAGCAGGGGAGAGGACGGTGCGCGGGTGGAAGAAGGCGGCGACCCGCTCGCGCATGTCCTTGGCCAGTGACGACAGCGGCGAATGCGTGAGGGCGGCATAGAAGCTGGTCGCCAATGCCGCATCCATGGCCTCCAAGATCAGCGCGGCGCCGTCGGCCTCCAGATTCAGGCGCCCCAGGATGTCAGTGAGGTGCTGGACGTCCTGCGCGGTGGCGTTGCGGCGCGCCGGGGTGGAGACAGGGTTCATGCGGCCTCCCCAGGAAATAGCTGATCAACGATTTCGGCGACGTCTGACCTGCCGGGCGACATGCGAACGTCGGCGCCAGTGATTGCGCAGTGCCAGTTGTAGAGCGCAGCTGCAGTTGAAATGCAGTGGTGCTGCGCCTTGCCTTTGTCGCCGGATGTGACAGCATGCAGGGCTTTGCCAGCCAGATAGCCGACGAGCCAGAACCAGTCGGCAGGCCTTTTTGCACGATCACTAGCCTCCCCCCAGCGTTCGACTTGGTGCACTGCTTCGAGGTGCACAGCGCGCAGGAAGCTGTCGATTTCAGGCGTGTTGATCAGCGCGTCGAGGCGGTCCAGCTCAGCTTTGGCGGCGGTGAGTTCGTCGTACTCCGCTTGGGTGAGGTGTTTCATGCTGCACCTGCCTTGTCGAGTACGGCCTGTGCCTTGGCAATGGCCTCAAGCGTGGTTTCGTCCTGGTCGACGTTCAAGGCGATCAGCAATTCCAGTGCCGACATCAGTTCGTCGTGGCTATTGCAGGCCTTGACGATGAAGGCGACCTTGGCCTCGCATTCAGGGCTGCGTTCGTCGTCTTCCATGCGGAACACCGCAAAGCCGCCGTGGCCGTCCATGTCCAGCTCAATCCACTGGCCATCGCCAAGGCTTTTGGCGAAATCTGCGGAGGTAACGAGCTCGCCGCGCTTCATGACGGGCGCGATCATTGCCGCCCAAACATGGGGTTGTGCATCTGCAGACGCAGGGCGGTGTCTTCGTGCTGCTTGTAGCCGCGTCCTGCCTTGTCGACGTTGTAGGCGAGGTCTGCCTGGATGGCCTGAGCCTCGGTCGAGTTCAAGCCTGCAGCCTCGCAGGCCGCAGCGCCGACACCGAGTCGGGCCTGAAGGTCGTCGAGCATGTCGGCTGCCTCTTCGGCGCGCTGCGGGTCGCTCAGGCATTCGCATTGGTCTGCCGTTAAGGGCTCGTAGCCCAATGCGACCAGGTCATCGTCGATGGCTTGGTGCCTGCTGGCCAGATGGCACGGGTCATCGGTTAAGGGCCCGAAGGGGCGGCTTGTCGGTGAAAAAGCGCGGACAACTGAGCGAAGCTGCAGCTGGGTGAGGAGAGGGGCCGTGACCGCCCTCATTTCATTTGCCATTTGTCTACTCCCGATAAAAGCCTTGGAGTGGCTCTCTGGGAATTATTAAAGCATGCTTTCAAATGTCATGCAAGCATTCTTTCATTTCCAGTCTGGAAATATTTCCATCGGGCAATAAAAAACCGCCTCAGAGGGCGGTTTGCGGTGAAGCTTTTGGGCTACTGGGGTATTTTTCTGAGGTACCGACACACCCTCAAATCCTGCCGGGTCTTGGCGCGGTGGGCTTCTACCGTAAGCCACTGCATGTTTGCCACTGTGTCAGGTCCGCCTGAGCACAGCGGCTGGACGTGGTCTACCTGGTAGCCGGGGCAGGCGCCACGCCGGAGCTGGGTGGAAGGGCATGGATTCTGCCGTTTGAAGGCCAGAACCTCGGCGGCGGACCGTTCGGACTTGGCTTCTGCGCCCATGGACAGGGCGCAAGCAGCTACCAAAACGATAGCGGTGCGAATCATTTTCCAGAGCGATCCCGCTTCGCGGCCGGACGCGCAACGAAAAACTCAAAAGCAATGGCAAAGCCGAACGTGAGCAGCAGCACCGTGATACCGGTGAGGTTGTAGCGGCCAATTAGCCAAAGGTTAAGCAGCAAGATAGAGGCACCCAAGATACGAAGGTTTCTCGCCCCTTTTCTTACCGCCGCAGTCGCAATTGCAGTGGGAGCTGCAGCGGGGATACAAGCGTCAATTTCATCCGCTGGCTGTTGGGACGGCGTGATGGGCGGGTTCCAGCTAACGAGTAAGAAGGCAAAAATTGCCGCCAGCCAGATGAGAAGGACCCATCCCATGGGAGCCGATCAGTTACAACGCAAGCCGCCAAAACCGTTCGGCTGGCAATTCATGGACGCTCTTGAGTTGTTGACCGCCGCTCGTTGGGCGGACTTAAGCTCCTGGTGATCTTTCCAGAATCCATAGGCTTCGAGTGTCGCCGGCCGACCCATCGCCTTTGCTTCGATGTTGCGCAGACACTCTTCTTTGGCACTCGCTGCGAGCGCCTTTCCTTTGGCATCGGCAACGGAAGCCGCAAACTTACACTGCGGCGAATCCTGTTTCATTGCGTCAGCCACGGCCGCATCTGCGCGCGTCTTCTGGGCTTCTTGGCGCAGGCCTGACGCATCAATGGTGTTGGCGTTCACCTTGACGTCTCCCTGGCTTGCCGTGCTGCTGATGCAGAGCGAGTCGCTATAGGTGACCTTGCCGTCCGGCCCTACGCACTTCTTTACTTGGGCGAGAACCTGACTGCCGGCCGTAGCGATGCAAATGAAAGAAGTGATAGCCAGAGCGTAGTTCAGTAGTTTTGGCATTATTAACAATCCCCTCGGAAATTCTCAGATTGCGGTATCGTTTTGAAACAACTTCGTCTGCACAAGGTAGAGTTTGAAGGGGGCCGGAATCAGGCGGCTTTGCTTTGCTTGAGCCGCTGTATTGCTCCGGCCAGTGCGTTTTCCGCGTCTTCCCGGTCCTTTTGACTCAGCATCATGTAGTCAGGGCGCGAGAAGAGTTCAAAGGGCCAAGCACGATCTGGGCGAGCCTTGCCCTCGCCGGTTGCCAGCCAGAAATGGTCCACATCTAGAAACGCCGCTGCGCGTGCGCTGCTCTCCACCTTAAGAAATTCCGTCTCGCCGCGGATGCACTGTCCGACGGCTTGCTCTGTCACGCCGGCCGCTTTGGCAACCAGCTTTCGGGATGAACCCGCCAGCCGAATGGCTGCATCAAGTCGTTCTCCATAGGTCATGTAAGACAGCTTACAGATTGGGAATGAAAGCATGCTTGCGGAAACAATGAAAGCATGCTTTAATTTATGCATGCCTACCGAAATCACACCAATAGACGACGAGCAGATCATTAACGACCTTGGCGGCCCCAGCGAGGTCGCCCGGCTGTGCGAAACCAGCCCTCAAGCCGTCTCGCAGTGGTACGGCCTTCACCCGAAAACTAAAGAACCGCGCCACATCCCGAACTCCCGGCTGATGTTCCTCAAGCTGGTCCGCCCGAACGTGTTCGCGGGCTACGAGCAGGCCACACCAGCAGAGCAACCGGCCAGCACGGCCGCAGCGGCCGCACCGATCAAGCTGCTTTCCCCCCAGTCCCCACGAAAACTCATAGCGAAGGAGTCGTAAGTGAACAACGTAATCCCTCTGGCGCGTGTGGACCGGGAGACAGTCCGCGACATGGCGAAAGCCGCGGTGGCGAACGGCATCCCCTTGAGCGAGGCCAACCCCTTCGAGAAGGGGAGCGTCAACCACGCTCACTTCGAGCACGACTACCACGCCTACGACCTCGAGCTCGCGACGGTCGACTACTAGACCAGGTTTCCCCCAGCACTTCGCGCGGGCAACCGTGCACCCGATCCTCCCCGGGCATGAGTGCTGGGTTTTCCCCGGGCCTTGATCAGTCAGGGCCCGGGCTTTCTCTTCCGTGACAACCAGCAAGGCGCACACCTCATGCCCACAAATCCAGACCCCCAAGGACTCTCGGACTTCAATGCCCCCGCCATGGAGGCGCGAGCTGATGCCCACACCGACAAAACTGAACTGCGGGGCCTGGTGCCGGCGAGCCTGGCTCAAGCGCTCGACGCGCTGGCCTTCGCCGACGACAAAGAGCGCCACGCCTATGTGACGAAAGTTCTGGAAGCGCATGTCGAGGTTGAGATTCATAAGACGATCATGCGAGCGCGCATGCTGCGCGGCAATCCACGCTACACGGAGTCCACCGGAGTCCACCGGAGTGCGGCCGGAGCAGCAAGGATGAGCGACCCGCTTTGCCCCTTTAACTGGCAGCTGCGCAAAGACGAGCCCACGGCGTTCGCCAAGGACGGGCGTTTCACGCACTCCGCAAACGCCGCACGCATCAACTCCATGAAGCGCGGCATGGCAGTGCCCACGCCGCTGGCGCACTCCATCAATACCGAGAAACAAGACCGGGCCCAGCGTCCAAAGCAGAAGGCGAGGGCGCTGTGAGCGATTACGAGAGTTTCTTGCGCCAGAAAATCAAGCTGGCCGCCTTTACTGGTTTCGATGTGTCCGCCGAAGAGATCAACCCGGCCCTAAAGCCGCACACCCGGGACATCGTGAAATGGATGGCTAAAGGCGGCAACAGGGCATGCTTTGCCAGCTTCGGACTGCACAAGACCGCGACACAACTGGAGCTGGCGCGCCTTGCTGGCGTGCACCGGCCGGGCCTGCGCCTGCAGGTGCTGCCGTTGGGTGTGCGGCAGGAGTTCTTCCGCGAGGCGCGGGAGCGGTTCACGGGTGACTATGCCCTGGACCTGCGCTTCATACGCAGCGACAGCGAGATTGGCGACGAACGCACCATCTACCTCACGAACTACGAGAGCGTGCGCGAGGGGAAGATCACTCCCGGCCTGTTCAGGCTGGCCAACCTGGACGAGGCCAGCGTGCTGCGCAGCTATGGCAGCAAGACCTATCAGGAATTCTTGCCGGCGTTCGCGCCCGTCGAGTTCAAGTTTGCCTCCACCGCCTGCCCGGATCCGAACCGCTACAAGGAGCTGATCCATTACGCCGGATACCTGGGCGTCATGGACACCGGGCAGGCCCTGACCCGCTTCTTCCAGCGTGACAGCGAAAAGGCGGGCAACCTCACGCTGTACCCCCACAAGGAAGCCGAGTTCTGGCTTTGGGTGGCCAGCTGGGCAGTCTTCATCACCAAGCCCAGTGACCTGGGCCACAGCGATGACGGCTACGTGATGCCCGCTATCGATGTGCGCTGGCACGAGATCCCGAGCGACTACGCCAAGGCCGGCGCCGACAAACAGGGCCAGTCGCTGCTGATCCAGAACACCGCCATGAGCCTGCCGGCTGCAGCAGCAGAAAAGCGCAACAGCCTGGCGGCGCGTGTAGCCAAGGTGCAGGAGCTGGTCGACGAGGCACCGGAGGATCATTTCATCGTCTGGCACGACCTCGATGCCGAGCGCGATGCGCTGGCCAAGGTTTTGCCCGATGCTGTGACCGTCACCGGCGGCGGCACCGCGGCCGACCTCGAGAAGCGCGAGCAGCACATTATCGAATTCAGCGACGGCCAGCACCGGATCCTGTCGACCAAGCCAATCATCGCCGGCAGCGGCTGCAATTTTCAGCGGCATTGCCACCGCGAGGTGTTCGCCGGCATCACCGACAAATTCAACGACTTTATCCAAGCTTTGCACCGCGTCCAACGCTTTGGCCAGCAGTATGACGTGCGGGTCGACATCGTGCATACGGAAGCCGAGCGGGAGAGGGTGGCCAACCTGAAAGCGAAGTGGAAGCGCCACGACGAGCAGCAGGCCCGCATGGTGGAGCTGGTGCGCACCTATGGGCTGGACCAGCTCGCCATGCACGAAACACTGGCCAGGACCGTGGGCGTGAAGCGCCATGTGGTCAAAGGCGAATTGTTCACGGTGGCCAACAACGATGCCGTGCTGGAGGCCACGGAGCAGGCCGACAACTCGCTGGACCTGATCGTGACGTCCATCCCGTTCGCCAACCACTACGAATACACGCCCAGCTACAACGACTTCGGCCACACCGAGGGCAACGATCACTTCTGGCAGCAGATGGATTTCCTGACGCCCCAGTTGTTCAGGGCGCTCAAGCCCGGCCGGCAGATCTGTTTCCACGTCAAAGACCGCGTCTTGTTCCAAAGCGTCACCGGTCTAGGCGTGCCCAGCATGGACTACTTCCACGAGGAGGCTTCAGCCCACCTGCGTAAACACGGCTTTGTGAAGATGGCCATGGTGACCGTCACCACCGACGTGGTGCGCGAAAACAATCAAACCTACCGGCTGGGGTACACCGAAATGTGCAAAGACGGCACGAAGATGGGCACCGGTTGCTCTGAATACGTGCTGATCTTCCGCAAGCCCCAGACCGACCTGACACGCGGCTATGCCGACGAGCCGGTGGTGAAGGATCAGGACGAGTACAGCCTCGCGCGCTGGCAGGTCGATGCACACGCCTTCTGGCGTTCCAGCGGCGACCGCTTGCTAGCCGCCGAGGAAATGGCGCGCATGGGCCCCGGCAAGCTGGCCAAGTTCTTCACCGATGACAGCCTCCGGCACGTCTACGACTACGAGCGCCATGTAGCCATCGGTGAGGCGCTGGGTGAGCGCGACGCGCTGCCCAAAGTCTTTTCCTGCCTTGCGCCAGGTAGCCATGACCCCAACGTCTGGCATGACGTGCTGCGCATGGCCACCCTCAACGGGGAGCAGGCCACACGAGCCGTCGAAAAGCACGTCTGCCCGCTGCAGTTCGACATCGTCGACCGCCTGATCCGTCGCTACAGCAACAAGGGCGATCTGGTTTACGACCCGTTCCACGGGCTGGGCACGGTGGGTGTGCGCGCAATCTTGCTGGGCCGTCGCGCTGGCGGGTCTGAACTGAGCGCCGCCTACTTCGCCGACCAGGTGCACTACCTACAAGCAGCCGAGCGCAAGGCCAGCATGCCGACGCTGTTTGCCTTCGAAGACCTGGAGGCCGCGTGAGTCCTGTTTCATCGCAGCCGAGCGCGGCAAACAGTTCCCCAACGCGACCATATGCAGGTTGTGCACTGCTGTGTGAAGGTGTAACCCCGTTCCTGACGTCAGACCTGTCCGACGACGAGGGGAGCGCCGGCGCGTGAACTACTACGAGCACCACATTGGCGATTACGCGCGGGATACCACCACGCTGAGCGCCCTTGAGCACGGCGTCTACCGCTTGCTGCTCGATTTCTACTACACGAAAGAGCACGCGCTGCCTGCTGCCCTGGACAAGGTCTACAAGGCCGCCAAGGCATCGAGCAAAGCTGAGCGCGCCGCCGTCGATGGCGTTTTGGCCGAGTTTTTCACGCTGACGCCCGAAGGTTTTTCTCACAAAACCTGCGACGCCGTCATAGAAAAGTTTCACGCCGCGCAAGCTGAGGCTTCCGTCAAAGATGAGGAAAAGAAGACCAACGACAAAGAACGCCAAGCACGCGCGAGGGCCCGTCGAAAAGAGCTATTTTCACTCTTGCGGGCGCATGGCGTTGTGCCACCTTACGACACTAAAAACGCCGACCTTGAAACGATGTTGTCACGCGTGACACCGCCGGATGCGTCGAAAGTTGTCACACCACCTGTCACGCGTGACAACACGGCTTCCCAGAAGCCAGTAACCAGTAACCAATCCCCATCTTCAATACCTGAAGAACCTGACGGTTCTTTGTCCACTTCGGGGAAATCCCCGAAGGTGGCCGAGCTGCAGAAGGTAATCGACGGAATACCGAGCGGGCTGAAATACACCGCGCCGGACTGCCCGCATCAAAAAATCCGGGACTTGTTCTCACAGATCCTGCCGGAGGCCACCGAGCACACCACGTGGGAGGGCAACCGTGTCGTGATGCTCCGCGCGCGGTGGAAGGCTTTGGCAAACGAACACAAGTGGCCCAACGAAGAGGCCGGGCTCGTGTGGCTGACCCGCTTTTTCAAGTACTTCCGCTTGAGCGACTTTCTCATGGGCAGGGTGCCGCCCCGGGATGGTCACAAGCAATTCGAACTGTCGCTGGCATGGGTGGTTAACGCCACCAACTGGGCAAAGATCCGCGACGGTTTCTATCACAAGCCAAAGGAGAAATAGGCCATGGCCAAACGCGGATTTGATGCAAGCCAGGATCACGACGACGCCGTCCCTGAGCCGAGCCGGAAGACAACCTATTTCTGCAGCGCCCAGCAATGCCGCCTGCCGGGCACGATCCGAGGCGTATGCAATCACCACTGGGTGGGCGCGACGTACGACTGGCCGCGCATCACCCAGGTACTGAACGACATGGCGCCACTGATCGCCGAAATCAACCGGGCCCGGGCCACGCTGTGCAGCGAGGCATCGAACCAGCGCGAGGCGGTGTCTGGCCATGTCCAGGGCCAAGCGCGGATCGAGCAGTACCTGAGCGCCGACCAGTTGGCCTACATGACTGTGAAACCTGCGAAGACCTATGAAACATGGGTCTATCGGCTTGAGGTGCTGGTAACGGCTGCCGTGCAAATGGTCATGAAGACGCGCCGCACGCCGGCCGACGTGAACCACCCGGCATACCGCGATCGCGTGCGCGCGGCCCAGATACCCGGCCAGGCCGCGGACTTCATCAACGAAGGGGGCCTGAGCGTATGAGCTGCCGTTACGCGCCCGTTCCCGACATCAGCCTCGGTTACCTCTTGCAGCGCTGCGTCAAGGTCAAAGGCTGCCTGGTCTGGAACCTGCGCGTGCACATGGACAGGCCCGTGGCCACCATCGAGCGCGTGCAGTGGCAAATGCGTCGTGTGGTCTGGACCCTGGCCACGGAATGCGATGTGCATCCTGGCTACTACGCCGTGCCCCGGTGCGGCAACCCACATTGCCTTCATCCCGACCACCTGGTGTTGAGGCGCCGCAACGAAGACCAGATCGGTTTGAAACGGTCAACGGTTCAACGGCATCACATGGCTCTGAGCATGCGAAAAAACAGCGTGATTCCTCAGGAAGTCGTAGCGGAAATCAAGGCCTGCACCGGAAAGCTCAAACATATCAGCGCTGCCTACGACATCAGCCTGTCACACGCCGGCCGCATCCGCAACGGCGAGGCGCGGCGAGATTACTTGGGCTCTTTCGCGCAGATGGTGGGGGTGCTGTGAAAACGCTCATCCTCATCGAGATCGACCATGACCGCGGTCCGCAGCATGGGCTTGTAGAAGCCACACGCTCGCTGGTCGACAGCTTCCTGTATCGCCGCGGTGTGTTCGACGTCCGCGTGCAAGAAATCAGCGGGCCGCCCGAGGTGGTGGGCGACACCGTGACCGTCCAACTCCGTCCGGCTTCCATCACGAGGGCAAAACCATGATCACCCTGACTCTGCCATACCCGATCAGCGCAAACCGCTACTGGGCCACTCGCGTGTACACGCCGAAGACGGATGTGCCGCCCAAGAAATGCCCCCAATGCGGCATCGCGCACAACCCCAACAACCCCAGGTCGCTTACCTACGTCACGTCAGAAGCCGAGGCCTATAAAAGCCAAGTAAAAACACTGCTGTTTGAGCAGGGCGTTCGCAGCAAATTGCCCGGCCGCGTGGAGGTGCAAATCCTGATGTATCCGCGCCGCCCGCAGGACTACAAGAAGCGGATGCGCGACAACCCCCTGTACTGGGATGACACGGTGCAGCGCCTGGATCTGGACAACGCACGCAAGGTGCTCAACGACAGCTTGAAAGAGATCGCCATTCAGGACGATTTCTATATTTTCAAGGACGGCGGCGAGGTGATGGAGCCCGACGGCCGCGAGGCGTGCCTCGTCGTCACGATCCGGCCATATGTGCGCGCCAACAACCCGCAGGGCGACCTTCTGGCTGTGACGTCATGACCAGCCGCGTCATCCTCATCGTGGACACGCCCAACGTCCACCACCAGGTACTCGTCGCCCATCTCGAGGCGCACATTGCAGGCCTTGGGCTCAGCGTCACGACTTTGACCGAAGACGAGGTGCGCCTGGACCAGGTCGAGCGCCAAGAGCTGATCGAGCCGCTTGTCAGTGCGCCATACGAAATCTTGCATCGGGTGAGGGCGCCAGCAGAACGTGTGGTGTGGAAGGAAGACGACTGCGTCGCTCAGTGGAAGAGCGAGCGCAAGGGGGGTCGGTCGTGAAACACGATGAACTCCAGGAAGATCTTGCCGCACACCTTCGGGGCGGCACCGACCGTATGGTCTGGACCAACATGCAGTTGGGCCCGTCGGGCAGCCCGCGGCCGGATGTCTTCACCGTCAACAAGAGCTATTCCCGGTTCCGCACCGACTGCTACGAAATCAAGGTATCGGTTTCCGATTTGCGCCACGACGTCACCAGCGGCAAATGGCAGAGCTATCGCAAATTCGGACACGCCGTCTGGTTCGCCTTTCCCAAAGGCCTGGTGCCGCTCGAGTTGGTGCCGGCAGAGTGCGGAATCATTCTCCGCAGCGAGTCGTGCTGGCGCGCGGCGCGCAAGCCTGTAGCTCAGGTGTTGGACAGCCTGCCGCGGGATACGTGGCTCAAGCTCCTGATGGACGGCAGCACAGCTGGTTCGAAGGGCGCCCCAAGCAAGCCGCGCAGTTCGAGCGAGTGGGTGATTGAATCCAAGATGCGCGAGAAATGGGGCAAGGAAATTGCCGACATTTTCCATGATCGCCGGTTGGCTGAAAGTCACTACCAATACCGCACTGACGAACTGAACAAGCAGACGGTAAAGGTTGAGGCCGACATAGCCGCCGTGCGTGAGCGGGTGCGTCAGAGCCAAGAGCGCGAGCAGCAGTACCTAGATGGGGCAATTCTAGATTTGGGTGACGCGCTTGGACTGGGCCGTGAGAAGGTCACGGCCGCAGCCCTTGCTGGTGCCGTGCGATCTCTTGCGAACAGGCTTCAAGGCAGAGGACTCAAGAGTGCCATCGAGTTGCTGCAGGGTCTGGAGTTGGCCGTGAAGGAGCCGGCGCCATGACAGTCTGCACCCGCTGCCACCGCCAGTTGAAGCAGCCGACCGAGACGGGGATGGGGCCCGTCTGTGCGCGCGCCTCACGCATCCAGCCCGTGCCCGCACATGAGCGCGACCTGTTTGGCTATGACATCGACAAGGCCGCGCACGCTGCCCGGTACCGCGTGCAGGTGCTCATTGACTCGATGGCTGCCGAGGCGTCCATGGCAATGCGGGCATCGTTCCAGGCTGAGCTTGGGCGGATTCGTGGGGTGAAGCCGTGATTGAAATGCGCGTTGTCAGGTTGTATCCCTTCGGATACCGCTATTGGGCCGTGGTGCGAAAGCACTATGGGTGGCGGCAGATTGGCCCAGAAGTGCGCTGTGTTGTCGACGACTTCGGCAATCTGGTGTTTGTCGGGGTAGATCAGTCATGAGGCAAGCCTACGACGTCGCAGACCAGCGCGGTGGCCACCTGGCTGCCCTGAACCTCTGGCAGCACTACATCAAACCCTGCACGGCCGCCGGCGGGCGAGGGCGCCTGAGCTGGGAGGAACTGGACCCTGAAAGCCGCCTGGCCATGCGCGGCCTGTTCCACGGGCCCATCCTGACCGACTTCGCCACACAGGTGTGGCTGATGGATCCGACCAGCGACCGCCACGTGCGCTACGCGCCGGCCGTCTGGAAGCTGCATCTGAAAGACCTGTTTTGCCCGCTGACCCAAGACCCAAAGACGGGCGCCTGGGGCAAATCCACCGAACGCCTGAGCGATGCCCAGTACCGCGACTTCCTGACGGCATGCCAAGCGTATGGAGTCATGGACTGCGGCATCACCTTCACCGAGCAACAAAGCTGAAGCACCCGCAGCACCCTGGGCGCAAACCATCAAGGAGCGGAAATCATGGACACGACGTTACAAACACAGGACCTGGCCAAGCCACGGCAGGTTCCCGCCTATCGTTCGCACAAGAAGGTGCATGCCTTTCAGATCGGCTCGATCTCGCCGACCACCGTCGACGCCACTGTTCCCGAAAGCCACTGGGCAATCATCCCCCGGGACCCTGGCTTGGTCCCGGCATTGGTGACTGCTGAGTGGTACGCAAAACACAAGCCCTCCGTCGACGGCTATTTCGTGATGTACGCCGACGGCTACGAGTCATTCAGCCCGGCCAAGGCCTTTGAAGAAGGCAACACCCTCATCACCGACCTGCCGGCGGCAGTGAATGCCCAGTACGTGGACTCCAAGATCAAGGAAGCCTTCTACGCCATCATGCCCGACGGTCGCACGACTATCTGCATGCTGATCATGAAGAACGGTTTCACGATCACCGGCAGCAGCGTGTGCCAGCCGACCACCGAGTTCAACAAGGAAGCCGGCGAGCGCTGGGCCTACGAAGATGCGTTCGGTAAGGCGTGGCCATTCGAGGTGTACATGCTGGCCGAGCAGAAGCTGCAGGCGGGGAGCTGACCATGCTGCGCCGCACCCCACTGGCCCGTGGCAACGGGTTCAAACTCCGCGAGTTGCAGCCGAGGCAGCCACGCGCCCTTACGCGGGTCAGTGGGGGCGTGCGGGCCATGATCACCGACCTGGTGCTGGCCCAGCCCAAAGAAAACGTCCTGCGCAGCTCGACCTATGAGGCAGCCGTGCTTCCGCTGCGGCGTCGTGGACTTCACCCAGTTCTGCCACAGCGACGAGGGGAAGGGTGAGCGGATCAAAACGGACGTGCGCCGCGGCTGGCCAGGCTGCGGACCGCGCGCGGGCATTCCCGGCTGCCACTGGTTCATCGGGACCAGCGGCACGCTGCCCAGGGAAGAGCGCCGGGCATTTGAGGACCGCGCGGCTGCCCACGCGCGCGCAGAAGTGCGCAGGCGCGGCTGGTGGCCGGCGACGTTGCCGTACTGGTTGGATGACGATCTGGCGATTCTTGCTGAAAAACAGGCTCTAACCCATGCGGCGAGGGCGCAAGCAGCTATCAATTCAGGAGCGACCTCATGAACCGCCGCAGCTTTCTGGCCAGTATGTTGGCGGCCCGTCTGGCGCCCGCGGCCGTGGCCACGGCAATCTCCGACCTGGCAGCTGCGTCCTTCGTTGGCCTCGACATGGCGAGCGGCCCGGATGTCGGCGCACTGTTTGTGGGTGAGGTGGGGGAGTGGCATGGCATCCGCATCATCCTGACCGCGCCGCCGAGTATTCAGATTCCGCCTGTCGTCATGCAGAAATACCCCATCTTTATGCACCCGCACGACGATTTCTACGACCTTTTGAAAGGAGCACACCGTGTCTAAAACCCTGATGCCAGCCAGGCCCATCGCCGACCAGGAGGAGGTGCAGGCCAACAGACAGGCGCGTAGCAACCGCGAGGCCATCCTGCAGACCATCACGGACCTCAGCGACCACAACAAGATGGCCAGCCGGTCCCGGATAGCCGAGTTGACGGGTCTGAAGATGAGCATCGTGGATGACCACGTCGACCGCCTCAAGAACGACGGCATGATCCGGGCGCTGTACAACGGCGTTTTTGAGCCAGTCGACCAAACGCCAGACCGCAACGTCAGCTCCACATCGCTCAGCCGCGGCCGGCTCAAGATCGAGATAGGCGATGACATCTGCACGAACCTGACGCCCCGCGAGCAGCTGGCGCTGGCCAAACAGCTGGCGGGTGTCCTCATGGCCTTCGGGATGATGCGATGACCGCCGCCCCCAACCCCAGTCAGGACAAGCTCGACCAGGAACTGGCCGACCTGGACGCTTACGGCCGCGCGGGCCCGTGGATCATCCCCCAGTGCGCCGCCGACTTGGCCATAGCGCGCTGGGGGCGCCTTCCGGTTGGGTATGTGGTCCAGGCAGCCATCGGCATGGTGGGGGAGGCCGTGCCCAGCCAACCCGAGGCCCCGGCACCGCGCGGCGCTCAGTGGAAGCAAGAGTACAACCGCCACCGCAGGCACTGGTAGCCCATTACCCCCACTTTGGATTGAGAAAAAGCACCCGCCCGGCAAGATGGGCACCTCTCGATTGGCCCTTTCGCCACTGGCCACGGCAAACCTAAAGGAATCCCATGAAAAGCTCCCGCTTCGCCTCGTTCCTGCTGTCCGCTGCACTTTTGTGCGTCGCAGCCGTAGCCTTTGTCGCCGCCCCGGTCTTTGACTTAGTCATTGCCACCGGGCGAGCGTTCAAGAATCTGGTGCTCGATGCTTTCAAGCTGGCCGGTAGCCAAGGCGAAGGCCTGGGCCGACCGGCCGTGATGATCATCCGCGCCAAGGCCTTCATCCTGCGCCTGGTCAAACGGGAGCGCCCCGTGATTTCAGCCTCATGGCGCCATTGCCCGTCTACCTGACCGGTTGACACTCCGCACCAAGCCCGCCACGCGCGGGCTTTTTCACGCCCCCTGTTCCCCCCAGTAGGGTTAGACCTATAGGCCGCCTCTCAGCATCATCGGCGCCTATGACAGCCTGCACTACCCCCAATGAAACCTTCGGCCACGGCAAACCCTCCGGGAGGGCTTTGTAATGGCCGCGCCGAAAAAGGTGGATTACGAGCGCATCGAGCCCGGCTGGCGCGCTGGGATCTTGAGCCCCGGCCAACTCGCCACCCAGTACACCGCAGCGACGGGAATACCCTGCAGCCGCTCAGCAATCATCAAGCACTTCGACAAGCTTGGCGTGCCCCGCGACCTGAAAGCCAAGATCCAGGCCAAGGCCGAAGCCATGGTTGCACAGTCCATGGTGACAGGCATGGTGTCAACTGCCACCACTGCAACCTCGGCGGCCATCATTGACCGCGCCGCCACCGACGTCGCCAAGGTTCAGATCAGTCACCGCACGGACATCGCCCGGGCCCGTGTACTGGGTATGCAGCTGTTCGCCGAGGTCGAAGCCCAGACCACGGCTCCGCAGCTGCTGCAGGAGGTTGAAAGGCTGCTTGCAGGCGTTCCCAAAGGCACCGCGCTGACTGACCTGCCAGACGCCGAGCAAAAGGCCCTCCGCGCAAAGCTGGGCGAATCGTTGAACAAGGCCTTGGCGCTTGGCAGCCGCACGGTGACCTACAAGGCGCTGGTCGAGTCGCTCACCCGCCTCGTATCGCTGGAGCGCGAGGCTTACGGCATAAACGCCGATACCGATCCGGATGACCCGCTCTCGTCGCTGCTGCGAAACCTCAAGGCACGGACGTTCCAGCCTGTGGCTGATGACGTGGACCACGCGACATGAGCGCCATTCCGTCAAACGAGGAGCAACTGGCCCTGTGCCTGGCCGACCCCGAATGGCGGCTGGCCAACCTGTATCACATACTGGTGAAAACCCGAAAGCCCAAGCCCGGCGAGGATCCGGCGCTGGTGCCCGGCAAGAAAATGCTTTTCAAGATGAACCGGGCCCAGCGCAGGTTCATCGACCGCATGTGGAATCGCAACGTGGTGCTCAAAGCGCGCCAAGTCGGCATCACCACCCTGATTTGTATCCTCTGGCTTGACCACGCGCTGTTTGTGCCCGACCAGCGCTGCGGCATCGTGGCGCAAGATGAGGGCGCCGCCAAAGCCATCTTCCGCGACAAGGTCAAGTACGCCTACGACCAGCTGCCCGACCAGGTGCGCAAGCGCTTTCCGCTGCTCAAAGACGCCGCCGACGAACTGCTGTTCAAACACAACAACAGCAGCGTGCGCGTGGCCACGAGCATGCGATCCGGCACCATCGACCGCCTCCACGTGTCGGAGATGGGCAAGATTTCCGCGATGTACCCGATCAAGGCCAGCGAGGTCATCAACGGGTCTTTGCCGTCCGTGCCAGACGACGGCATTATCGTGGTCGAGTCCACGGCGGAAGGGCGCGAGGGGCCGTTCTTTGACATGGTCGAGAAGGCGCAGAAGCTCGTTGCCGAAAAGCTGCCGCTGACCGTCAAGGATTACCGCCTGCACTTCACAGCCTGGTGGCAACACGACGAATACCGGATGGACCCGGCCGGCGTGCACGTCTCCGACAAGGACGCCCTTTACTTCGATCAGATCGAGCAGACCTGCAGCTGCAAGCTCGACCTTGGTCAGCGTGCGTGGTACGTCAAGACGCGAGACAGCACGCTGCTGGGCTCCGACCCGAAGATGTGGCAGGAGTACCCCAGCACCCCGGAAGAAGCCTTTCAGGTGTCCGGTATTGGCCACTACTACGCCAAGGACATGCTGGCGCTGCGCAAGCGCGGCGGGATCCGCGATGTGCCGGTCCTGGATGTGCCGGTCAACACCTTTTGGGACATCGGCCGCAGCGACGGGTGTGCCATCTGGTTTCACCAGGAAGTCAACGGCGAAGACCGGTTCATCGACTACTTCGAGGCCCACAACGAGAGCTTGGGTTTTTACGTTCGCGCGCTCAGGGAGCGGACGTACATCTACAACAAGCATTTCCTGCCACACGACGCCGCCCACAAACGCCTGTCCGACACCAACCAGTCGACCGAGGAGATGCTCAACGCGCTCAACGTCGAAAACACCGTGATCGTCCCCGTTATCACGCAGCTGATCAACGGCATCGAGCAGGTCCGCAAACACCTGAAAGGCGTGTTCTTTGACAAGAACGGCACCGCCGACGGCATCGCGCGTATCGATGGCTACAAGAAGAAATGGAGCCAGGCTGATCAGAAATTCATCGACGAGCCCGACAAGCGCAACGGCTGCAGTGAGGGTGCCGATGCGCTTCGCCAGTGGGCTCAAGCCAAAGAGGGCGGCCTCATCACCCTGGGCCACCGCAATGCCAAGTTTTCACCACCGCCACCGCCTGACTGGCGCATGTAGGACCGACCCATGATCAATTCAATGAGCCCCGAAACGATGACCCATGAGGATCAGCCTGGGCAAAGCGGTCTATCGCTGAGCAAATACACCACGTGGTTGCATGAGATCCAGAATCAGCCGGCCTGGCGCGCCAAGGCCGACAAGGAAATGGATTACGTGGACGGCAACCAGCTGGACAGCGAGATCCTGCAGAAGCAGCGCGAGATCGGCATGCCACCTGCGATCGAGCCGTTGATCGGCCCTGCCGTCGACGCTGTGACCGGCCTGGAAGCCAAGACGCGCACCGACTGGCGTATCACCGCCGATGGCGACAAAGCCGATGACGACGTGGCCGCCGCCCTTAACTTCAAGGTCAACCAGGCCGAGCGGCAAAGCGGTGCCGACAAGGCTTGCACCGATGCGTTCAAGCCGCAGCTGTGCGTAGGCATCGGCTGGGTGGAAGTGGCGCGCGAGTCCGACCCTTTCCTGTTCCCCTACCGCTGCAAAGCCATCCACCGCAATGAAATCTTCTGGGACATGCTGGACCGTGAGCCCGGCCTGCCCAAGGCGCGTTACCTGGTGCGCCGCCGCTGGACCGACACCGAACAGGTCAAACTGAAATTTCCCATCTTTTCCGACCTGATAGACCGCTGCAGTGGGCGCTGGTCCGGCAGTTATGAACCGACCATCGACGGCGGTACGTCCACGGCACTGGCCATGTCCTGGGAAGATGAACGCGGCTGGAGCATCGAGGAGCAGGAGTGGCGCGACGCCGAGCGCGGCCGTGTTTGCCTGTTCGAGGTCTGGTATCGCCGCTGGATCGAAGTGGTTGTCATCAAGCTGCCAGACGGCCGCGTCATCGAATACAACGACAAGCTCGCGTCTCACGTCATTGCCGTGGCCCAGGGGTTTGCCAAGCCCACCAAAGCGGTGGTCGCGCGCATGTATGTGAGCTTCTGGATGGGCCCGCACAGGCTCTACGACGGCCCCACGCCCTACGCACACAACGATTTCCCCTATGTTCAGTTCATCGGGAAGACCGAGGACCGCACCGGCGTACCGTTCGGTGTGGTGCGCGGCATGATCTACCTGCAGGACAACGTCAACAGCCTGATCAGCAAGCTGCGCTGGGGGATGTCGGCCACGCGCACAACGCGGACCACTGGTGTTGTGGACTACACCGATGAGCAGTTCCGGCAGCAAGTCTCACGCGTGGATGCGGACATCAAGCTCAATGGTGTCGCCATGGCCAAACCTGGCGCTGTGTTCAAGGTCGAGCGTGATTTCGAGCTGAACCAACAGCAGTTCCAGTTGCTCAACGACTCTCGCAGCGGCATTGACCGCTGCAGCGGCATCACGCCGAGCTTCAAGGGCGCCACGGGGACCGCGACGTCCGGCGTTCAGGAATCCACCCAGGTCGAGCAGACCACCCAGTCGCTGGCAACCCTCATGGACAACTTCAAGTTCGGGCGGGCCAAAGTGGGCGAGTTGCTGCTGTCGCTGATCATCCAGGACATGATCGGCAAGCAGGAAAAGGTGGTGATCAAGGGAACGGCGCTGCGCCCGGATCGCACGGTGGAGCTGAATGTGCCCCAGGTTGACCCTGACACCGGCATCAAGTACCTGTCCAACGATGTCCAGCGCGTGCGCCTCAAGGTCGCCATGAACGACGTGCCCAGCACGCCGAGCTTTCGCACCCAACAGCTGGCGGCCATGTCGGAGGCCTTCAAATCGATGCCGCAGGAGTTCCAGGTGGTGGCGCTGCCGCACCTCATGAGCTTGATGGATGTGCCAAACCGGGACGAGCTGATCGAGGACATCAAAAACGCCCAGCAGCAGGCCACGCCGGAGCAGGTCCAGACGCGCATCGACGAGGCGGTCAAGCTGGCCCTCGAACGCAGCGACCACGGTCTACGGGAACGGGAGTTGGAGCTGAAATACAACCCGGACAAGCTGATGGCCGAGATTCAAAAGCTCGTGTCGGAGGCTGTCAAGAACGGCGTCCAGTCGTCGTATGCGGCCATGCAGGCCGGCGTGCAGGTGGCCACCATGCCGCAGATCGCGCCCATCGCCGATGCCGTCATGCAGGCAGCTGGCTACCAGGCGCCGACACCAGGCGGTGATGACCCGAACTTCCCGATTGCTGGCGAGACCGCCGCCGTGCAGATGAAGAACCCGTATATCCAAGGGCAGGGCCCGGCCGTGCAGCAGAACACGAGCCCGCAGCTGCCACCCGTCCCGGCTACCGCCGGCGACGGCATGTCGGGTATCGAAACCGCAACCCCCGCTGACAACACCGTTTAACCAAGGAGCTGATATGTCGACCACAGTGAAATCCGTAACCCTGCTGAAGCCTGGCACCGCGACCACCGGCACTCCCTACGAAGGCCCATGGAATGAAGCCCGCCGCGGCATGGTCCAGGCGGTCATTACAGGCTCGGGCGCTGTGACCGCGACCGTCACGGTGCAGGGCTCCAATGATGGCGTGAACTGGAGCACCATCGGCGCCGCCTTGTCGCTTACCGGAAACGACGCCGACACGAAGACCCAGGCGGTCGACTATCCATGGGCGTACATCCGCGCGGTGTCGTCCGCGCTGACCGGCACCGGTGCCAAGGTTTCCGCCAATCTCAGTCTTTGATCGTGCCCTGGCCGCCACAGAAAGCCCGCCGCGCGCGGGCTTTTTCTTTGTCGATACCCCCACTAAGGTTTTACAGCCTAAACACCCATCGGCACAGTTCGTTCCGCACCCCTGTGAAGGGGCGCATGTCCCACAAGACGGAGAGAAGGGGGTTTCGACCCCCGACTCGTAACAGTAACCCTTCAGCCGGCCACGGCGATATGTGGCAAGGGAACGAAATGAATCAAGAAGAGTTTTACCTGCAGCATCAGGTTGATGGTCTGTTGACCGACGAGCAAATGGCGCAGATGTTAGATCTGCCCGAGGGCGATACCGGGAAAACCCCGGAAAGCAGCGAGCCCGCCGCTGCACCTGCTCCCGCATCAGCACCAGCACCCGATGTGGACCCCGCGAAAGTAGTTGATCCCGCACCGGCGCCAGTCGTCACGGATCCACCCGAAGGCCACGAGCCCAAGGTGATCCTGGCCAAGGATGGTCTTCACACCATCCCGTATGAAAAGCTGACCGAAGCGCGAGATCAGGCAAGAGAAGCCACAGCACGGGCCGCCGAGCTGGAGCAAGAAGTGCAGCGCCTTAAAACGGTTCCTGCAGCTCCTGCCCCAGCACCGGCCCCAGCGGAACCAACGCCAGCGGCAACGCCGGCGACGAACACCGAGCTGTACGGCGACTACTCCGAGGAGGCCATTGCGAATGGCATCGAGAAGGTTGTGGCAGCCAAAACAGCGGCCATCACAGCGGACCTGGAGGCGCGTTTTGCGTCTGCTCTGGCACCCATCCAGAAGCAGCATGTTGACGCCGCTACAGATCAGCACTTTTCGACCATCGCCGCGGCGCATCCCGACTTTGAGGCCGTTGCTGAGAGTGCCGAGATGCAGCAATGGATAGCGAAGCAGCCTGCTTTTGTGCGTACCGCCTATGCGGACGTGTTGAAAAAAGGGACTGCTGAGGAAGTCGTGGAGTTGCTGACTGCCTACAAAGGGGCCACGGGAACGACTCCGGCTGTAGTGCCCGCGAAAGTGGACCCTGCGGCTGCCGCGAAAGCGGTCATTGCGAAAGCCGGTTCGGCTGCGCCCACCAGTCTGTCGGAGATCCCGGCAGGCAGTGCAGCGCACCACGATGAAGCCGCCGCGATGTTGGACATGTCGAGTGCAGGGCTAATGACGAAGTTCGAAGGCAAAAGCCCCGAACAGATCATGGCCCTGATGAACAAGGTTCTCTAACCATCAATAGCACTGCCGGGATGGCAGCGCTGGTCCCTCTGAAGGAGTTTTGTCATGCCCACCAATATCCCCTACGGCTCGCCGCAGGCTATTACGTTGCAGTCGGTTGGCTTGTTTGCCGCCAACATGCAGCGGAACACCACGATGAACCGCCTGACCGGCAAGTTCCCCCAACAGGACGAAGCCGAGTCGACCATCCGCAAGCAGTCGTCCAACGAACTGCCCATCGTTCGCTGTATGGACCTTCGCAAGATGGCCGGCGACGAAATCACCTTTGACCTGATCAACCCGATGGGCGGCAAGCCGATCATGGGCAGTCACGTCGCTGAGGGCCTGGGTCGCAAGATGAGCTTCTCGCAGGACCGCCTGCGCATCAACCAGGCTCGCTACCCGATTTCAGCCGGCGACACCATGACCCAGCAGCGCACCCCGCACGAATTGCGCAAGCTGGGCCGGGCCCTGGGTGAGAGCTACATGGCACGCCTGAGCGATCAGCAAATCCTGGTTCACATGGCAGGCGCGCGCGGCTTCCACGACAACATCGAATGGGCTGTGCCGAAGGCCTCCGATGTCGACTTCGCCGAGATCATGATCAACCCGGTCAAGGCCCCGTCGAAGAACCGTCATTTCATGTCCACCGGTAGCGGCATTGAGCCCATCGCCGCGTCGGCCAATGAAATCACGCTGTCCACAACCGACGTCATGAATGCCGACGTGGTCGACGGCCTGCGCACCTACCTGGACTCGATGCCGCTGCCACCGCCACCCGTGGTGTTCGAGGGCGACAAGATGGCCAGCGATGCCCCGCTGCGCGTCCTGCTGGTGTCGTCTGAGCAGTACACCTCGTTTGTGCAGTCGACGGGCTTCCGCTCGTTGCAGGCCAACGCGATGGCTCGTGCCCAGCAAGCTGGCCAGAACCCGCTGTTCATGGGCGAGGCCGGTCTGTGGAACGGCATCCTGATCGTGAAGATGCCCAAGCCGATCCGGTTCTATTCCGGAAACGCCATCAACTGGTGCGCCTCGTACACGACCGAAACGGAAACCACCACCGACCTGGTGCCGGCTTCGTTCGGCACCACCTACGCTGTCGACCGCGCCATCCTGCTGGGCGGCCAGGCACTTGCCGAGGCTTGGGGCAAGCACGTGAAGACCGGTAACCCGTTCTTCTGGAGCGAGAAGGAGCTGGACCACGGCGACAAGCTGGAACTGCTGGTAGGCGCCATCAACGGCCGCAGCAAGATCCGCTTCGAAATCGACCACGGCGACAGCAAGCAGATCACCGACTACGGTGTGATGGCCATCGACACCGTCGTGAAGATCGCCGGTCAGTAAGCGACATAGCAGGCCGGCACCCACCGGTCTGCTTACCCACCTCAATCTCGCAACATTAGGAGCCCATCATGGCCACCATTACCAAGAAAAAGATCCTGACGCAGCCGCAGTTCGGCGGCACTCCCTACGGCAATCTCACCACTCTGCCGTTCAATGTCACCTCCACCTCGACCGGCGCCATTGCCGACTCGGACTCGACGGCGGCCGTCACCGCAGCGGACAAGATCCGCGTGGGCGTCCTGCCCGCCGGCATGAAGCTGATCGACGCTCTCATGATCGTCTCAAACGCCTTCACGGCGACCGCGACGGCCAAGGTGGGCTTCGAATACGTCGACGGCGTCGATGACACCGCGGTGCCGCAGGATGCGGACTACTTCGCCGCGGCCCTGGCCGTGAACGCTCTGGGCCGCACCCGTGCCAACAACACGGCGGTTGCACCCGTCACGCTGCCCAAGGATGCCTACCTGGTCATTGACTGGGATGTGGCAAGTAACGCCGAAGCCGGCGTGCTCGACATCTTTGTCGAGGGCATCTTGAACGGCCCTCCCTGATTGAAGGGCGAATAGAAAAAGGGCCTTCGGGCTCTTTTTTTCCATCAACTTTTTGGAGCGAACATGAACCGTGAACAACTCGCGCGCGCCGCGCATGAAATCAACCGCGCCTACTGCGCATCCCTGGGCGACGACTCGCAAGTGGCATGGGAAGACGCTCCTGAGTCGCAACGGGCAAGTGCCCTGGCCGGCGTCGACATGCATTTGGCCAATCCGGATGCAACGCCTGAAGACTCACACGCCAGCTGGATGGCTCAGAAGGAAGCCGACGGTTGGGGGTATGGTGAGGTCAAGGACATGGAGTTGAAGGAACACCCGTGCTTCCTGCCATACGACCAGCTGCCAGCCGAGCAGAAAGCCAAGGACTATCTGTTCCGCGCTGTGGTGCACACCCTGAAGGATGTACCTGACGCCGTTGTCACAGTTGCGGCACCTGCGGCTCCCGCATTGCCCGGTGCCGCCACACAGGCTGCAGACCCCAATCTCCTGTCGGTGAAATACATCGGCAAGCGCGAAACCTACACGGATGGCACGTACAGCACTCGCATTCAGTGGCAACGCGGCGAGAGCAAGCCCGTGCCGACCGACAAAGCCCGGCTCATGCTCAAACACACCGATGTGTACGTGCCTGGTGACACGCTGGCCGGGCTGGCAGTCGGCCCAGCCGTCGCGCCAAAGGGCCCGAAACAGGACAGTGAAGAAGACCGCATTCAGGATCTGCGCGACGCCATCAGCAACATGCGCGACAAGAAGTCTGTGGCTGAGTTCGTCAAGATCCACTTCCACCAAGACCTCGATACCAACCAAAAGCTTGTTGACCTGCGGGAGCAGGCCACGCGGCTTGTTGATCAGTTCGGCGTTGTATGACTCTCGCGGAGTTGATCGCCCAGTTCAGGACAGATGCGGACGACAAGGAAGCGCCGTATCTGTCCGAGGACGAGGACGTGACACTTTGGCTTAACGAGGCCGAGGATGAGGCCGCAATTCGGGCGAGCCTGATCCACGAAGCCAGCAATGCCGATATCTGCGAGATCGACGTCACGGCTGGTACCAGCGTCTATCCGCTTCACGCCGCCGTTATTTACGTCACTAATGCTTGGTTCACGCCCGCAGGCAGCACCAACGAGATACCGCTCGATCTCACTGACCGGATTGAGCAGGACCGTGTGCGTCCCGGGTGGCGTCGGCTCACCAACGTGCCATGCGGTGCGATACAGAACGACACCACTATCCAGCTCACGTGCCTCCCGAATACCGATGGGCTGCTACGCATTGAGTGCTACCGCCTGCCGCTGCAGCCTATGGTGCTGGCGGAATCGGATGACACGTATCCCGAAATAGGAGCGATCCATCACCGTCACCTGGTGTACTGGGCGCTCCAGCGCTGCTATCGTCGCCCTGACGCCGAGCTCCTGAACGAAAGCGCCGCTGAAAGGGCCGAGGCTCTTTTTGTGGCGCATTTTGGTTTGAGCGTTGACGCCGACATGAGGCGTAGTTTCCAGGCCAACCGGCCACTCTTCAACAAAGCGGTCTGGTGATGGCCACCACCGACACCCCGGTCAAACTGGGCCCGTTCAATCAGGGCGTCAACAACCGCCTGCCTGACAACGAGCTGCAGGGCGGCGATGGCGGCGCATTCTTGCGGTCGGCGGTCAATGTGGACCTGCGCACCACGGGAACGCTGAAGCGGCGACAGGGCGTCACGCTGGCCCTGGCGGGCCTGGATTGCCATTCCCTCCACGTCGACGGTGACAGCGCCTACATGGTCGACGGCACGACCTTGTATTCGTTGACGGGCAAGCCCGCAGCGCTCACCAAGGCCGCGCTCAGGTCTGGCCTGGTCCCCGGAGGCCGCATCTCTTACACCGAGGTCAACGGTGACGTGGTGTACACGGATGGCGTCGTCTTGCGTCGGCTGTCTTCTGGCCAGGACAAGCCCTTTGGTGTTGCCATGATGGACCCCGCGCCGGGAGTCGCAGCCGCCGGTGCCGGGAACCTGGCTCCCGGCCTGTACCAGGTCTGCTTTACCTACATTGCCGACGACCTGCAGCAGTCGGGCAGTACGGAGCCCGTGCAAGTAGAGGTCACTGAAGGGCAGGCCATCGAAGTAACCGGGCTTCCAGCCACGTTTCCGGCGGGCGTCGTCGCCATCGGTGTGTACATGAGCCCGGTAAACGGTGACCAGCTGATGCTCGCTACGGTGCTTGCCGCTGCCCAGACCAGTTTCACGATCACCGCGCCACAGCAGCTCACAAGTCGGTGCCAGACGCTGATGCTGAAGCCCATGCCGGCGGGCTCAATTGTTCGCAGCAACAACGGCCGCCTGCTGGTGGCCCGCGACAGGATCCTGCATTACTCCGAGCCCTTTGCGCCGAGCCTCCATTTGCCGGCCAAGAACTTCATCCCGTTCACTACGCGGATCACGGTGGTCCAGCCGATCAGGACCGGCACCTACGTGTGTACCGAAAACAAGAGCTATTTTTTCGCGGGCGACCTGGCCAAGGCCGATGCGGTCGAGGTGCTTCCTTACGGCGCCATCGAGGGCACCGGCAATACCGCGCCTGACAACTTGATGTGCTGGTGGATGTCCGTGCGCGGGCAGGTCCAGGCGAACGGCGCGGATGTGAAGAACGTCCAGGAAGGCAGCATCGCCATGAACAGCGCGGCCGCCGGCGCTTCTTTTTTCCGCGAGCAAGACGGCATGAAACATGTCGTCACCTCGCTTTTCGGCTCCGGTGCCAACGGGGCAGCGGCGCACAGCTTCATGGATGGCGAGATCGTCAGAAAGGCTACACAGCTATGAAAACCAAAGTGCAGCCCGGGTTTAAGTACCTGGTGCAAATCCTCGACAAAGCCGGCAACGTGCGCGACACCGAGGTTGTTCACAACCTGATGCCCGTGCAGGGCCTTGACCACATGGTGGGTGTCACGCTCAAGGGCTCCGCGCAGCTCACGTCGTGGTACGTCGGCATCTACCAGGGCAATTACACCCCGGTCGGCGCCGACACCGCGGCCACGTTCCCGGCTTCTGCCACCGAGTGCACGAACTACACGGCTGGCACGCGACCGGCGCTGACGCTGGGCGCAGTGGCCGCCGGAAGCGTGGACAACGGGGCGTCGCGAGCCGAATTCGTGATGAGCGCCAACAGAACGCTCTACGGCGGTTTCGTTGCCTCAGCTGCCGCAAAGGGGTCCACCGCCGGTGTGCTGTTGTCCGCAGTTCGCTTCACATCTCCAAAGGCACTCGAATCCGGCGAAACCCTCCGCGTGATTGCGGCCTTCGCGCTCACCTCCAACTAAGGAAACATCATGAAAGCATCCAAAGGTCTTCGCAACGCGCTCCTCGTCTCCGACTCCCTGAAGACGGTGATGGCGCTGGGCTTTATCCACATCTATGCCGGTACGGTACCGGCGACCGCCGATGACGCTCTGGGCTCAGCAACGCTGCTTTGCACCATCAGTGAGAGCGACACGGGAACGGGAATCACGTTCGACGATAACGTTGTTGCCCCTGGCGTCGCCCAGAAGAACACCGGCGAGGTCTGGTCTGGCACCAACGTCGATTCAGGTACCGCAACATTCTTCCGGCATGTTGCTGTCGGCGACGACGGCACCAGCTCCGTTGTGCAGCCACGCCTTCAGGGCACCGTGGCGGTAGGTGGCGGTGACCTCAACCTGCTGCCCAATACCGTCCTTACATCCGGCGCCGGGCAGGACATCGACTACTACACGGTCGCACTGCCGACCCTGTGAGGCCCGGCTAATCGGGGACTTCAGCAACACCGCGTTGCTGTCGTCTATCTGACCTGAGAACGATATGACCAGTGCCCTGATCAAAACGGTTAAGACGACCTACACGCCCGGCTCCCCGGGCGTTCCCAGTTCCCCGGGCTCGCCTGCTGTGCCTGCCTATGTGGGCTATGTGATCCGCTCTGTCCTTGCCTACCAGACGATTAACCCCCCACCGGGCACGTGGCAGTTCAATCCGGAAAGCAGTTACTACGACTTCGTGCCGCCGGCTCCGGGCGGTGATTTTGCCTATAGCTACTTCTCCAGGCCAACACTGATCGCTGTGAGCTATCCGGCGGTTGCTGCAGTTCCGCCGATCATTGGGAGGCCGGCCATCCCCGGCCGTATCGCGTACGACTTCAACTTTGGCTGGAATGCCGGCGGCCGCTCGATCGCATCCATCATTGGACACGGGTACGTCACTTTCAAGGTCCCGGTTTCAGCCGCTGGCGTGGTGGCAGGCTTCAACAGCGCAGATGCGGATGTCGACCCCGCAGCAATTCAGCACGCGTTTTACCTGGCCTACGGAGTCGCCAAGATCAAGGAGGCCGGGGGGATCGTTCTCAATCTGGGCCCATATAGCAATGGCTCAGTCTTTCGCATCGCTCGACGGTTTGACCAGGTTGCCTACTTCATTGACGACGTGCTACAGCATGTCAGTGACGAGCTGAGCCTGGGCGAAGTGTTTCTTGACGCATCGCTATTCTCGGGTGGCGATACCGTCTACGACCCGGCAATCGTGGAAGCCAACAAGTCGGGCGTGGCGGAACTGCATCTCGAGCCACTGCTGTGCATGGCAAGCAACGGCACCGTGGCACAAAGCAGTTACACCATGCGGTTTGAGGTGTTGGAGTTGACGATTCGCATGTCCGGCGAGGCCATCATGGCTTTTGAACCGTTGACATGCCTGGCCAGCAGCGGACGATATGCCGGCGCCGTTCTCGCCTTCAAGCCGATGTCGATGAACTCGGGAACCTATGAGTTTCCGCCACGCTATGCGCTATGCGCGATGTCCTTCAGTCAAATGGCGCTGGCTGCCACTGGGCTGGCCGGCACGATCGGCGGTGCAGAAGTCGCGTTCTCACCACTGGGCGGCAAAGGCAGCGAAGGCTCTTATGGTGAAGCCGTGATGTCGTTTGAAGCGTTTTCAGGCTTTTCCCACGCCATGGAGGGGCGCCTGAATGCGACTGCCGGTGTGGTCTTAAATGCCCGCTCCACCATGGTGTTCTCGGGTACGGTCGACGCATTGATTTTGAGCCACGCGGGCGTGGAAACCACCATGCTCTCGCTGGTGATCAAGGACGCCGCAATGGCGGAAGCCGTGAACGTGGCCGGGACCATGACCTATAGCGCCCTGATGCAAGCGATCATGGCCACCTTGATGCAGGTGCGCGCTGGCGTGCCCGTGCTGGCTGACGACGGTGAAACCTGGGTGGTTAACGACGAATCCGGGGCCTCAACGACCTACGAGGGATATTCCTTCAACAGCTTTGGGACTTACAAGGGCCGGTACTTCGGCGTGAAGGCCGACGGCGTCTACCTGCTGGAGGGCGCCAACGACAGCGGTGATCCGATCAGGGCATCCATCTCCTTTGGGAAGCAGGACTTCGGTACCAGCAACAAGAAGACGGTGCCGAACTGCTACCTCGGGTTGTCGTCATCCGGCAATGTGTTCCTGCGTGTGATTGCAGATGGCCAGACGCACACCTATAAGACGGTCAGGAACGATGACTACCTGCGCACGCAGCGCGTGAAGATCGGCAGGGGAGTGCGCAGCACGCATTTGACCTTTGAGCTCTACAACGAAGAAGGCGATGATTTCGAACTGAGCACAGTCGAATTCGAGGTCGCCAACCTTGGCAGGAGAATCTGATGGCCAACTGGTTAGATGATGAATTCACGGGCTCTGGCGCGGTTCTTGGCCGCATCCCCGACACGAAGGCGGTGGGTTCCACCGCCTGGTCATCGGGCTTCAACAACACCTTTGTGTTTGGCGGCGCCGCTGTGGCAAGCCCATTCTCACCGGATGAAATTACCTACACGCCGTCGCCCCCCGATTCGCACGCGCCGCATGAATATGTTGCGGCGTGGTCATGGAAATCACCGCCTCCCGGCGGCATCTTCTTCGGGGGCAAGGTCGCAGAGTTCCGGTTCGGCGGTGAAGTCGACAACTTGATTATTTCGATCACGACCCCCGACGACGTGCAGTTCATCCTTGTCATGAGGATGGAGTACGACGGCATGTCGACAACGGATTCAGTACCGCTGGTGCTGGATACCGAGTACCCGGCGGTTTTGACCTATGCGTCCGGCGCCCAGTCACTGGAGATGTTTGGCCAGACTTTTGAACTGGACTATCAGCCGCCTTCCAGTAATCGCATCGAACAAGTGGCTGTCGGGTTCTGTGGCGAGGCCCAACTCAGTTACATGCGTGTCGGCGGCGCAAAAACGCCGCCTTTCTGGACTGAAATGGTGGGAACGCATGAAGTTCCCTAGGTTCCGCGTTGGCTACGACCACAGCAGCGAGAAAAAAGCGCGGCAGCTCGACGACGTCGACGTTCCGTACTTGCGAAGTCGAACCCCTGGTGCCGTGGCGCGCAAGAAAGACGGATTCCTCGAGGTCATCACTAGCGGCTCTGTTCCTTACCTTTGGGCTCTGGTCACCCTCAAGGAGGGCGAGCAGTTCCGGGACAACCCGCTCAACATGCGCGTGCCCAGCAAGGCCGATCAGCTGGTGTCGTCGTCCAAATACGAGCACATTGAGGTCAACGGCGAGGCGAGTTCCGAGGCATCAACTCAGTGCTTTGTAGGCGGGAACTACGTCCTGCGCTGGAATGTCACCAGTGTGGGTGGCGGCACCGTGTGGTGGCCCTCGCTGGTGTGCATCGGCAGCAAAAAGGCCGAGGTGCTAAGCCTGTCGGCGGACAACAAGAAGGGCGCCAACGTGTCGTTTTCCGATGTCGTGCAACTGGGTGTACACGATGGCCTGGGCTACGGCTTCAGGGCCAGTATGTGCGCGACCGGCTGGGACGAAGACCTTGAAGCCTATCGGTTCGTGGTGTTTGGCACTCCGTTTGGGGAGTATCTGGCCTACTCCGACAACCTTGGCCTTAAAACCAACTTGGTGTGCTATGTCGGCGACACCAAGACGCGCAGGATGACGGCCGTGCCAATCCCGTCCGCCGATGACTCCCAATATTCGTTTTCGTCCATGGTTAATTGTGTCGGCCGCGGCAAGCTGTTCATGCTGGCGGCGCCGCGCAAGCCCCTCGAGAGCGATCCCTTGATCACACGCGGCATGCAGTACCCGGAGCCACCAGTCATGCTGCGAAGCGCAGACCACGGCCAGACCTGGACGGTGACGGACGCCACTTGGCTTCAGCCTTATTTGCTGTACACGTCCGAGGTGGTTGCCGGCGAGACGGTGGAGAGATATGCACGGGTCCTGAGTGACGGCACGCCCCAGACGCACGGCTGTATCTTCATGCCGCAATGCGCCGTAGCCAGCCCAGTGGGGGAGGGCCGCATCGCCTGCGTGGCACTGTGTACCGCGGGAGCCGTCAATACCCCGGTGACCGGCGGCGCCGACATCACCGACGCCGCTTTTCGGCTGTTCATTTCCGATGAGAACGGTGAAAATTTCCAAAACGTTCCGTGGCCACCCGACGCGTGGATCGGGCCCACGAGCAAGAAGCCTGCCTTTCTCGGTGGCCGTACGCCAACCCCACAGGTCAGTGTCGCCACGTCTTCAACGCTGCTGGGGAATTCACCGGTGTCCGCTGGTCCGGGCAGCCTGTTTTTCTCGACTTACGAATTTGACGCCGGTGCTGCCAGCGGCCAAGTGCTTCGGGTGCTCAGCACAAAGGACTACGGCGCCACCTGGGTGCTGTCAGACCCGCTGGACGTTGACATGATCAATGACAGGTTCCAGACGTCAATGATCAACGACAACCTGGCCATCGTCACGTTTGCCGTTGCACGGGCCGTCAGTGAAACAAGCAAGGGAGAGATCCTGCTCATGGCGGTTCGTGATGGTGTCATCACCACATATCGCACAACGGACTACTTCGAGACCTTCAAGCTGGCATCGAAGACGAAAGTGAAAGACCTTGAGCGTGCCCCCATTTCGGGAATTCGGATTCATCCCGTCTACGTCGGTGCTATTGGTTCCGACTATCCCCCGCTGATCAACCCCGGCTACAGAAAAGAATTTGAGCCCGAAGCCTAACCAGGAGAACATCCATGGCAACCTTTCCACCCGGTGGCGATTCGGTCGCTGCGCAATTTGTCTCTGCCGTCTTCGAAACACAGTTCGGCATTGCGCAGGAGCGCCTCGACAAGTCGGACCAGTTGTCCACCGACGCGCTGAACTACATTGTCAACGCCCCCCAGATCGCCGAGGTCGACATCGCGGCTTCGCTGGATCTGCCAGATGCCCCGCAAATTGACGGCTTCAGCCCGGCCGAACTCACGGCGCTTTACCAGTCCACCACCGACGAAATCAAGGCCATGCTGGCCGATGGCCTGAGCAACTTCCTCACGACCTACTTCCCCTTGGGCAACGAGCTGGCAGCGGCTCGCGCGTGGGTGGAGAACGCCATAACCAACGGCGGCACGGGCATCAAGCCCGCGGTGGAGGCTCAAATCTGGGAGCGGGACCGGTCGCGGCTCTTGACGGATGCGGCGCGTGCCACTGGGGAATCCGTGTCGTTCTGGGCCGCGAAAGGGTATCCGTTGCCACCGGGCGCACTGGTCGGTGCAGTGTCAGATATCGACCAGGACCTGCGCAACAAGATTGCCCAGGCCTCACGTGATGTGGCCATCAAACAGGCTGACTTGGAGATCGAGAACATCCGCTTTGCGGTCGACAAGGCCCTGCAGCTGCGCACGGCAGCGATTCAGGCGGCCGGCGACTATATCCGCACGCTTGCACTGGGCCCCCAGCTTGGCGCGCAGCTCGCAACGGCCATGTTGGACGCCAAGGCCAAGCTCGCCAACGTGCTGACCAGCTTCTACCAGGCCAAGGTCACAGCCCTGGAGCTGCCGGCCCGGGTCGCGATCGCCGATGCCAATGCCGCAGTGGAGGTACGCAAGGCGAATCTGGATTCTCAGGTCCGGCTCATCAGCGCCAGGGTTGCGACCATGGAGGCGGCAGCGCGTGCGGTCGCCACGCAGGCCTCCGCAGCATTGAACGCCTTGAACGCCAACACGGGGTACAGCGGCAACGAGTCGACCTGACGGATGCCCCCGGTAAGGGTTTGATGGTTGCCCTGCCGGTGAAAAAATGCCCCGAGCACACCACAAGGGGAACCCATGAACGGCCACTATCCAAAAACGGGCGCGCGCGGCGCGGTTCGACATTACGCTGACGGCGGCTTTATCGCCAATCTAGGGCGCGCGATCTTTAAGCCGACACCCAAGGTGGAGGTAGAGACGCCGCCCGCCAAACCAGCACCCGCACCGGCTCCCGCGGCCGCACCTGCAGGCGCCATTTCTGGTTATACCGGGATGACGGCGATGCAGCGGCGTGAGAAGGAGGCGGGCCTCGCAGACGGTGGCCTGATCAAAGGGCGCGGCACTGGCACCTCGGACTCCATCAGCGCCGAGATGCGCGAGGGAACGTTCATCATGCCCACCGATTCGTCCAATGCGCTTGGGTTGGGTGCGGTGCGCAGGGGCGCCAAGGTACCGGTCAAAGTGAGCAATGGCGAGTTTTCCTTGCCACCTGAACAGATCCAGGCCGTGGGCGCCGCCGTTCTGACGGCCATCAAGGACGTCACGCACACACCGGTTGCCCAGCAGCAGGGCGTTGAACCAGTTGAAGCCACACCTTCCTTCGCCGACGGCGGCCTGGTTGACGATGACCGTCGCCGCAAAATGTTGAGCCAAATTCCTGTCGGTAGCAACGTGCAGGCTCCTCCTGCACAGCCCAGCAGCGTGCTGACCGATACGGAGCTGGGTCGCAACGTTTCCAACACACTCAGCGCCGTTTCGCCAGTAGCAGCAGGAGGTGCGGCGCGCGCGGCTTCGATGCTGGCCCGGACAGGGGGTGCGGCTGCCGCCAGTCCAACGGCTGCCCTTGCGGCACCATTCGTGCCGCCTGTTGTTGGTGGCGCCGCGCTGGCGGCAGCTGCAGCACCCGCGTCCACCGCACCGGCGCCGGCCGTGGCCACGGTGCCCGCGCCTGCCGCAGCGCGAACCACTGACCTCTCTGGGCGTCAACCTATGGGTAATTCAGTGCCGGCTACAGGCTTGGCCGAGCAGCCTGCCCTGGGCGTGATCCGCCGCGACGGCAATTCCTACAGCGGCACAAACATCGGCGCCGGGGCGACGATTGACAACCCCCGCAATGCTGGTGCCGGCGTCACCGCCGTGCCCAGTCTCGCCGGATCCAATCCAAGCACCGACATGGCTCTGGCTGAAGCGCGCAATGCAGCTGCCGCGCGGGGTGACTTTGGCGCCATTCGCGAGAGCTATGCGGCTCAAGGCGCCACGTTCGCGGGACAAGGGGCCGGCATGTCGAATGCCGAGCTCCAAGCGCTTGCGATGAGCCCGGCGGGCACTGTCGGCCGCAGCTTTGCGCGCAAACAGTTGCTTGCCAATCAGGCTGATTCGACGGTGCGCAGGGGTCAGGATGCCGTCGCCGAAAACAATGCGGCACGCCTGGGCATCGAACGCAACAGCTCGAGTATCGACAACCAGGGTAAGGCCCAGCTGCAGGCGGCACAGACGGCCGTCATCAGCGCCAAGACGCCTACAGAGCGCGCCGCCGCAGAGGAGACGCTTCGCGCGCTTCAAGGCCGGTACGAGCCCGCTGGCAAGTTCACTGTGGTGCCTGGCGGCCAAACCGTTGATGCCACCGGCCAGATCGTGCGCGAGCCTGCTCAGGTACTGGACAACACAACCGGTCAGCTCATTGAGCTGGGTGCCTCCCGCAAGACAGCTGGCGCACCTTCCAAGGTGACCACCAAAGCCGAATTCGACCGACTTGCGCCGGGCACGACCTACATCGGCACCGACGGCAAAACCTACAAGAAATAAGCATGGCAACCGATCAATTTGGCGGAACCGAAGTTACCACCGACCAGTTCGGTGGGGCCCTTGTCGAGGAACCGCCAAAGCCGGCGGGAGCATTCCGTCGGGCCGCTGACACCGGCCTGGCGCTGGCAAAGGGCGTTGTCGGCGTGCCCGAAGCCGCGGTTGGCATTGCCGACCTGGTGACGGGAGGGCGTGCCGGCAAGGCAGCCGAGGCGGCCGGAGTTCGCTTCAAAGACGCCAAGCAGGTACTGACGGACTTCCAGTCGCCCGAGCAGCATGCAGCGGATGCCGCCGTGCAGCAGGCCGATGGCTTTTTTCCGACCGTTGGCGCCATGGTGCAAAACCCGTCGACCATCGTGAACGCAGCTGTCGAGTCAGCACCCTCCATGGTGCTGGGCGGCGCCGCCGGCCGTGGAGCTCTGGCAGTGGCGCCGCGCCTTGGCGCTATCGGTGCCGGAGCCGTGGGTGAGGGAGCTGTTGCCGCTGGCCAGAACGCCGAGCAGGTGCGACAGGAAGACCTTAACGGTACCTTGACGGCACGGCAAGCCGCGATCCTGGCCGCTTCAGGACTTGCCACGGGTGCCATCGGCCTCGGTGCCGGCAAAGTGGCCAACCGCCTGGGGCTGGGCGACGTCAGCACCATGCTCACCGCAGGGAAGCTGGGCCCCGTGGGCGAGCAGGCTGCTGCCGCTGGGGTACGCAAAGGGATTTTCCGGCGCGCTGGCGAAGGCGCGGCCGTTGAGGGCCTGCTGCAGGAACTGCCGCAGTCGATGCAGGAGCAGGCTGCTCAGAATCTGGCGCAGGACAAGCCATTGGGCGAGGGTGTTGGTGCCGCAGGTGCTCAGGGCCTGCTGGTCGGGGGTCTTACTGGGGGCCTGGCCGGGCCGATGGGTGGTTCGGCCCAAGCAGCTGCAACTACACCGCCTGTCTCGCCGATGGAACGCGCCGCCAATCTGGCCAGTGGGCTTGAGTTGGCCCCAGCGCCTGCGGGCACCACGAAATCACCAAGCGATGCCGAGCAGATCAAAGCCGAGGGCTACGTCGGTCGCCCCCTGGCCGGGTTCGATCCTGCCAACCCCGGTGCACCGCGGCCCCTGCGACTGCAGGACACGGAGCAAGGTGGGCTGGACTTCGCGCCCGAGCCCACGGCGTCCCAACTGATGGGCATTGACCCAGCGGCTGGCCCGTTGTCTGCCAGTGCAGCGCTGGCGGTTGACACCGGCACGTCTGCCGCGCTGCAAGCCCAACAGGCCGCAGAGCAGCAGGCCGCTGCGCAGGCGAAAGAGCCAGCCGCCAAGGCGCCAAAGGCAGGCGAGGCGGACTTCGCCACCTCCGAACAAGCCCAGTCCTATATTTCAGCGCAGAAGCGCGCGGGTGGCGTGAGCTTCCAGGCGCTGCCACTTCCGAAGAAGGACGGCACGTTCGGCATCGCCGTCAAGGGCTCGCCCGACTACACCATTGCCGAGTTCCATCAGAAGCAAGCGGGCCTGCGCGCTGCCGGCATGCTGGATGGGGACATCCTGAACAAGTCAGGCGATATCTTCAAGAGCCGCATCGCCACCGCCGGGCCCCTCAAGAAAGCCGGGCCCGGCTTCCAGGTGGTGCCCGTGCAGGGCGGCTTTGTGATCCGCGCCGCATCTGTCGAAGCGACCAATGCAAAGCCAGCGGCAGCACCCACACCAGCACCAGCACAAAAACCGGCTGCTGAGCAGGGAGCACGTGCGCAAGCAGCTATCAAAACTGTAGCGCCAGCAGCGCCTAAGCCCGCGGCACTGGAGCCCGAGCAGGTCTACCAGCAGGCGCTGGCCAAGATCCAGGATGACTACGAGGCCCACCCCAACGTGCTACGCCGCGATGCTGCCAAGGCCAAGGCGAAGAAGGCGTTCGAGAAAGCCACGAAATCACAGCGAAAAGCGCCTGTAGCCCAATCAGGGAAAGCGCAAGCAGCTACTAAATCGATAGCGAAGCAAAAACCCCGCACCAGCCCACCGGAGCCGGCACGTGTTCAAGAAAACGCACCCCCCAAAGCCATCGAGCAAGCCCAAGCCGAGCCAGCTCAAACGCCAGCAGCTCCAGAAGCTGCAACTGTCGGACAACCCGCAGCCGGAACCCCGGCCGGAGCCGATGCGGTGGAAGCCGCTCGGGTAGCTGCGACGCAGCCAGCTGCAATTGCCGAGGCAGCACATGCCGCCGCGACTTCGCCGCAAAACGACCTGCCTGAGCCCACCGATGCCCAGAAGGAAGCCGGGAACTACAAAAAGGGCCACCTTAACTTTGATGGCCTGGACCTGACCATCGAGAACCCGGAGGGCAGCAGCCGAACCGGCACGGATCCGGACGGCAAGCCTTGGACGGTCGACATGACCGCCCACTATGGCTACGTGAAGCGCACCACCGGCGCCGACGGCGAGCAGGTCGACGTCTACCTTTCTGCCAACCCCGTGGCCGGCGCCCCGGTGTTCGTGTTCGATCAGCAGGGCCTTGATGGCAAATTCGACGAGCACAAGGCGGTGCTTGGCGTGGCCACGCAGGTAGAAGCCGAAGCCGTCTATGACGCCCACTTTTCAGATGGCAGCGGTCCGAAGCGGCGCGCGGCCATGACGCAGATGTCGGTGGCTGAATTCAAGGACTGGGCGCGCAGCACAGAGGCGGTAAAACCGGCTGCAGCCCAACAGGCACCAGCGCCAGCAGCTACAAAAACGGTAGCAACGTCAAAGCCTGTCGCAAAGATCGACGACGCCGGTGCTGTGCTCGAGGGCGCCCGCAAGCTGTACGAGAAAGTCTACCGGGCAAAGCTCGACGAGGCGATGGGCATGGACCTCGCCTCGCAGCCGCTTTCCAAGACCTGGCCAGAGCCGGACTACCAGCGCATGATCGACGACGGCATGGAGCCGTGGGCCGTGGCTTTCGCCCGGGCAGCGCGTGACGAGATACCCAACAAGCCATCGCAGAGCTGGAAGCTCAAGCGCTGGACTGAGAACGTCCAACTGCTGCGCAACGCCACCGCGAAAGTGTTGGACGGGTCGCGCGTCAAAGAGCTGGTGATCGAGACCGGCAAAGGCTATCACCTCACCGACTGGTTCAACAAGATCGACCTCTATGAAGCCGTTGGCCATGAGCGATCGCTCAAGGGCATGACATTTTCGCGGGGCACATTCAGTCTCTACGCCGGCGAGAAATTCGACCCGCCGAAAGTCATGTGGACCGTCACGCAGCCATCGACCAGTGCATCGGCCACCTGGAACGCCGGCCGCTGGAGCAGTGAGCTCGCGGTGGCGCCCACGAAGGAAGAGGCAATCGAGAAGTTCAAGTCGTGGCTGGCCGTCCAGGGTGACAAGACCGCGGCCGAAACAAAGGCCATGACTTTCGACGTCTACTCGATCCGCGGCAAGCCCGGTGTCACCGTCGGAAAGCGACTGAGCTCCACGCAGAGCATTGACCTGAAGTCATTCGACACCGTAGAGCAGGCGCGCGCCTACAAGGCTGCAAATCAAGCCGAGCTGGAAAAGCTGCTCGAGGCCGCGAAGTTTGTGCCGCCAGAGCGGCGCGCCACGAATTCGCCGCGCGTAGGCGTTGACCATCGCAACGGCGCCGACGTCACCAATGAGCAGTTCCGTGAGACTTTTGGCTTTCGAGGCGAACAGTTCGGCGCGTCCATGCCGCAGGGCGAGCGCCAATCCAACCTCAACCAGGCGTATGACTCCCTGATGGACCTTGCCGGTGTCATCGGCGTGCCGCCCCGGGCCCTGTCGCTCAACGGCGAGCTGGGCCTGGCCTTTGGCTCACGCGGCCGCGGTGGCAAGCGCCCTGCAGCAGCTCACTACGAACCGGATGCGACCGGCGTGGTGACCCCCAACCGTGTGGTGATCAACCTCACGCGCAAGAACGGCGCCGGCAGCCTGGCGCACGAGTGGTTCCATGCCGTTGACAACTACTTTGCCCGTCGACAAGGTCAGCAAGCCGGGTTCATGACCGAGCGGATCGTGCGCGATGAAGGCGTGCGCCGCGAGATGAAGGACGCCTTCACCCAGCTGATGAAGACGATCAACCTGACCAGCCTGGCAGAGCGTTCTAAGACCCTCGACAAGACTCGCACAAAGGCCTACTGGTCGACGGGTCTGGAAATGGCGGCGCGGTCGTTCGAGAGCTACGTGATTGCCAAGCTGCAGGACCAGAGTGCCAGCAACGACTACCTAGCCAACATCGTGTCGGAGGAGCAGTTCAAGGTCGAAAACGGCTACCCCTACCCGACGGCCGGCGAGCAGCCGCAGATCCGGGCGGCGTTTGATCACTTCTTTGACACCGTGCAGATCAAGGAAGACGAGTTCGGCAACGTGGCGATGCAGGCCCGCGACTTCGACCGCGCAGCTCTGCGCCGGTTCGTTGGAGCGGAGCCAGCCGGTATGACGGTCACGGAGGCAAAGGCCATCACAGACCGCCTGACAGCCGGCTGGAAGAATGCGCCGCGCGTTGTTGTGCTGAAGGACGCCAGTCGGTCCCCTGTGGAAGTCGATGCCCGTGCGCGGGGCCTCTATCACCAAAACACGGTGTATGTGTTCGCCGAGAACAACGTCGACGCCAATGCCGTGGCCCGCACCGTGGCGCATGAATCCATTGCGCACCATGGCCTGCGCCAGCTCCTCGGGCCGATGCGCTGGATTGCGCTGATGAAAAACATTCAGAAGGGCATCCAAAACGGCGACGTGTCCCTCATCGCCCACCGGGACTACGTGGAGCAGGCCTACAAGAACCAAAACCTTTCGCCCAACCTGATCGCCGACGAGATCGCTGCCCGTGTGGTCGAAGACGCCGTTGATCCAGTTACCGGGGAATTCAGGCCGGCCTTCGGTTTCGTCAAGCAGGTGTATGCCCAGATTCGCGAATGGTTGCGTTCTCGCGGGTTCGACATTAATTTCAGCAACGCCGAGCTGCAGGGCATGCTGCGCGCCGCCATGATGAACCTTGAGGCTGGCAAGCGCACCCTGGGCGGTGGCGACATGGTGGCCGCTGCACGTGGCGATACCCCCGTCCAGGTGCCGCCCGTCACGATCGGCAACCCACTGGGCAGCGCCACCGCGCACCCGGACTACGAAGCCGCCAAGGCGGGCAACACCATGGCGGCCGTCCGCGTGGCCAAGTCGCTGGTGACCGATGACCTGGTGGCACGCGTCCGGGAACGAATCGGCGACACCAGCCCGCTCGTGGTGCCCGTGGTATCGGAAGAGGCGAGCGGTCGCAATCAGATCCCGCGCGCAGCAGCCATCATTCTGGCCAACAAGTTGGGCCTGAAGCAGGCCACCGACATCGTGCAGAGCAATCGCGCGCAGCGCACCGCACTAGGCGGCCTTGATCGCATCTTCGCGGGCCCCGAGTTCGAGGGCAAGGTGGAGCCCGGCCGCAGCTACCTGCTGGTCGACGATACCCTCACCCAGGGCGCGACTTTCGCTTCCCTGGCCAGCCATATTGAGGATAATGGGGGCCTTGTCGCCGGCGCCGTCGCGCTGACCGGCAAAGAGTACAGCGCCACGCTGCAGCCCACCCCTGAAACCCTTACAGCCCTTCGTGAAAAACATGGTGACCTCGAATCCGACTTCCGCGCCGTTACCGGCTACGGGTTCGACGCGCTCACCCAGTCAGAAGCCCGCTACCTTGCCAATTTCCAACCGGCTGACGCCGTCCGAGATCGAATCCTTGCGGAACGACGGGAAAAGGACGGACGCGGAGATCCAGAGGCTGCTGGGCCTGGACAACTTGCCCTAGACGCACCGGAGAACATGGCCGACACGAGGGTCAGCGCCGCAGACAATCTGGCTGAGCGTTTCACCCAGCTGACCGGTAAGAATGTGCAAGTCGTGGGCGTGCAGCTGGGAGGCATTGAAGTCCGCAACGCTACGCGCGCGAACGGCACCCCGGCGGGTATGCCGGCGACCATGACACCCGAGACATCGCCATATTCGCCCGAAGCCATGCAGGTTTACGAGCAATGGGAAGCGATGCAGCACCCCTCGAGCAAGTACCTTTTCCACACCACACCGGCTGCCAATCTGGACAGCATCGCAAAGACAGGGCTGGTGCCCAACTCTGCGCAGCGTTTCGCAGGCGTTTCCGACGGGCGCATCTCGCTGGCCGCCAATGAGGCAGTGGCTAAGTACTATGGCGGCAGCGGTGACGTGCTGCTGCGAGTCGCAAAGAACTACGACGTCGGTGCGCTTGAGCCGGATCTGCTGAGTGGGGGCGAGGGCGCCTATGTCACCGGAAAAACCATTCCGCCCGGTGCGCTGGCAATCAAGCAGGGCCGCAAGTGGGTGCCGCTGCTGAAAGGGGTCGATGGCTTCGATGAAAGTGGCCTGATGGCGCTCGATACCCCCGCCGGCATGGCTCGCGTCACCACCATGGCGACCGAGAAGCTCGACAGCTTTCTGAACGTGCCTGGCCGGGTCAACTGGTGGCATAAGAGCTTCGGCACCATGTACAACCTGGCCAAGCGCTCCGATGCCTTCAAGCCGGTGTTTGACGCGGCGCAGCACTTCATCAACGACGTGTCGTTCTATGCCACTGAAGCTGCCGACATGGCACCCAGGATCCTGCCAAAGCTCGAGTCGTGGTCCGACATTCGTAAATCGCCCATCAAAGCGGCGGACAACAAGGCCATCAGCACCCCGATTTTCGAAGGCACGCTGGTGTGGGGTCGCGATGAAAACGGCAAGTTGGCCAAGGTCGACGACCTGCAGGCTGCCGCCGATAAGCTCTCGCCCCAGGACAAGGCACAGCGCATGCTGCGCGCCGGCAAGATCAGCGAGGGCGTGCTCAAGATGTGGCAGGGCCAGCCGGTCGACCAGTACGAGGCGATGGTGAAAACCCGGTTTGACAGCGAGATGCTGCGCCCGGGCGTGGTGTTCACGGATGCCGAGCTGAAGGGCATGTTTGGGCTCAACGATGACCAAATCAGCCTGTATCGCGAGTTCCGCGCCGCCACCGACAACAGTTTGGACAGCCTCGCCCGGGCGGATATGCTGCGCTACGGAGGCGAGGACGTGGAGGCCCTGCGCGACCAGGTAATGCAGGCCGGTGACGCGGGCGAGGCCGCGGTGCTGCTGCGTGACTACCTGCTGAGCCTGGCCAAGTCCGATGTGGGCCGCAACGATGTGCTGGTGGCCACCGCCACCGGCATGATCGACAAGGCCGACAAAGTGGCGGCACTCAAAAGCGAAGGCTATGCGCCGTTGACGCGCTTCGGCAAGTTCACAGTCGACGTGGTGGATGGCCAGCGCGAGTACTTCAGTCTCTTTGAGTCCGCCGGCGAGGCTGCCAAGGTCGCCAACAAAATGCGCATGCTCTACAGCAAAGAGGCGGTGACGCAAGGCACTCTGTCAAACGAGGCTTTCAAGCTCTTCGCAGGCATCACCCCGGAGTCGCTGGAGCTGTTCGGCAACATGCTGGGCCTGGACTCGACGGGCGACCAGGCGCGCGACAAGGTGTTTCAGGACTACCTGAAGCTCACCAAGAACAACCGCAGCGCCATGAAGCGCCTGATTCACCGCAAGGGCATTGCCGGCTACAGCGAAGACGCTGGCCGCGTGCTGGCGTCCTTCATCTATTCGAATGCCCGCCAAACGTCCGCCGCGCTCCACATCGGCGATCTCGGAAAAGCCGTGACGGAGATCCCGAAAGAGCAGGGCGAGCTCGTCGACGTGGCCGTCACCCTGGCCGACTACGTGAAAAACCCGCAGGAGGAGGCGCAGGCGGTGCGCGGCCTGTTGTTTGCCCAGTACCTGGGCGGCTCCATCGCGTCGGCGGCCGTCAACATGACGCAGCCGCTGGCCGTGTCCTTCCCCTACCTGAGCCAGTTCGGCGGCGTGCGGCAGTCTGGTCGCGAACTCACGCGCGCATACCGGGATCTGGCCAACAGCAAAACGGTCTATGAACCGAAACTGGCCAAGGCCCTGAAGCACGCCGAGGAAACCGGCATCGTGAGCCCGCAGGAAGTGCACCAACTGATGGCGCAGGCCCGCGGTGCCGGCTCGCTGAAGTCGGGCGACGGCACGCGCACCGGTGACGCCCTGGCCGCCGGCAGCAATGCGCTGTCCCGCCTGGCGCTCGCATGGGGCAAGGTCTTCGGTGTGGCCGAACAGCTCAATCGCCGTTCGACCTTCATTGCGGCTTTCCGCATCGCCGAGGCGCAGAACATGGCCAACCCCGCCGGGTTCGCCGAGGATGCTGTGAACGAAACCCAGTTCATCTACAACAAGGCCAACAAGATGCGCTTCGCCCGCGGCGCAATTGGCGGCACGCTGATGACCTTCAAAACCTACAGCATTGCATACCTCGAGCTGATGCACCGCATGGCTACGCAGGGCGGCCCGGAGGGCAAGAAAGCGGCACTGCTGGGGATTGGCGTGCTGTTCCTGCTGAGCGGCGCCGGTGGTCTGCCGTTCGCCGACGACATCATGGACCTGGTCGACGGTGCCCTGCAGCGACTGGGCTACAACATCAGCAGCAAGAAAGCCAAGCAGGAGTTCCTTGAGGGCCTGTTCGGCAAGGCCGGCGCTGACTTCGTCGACCGCGGTATCACCGGGTTGCCCGGCGTGCCGCTGGACGTCTCCGGCCGGCTGGGCATGGGCAACCTCATTCCCGGCACAGGATTGCTGCAGCAGAAGGCGAGCCATGGCAACGATCTCGCGGAGCTGGCTGGGCCCATGGGCGACTTCATCAAGCGTATCAGCGAAGGCGGCAGCCAGCTGCTGAGCGGTGACATCGGCAAGGCCGCGCTGTCCGTGGCGCCAACGGCCGTGCGCAACCTGGCCAAAGGCGCTGACATGGCCGACACCGGAGCGTATCGTGATGCGAAGGGCTATAAGGTGCTCGACACGACCATGATGGAGGCAGCGTTGAAGGCCATCGGCTTCCAACCCCAAACGGTGTCCAAGGTACAGGAGGCGAACTACCTGAACCAACGCGCCAAGGACTTCTACAACATCACGGCGCAGGATATTCGCGCGCGCTGGGCCAAGGGTATCTTCGAGAAGGATCCGGCACAGGTTGCGGAAGCCCGGAAAATGCTCGAAACTTGGAACACCGACAACCCCGACCAGCGCATGACCGCCAACCTGCCCGCCATCCTGAAGAAAGCCCGCGACATGGGCAAGTCGAAGGATGAACGCATCGCCGCCACGGCGCCAAAGGCTATGCGCGACCAAATGCGCCGCGACGTGGCCGACCTGAGAGCGGGTCTGTAATGAGCTGGGCAGGGCTGAGCATTGCCCTTGGGCTCCTCGCCCTGGTCATTGCCGTGCCATGGTCTGCGCTCGCCGTGGTACCGGTGGTGATCCTCCTCTACCGTTAAGCGTTCCCCCCAGTAGGGTTTGTCGCGGCCCCGTGCGATTCGCACAATCGCCGGCATGACACTCCCTGCCTCATGGTCCCTCGTTCCCGTCACTGGTGAATTCGTCAACCGCCATGGCACGCCAGCCAGCGGGCGCGTGATGTTCTCATCCAAGCAGGTGGTGGTCATCGACGACGTGATTGTGATACCGAAGACCATCAGCACCACGCTCGATGCCGATGGCAAGATCCCCGCTGGCTTCAAGCTGCCAAGCACCAACGACCCAGACCTCAGTATCACCAGCTGGGCTTATCAAGTCCATGAACTGATCGACGACGGAGTTGGCCGGGAGATCTATTCGATTTTCGTGGAGCATGACGCGGTCAGCATCGACCTAGCCACGGTGGCACCGGTATACCGGTACTCCCGGGCAGCGCCAGCGGAACTTCAAATTTCCGGTGGCCGCAGCGGCTATGTATTCGAGTTGGGCATCAACTCCGGCGACGGAACTAACTCGCTGACGTTTTCCCCCGACTTCCTGTTCCCCGGTGGCGTGGCACCGACGCTATCAACCGATCCGGGCGTGTTCGACAAGCTCCGATGCGTGGTGATCGTAGACGCCGGCGTCAAAGTCCTCTGCACGTTTGACGCCGCATTTGCTCCAACCTAATCCGCTGGCTCGCTGTCAAATGAATCAAACTGATCTCACCCAGGTGGACCTTGAGCACCCGAGGCATGCACTGCGTGACGCATTGTTGGATGGTCGGTTGTTGTCGGTTCTCCTGTCGTGCAGTTTGATCTTCAACATGGTCGACCCGGCGCTGTTGATTCTCAAAGAGCCGGCCTCGCTGGTATCACATATCGCCCGCATAACACATAGTCCCGTAGCCATCGCGGCGACGTTCCTTCTGATGGCGGCGCTCGCTGCGCCCTTCATGGTGATGCAGACCTTCGCCCCCAAGACCAGGCACCGGCGACGTGTGATCCGGCTCGGATGCTTGGCACTCTGTTGCGGCGGTTTGCTATGGGTTTTCCTCGCCTACCTGTCGCGCAACCTTGACTACGCCACCGTCACCGGCATTTTTATACGCAACGGTGCCTGGAACATCGCGCTTGCCGCGGTGCTGGCCAACAGCATTAACAACGAACAGAAGCGGGCTTCTGACGGAGCCAGCACATGAAACACACGAAACTGACCCTCTGGGCGCTTGTGCTCTGGACCGTCGCCTTTATGAAGACCGTGCAGGCCGCAACGCTGGCCGAATTCATGGGCGGCTATGACTGGCAGTCCTTGCAATGGGCGGCAGGCCTGGCCTTGCTGGGCGGCGTGCTGCGCACCATCGCATCACTTCAATCTGAAGACCGCATCGTGAAGGTGTGGGCCAAGGAAGCCGCGTGGGATGCGTTCTTTGCGCTGCTCGCCGGCTTGCTTGCGTTCGTGATTATCGAGTCGTTGCGCTCGATGTCATTTGCGATTTCCAGCGAGGTGCGCTTTGCCGCCATGGTGATCGCAGGCATTGGCAGGAAAGACACCGTCAAGTGGATTCTGGACGGTTTGAAGGCTTATGGCGATGCCCGCAAAGCACAGATCGTGGCCAAACCACTCGTAGACACCAACCAGAAGGATGCGCCATGACGCCAGACATCGTCGCCCGCGCAACGGGCGCCCGCATCGACCGCGCCACCCAGTGCGCACCCGGCCTGACTGCAGCCATGGAGCTGTACGACATCAACACTCCGGCCCGCCAAGCCATGTTCCTGGCCAACATCGGGCACGAGACCGGGGGCCTGAAGTGGCTCAGCGAGATATGGGGGCCGACGCCTGCCCAGATCCGTTACGAGGGCAGGGCCGACCTGGGCAACACTCAGCCCGGCGACGGCCGGCGCTTTAAAGGCCATGGCATGCTCCAAACCACTGGCAGGTTCAACCATGCGGCCGTGCGTGACCGCCTGCGCAAGCGCTTCCCAGAAATGGAGGTGCCGGATTTCGAAGCCGAGCCCGAGAAACTGGCCGAGCCCCAGTGGGCAGCCCTGGCCGCCGCCGACTACATCGCCATGAAGGATTGCCAGCGCTTCGCTGACGCCGGCGACTTCGACGGATATTGCGACACCATCAACCGCGGCAAGAAAACGGCGGCCGAGGGTGATAGCAACGGCTGGGATGACAGGCTGGCGTTGTATCTGGCTGCACAGGAGGCACTTTCATGAACATCACCACTATCCTTGGCATCGCCCTGGCCATCAGCATGCTTGGCAACATCGGCCTTGGCCGGGCATACCTCAGTCAGCGCGACACCGGCGTCGAGGCCACCGCCAATCTGGCGCACGCAACCGGCGCCGCTGTAGCCTGCAGCGACAGCGTGGACACCATGGCCACCCAAGGCGCCAAGAACGCTGCAGCCGCAGCGCCGGCGCGGGCTAAAGCCGCCGCAACTGCTGGCCACAAGAACGTCAAGGCCGACAAGATTCTGACCACACCGGCCGCCGTGCCCGGGGATGACTGCAAATCAGCCACCGCGCGGTCCAACGACTGGTTTAAGGATTCCCCATGAAACACGTTGTCAACATTGCCTTGGCCCTTGTCATCCTGCTGGCCATCGCCTGCCTTAGCGCCTGCAAGACCGTACCCCTGGTCACGCCGGTCAACGTCGCCATTCCCGTGGAATGCAAGGAACCGGAGCCCGACCGTCCGGTGATGCCCACCGACGCTCTGAAAACCCGTGGCTGCCCGTCCGGCGGGTGCGTTGACGAACTCCTGCAGTCCAGTCTGGCAGAAAACCAGCGCCGAGAGGGATACGAGGTCCAACTTGTCACGGCGCTGCGCAATTGCAAGCGGCCGATCACGCCATAGCCAACATCGCAGTTGTCTCCTCCCGGCCGAAAGCCGGAAGTTCATCCCCCTGGCCTCACGGCTGGGGGGATTTTTTCATTGACGGGTGCTTTAAATCGGGACGTGGTTTGCAAAGCCATTCCTGGTAATCGGAGTGGCTGTATCGCTGCTTTGGCCTGCCGTGCCGCTGAATCCCCACGATCTTGACGCGGCCATCGGGATGGTCATAGCGTTTGGCGTTGTCGAGGCATTCCGCAAGGTAGGCGCCATCAGGTCCTGTCAGCGCGGCGAAGTGGGGGCCGTTACCCGCAGAGCGCTCCCACAGCAGTTTGCCAAGCAATTTGCCGCCGGCCACCACCTGATCGTTGGGCATCCGCTGGCTGTTTGCGCAAAGTTGATAGACCTCGTAAAGCACTGTAAAAGCATACAGTGAACTGAGCTAAAATAAGCCGTCGCTCGAGGTAACAACTTGGGTATTTCTGGCTGCACCTGGCAGGGGGATATTCTTGGCTGGGTCACTGGCGCCGTGGCGGAAAATCTCCGGCGCCGGCAGCTGAATCAAGGCCTCCGCCTGCTCAACCGTTCCATGCAGCCACTCGTCCCACCTGTCGCGTTCCAAAGGCACCACGGCCCGTTTGTCCTGCTCAGTGGCCGGCAGCACCAGGCCAGCTTTGTCCAGCTCGGGCTTGTGCATCAGCGCCAGCAGCGGTTGGCCGTCGCAGTTCTGGGTGATCATCGAATAGTTCGGCACCAGCTCGCCGGTCACCGGGTCAACCCACTCCGACCAGATCCCGGCCAACGCCCAGGCGTCACCGTCTGCCCGCTCAAAGCGCCAACTGATGCTTTTCGCCTTGGGGTCGTGGCCAGGGTAGTAGGGCTCTACAAAGCTCGCGGCCGGAATCAGGCAGCGCCTGCCGGCGAGCCACGAGGGCGCAAAGGTCCGCTTTTCGGCAAGGCCCTCGCGGCGGGCATTATTGGTCTGGCCCATGGGCTTGCTGCTCTTGCTGCCCGGCGCGATCATGCCCCATTGGCCCACCTGAGCGTCGCCGCGCTGCTTCACGTAAGGGCCCAGCTTCAGCGGTGCGACGTACGCGAGCCACGTTTGCTTGAGTTCCTTGCCGAACTGGGCCTGCAGCTGGTGGCTGGTGACCGGGGTATAAAGGTTGCACATCGGGCTACTTTATCGCGGCCGGCGGCATGGCCGCAACATTGGGTTTTGGAGAATTTGTATGGCGAGATATCACATTGACAGCGTGCACCTCAAAGACGGCCTGGTCGACGAGGTTTCAATGACAGATCTTGAAGAGCTGCAGGACATGGCCCGGCGAACCCGCACGGCGCCTGTGGCTGAAGTTGTGGCGCTAATCAAGACGGGCCAGGAGGTTGTTGGCAGCTGGATCAACCTCCAGACCGCCGACGGCCAAAACAACGGCATGGGCACCATACCGCTCCAGGTGGTAGTTTTGCCTGACGGCAGCGAGTCAATCGACGTGGTGCAGCGTGGGCAGCCCGAGGCGTACCGGTCAATCCTGAGTCTGGGCGTTTACGACGAACACTTCACGGCGCCAGGGTACGCGCAGAAGTGGGGCGCTTTATGAGTCTACAGGGCAGATTTCGCCTGTCGAGAGTGTCCAATATCCAGTGTTTTGAATGGCCAAAAATCCCTTAAAACGCCCTTTAAAGGGTCTTTTTACGTGGGAAATATTAGACAGCACTCCACGTGAAACATAGTATCCATGCGGGCTAGCGGCCGATATGGTGAGTGGACTGTTAATCCGTAGGTCCCTGGTTCGAGCCCAGGTTGAGGAGCCACTAGGTTCAAGGGCTTGCACGTAAGTGCAGGCCTTTTGTATTTCAGGCGCGATGAATGCGTGAACGCCGCAATATTCCGTTCATTGCCCCCCCCGTTCAATGCAGAACGCTGTGGAGGAAGTTTCAATCCTCGCGATCTGTCGTCAGGTCTGGCACCTAGTACCATCGTGATTATGAAAATCTTCGGGTACGCCAGTCAGCGAGTGATGCCGAACCACGTCGTTCCGGAGGAGCTGCGCAAGAGTTCAACCAATAAACACCGAGTATTTGGTGCCTTCCTGGTGTCTTTGCTATTCGTGTCAACCGGCCATGCGCAAGTATTTAAATGGGTGGATGCAAAAGGACAAACGCACTATTCCTCTCGAAAGGACGATGCCGGAGCGGCCAGGGCAGACGAAGTGAAGTTGCCGCGCCAGCCGGCGCCGTCTCCTGCAACCAAAGCCTCGGCTGACCACTTGCGCGAACAAAACAAGCAAGCGCAACCGCGTCTGGCACCGCAGAAAGAGGCCGAGAGCCCAGCTACGCCAAAACCGCCCAAATCGCTCTCTGGAGGAAAAGACGATGGCACCGACGCGTCACGATGTGCCCTGGCTCGCGACGTTCTTAGCGGCGCCGTAAGGCACGGTAATGGGAAGCCCACAGACAAATATGATCTCGACGTTGCTCAAAATGATGTCCGGGCATTTTGCCGCTAGAAACGTCGCTGTCTTCTTCGGCGGTTGCGCCTGAGGGCTACGAAAAAACGAATGACTGCACCCATGACAGAAACCGCTTTCGACCACGAATACCCGCGCGTGTTGAGCATTGCAGGTTCAGACAGCGGCGGCGGTGCCGGCATCCAGGCTGACCTGAAAACCTTCGCTGCGCTGGGGTGCTACGGCATGACGGCCATCACGGCGTTGACGGCCCAAAACACCACAGGCGTTCGCGCCATCCACGGCGTGCCGCCGCAAATGCTGCGCGACCAAATCGATGCGGTGATAGAAGACATCGGTGCCGATGCGGTAAAGATAGGCATGCTGCACGCCCCCGACATCGTGCAGACTGTGGCGGAGGCGATTGACCGTCATGCGCTGCAGAACGTGGTGCTGGACCCGGTCATGGTTGCCACCAGCGGAGCGGTATTGATCGACAACCCGGCGATTGCAGTGTTGGTTCGTGAGCTTTTCCCGCGTGCCCTGTTGGTCACCCCGAACCTCGACGAAGCCTCGCTGCTCGTTGGCCGGCCGCTGGGCAGCGAGCAGGATATGCAACTGGCGGCTCAAGAGCTGCTGGCCAAAGGCGCACGCGCCGTGCTGCTCAAGGGCGGGCATTTGCCCGGCGATGTGGTCAGTGATTTATTGGCGACGCAAAGAGGTGAGTTGCACTGGATGCGCGGACCGCGCATTCCCAGCCGGAACACGCACGGCACGGGGTGCACGTTGTCGTCTGCGATTGCCGCGCATCTGGCGCTCGGAAGCCCATTGCTGGAGGCCGTGCAGCTTGCCCGTAACTATGTGCGTGCGGCGCTCGAGGCCGGCGCCCGGGTGCGTACCGGCGCTGGCGGCGGGCCGCTGAACCACGGCCACGCGCCCATCGCGATGCGGCTTAAGCCGCTGCGGTAGTTCTGGACTGACCGGCGCGCGTGAGGCGTGCCAGCACAAAGGTCAGCACCAATGTCGGCAGGGCGGAGCCCCAATCCGGCGCGAGCTTGGCGCACAGGTGGTAGCACGCAATGCCCAGCAGCCAGATGGCAACGGCGCTCGTATTCACCTTGCGCTGCGTTACCAGCGATGCGATATCGACCGTGCCGGCCAACCGCGCCAGGATGACGCCGTACAAGGGCACAAACACCGAACTGAGCATCAGCAAAAAGGGCTCCAGGCTGTGCATGGGCAGCACCAGCGCCAGAGCGGTGCACAGCAGGGCCAGCAGGACGCCCCAGCGCCGAACACTCCAGCCCGGCTTCAGGCTGTGGCCGGCCACCGAGCCCGAATAGAGGTCTCCATACGCGTTGTCGACCTCGTCGATCAAAATCAGCCCGAGTGCGATCAGGCCGCCTTGCGCCAGCAGCAGGGCAGCAACCAGGTCGGTGCTGGGCGCAGTGATGGCCACCAGCACACCCAGTGCATAGCACCAGATGTTGGCGATGGCATAACCTAGCCAGGTGCCGCGCAGGGCGCTGTTGCCGTCACGGCCGTGGCGTGCAAAATCAGCCACCAGCGGCAACCACGAAACCGGCATGGCAATCACGAGGTCGAGTGCAGACAGCGTGCTCATGCCGCCTTCGCCGGGCCGCATCCACAGTGCTGCCAGCCCCTGGGCATTGGCCTTCGCCAGGAATTGCCAGCTGAGCCACAGCAGCGATGCAATCACCAGCGGTAAACCATAACGGCCTATGAATTTGCGCACCAGCCGCACCATGGAACCCGAGAGCAGGGCCAGCAGCACAGCGCCCCACAGCAGGGTGGCCAAAACAGGCCAGACAGCGCCCGCAAAGCTGCCGGACTGGCGCGCAATGGCGACGGTGCCGTCACGCATCACCACCAGCTCGAAAGTGGTCCAGCCGATCAGCTGCACGATGTTCAGCAGCACCGGCAGACGCGCAAAGCTGCTGCCGTAAGTGGCATGCATCAGCCCGGCGCTGGAGAGCCCACTGTCGCAGCCGATCTTGGCCGTCCAGGCCAGCAAACCGGCGCCGATCACCGAGCCGCAGACGATGACCATCAATGCGGTTTGGGTGCCGACGGCCGGTACCAGGTAAGCGCCAATCTGCATGACCAGCAGCCCGACGCCGAGGCTGAGCCACAGCGCGGCATGGTCGCTCCAGCCAAACAGGCGGTCACCGGCGGGCAAGGGCGACAGCGCGGTATTGACGCCCGCGGGCGTTGCAGAAGAGGCAGTCGAGGGGGCGGCAGTGCTCATTGGCAGTTCCAGTCGTCAATGGCAGGTCGGCCTGCTGGATGCCGGACGCCCGGCATCTGGACATGCTTCCCTGCGCGAGGATTACCTCAAATCAGGTTCAAAGGGACTTTCTCAGCCGCCACGATTCGCATAGCGAACCGCAGCAGCACCCCCAGCGAAGCACCCTGCTGGGTGCGAGCAAATTGTAGGACGGATTTCGTGAGGGACTCTGCGACGTCGACCGGCCCGAGTGGCGTGACTCGTGTGTGTGGGCTGTGGGCCGGGTTTGTGCACAATCCCGGGGCAGCTCAATCGTCAGATAGCGGCGAGTCCACACCCAGCAGTTTGTGCAGTTTGGGGCTTGTTGTGGTGTATTGCAGCAGCGTTTTTTGCCCGGGGTACACGATCTCGCTCGCGCCAAAGGCTGCCAGCGTGGCTTCATGAAAGCCGCTGAGGATGAGCTTGCGCTTGCCGGAATAGGTATTGATATCGCCGACCGCAAAAATGCCGGGGGTGCTGGTCGAAAACTTTTCGGTGTCGACCTGCAATTGCTTGCGCTCCATGTCCAGGCCCCAGTGGGCAACCGGGCCGAGCTTGGGCGACAGGCCCTGCAGCACAAACAGGGTGTCGAGCGGCAAAGGCGCGGTTTCGCCGTTCACATCAGTGATGCGGGCGGCCTGAAGCTTTTCTCCATTGGCCTGGATGCCGGTGACCTGGCCGACCTGGAAGCTGAGGGCTTTGGCATCGCACAGGGATTTGAACCGGGCCAGCACATCGGGCGGCGCCTGCAGCACGTCACGCCGATGCAGCAGCGTAACGCTGCGGGCCGTGCCGGCCACGCGCATGGCCCATTCGATGGCGGGTGCGTCACCGCCGACGACCAGCACCTGTTTACCGGCGAAATCTGCGGGATCCCCGGCATGGTGAAAGAGCTGGCGGTGCTCAAACACATCAAGGCCGTCAATCTTCAGGCGGCGTGGCTGGAAGGCACCGACGCCTGCGGCAATGAAAATTGTTTTGGTGATGAACGCCGTGCCGCGTGAGGTTTCAACCAGGAACCGCCCGTCCGCCTGCTGCGCCAGCGTGCTGACCTCCTGGCCGAGGTGAAAAGACGGCTTGAACGGCTTGATCTGCTCGAGCAGGCTGGTCACCAGGGCGCGGCCGGTGGTGCGGGGTGTGCCGGGAATGTCGTAAATCGGTTTGTCGGGGTAGAGTTCCATGCACTGGCCACCGGGGTGGGGCAGGGAATCGACCACATGGGCGCTGATTTCGAGCAGACCGAGCTGGAACACCTGAAACAGCCCGACAGGCCCGGCGCCGACGATCAGCGCGTCGGTCTCAATCATGCCGTTCCTTCTTTACCGGCATGCACCGGGCAGGTGCGACACGAGGGAGCATCCGAAGAGGCTTACTTGACCAGCTCGCCCAGCTTGCCCGTTTTGTCTTTCCACTCTTCAGCGTCAGGCAGGGCTTCTTTGCGCTTGGTAATGCTTTTCCATCCGGCGGCACGGGACAAGTCAGCATTGAGCTGGATAAATGCCATTTGGTCGGCCGGCACGTCTTCTTCCGCGTAGATGGCGTTGACCGGGCATTCGGGGATGCAGACGGCGCAATCAATGCATTCGTCCGGATCGATCACCAGCATGTTGGGGCCTTCACGGAAGCAATCCACGGGGCACACGTCCACACAGTCGGTGTATTTGCAGCGGATGCACGATTCGGAGACGATGTGAGTCATTTTTTGGGAGCTAATCGATGGAGCCCTCCATTTTAGGAGGATTCCGTGAGCAGGGTTAAGTCGGAAGGATCGCCAGGCTGATTCCGGTCAAAGGATCAGCGCAGCACCCGAGGTTTTGTTGGAGGCGGTATCCACCAGCACCAGCGAGCCCAGCACGCGCGAACGGGCATAGGGCAGGGTCGCCAGAGGCTCCTGCAGACTCAGTTCGATGTGGCCAATGGCATTGGGCGGCAACTCGGTGGCGTCTTCTTCGGCCAGGGTATTGACGTCAAGCTTGTGAACGATGCGCCGGACTTTTGCCTTGACCCATCGATGGCCGTGCAGGGTCCAGTAGACGCGGCCGGCCACCAGCGGTTCGTCGTCCATCCACGCGACGGTGGCAGAAATTTCGCGCGAGGGCTCGTAGGCGGCGGTGGCCAGCAGCCAGTCGCCGCGCGACACATCGACTTCACGGTCAAGCACAATGCCCGCGCTGTGGCCTGCCAGGATGGACTTGGGCTGGCGGGTGTGGTCCAGCACCTGCGCCACCACCGCGGTGCTGCCACCGGGCAAGACAGTGACACTTTGGCCAGGCTGCACACCGCCGGCGGCTACACGCCCCCAAAAAACGCGCCGGCCCTGAGACGTGTCGGACGATGAGGAAAACTTTTCGACCCATTGCACCGGAAAGGCAAAAGCCTCGGTGGTTTCGGCCGGGGTGACGGGCAGGTGTTCCAGCAATTTCAGCAGTGAAAGGCCGTTGTAGCCGCACCATCCCGGCTTGGCATCCACCACGTTAAACCCCTTGAGGGCCGACACGGGCACGGTTGCTTTCACGGGGATTTTTGCGGCCCGGGCGAATGCCGCCAACGCCGCCTCAATGTTCCTGAAAGCCAGCGCGGGGTCTTCCACGGCGTCTAGCTTGTTCACGGCAAACACAATGGACGGTACGCGCAGCAGGTTGACCAGCAGCGAATGGCGGCGGGTTTGCTGTAGCAGTTCCATGGACGGGTTCTTCCAGTCCAGCTTGGTGGCATCGACCAGCACTACGGCGGCGTCGGCGCTGGAGGCGGCGGTCACCATGTTGCGTGTGTACTGCTCATGCCCAGGGGCGTCTCCGATGATGAACTTGCGGCTTTCGGTGGCGAAATAGCGATAGGCCACGTCGATGGTGATGCCTTGTTCGCGTTCGGCCGACAAGCCGTCTGTCAGCAGCGCCAGGTCGGTTTCGCCCTGGCGCTGAACGCCGGCCAGGTGATCCTGCAGCACGGCCTTGCTGTCCACCAGCAGGCGGCCGATCAAGGTGCTTTTGCCATCGTCGACCGACCCGCAGGTGATGAACTTCAGTGCGGGTTTCAGGTCAATTGTGATTGAAACCGGCGCTGGCTGTGCGCCACCAGCTATCAAATCAGGAGTGTGGGTGCTTGTGTTCATCAAAGTCTCGAAAATGGTGGCAAGGTCTTTATCAATGGGGGCCGCGGGTCCGGCTCAGCCGGCCCGCAGGCGCCGCCCCCTGTGGGGAGCAGGCGAAGCCTGCCCGGGGGAGAACTAAAAATACCCGTCTTTCTTGCGCTTTTCCATCGAAGCGTCAGAGGTCTTGTCGTCCATGCGCGTGGCGCCGCGCTCGCTCACGTCGGCGGCCAGCGTTTCAATCACGATTTCCGCGGCAGTGGCTGCCGGGCTGTCTACCGGGCAGGTGCAGGTGATATCGCCAACGGTACGGAAACGAACCGTTTTGTCCACGACCTGTTCCCCATCGCGCGCGGGGGTCAGGTCCGTGACCGGCACCAGCAGGCCCTTGCGCTCCACCACCTTGCGCTGGTGCGCGTAGTAGAGAGACGGCAGGGCGATTTGTTCGCGTTCGATGTACTGCCAGACGTCCAGCTCGGTCCAGTTGGAAATCGGAAAGACACGGAAATGTTCGCCCTGCTGCAGCCGCGTGTTGAACAGCGTCCAGAGTTCGGGCCGCTGGGCCTTGGGCTGCCACTGGCCGAAGCTGTCGCGGTGCGAAAAAATGCGCTCCTTGGCGCGGGCTTTTTCTTCGTCGCGGCGCGCACCGCCTATCAGTGCGTCAAAACGAAATTCATCAATCGCCTCCAGCAGCGTGACTGACTGGTGCACATTGCGCGACTCGCCCGGGTGGGCCAGGCGCACGGTGCCGCGCTTCATCGAGTCTTCGACGTTGCGCACAATCAGCTCGGCGCCGAGTTCTTTCGCGCGCAGGTCGCGAAAATCCGTCACTTCGTGGAAGTTGTGGCCGGTGTCGATCATCAGGAGCGGATAAGGAATGCGTCCCACGCCGAAAGCTTTTTCCGCGCACTTGAGCATGACCAGCGAGTCCTTGCCGCCCGAAAACAGCAGGGCAGGGCGCTCAAAAGCGGCGGCCACCTCGCGCAGAATGAAGATGGTTTCTTCTTCCAGCGCATCCAGGTGCGAGTTGCTCAGCTTGGAGAGCAGTTGGGGTTCGGCGCGGGCGTTCATGCGGGAATTTCCTTGATGGGAATGACGGAAGCGTTCTGTTTACGCCGGTTCTCGAGGGACTCAAAGGCCGCGGGCTCTTCAGCTTCGTGCGTGCCGTCGGCCGCAACATGCAGGCCGCACTCCTTGGCGCTCTCTTGTTCCCACCACCAGCGGCCTGAACGGAAGTCTTCGCCCAGCGTCACGGCGCGCGTGCAGGGGGCGCAGCCGATGCTGGGGAAAAACTCGTCGTGCAGTGGGTTGTGGGGGATGTTGTTGATGGAGATGAAATGCCAGACGTCGCCCCAGGTCCAGTCCGCCAGCGGATTGATCTTGGCGCGCGAGACCGGCTGGCCGTCCACGACCAGGTTTTGCTGTTCGATGTCATGCACTTCTGCGCGTGCCTGGGACTGCTCGCGGCGCAACCCGGTGATCCAGGCTTTTTTTCCGGCGAGAGCACGTTCCAGCGGCACCATCTTGCGGAAGTCGCAGCAGGCTTTGCGCAGCGCCAGGCTGCGGTACATCGCATCCTTGCCGTTTTCGAGCACAAATTTTGCGGCAACGACTGGATCGGGCTTGTAGAGATCGACTTTCAGCCCATAACGTGTTTCCAGCCGGCCGACCAGTTCAAGGGTTTGCGGGTGCAGCATGTGCGTGTCCAGCACAAAGACGCTGCTGGCGATGCCGGTGTCGTGAATCAGGTGGGTCACCACCATGTCTTCCGCGCCCAGGCTGGAGGCCTGGGTCAGCGGCGTGTACTGCGCGGCGGCAGATTTGAGCAACGCACGACTGGCTTCGAGCTTTTGCGCGAAATCGGCCGACGGCTTGGCATAAAGTGCAATGGCGCCCATGGTGGCTCAGCCCGCTTCCGCGAAATGGGGCGCGACGTGCACCGCATCGCCCTGATATTTGCCCGCTGCATAACCGGGGTAGCTGGCCAGCACGCGCTGGGCCACGGCCATGTCCTGGTCGGCGCGCAGCACGGCGGTGTCAAAGCCGCTGCGTTCCATCTGGGCCAGCTGGTCGACCAGCACGTCGCCGGTGGCTCGGATTTCGCCCTTGAATTCACGGCGGCGGCGCAGCAGGAAGGCCTGGCTGTAGGCGCGGCCGTCGGTGAACTTCGGAAAGTGCAGGTCGATACGCGAGACGCCGTCCAGCGTGACCTGGAATGGATCGGTATCGTTCGCGATCGTCAGAACGCCGGATTGTTCGGTGCCGGCGTGTTCGCTGAAAGGCAATAATTTCATCGTGATTCCTTTCAGTGGTTCAGTGCGCGACGGTGTTGGGGGCAAAGCGCGCGCTCTTGGCGGCGGCCTTGTAGGGCTCAATGCCGACGCGGCGAAAGGTCGCAATGAAGGTTTCACCGTCCTCCCGCAGCTGGCGGTAGGTGTCGAGCACGGCTTCAATGACTTCGGGCACTTCGGCACCCGTGAACGAAGGGCCCACGACCTTGCCGGCCACCGAAGCGCCGCTCAGTGCAGAGCCATCCGAGCCGCCCAGTGAGACCTGGTACCACTCGAGGCCGTCCTTGTCGACACCCAGGATGCCGATGTGGCCGCTGTGGTGATGTCCGCAGGAGTTGATGCAGCCGCTGATGTGCAGGTCGATCTCGCCCAGGTCATGCAGTTCGTCCATGTCCTGGTAGCGCTCGGTGATGGCCTCCGCGATGGGGATGGAACGTGCATTGGCCAGCGAGCAGAAATCGCCGCCGGGGCAGGCGATCATGTCGGTCAGCAGGTGAATGTTGGGCTTGGCAAAGCCGGCTTTGCGGGCGGCGCGCCAGAGTTCAGGCAGCTCGTCGCAGCGCACCCAGGGCAGCAGCAGGTTCTGGTCGTGCGTCACGCGTACTTCACCGGCGCTGAACTGGTCGGCCAGGTCGGCGGCAATGTCGAGCTGGTCGGCGGTAGCGTCGCCGGGCGCCTGGCCCAGGCGCTTGAATGACAGCGTGACGGCGCGCAGGTCGGGGTTCTGGTGCGGGGCTACGTTGCGCTGCAGCCAGCGGCCGAACTCCACGTCGTCTTCAGCGGCGGCGCGCAGGATGTTGGCAATCTTGATGTCCGCACTTTTTCGGTCGCAATTGAGCGATGGCGGCACGAAAGACGCCGTCACGCGGTCGAGCTCTTCCTGCGTGATGGTGTGCGGTGCACCGTCGTGCTCCAGAATCTGCTTGTATTCGGCCTCGACATCGTCGATGTAGCGCTGGCCCTCGGCCTTCACCAGGATCTTGATGCGGGCCTTGTAGATGTTGTCACGGCGGCCATAGCGGTTGTACACGCGCACCACGGCTTCCAGGTAATTCATGATCTGGTTCCAGGGCAGGAACTCGCGGATCACGGTGCCAATGACGGGGGTGCGGCCCATGCCGCCGCCCACCAGCACCTTGAATCCCAGCTCGCCTTCGGCATTGCGGATCAGGTGCAGGCCCACATCGTGCCAGGCCGTGGCGGCGCGGTCTTCGCGGGCGCCGCTGATGGCGATCTTGAATTTGCGTGGCAGGAAGGCGAACTCGGGGTGCAGCGTGCTCCACTGGCGCAGGATCTCGCCGAAGGGCCGCGGGTCGGCAATCTCGTCGACGGCGATGCCGGCGCGCTCATCGCTGGTGATGTTGCGGATGCAATTGCCGCTGGTCTGGATGCCGTGCATGCTGACACTGGCCAGCAGGTCCATCACCTCAGCCGATTTATCGAGCGGAATCCAGTTGTACTGCACGTTCTGGCGCGTCGTGAAGTGGGCGTAACCGGTGGTCAGCTTGGAGCTCACAGACAGGCCGCTTTTCAGGTTGACGGGGCCGAGTTTGTCCTGCTTGGCCTGTGCTTCATTGAACAGCGCAGCGTTGGGCTGGTCGTATTCGCGGGCGATTTTGGCCAGCACGCGCACCTGTGCGCTCGACAGCTCGCCATAAGGTACGGCCACGCGCAGCATGGGCGCATAACGCTGCACATACCAGCCGTTTTGCAGGCGAAGCGGGCGGAATTCATCCTCCGGCAACTGGCCTGCTTGCCAGCGGGTCAGCTGGTCGCGGTATTGATTGGCGCGGGCTTTGACAAACTCTCGGTCAAATTCTGTGTATTGGTACATGGCTGTCGGGGTTCAAGCTTCGTGGGGTTTTTATAAATGGCGCAGGTCAGATCGAAATCAATTTCACGCCGGCGTAAGCCAGCAGCACGGACAACAGCGAGCGGATCACGCGATCGGGCGTTTTGTGCACCAGATGCGAGCCGAGCCAGATGCCAGGCAGCGAGCCGGCCAGCAGTTTCATCAGCAGGGGCCAGTCCACCGAGCCGATAGAAGCATGGCCCAGGCCGGCCACCAGCGTCAGGGGCACCGCGTGGGCGATGTCCGCCGCCACAATGCGCGGCAAGGGCAGGGCCGGGTACAACAGCATCAACACAATCACACCGATGGCGCCGGCGCCCACAGAGGTCAGCGTGACCAGCGTGCCGATCACCGCGCCGAACAGCAGGGGCAGTGCCCAGTGGCGTGCGCGTGTCGCTTCGCCGATCAGCTCGGGTGCAATGGTGGTCGGGGCGGCTTTGCCGCGCAGAACCTTGTAGAACGTGGCGCCCGCCGTCAGCAACAGCGCCAGGCCCAGCGTGGTGGTCATGATGGTTTGTGTGGCCGGGTTGGCGGGGCCCAGGCGCTGCAAAAAGTACAGGGTGATCAATGAGGCCGGGATGCTGCCCGCGGCGGTCTGGCCGACAATTTTCCAGTCCACCACCCGGGCACGCGCCAGGCTGACTGTGCCGCCCATTTTGGTGAAGGCGGCGAACAGCAGGTCGGTGCCGATGGCCAGGTGCGGTTTGACGCCGAAAAAGAAGATCAGCAAAGGCGTCATCAGCGAGCCGCCGCCGACCCCCGTCAGCCCCACTACCAGGCCCACGGCAAAACCGGCAAATACAAAGGCAAATTCATGCATAGCGGGAAAATGTAAGTGCGCGACTTATAAAAACAAACTACACATTTGTTCTGCCGTTATGCGGATAAGCATATTTTCCAGTATTCATGCGGGTTTCGAGCGGTTTTTTGGCATTCATCCCATAAAGCAGGCCGGGCGCTTCAGGCTGGTTAAGTGACCCGTCATAAAGCGCTGGTACAGTCCGTGCTCTTTCGGTGGGGCCGCCCCCTTTTAGGGCCCTCAAATAACCGGATCGCTCATTTTTGGAGGAAACCTGTGAAATGGATGAAGTCTGCCCTGGTGGGCGGGTTGGTTTTGGCGTGCGCCGCTTCGGTGGCGTTTGCCAAAACCAACTCGAAACCCCCCATCAAGATCGGCGAAATCAACAGCTATTCCAGCGTCCCCCAGTTTGCCCAGCCTTACCGCCAAGGCTGGCAGCTGGCGGTCGAGGAAATCAACGTGACCGGTGGCCTGCTGGGACGCAGGATTGAGGTCATCTCGCGCGATGACGCCGGAAAACCCGAAGAAGCCTTGCGGCAGGCCGCCGATCTGACCTCGAAAGAAAAGGTCGATGTGCTGGCCGGCGGGTTTTTCTCAAGCGTCGGGCTGGCGCTGGCTGGGCACGCTGAAGCGTCCAGGCGGGTGTTTATCGCCAGCGAGTCGCTGGCCGACGCCATCGTCTGGGAAAAAGGCAACCGCTACACCTTTCGCTTGCGCCCCAGTACCTATATGCAGGCGGCCATGCTGGTGGAAGAAGCGGCCAAGCTGCCCGCCAGGCGCTGGGCCACGATTGCGCCCAATTACGAATACGGCCTGAGCGCCGTCGCCGTGTTCAAGGAGCTGCTGAAGGCCAGGCGGCCGGATGTGGAGTTTGTCAGCTACCAGTGGCCGGCGCTCGGCAAGATAGAAGCCGGCCCCACGCTGCAGGCCACGATGCAGGCCAGACCCGAGGCGATTTTCAACGCGACGTTCGGCGCCGACCTGACCCGGCTGGTCCGCGAGGGCAGCCAGCGCGGCATTTTTCCGCGCACCCCCGTGGTGTCCATGCTGTCAGGTGAGCCTGAATACCTGGAAACACTGAAAGACGACACACCCAGGGGCTGGATCGTGACGGGCTATCCCTGGGACCAGATCGACTCCCGCGAGCACGCCAGCTTTGCCGCCAACTATTACCGCCGCTTCAACGAATATCCCAAGGTCGGCTCGGCGGTAGGTTACGCCACCATGCAGGCCATTTTTGCCGCCATCCGCAAAGCCAACTCCATCGACAACGAAAAGCTGGTGCTGGCGCTGCGCGGCCTGAAGTTTTCCACGCCTTTCGGCCCCGCCGAGTTTCGCGCCATCGACCACCAGTCCACCATGAGAGCCTATGTGGGAAAACTGGACTTGCGTGGCCACAAGGGCACGATGGTTCAGTGGCGCTATGCCGACGGCAAGGCCTATCTGCCCGGTGATGCCTATGTCAAGGCCCGCCGCCCCGCTGCGGCGATGAAGTGACGTTTTGACAACGCGGCCATTGAATTCCCTGGGTCTGGCACAGCGATCCCTCCATAATCGGGCGCAATGACGAATACGGGTGGTGCGACTGTCAAGCAGGTTTTTGTAAAAGTGTTTGGGTTTGATGACATAGATCGTCACGCCCTGAACGCTGTTTTTCGAATTTCCCAAACGCGGCCGACCGCGTATGCCCCCTGGACCAGCGATGCGCCCGACGAGGCCTCAATGGCTCTGGTAGACGGCGACAGCTGGGAAGCCGCCATTGAACTGACCAACCCGGTGCATGACGAGCTCCAGCTGATCTGGATTGGCGACAACGCACCGGCAAGAGCCCGCCTGGTGGTTCCCCGGCCCCTGCAGTGGACCGCTGTGATTGACGGCATGGACGAGCTGCTGGCCGCCGAGTCACGGTTGGCCGCCGCGCAAGCACGGCCGGGCAAAGCAACCGAGAGCGAACTGAACCTCGATCTGCTGTCCGAAGGCACAGGCCTGCTGGACCTGGACCTTGATTTTGATTCCGAGGCGGTCACCGCACCGGCGCCAATGGACGTCCCCGCTGCTGAGCCGGAACGTGCCCAGGTGCTGGTGGTGGACGCCGACCGCGACGCGCGGCTTTATCTGCGCGCCAGGCTGGCGATGGCCGGTTTTATGAAGATCGACGAAGCGGCAAGCGGCGCCGAAGCGCTCAAGCTGATTGATACGCATCTTTACAAGCTGGTGGTGCTCGACCTGGATATTCCGGACATGGACGGCTGGGAAATGGTCAAGCGCGTGGAGGCATCGCGCCCCGCCATCGCCAATCTGATCCTCACCGGAAGCCGCCTGTCGTCAGCCGACGCCGTGCGAGGCTGGTTTTCCGGTGCACGCGGCAGTCTGTGCAAGCCTTTGCACCCCGGAAAGCTCAAAAGACTGCTGCGCAGCGTGGAGTGAGCGGGGGCCGCCCGGCTCCCCCGGCTGGGAATGTGCTATTTATTTGATAGCTGCTTGCGCCCGTTAGATCTGGCCCCAGGCCCTATTTCTCTAAAAAATCAGCCATTGAAGGCGGCCACAGCCGCCGTTCGCTGCGGCATCAGGGCATCAGCCAGCCGCTTTTCAAGCGGCAACGGCTCCGCATGTAACTTCGCCGCAAGCAGCTCCCCGCACAGTGCGGCAAATGTCAGGCCGCGGGAACCCATGCCGCTGCACACCCACAGGCCCGCGTTTTCCGGCTCTTCCGGGTCTTCCAGCGGGCCCAACGCGGGCAAGCGGCTAGGCGTTGCGCAGCGCACGCCCACCCACGAACGGACCTTGCCCGTCACAAACTGTGCGGCCAGCGCACTGGCGGTTGGCGGCAGCAGGGTTTGCAGCCTGCCCAGGTTGTGTTGATCATCTTCGGGCCTGGCCGCGGTGTCTGCGTTGTCCCTGTCAAAGCTGGACCCCATGATCCACGCCTGCCTGCTGGCCTCACCCTGCATGGTGAGTGGCACGGCAGGCACCAGGCTGCCATGGCCGTTGACCGGAAACGGCGGCAGCGCACCGGCCGTACCTGGCTCGTGCAGGCCATAACTCACCTGGCCACGGATGGCCTGCAGCGCCAGGTCGGTCTCGGCGCTCGCAGCGCTGGCGGCCAACGCACGGCTGGCAGGGCCTGCGGCCAGCACCACCAGGTCGGCGCGGGCCAGTTCGGCGCCATCGGCGTCCAGCACCTGCCAGCCGCCCGGTACCTTGCTGATCCGGCTCACCGCCGCCTGGCCGCGCCACTGCACGCCGGGTGTGGCCAGCCAGGCGTTGACGAGGCTCGCCGGCCTGATCCAGCCTGCCTGCGCTTGCCAAAGAGCCGCTGTTTCAGGCGGCAGACCGCACTGCGCCAGCTGTTCGGGACTGGCCTGGCGCGTCCAGTCATCGGCGGCGCCAGCCCATGCTTGTTGCCAGGCGGACGGCAGCTTGCGCGCATGTTCCACGCAATGCTCCAGCACCCCTGTGTGTTGCCAGTCTTCGCCCGGTTGCAGCAAGGTGTTCGCCTGTTGCAGCGTGGCCCGGATGCCGCAGCGCGACAGGCGCGAAAGCAGGCTGTCGTCGGGCGAAACATGCGGCGCCAGCAAACCCGCAGGCAAACCGGAGGCACCGGCAGCCGGTGCATCGGCTGCATCCAGCACCAGGACCTGCCAGCCGCGCCGCGCCAGGCTCGCGGCCGCGGCCGCGCCGGCCAGGCCCGCGCCGATCACCACGCAGGTCGAAGGCGCGCGGCGCGCAGGTGATGGGTGCGTTTTTTTGGGCTCCCATGCCGGGTTGAACTCACCCTGCAGGTTGTCGCGCTTGGGCGGAATGCCCGGGACTTTCTTGACGACAAAACCGCATTGCGCCAGCGCGTCGCGCACGCTGCGCGCAATCGTCCAGGTGGCAATGCGCGTGCCACGCCGGCAGCAGCGAGCCACCGCCTTGAAGGTGTGGACATCCCAGATGTCCGGGTTGCGCTGGGGGCTGAAGCCGTCCAGGTATACCGAGTCAGCCTGAAACGACTGCTCGCGCAGCATGGCCTTGGCGTCGCCGATGCACAGCGTCAACAAAAGCCGGCCGTCTTCAAACACCAGGCGATGAAAGCCCGGCAGCAGGCCCCACAGCTGGCGCTGCAACTGCTCGGCGAAAGGGATCAGTTCAGGATGGGTCTGGGCGCTGCGCAGCACGTCTTCGGCGCTAGCCGGGAAGGCTTCAGTCGAGACGAAATGCAGCAGGTGCGGGCGCTCTGGATCGGCTTTCCACGCGGCCCATGTGACAAGGAAATTCAGGCTCAGGCCGAAGCCGGTTTCAAGAATGGTCCATTGCGGCTGGCCTTGCCAGGCTTCGGGCAGGCCGCAGCCCTTCAGGAAAACCTCGCGCGCCTGGTCCAGCCCACCCAGTTCACTGCGATAACGGTCGCCAAAGCGCGGGCTGAAGGGACTGCCGCCGGCGGTGCCGTCCTCCAGCCACTCGATCACTTCAGCCATGATTGACCCGTGCGTGGTTCACAAGCGCATTGGCCCCGGTCCCAGGCCAGCCAGGGCCGCGGAACCGGCTTTGCCGGGCCGCAGGCGCAGCGGCCCCCTCGGGGGGCAGCGCAGTACGCGAAGCGACAAGCGTGGGGGCCTTATTGATTCGGGGGGACGTAGCCCTGCACCGCGTCGGCGCCATCACCGAAGAAGTGCTTTTCCATCTGGCGCGCCAGGTACTGGCGGGCGCGGGCGTCGGCCAGGTTCAGGCGGTTTTCATTGACCAGCATGGTTTGCTGCTTCATCCACTCCGCCCAGGCTTCCTTGCTGACTTCTTCCCAAAGGCGTTTGCCCAGCGGGCCGGGGTAGGGCGGAAAGTCCAGGCCTTCGGCTTCCTTGCCGAGTTTGATGCATTTGACGAGGCGTGCCATGGGGTAGTTCTTTCGTAGGGCTAAGTTGCTGAGTTGTCTAAGGACGTTTGTGGAATAAAGAACTGATTTTTTATTCGTTCCAGTTTCTAAGGTCTGCTTCCAGAATCCATTTTGTTCGCATTTACACGCAATTTTTTGGAAAAAGAGAGCAACCATGACTTCACGCCGCAACTTTATCAATGTTTCCGCCCGCGCCGCCGTCGTGGCTGGTTTGGGTTTCACGCTGGCAGGGTCACTGCTGACGGCCCAGGCCCAGCGGGCGCCCGTCACGCTGCTCAATGTCTCTTATGACCCGACCCGTGAGCTGTACGTCGAATACAACGCGGCCTTCAGCAAATACTGGAAAGCCAAAACCGGCCAGGACGTCACCATCAAGCAGTCGCATGGCGGCTCTGGCAAGCAGGCGCGTTCCATCATTGACGGCCTGGATGCCGATGTCGCTACGCTGGCTTTGGCCGGCGACACCGACGCACTGGTCAAAAACGGCGGCTGGCTGTCGGCCGACTGGCAAAAGAAGCTCCCGCACAACGCGTCTCCCTATACCTCGACCATCGTGCTGGCCGTGCGCCAGGGCAACCCCAAAGGCATCAAGGACTGGGATGACCTGATCAAGCCCGGCATCACGGTGATCACGCCCAACCCCAAGACTTCGGGCGGCGCCCGCTGGAACTACCTGGCCGCCTGGGAATTCGCCAAGCGCAAATATGGCAGCGACGCCAAGGCCAAAGAGTTTGTCGCCAAGCTGTACGGCAATGTCTCGGTGCTGGACACCGGCGCCCGCGGCTCCACCATCACGTTTGCCCAGCGCGCCCAGGGTGATGTGCTGATTGCCTGGGAAAACGAGGCCTACCTGCTGGAAAAAGAATTCGGCGCCAAGTTTGATGTCGTGGCGCCATCGCTGAGCATTCTGGCCGAACCGGCCGTGGCCGTGGTCGACAAGAACGTCGACAAGAAGGGCACCCGCGCCGTTGCAGAGGAATACCTGAAGTATCTCTACTCGGAAGAGGGCCAGGACATCGCCGGCAAAAACTTCTACCGCCCGGCCGTCTCGCAAAAAGCCATCGCCAAATACGCCAGGCAGTTCCCCAAGCTGAACCTGTTCACCATCGACCAGGCCTTTGGCGGCTGGACCAAGGCCGACAAAGAGCACTTTGCCGATGGCGGCTCCTTCGACCAGATCTATACAAGAAAGTAATCCCCCCGGAGCGGCCTGCGGCCGCCTCCCCCCAGGGGCGCCCGCTGCGGCCCGGCCAAGCCGGTTCCGCGCCGGCACTGCGTGGGAGAGTCGGTACACCGGGTTGGATCCGCTTTTTTATCAGTTCCAGGAGACCCTTTATGACCATTCAAGCCATCAACGTCCGTAACCAGTTTCGCGGCCGGGTGAAAGAAATCATTCGCGGCGACGTGGTGTCCGAACTCGACGTCGAAACCCCTTGGGGCATCGTCACCTCGGTGATCACCACACGTTCGATCGACCAACTCGAGCTGGCCGTTGGCAGCGAAGTGGTGGCGCTGGTCAAGTCGACCGAAGTGTCCATCGCCAAGCTGTAGACAGGCCGGGCGGGCCCTGCGTTGCGCAGGTGGCCTGCTGGCTGGTCAGGCGCTGGTTTGTTGCCAAATCGGCAGCTAGCCCTTTACCTCCGTGCGCAAGCAGCTATTAAAAAGATAGCGGCTGTGAGCCGTGCTGTCGTGTTTCACGACGGCGCGGCACGCTTGCGCGCCGCTGTCATTGCAGTTCGACGCCCGCCTTTTTCACCAGCCTGGCGTACTTCACCATCTCGGTGCGAAAGAACTGCGCCGCGAACTCGGGCGAGCTGGGGTTGATGATGTTGCCTTGTTTGGCCATGGCTTCTTTTACTTCAGGTGTGGCGTAGGCGGCCGCCACTGCCGCCTGAATGCGCTGGGCCTCGGCCGCAGGCAGCCTGGCCGGGCCCACCACGGCAAACCAGCCTTCCATGTTGTAGTTGGGCAGGCCTTGCTCGGCGATGGTCGGGATATCGGGCGCGGCTGGCGTGCGCGCGCTGCCGCCCACGCCGATGGCGCGCAGGGCGCCGCTCTTCAAATGCGCCTGCACCGACGGAAGCGACAGCACACCCAGGTCGACCTGGCCGCCGATCAGGTCGGTCACCATGGGCCCCACGCCTTTGTAGGGGATGTGCTTGACCTTCACCTGGGCTTCTTCCATGAACATCTCGGCGGCCAGGTGCAGGATGGTGCCGTTGCCTGAGGAGGCGTAGTTGTAGCCGTCGGGTTTTGCCTTGAGCAGCGCGACCAGCTCTTTCACGTTGGTTGCCGGCACCTTGGTGGGGTTGACCACCAGCACAAAGGGCGTGCTGCCCAGTATGGTGATGGGGGTGATGTCGTTGATCGGGTCAAAGGGCAGCGACTTGTAGACGCTGGGGTAGACCACGTGGTTGTTGGACACCACGCTCAGCGTCATGCCGTCGGGCGCCGACTTGACCAGCGCCGACGTGCCGACGATGCCGCCCGCGCCGGGCTGGTTTTCAATCACCACCGGGTGGCCCAGCGTCTTGCCCATGGCCGCGCCGGCGGCGCGAACAATGGTGTCAACGCCCGAGCCGGCGCCGACCGGCAGGATGAAACGCACGGCGCGGTCGGTGGTTTGCGCCAGCAGTGAAAGCGGCGAGCTGATGAGGCCGCTGCCCAGCAGCAAGGCGCCCAGGCCGCGCAGGGTGTGGCGGCGGTGGGTGGATTGGATGTGCGCTGTCTTGCTGGTATGTGTTTCGCGTGTCATGGTTGTCTCCAGTTTTATAAAGTCTTCAATGAGTCGCTGAAATCCTGGCCGCGGTTCAATGCCCCGCGGTTTAACTTAACTGATGGCGGTTTGCTGGTGCAGCCGCTCGATCTCGCCGGCGCCGTAACCGAGCTCCGACAGCAACTCCCCGGTGTGTTCGCCCAGCGTGGGCGGGTTCAGCCGCACACCCAGGCGCTGGCCGTCCATGGTAAAGGGGCACAGCGTTGTGCGGGCGGTTTCGCCGGCGCGTGCGCCGTCGGGCAGCGTGATGTCGGCCAGGCCGCCGGTGGCGAGCAGGTGCTCGTCGTCGTAAAGCTCTTCGGGCTTGCGAATGGGCGCAAACGGCAGCCCGGCTTTTTCAAACAATGCCGCCAGCTCATCCGCATTTCGCAGCGACAGGCGTTCGCGCAGCAGCGGCAGCAGGGTGGGGCGCTCGTGCACACGTGCGTTGTTGGTGGCGTAGCGCGCGTCGGCCTGCAGGTCGGCAAAGCCCAGCACGCGGCAGAAGGTGGCCCATTGCGCATCGCTCACAGCCGCCAGGAAGATCTGCTCGCCGCCCTTGACCGTGAACACGTCGTACACCGCCCAGGCCGAGATGCGGTCGGGCATGGGCGCGGCCGGCTGGCCGGTGATGGCGTACTGCAGCATGTGCTGGCCGACCAGGAAGACATTGTTTTCAAACAGGGCCGACTGCACCTCCATGCCCCTGCCGGTGATGCCGCGCTGGATCAGCGCGCCCATCACCGCGATGGCGCCGAACATGCCGCCCATGATGTCGTTCACGCTGGTGCCGGCGCGCAGCGGGTCACCGGGGCGGCCCGTCATGTAGGCCAGGCCGCCCATCATTTGCACCACTTCGTCCAGCGCGGTGCGGTGGTCATACGGGCCGGGCAAAAAGCCCTTGTGGCTGGCGTAGATGAGCCGCGGATTGGTGGCGCTCAGCGCGGCGTAGTCCAGGCCGTACTTGGCCATGGTGTCGGGCTTGAAGTTTTCGATCACCACGTCGGCGCTGGCGCAGAGCTTGCGCGCCACCGCAGCGCCGGCTTCGTCGCGCAGGTTGATGCCTATGCTTTTTTTGTTGCGGTTAAAGAGCGGAAAAAAGCCCGAGCCCGCGCCTAGCAGGTGGCGCGTGCGGTCTCCATCGGCGGGCTCGACCTTGATGACCTCGGCGCCCATGTCGGCCAGCACCATGCCGCAGGTGGGGCCCATGACCATGTGGGTGAACTCCACCACGCGAAGGCCGGCCAGCGGCTGGGGTGGGCGCGGGGTGGCGTCAGGGGTGTTTTGCATGCGGGGTCCCGGAAAATTCAAAGTATCAAGTCAGGGTGGGGGCAGGGCGCATGGTCTTGGGCAGGCCGGCGCGCCATAGCGTGCCATGCAGGGTTTCGCCTTCGAGCCAGCCCGCCACCCGGGTGCGCAGCGCCATGAGTTTGTCAAAGTCAATGCCGGTTTCAATGCCCATGCTGGCCAGCATATAGGCCAGGTCTTCGGTGGCCACGTTGCCGCTGGCGCCGGGGGCGTGCGGACAGCCGCCTATACCGGCCAGGCAGGCGTCAAAGCGCGTCACACCGGTTTGCAGCGCGGCATACACATTGGCCATGCCCAGGCCGCGGGTGTCATGAAAGTGGCCGCAGTTGAGCCGGTCGCCGGCCACCAAAAAAGCTTGCTCAAACAGCAGCCGCACCATTTCCGGGTCGGCATAACCGACTGTGTCGGCCAGGCCCACGCGGTCGGCGCCGGCGTCCAGCACGGCGCGCAGCAAGCGCAGCACTTCGCCGGGCTCGACGCGGCCCTGCAGCGTGCAGCCAAAGGCGGTGCTCATGCCGACCTCAATGCAAATGGCTGAGCCGGAGGCGTCGCGCAATGCGCGTATGCGGACGATTTCTTCCACCACTTCGTCGGGTGTCTTGCGCAGGTTGGCCAGGCTGTGCGCATGGCTCGCAGAAATCGGCAGCAGCATCAGGTCGGCGCCGGACTCGATGGCGCGCTCGGCGCCCTTGAGGTTGGGCACCAGCACCGAGGTGACCAGGCCGGGCAAGGTTTTGGCATGGGCCACCAGCTCGGCGGTGTCGGCCAGTTGCGGCAGCAGACGGGCCGGCACGAAAGAGCCGACCTCGATTTCGCGCTGGCCGGCCTCGTAGGCTGCCTGAATCCATTGCAGTTTTTGGGCGGTCGGCATCACGGCGGAAATGCTCTGCAGTCCGTCGCGCAGGCCGACTTCACGAATCATTGCCCGCCGGGGAAGGGCGGGCCTTGAAGGCATGTTCACTGGGGTCTCCGCTGTATGTCTATGGTGTCTATTGTCAGGACGCCGCTGCAGTTTAGAATTTCCCAAAAGGTCTTGTTGGTAAATTTTGGAAGCACTGGCGTTCCGGTTGGGAATGGCAGAAGTGCAGATGTTGGCAGCGGTTCTCTGGCTGCCTTTTCTCTTTTTCCTCCTTTCTATTCAATCAGGAACTGGCTGCCATGAGAGACCTCGACCTGACCACGCTGAGGCTGTTCGCGGCTGTCTGTGATGCCCGCAGCATTGCCCGTGCGGCCGAGCAGGCCAATATCGTCGGCTCGGCCATCAGCAAGCGCCTGGCCCAGCTCGAAGACACCGTGGGCACGCCGCTGCTGGTGCGGCGCCGCCGCGGCGTGGAGCCCACAGCCGCCGGCGCAAGCCTGCTGGAGCACGCGCGCGCCATGCTCGCCAGCGCCGAGCGCATCGAACGCGACATGGCAGCCTATGCCCAGGGCGTGCGTGGCCAGGTCCGCATATTGGCCACCGCGTCCGTCATGGCTGAGTCCCTGGCCGACGACGTGGCGGCTTTCCTGCAGGTGCCGGCTCACCACGATATCCAGGTCGACATGGAAGAGCGCATCAGCCCCGACGTGATCCGCGGCATCAAGGACGGCGTCGCCTCGGTCGGCATCTGCTGGGACGCCGCCGATTTAAGCGGCCTGCAGTCGCGCAGCTACCGCACCGACCACCTCGCCATCGTCACCCACCCTTCGCACCCGCTCGCCGTGCATGAGACCTTGCGGCTCGAACAAACGCTGGACTACGAACACGTCAGCCTGCCGGTCACCAGCGCCGTGCAGGTCATGCTGCAGCGGGCCGCCGCGCTGCAGGGCAAGGCCATCCTGCACCGCGTCATCGTTTCCAATTTTGAAGCCGCGCTGCGGGTGGTGCGGGCCAACCTCGCCATCAGCGTGGTGCCGCGCGAGGTGGCCGAGCCCTATGCCGCCACCTTCGGCCTGCGCGTGCTTGCGCTGGCGGAGCCGTGGGCCCAGCGCCGCTTTGCCATCTGCTTTCGGGACGAGGCGGCTTTGTCGGCCGCAGCCAAGCTGCTGGTGAGCCATTTGGCCGCCGAGGGGCAACCAGACTGAGGCGCTCCTGCGGGACTTTTCTGCGGGCTTATTACCCAGGCAGCTCCAGGTAGCAGGGCGGCTGCTATCAAATAAGGAGCTGCTCGCGCACGGTGTGATTGGGCTGCCGCCCGATTTGATTTATAAGAATGGCCTGTGAGGACGTTTTGTAACACTTGGCGGCATGCCAAATGGCCTCAGGAAGCCGGGGGAAAGCTTACAACCCTCTGGTTTAGAGGTAAAATAGGCCTCCAACCCATAGCAGACAAGCGCCGACAGCTATAAAAAATATAGCGCCCAGGGCTGATCCAGGCTGGCCCCAAACGGGGCCGGCACCCGCCAAAAGGCGGTCCCCTGGTCCGCAAAGTGCTTGATTTAGGGGAAGGAAGCCCCAAATTCACTGCATGAACGCTACCCAACCCCATCCTCATAAAACCGACCTCACGGTCACGCACGTACTGGCAGAGCTGCTGGAACGGTTGGAGCACAGTGCTGTGCCGGTCGGGCCCGAGCAATACCGCTCCGTGGTACTGCATTTGCTGGATGAGCTGGGCGACGTCGAGCCGGGGATCGCACTCGGCGCCTTGCTGGACACCCATCCGGCAGCCGCTGAACTGTATGAAAACGTCAATTACCAGTACGCCGGCCTGTGCCGGTCTGCACTGGACGCCTCGCTCGCTGCTGAGCTGAAGGCCAAAGAGGCCATTGAAAAGGCCATGAAACCCATCAACCCCCAACTGAAGGAAGACCCCAACCATGGCAAGAGCTGACGCCAAAACCGCCGTACTCGCTGACGGCCTGCGCTACAAGTCCAAGGTGTCGGGCTCACCGTTTGCTGCCACCACCTCATTTGGCGCTGCCACGATGTCGTGTTTCATGTGCGGCAAGCACCGTGCCCGCTCCCTGATGGGCACCCGCAAGGTCCTTGGCAAGTCCCAGGCCGTGTGTTCGCCTTCCTGCAAGGCACTCGACGAAGCCCTCGAAAACGCCGCCAGCCAGGGCTGAAGTGCGAGGCCGGCAGCCGCTGGCCTCCACTCTCTCTACCCGCTACCCACGGCCCCGATGGGGCCATACGGCTCCTTGATCACGGCGCACACCCGGGCGCATACTGTGCTGACGACTTTCTCAACGTCTGAATGCACAGCTGAAAGGTGATTTCATGGCCGCCCCGTCCGTTTCGTCTCCCCAGTCCGATCCATTCCTTGAACCCGACGACGCCATCGACCATATTCATGGCCCGGCGTCGGCCCCGGTCACGGTCGTGGAATACGGCGACTTCGAATGCCCGTCCTGCTTTCAGGCCTACACCGCCCTGAAGGTGATGCTGCCGCACTTCGGGCGCCAGCTGCGTTTTGTCTTCAGGCACTTTCCGCTGCGCGAGGTGCACCCCCATGCCGAGCTCGCCGCCGAGGCCGCAGAAGCCGCCGGTGCACAAGGAAAGTTCTGGCCCATGTACGAGCTGCTGTTTACCCACCAGCAGCACCTGAAAGACAAGCACCTGCTGGACTACGCCACGCAGGTCGGCCTGGACATGGCCCGCTACCAGAACGAAATGAGCGACCACGTCTACCTGCAGCGCGTGCAGGAGCACATGCAAAGCGGCCGCCACCTGGGTGTGCGCTCAACGCCAGCGTTTTACGTCAACGGTGTGTTTTGTGATGTGTCGTTTGGCCTGCAGCATTTGCATGAAGCTGTCGACAAGGCGCTGCAGAGTTCTTAGCCATCCACCGGCTGCAGCGGCGTCGCCAGCGTCTTCTGCAAAAACGCCAGGTCCAGCCAGCGGCCGAATTTGAAAGCCGCCTGTTTGATTGTGCCGCAGTGCTCGAACCCCAGGCGCTTGTGCAGTTCGATGCTCGCGCTGTTGTCCAGGTCAATCGCACCGACCAATACGTGCATGCCTTGCGCTTCCGCCTTGGCCACAATCGCCTCCAGCAGCTTGCGTCCCAGTCCCTGGCCGCGGCTGCTTTTTTCAATATAGACCGAGTGCTCGACCGTGTACTTGTACGCCGGGAACGCGCGGAACGTGCCGTAGCTCGCAAAGCCCAGCAGCCTGCCCTCGTGATCTTCCAGCCCGATCACCGGAAAGTTGTTAGCCCGCTTGGTGGCAAACCAGGTCACCATGCTTTCCGGCGTGCGCGGCTTGTAGTCATACAGCGCGGTGGAGTTGGCGATGGCCTCGTTGAAGATGGCGAGGATCTGGCTGGCGTGGCGCTCTTCGGTGCAGAGAACGGGATGCATGAGGCGGAATCCTTTGAGGGCAGGTGATTTGTCTATTAAGCTGGCGTGACGACAAGCGAACACAAGCAAACGCCGTACCGCGTCATTGTGGCCTGCGTGGGCAGCTTCACCCGCCGCTGTGCAGGCCCTTGTCGGTACGGCCCGATAATCGGTATTACACCGCGGCAGTAACGCGCTACTCACTCCTAGACCCAACTCATCATGAAAAAAACATTCCAGCTCAAGATCGAAGGCAAAAACCGCGAGCGCCTGCTCGAAGCCGCCAAGCACGACATCCGCAAATACATGAAACGCGAACGCGCCAAAGCCTTGCCCAAAGAAGTCGACTACTGGGACTTCGATTGCAAGTCAGGCGCCAGCGAAGCCACCGCCAGCGAAGTGCCCGTGGCCGACCTCATCAAGTCGATTGACGAAATCGTCAAAGACGGCGGCGAGCAGTTTTATGTCGAAGTGCTGGCCAAGGGTGGCGTGAAGGTGGCGCGGCCGAAGAATGACGCGATGGACGACGAGTTCGACGGGGAATAAAAACTGGCGCAATGACTGCACCGGTTTTGACATCCTTTGTCTTGGTCTCTTACGAAAATGCCCAAAACAACCGCCACCGATGCCGGTGAGCAAAAACTGCTGGATAACATTCGCGAGTTCGGATGGCACTGCATGCAGGTCTTTGGTGACGACGAACACGAAGCGTTCAGCTACACCGTTGGTTTATTTCAAACATACGGGCACCCCGAACTGCTGATCTACGGTTTGCCTGAAGAGATCGCCCATGCGGTCCTCACCATCGTGGCCAATGCCACCGCGAATGGAACGGCCATCAACCTGGGCGAAGCAACAGACATGCTGCTTGAAGGCCATTCATGCGTCTTTGTGACCGTGCCGCTATCAGCGTATCCGGAGCATTTCGGGTTCGCTCGCTGGTATTACGACGGAGACAGTTTTCCGGTTGAGCAGGTTGTATGGCCTTCGCGCACAGGTCTTTTTCCTTGGCATCCGGAAGCTTCGCAGGAGTTTCGTGCCAAGCAACCAGTGCTTGGCCAGTACGAAAGAGCTTCCTGACCCCATGGACAGAGACCCGAAAGCCCCGCGAGGCCCTTTCCCCGACACCATCCGGCAAGGCGACGTGTTCTGGATTGAAGCCGACCTCTCACGCGGCGCCATCCCCGGTTCCCCGCATCCCCATGTCGTTGTGCAAGACGACCTGTTCAACCGCTCGCGCATCAGCACCGTGGTTGTTTGCGCGCTCACCTCCAACCTGAACCGCGCCACGGAGCCGGGCAATGTCTTGCTGGAGCCCGGCGAGGGCGGTCTGGAAAAGCAGAGTGCGGTTGTGGTGTCGCAGGTCTCGTCTGTCTACAAGACGCGGCTGGGCGAACACATCGGGAGCGTGTCGAATGAGCGGGTTCAGCAGATACTCGCGGGGATGCGCTTTTTGCAGGCATCGTTTCTCCGTCGATAGTCCCAGAGGCGCGGTGTCAGGTAGTTTCTGCCGCCTGGGCTCATTGTTCGCTACTTGAAGGGCAACATCATGCAAGCGCCGAGTTCCTCCACCATCACATTGCTGGTGCTTCTCCCCTTGATTACGTGGCGCGTTTACGCGCGCTTTCGCCGCATGGTCGGGCGCCAGCGCCTGTCCAAGGTCCGTCCCTGGATCACGCTGGCCATCTTTCCTGTTCTGCTGGTTTTGCTTTGCTTCGCCGCACACGAACATCCCGAGCGGCTCTGGTGGCTGGCTGGCGGCCTCGGCCTTGGCGTGTTGCTTGGTATCTTCGGGCTGGGCAAGACGCAATTTGAACCGACACCCCAAGGCCTGTTCTACACGCCCAACGCTCACCTGGGCATCGCGCTTTCGTTGCTGTTCGTCGCGCGCATCGCCTATCGCCTGTTCGAAATCTATGCCGCAGAACCGACGGTGCAGCACGGAATGGGCGACTTCGCACGTAGCCCGCTCACGCTCGCTGTCTTTGGGCTGCTGGCGGGTTACTACATCAGCTACGCCATCGGCCTTGTACGCTGGCGGTTTCGTGTTCTGCGAGCCAAAAGGCAGCGCGAAGCGGTGCAACGAGATGCCTGAACTCTTCGATGCGTGAGTTCTCCACTGGAGCTTTATGAAACATTGTTCATGGTGGGTCATTGCAGGGTTTTCGTTGCTGGTGCTGGCGGGGGCAGGGTGGGGCGCAGGTGAGTGGTACGCGAGGAATTTCATCTCCGACACGCGTGAGTGGATCAATGGGGCGCTCTTCCTCTTTTCTCCCCGCGCCGAGGCCCTTGTGCGCGTATGGCTTCTTTCACTGGCCGTCCTCGCAGCGGCCGCGTTTACCAGCGGAGTCGGCTTGCTGATCGGCCCGAGGACGCGCGCTTGCCTGCTGGCGGGGCTTGCGGCCCCGCTGGTGCTGTGCCTGGTGCTCGGCATGCCGACGATTGTGAGCGCGGCGCAGTCCATCAAGCGCATGCTTTGACCTGCTTTATCCGGACACCCTGAATGGCACACCCGCTGACCTATTCCGACGGATCACCGGTTCGTGATGGAGACAAGGTGCTCACCGAAGGCGGCACCCTGGCTGCAACAGTCCTGGAGGTGGCGCTAAAAGCCGGGCGTACGAAAGACCTTGGAGCGCAAGGGCGGGGTGTTGTCCTTGACGTACATCCTCGCGGGCTGGTTTTTCTGTCGGAGGCTTATTTGCAGGAAGACCCCCTGCAGTTCGTGGCACGAGGGCCGGACGCTTCAGTGCGGTTTGGGGCCTCAGCCGCCCTGGGTGCGGCGGCTGTCGTGTTCATCCCGGTGCTGATCTCCTTGTTCAGCGGAATCTTCTACGCGTTTTCTACGGGGGAGGTAATGGTCATCAGCCTCGGCCGAACAGAAGTCCGGATGGAATCTGTCCCCTGGGCTGCAGGGTGGGCAAGGTTCGCGGGCCCCGTGTTGCTCCTCAGCTCGCTGTGTGTGTATGTCGGCGCGCGCTCCTGGTCGTGGAGGTGGTGGGCAGCCGCCGCCGGCTGCGCCCTTGCGCTTGTGCTGGTGTCTTTTTCGCTCTGGTTTACCTCCTTGCGGGGCACTGCGTGGTTTGTGGCGCTCTCAGTGTTTGTCGGGGCGGCGTTTTACGCGGCCAAGAAATACAGGCAGCAGCGCGAAGAGTGACCCTCGTGCGTCAGCTGAATTTGTCGGTCAAATTGGCCTCCAGTCCAATAAACGCATGGGTAATTAGCTATCGATTTAATAGCTAATTATTGCCTGGGTTGACGAATCAATAACCATCGGGTTATGATTTAGACATGCAAGCAGCCGCAAACGAAGTTTCCAACGAGGTTTTCAAAGCTTTGTCCGACCCGACACGCCGGGCGATCTTTGAGCGCCTGGCTCGCGACGGGGCGCAAACCGTACGTGCCTTGACTGACCGCGCGGGTGTGTCGCAGCCGGCGGTGTCAAAGCACCTGCGCGTTCTCAAGCAAGCGGGGCTGGTAAACGACAGGCCCGAGGGGCGCGAGACGCATTACAGCGCTCAGCCGCTGGCGCTTTCGGCCCTGCGCGATTGGGTGAGCTTTTACGGCGCTTTCTGGAACGACCGCATCGACGATCTTGAATCACTTTTAAAAAGGATGGACCAATGACAAACACTTCTGCCAATACCGCAACCGAAATCGAAACGCGCTCTGTCGTTGTCGAACGCGAAATACCTTACGCACCCGAAAAAATCTGGCGCGCACTCACGCAGCCGCACCTGATTGAAGAGTGGCTCATGAAGAACGACTTCAAGCCCACCGTTGACCACCGCTTCAACCTGAGCGCAGACTGGGGCTCCGTAGAGTGCCAGGTGCTGGTGGTCGAGCCAAACACAACGCTGTCTTACACATGGGCAGCCTACGGCCTTGAGAGCACCGTCACCTGGACGCTGAGCCCCGCGGGCACAGGGACGCACCTGCGCATGGAGCAGTCAGGCTTCAAGCCAGACCAAGAACAGGCCTACCAAGGCGCCAAACACGGCTGGCAACAGTTCTTTGCCAAGCTGGAGGAAGTTTTGGTACAGGCGGACTGACGTCTGCCTGCGCCCTCAAAGCGAGGTCCCGATATGAACGCCATGGCAAAAAAGACGCCCGCAACACCCAAGACGCCCGGCACGACGGAGAAAGCCATCAAGCGGGCACTCCTGTCAGGCGAAAACCCGCAGATCGCGAAGGGCGAGGGCGACGCCTCCGTTCAGGCCTATATCGCAGCCATGCCGGGCTGGAAGCACGATGTCGGGCGACGCCTTGATGCGCTCATCGTGCGCACCGTGCCCGGCGTGCACAAGGCCGTCAAATGGAACTCGCCGTTCTACGGCGTCAATGGAGGAGGTGAGGGTCAGGGCCAGGGCTGGTTCCTCAGCTTCCATTGCTTCGCCAAATACGTCAAAGTGGCATTCTTTCGCGGCACTTCGCTGCGCCCCGTGCCGCCCGTTGAATCCAAGAGCCAGGACACGCGTTACCTGCACATTCGTGAGGATGAGCAGATCGACGAAGCCCAGTTCACCGCCTGGGTGAAGCAGGCCAGCGAATTACCCGGTGAGCGGATGTGAGCCGCAACAACACGAAGAAGGGACAACAACCGTGACCAAGACAACCGCGACCAAAACAGTCAAGGCCACCAAAGCCAAGACCGATTCAAAAGAAAGCGGCGTTCCTGCCTCTCAGCTGATCGATGAAAAAATCGCAAACCTGAATGACTGGCGCGGCGAGATGCTCGCCCGGCTTCGAGCGCTCATCAAGCAGGCGGTGCCGGAAGTGGTCGAAGAATGGAAGTGGAGCGTTCCGGTGTGGTCGCACGACGGCATCATCTGCACCGGCGAGACTTACAATAGCGCCGTGAAGATGACCTTCCCCAAGGGCGCGAAGGTGGAAGACCCTTCAGTCCTGTTCAACTCCAGCCTCGAAGGCAATGTCCGGCGTGCCATTGATTTTCATGAGGGGGACAAGGTTGATGAGAAGGCGTTGAAGGCGCTGGTGCATGCGGCTGCGGTGTTGAATAAGTCATAACTCTCGGCTAGACGCCCGATGTGATGGCCGGCTCCCGGTTCGCATCGTCTCGGTCGGCGAGCATGCGGCAAAATCGACGCATGCCCACCCTTCTCCCAAAGCAGGCGTTCATCCCCCGTTCCATCGCCAACGAGAACGAGCGCCGCCAGTTCGCTGAGAAACGCGACCGGCTGTTCGCACTCTGCACGGAGCCGGAACAGTATTGCCTGCTCGCCCTCGCCGACTGGTACGAGTCGCACTGGCACCGGCTGATCGCCCAACCCAACATCTTCGCAACCTGCGTGGGAGCCTCCTTCGAGCTGCGCTACCAGTGGATGCCTGGCCCCAAACCGCACCCACTGCTCGTCGCGTGGATTCAGACTATGGCGATGGTCGGGCGTGCCATCAACGCCGTGGAGAACCGCATTGGCGCCTGGTCGCAGTGGCGTTGCATCGCGTTCCTGCGCTCATCCGTGCAGCCGGGGAACGAAGATGTACTGGTGGGGGTCGTGGACTTCCTGCGCGTGTTGCCGCTTCAGGTAGGGGTGTCCTGGGCCAAGAGGTCACTCCAGGATCGCCTGGCGGCCTTGACGACGAGCTGCATGGCGAGCCCACGGGTCTCGGCGCGCCATCGCATGGATGCCGCCATGCGCTGCATTGATCGAAACTACGAACCCAAGAACTACGCACTGCCTGACGGCACCAATCATCTGCGCAAGCAATGCTGGCCACTGCTGCTGGAGTTGGCGCAGGAGGACATGCAGGCGGCCCTGCACATCGTCGACGAACAGAAGGCGCGCCAGGGCAAGGCGAGTGGCTTCAGCACGCTGGACTTGCACGAGGCACCGGAACTCGCCTACCAGCTGGCCCGGGCCCTGCGGCTGCACCGGTCTTCGTTCGCGGCGGTGCTGCTGCGCGAATCGATCCAGTATTCGTCGTTCCAGCGCTCCAAGCTCACGGGCGAGCCGGCGGCAGTGCTTGAGCGGGTGATGGACGCGTCTTGCCGACTGCTAGCGGATTGGATCGCGCCCGATGTGGGCATCCCCGACGACGAGGTGCTGCAATCCATCCACCAGTTGCTCTGGTACGGCAACCCCGCGGACGCCTACTGGGCCACCCTGCCCGCACGAGCGTTGGAACTGGTGCGCCGACTGCCCGAACGCGAACTCGATCGCCGCCTGCGCGTGGTCGCGCAAGTCGCGTTCTACGGGGAGACGACCGATCCCGCTGCGGCGAAAGAGGCGCACACACTCTTCGACGAATGGGTCACGCTGGAGTTGGATCGCGTGCAATTGATGGAACGCGACCGCGAACGGGACCGAGACGATCTGTTTTCCACTGTTGGCCATACTGTCTGGGAGATGAGCCGGTCGCTAGAGGTCCTGGAGGACAAGCAAGGCAGCATGCGCAACCGCCGCATTGCTGCAGCACCGGACCATCGGCTCGTACGCACTTTCGAGATGTGCCTGGAACCCTTCGTCCAGAGATTGCTTTCACAAGAACCTGCCGTGGCCCTGCATCAGCTAGGGCGCATCGCCGCTTACATTCACCACGAGGGCTTGTTCCGCAAGTACCACGCCCTGTTTCGGGAGCAGTTCACCCAGCGGGCACCTCTGTTCCCCGAGGATGCGGGGCGTGCCTTGAAAACTGTGATCAAGTCCTGCGGCTACAGCCAGTCCGACGATGAGATTTACCGCAAGACCGTCTGTAAGGAAACCTTCGAGGCCATGCTGCCCTTCCTGGAGTCGATCTCGCCCGAGGCCGCCGCGCACGCGCGCACAGGCGTTGGCTGGAGCCCGCGTGGCGACATCTGAGACCGGCGCTGTGGGCCGGCGCAGCAGCGCCTTCGCCTCTGGTACGCTCAGCCTTTGGGCTGGCGCCATGCGTTTGGCAATGCAGGTTCGACCCACCTGCAGCCGTGTGAATACTCACGATTTGCGCGCCAACCCCACAAAATGGCAAACGGCCCTGTTGATACGACGGAAATATTCGTCAATGAAAACAATAGCTTAGGCCCTATTTCGACATAGCTCTAGAACCCGCCGCCCGCAACTTATCCTTCTTGCTAGGCCGCTTCCCCTTGACCCCACCAGTGCCCGCCGGGTCCATCACATTCACCGGCACTGTCTCCACAGGCTCAAACCTCACCACCTGCTCACGCGGCACCTTGATACCCTGGCGCTTTTCAATCAGCTTGAAATGCGCCTCAGTGGCAGCACTCACAAAACTCACCGCCAACCCTGATTCCCCCGCGCGGCCGGTGCGGCCTATGCGGTGGGTGTAGTCAGTCGCTGAGCGGGGCAGGTCGTAGTTCACCACCACCGGCATTTGCGCGATGTCGATGCCGCGGGCGGCAACGTCGGTGGCCACCACGACTTGTACGGCCTTGATCTTGAAGTCTTGCAGCACTTGGGTGCGTTTGCCTTGGCTGAGTTCGCCGTGGAAGGGCTCTGCTTCAATCTCTACTTTGCGCAGCTTGTCGGCCACGATTTCGGCGGCGTGTTTGGTGGCGACGAAGACGAGGACGCGGTCCCACTTTTCGGTCTGCACCAGGTGGCGCAGCAGCTGGGTGCGGCGGGGTGCGTCGACTTCGATGGCGCGTTGGGTGATGTCGGGTATGGCTTGCTCTGCGGGCGCGACTTCCACGCGCAGCGGGTTGCGCAGCAGGCTGGACGCCAGCGCTTCAATGGCCGGTGGGAAGGTGGCTGAGAAGAAAAGCGTTTGGCGTTTGGCGGGCAGCAGGGCCAGGATGCGGTTCAGCTCTTCGCCAAAACCCAGGTCGAGCAGGCGGTCGGCTTCGTCCAGGACCAGCGTGCTGGTGTTGGTCAGCGTCAGGGCGTTGTGATCGATCAGGTCGAGCAGGCGGCCGGGCGTGGCGACCACGATGTCTGCGCCGCCGCGCAAATTCATCATCTGCGGGTTGATAGAGACACCGCCGAACACGATGGCAACTTTGAGAGGCTTGTGGGCCCCCACGCTTGTCACTGCGTGTACTGCGCTGCCCCCCGAGGGGGCCGAGCTTGCTTGGGGCGGCCCGGCGCTGCGCTGCGGCAGGTATTTGGCAAAACCCACGATGGCCTCACCGACCTGCGCAGCGAGTTCGCGCGTGGGCACAAGGATGAGCGCGCGCACGGGACGGTGCTGGCCGGCGGTGTCGGCGGGTGCATTGGCCAGCTGATGCAGCAGCGGCAGCGAGAAAGCCGCGGTCTTGCCTGAGCCCGTTTGGGCTGAGCCCAGCACATCACGCCCTTCCAAAATGGCCGGAATGGCGGCGGACTGGATGGGGGTGGGTGCGGTGTAGCCTTTTTCTTCGAGGGCGCGCAGTAGCAGCGGCAAAAGTGAGGGCGTAAAACCAAGAGAGCTAAAGGGCATGGGGAGGATCTAAGAAGAATCTGGAAGAGGAATCTGGAACGAGTAAGGGCACGCAATGTCGTGCGCGGCGTAGGGTGCGGTGCGCTGCCGCCCGAAGCCGCAAGTTTAAGCCTCGGGCTTCTTTTTACGCCGTGCTGCCGGTGGCAGTGCCGTAGGGGGCCGCTTCCATGTGATTTTCTGCAACGGCCACTTTACGCTTGCGCTATCAAAAATATAGCTGCTTGCGCTGGTCCTGAGCGGGCTGCAGGCACTTTTCTCTTAAGTTTTTCGGGCTGGCTGCTGCGCCGCCTCCAGAAACAGCAGTGCGCAGGCTGATGCACCCAGGGCGCATAGCACGCAGCCCAGCACCACCCAGCGAAACGCGGCAATCAGTACGTCGGGTGAGGCCGATTGCACCGGGCCGCCCAGGCTGGCCGCAAACACCACGCCCAGCACCGCTACGGCCAGCAGGCCGGCCACGCGGGCAACGGCGTTGTTGATGCCCGAGGCAACGCCGGAATGCGTGGACGGCACCGCGTTCATCACCGTGGTGGTCAGCGGCGCCACGGCAATCGTCATGCCCAGGCCCAGCACCACCATGGCGGGAAAGAACCCCGCCCAGTAAGACCAGCCCACGCCGGGCAGCGCCAGCAGGGCGAAGCCCGCGGCTGCCACGGCCGGGCCGGCGATCAGCATGCGCCGTGCGCCGAAGCGGCCCGTGAGCTTGGCCGTGGCGGGCGACAAAAACCCGAGCAGCAAAGACAGCGGGAGCAGCGTAGCCCCGGCGGCGGTGGCAGAGTATTTAAACGCGCCAATCAGCACAAAGGGCAAAAAGAACAGCGCGCCGCTGAGCGCGAAGTACAGCAGCAGCGTCAGCAAATTGGTGCCCACAAAGTCACGCGAGGCAAAAAGGCCCAACGGCATCATGGGTGCGCGCGTGCGCGCCTGGCTGTAGACAAAGGCCACCAGCAAGGCCACGCCCAGAACCGCCGGCCCCAGCACGCTGGCCGCCTGCCAGCCGCGCTCGGGCGCCAGCGTGAGGCCGTAGGTGAGGGCGCCCAGGCCGCCGGCCACCAGCAGCACGCCCAGCCAGTCAAGCTGCTGCGGTGCGTCGGGGTCACGGCTGTCGGGCACGGCAAACAGCGCCAGCCACACCGTGGCCGCGGCCATGGGCAGGTTCAAAAAGAAGATCGCCCGCCACGACACGGCATCGACCAGCCAGCCCCCGACCACCGGGCCGGCCGCACCGGTAATGGCCGCCCACGCGGCCCAGGTGCCTATGGCCTTGCCGCGCGCTTCGCCCTCAAACACATTGCCGATGATGGCCAGGCTGGCTGGCACGAGCAGCGCGGCGCCCACGCCCTGAACGGCGCGCGCGGCAATCAGCGCCAGCGGGCCTGGCGCAAAGCCGCAGGCCACTGACGCGGCAGTAAAGATCGCAATGCCGAGGATGAAGATTTTGCGGCGGCCAAACCTGTCGCCCAATGAGCCGCCCACCAGCACCAGTGAGCCGAGCATCAGCAAATACGCGTTGATCACCCACTGCATGTCGGCCAGGCCCGTCGGCGAATTGCCCGCCAGGTCGTGCTGGATGGCGGGCAGGGCAATGTTGACGACCGAACCGTCAATGAAGGCCATGGACGAGCCCAGCACCGTGGCGGCAAGGGCAAAGCCCTTGCGTTTTCCGTGGGCGCCGGCGGCGGCAGGCAGTTCGCCGCGCTGTGAATGAATGACCCCGTCATCGCAGGGTGCGTGTGAGCTGCCGGGCATGGCGTGTCCTTTTGGTGTTCTTGAGGGGCTTAGCGGCCCTGGGAAGTAGGCCTTGCCGGAGCTTAGCGGCTAAGCCCCAGGCGTGTCTGTTGCGGTTTGTAGATGAATTGACAATTTGTCTATATCTGGATAATATTTCCAGATGAGCAAGCCTAACTCCCGCCCCTCCACGCAGCCGTCATCCGCCGCGTTGTCTCCTTCAAGCGCCCGCTCCACCGCCAAAAAGCCCGTGAAACGTACGCCCGAGCAGGCCGGCCTGCTGGAGCAGCTGCAGTACGTTGCCCAGGGCCTGAGCGAAACTTTTGCGCCGTTTTGCGAAGTGGTGCTGCATGATTTGCTGGACCCCAAGCACTCCATCCTGGCCATTCATAACAACCTGTCGGGCCGGCGTGTGGGTGACCCAACCACCGAGCTGGGCCTGGCCCGCATTGCCGATCCGAGTTACCAGCAGGTGATCTCCAACTACGCCAACCAGTTTGCCGACGGCCGCCAGGCCAAGAGCACCTCGGTGGGCATTCGCGACTCCAGCGGCCGCTACATTGCGGCGCTGTGCATGAACGTGGACCTCACGCTGTTTCGCAGCCTGCAGAACGCGCTGGGGCAGTTCAGCTCCATCGACACCGGCGCGGCCGTGACCGAGTCGCTCGACCCGGCGGGGGCCGACGTCATTCGCGCGCGCATTGACCAGTTCGCGGCCCGGCTGGCCACCACGCCGCGCTCGCTCAAGGCCGATGAGCGCCGCGCGCTACTCAAGGAACTCAAAGACGCCGGCTGCATGGACATTCGCCGCGCCATGGAAATCACGGCGCTGCATCTGGGCGTGTCGCGCGCGGCGGTGTACAGCTATGCCAAATAGCACCACGCCCCCATCACGTCACGCCGGACCCAATCCAACCAAACAAGCACATGACTGAAAACCCCACTGAACACGCCACGCTGTTGCTGCTGAGCCGGGACGACGTCGCCGCGCTGTTGCAACCCGACGAGGTGCTGGCCGCCACACGAGAGGCTTTTGTGCTGCACAGCCAGGGCGAGGGCCGTGTGTTTTCCCTGGTGCGTGAAAGGCTGGCCACGGGCGGCGTCTTCGGCATCAAGTCAGGTGACGTAGGCGCGCAGGCGCTGCTGGGCTTCAAGGCGGCGGGTTTCTGGCCCGGCAACCCCGCGCGCGGCGCTGATGCGCACCAGGCCACCATCATGCTGCTCGACCCCGCTACCGGCCGGCCTGTCTGCGTGATCGACGGCAACGCCGTGACCACCGAGCGCACCGGCGCTGCCGGCGGCCTGGGCCTGCATTTGGCGCGGCCTGAGAGCCGCACGGCGTGCGTTTTTGGCACCGGCGTGCAGGCACAGGTCCAGCTGCGTTATGCGATTCGTTTGTTGCCCGGCCTGCGCCAAGTGTTTTACGCCACGGCCAACGGCCAGCCCAAACCAGCGTTTGAGGCCCTGTTTGCCGGTAGCCCGTGCGCCATCTCGCATGCGGCAGACGTGAATGCCGCCGTGGCGCAAAGCGATGTGGTGATTGCGGCCACCACCGGCAAGGGCCCGCTGTTTGACCTGGCTGCGGTTCAGCCCGGCACCCATGTCAATGCCGTGGGCACCGACACCAAAGGCAAGCGCGAGCTGACCGAAGGCCTGCTCGCCAAAGCGCGCGTGTTTGTGGACGATGCCGCGCAATCGCGCAGCATTGGCGAGCTGCAGTGGGCGCCCGACACCGCCTGCACCGAAATCGGCCATGTGCTGTCTGGCAAGGCGGCCTTTGCGCGCGGCGCCAGTGACATCACCGTGTTCGACATGACCGGCATCGCCTTGCAAGACCTGACCGTTGCCAGGCTGCTGGAGCAGCGCGCACGCCTTGCGGGCAAGGGCCAGAGCATTGCCTGGCCCTGGTGACACTTTTCCCTGACCCTTCATTCCTTCGTTCCTTCATCCCCCACACCACGCGGAGACCACCTTGCTAGCCACTCCATCGGCCGCTACCGGGCTCAGTTCCCTGGCCACCCTCGAAACCCCCGCCGCACTGATTGACCTGCCGCGCATGGCGCGCAACATCGCCCGCATGCAGGCGCGCATGAATGCGCTCGGCGTGCGCTTTCGCCCGCATGTCAAAACCAGCAAGTGCACCCCGGTAGCCCAGGCGCAGCGGGTTGCCGGCGCGCAAGGCATCACGGTGTCAACACTCAAGGAAGCCGCGCAGTTTTACGCCGATGGGTTTGGCGACATTCTTTATGCGGTTGGCATGGTGGCCACCAAGCTGCCGCAAGCGCTGGCTTTGCGCCGCCAGGGGTGCGACCTGAAAATCATCACCGACAGCGTGGCTTCGGCCGCAGCCATCGCCGCTTTTGGCCGTGAGCACGGCGAAGCTTTCGAGGTCTGGATCGAAATCGACAGCGACGGCCACCGTTCCGGCATCAAGCCCGGCGAAGCCGCCTTGCTGGAGGTGGCGCGCACGCTGCGTGAGGGCGGCATGAAACTGGGCGGCGTGATGACGCATGCGGGCTCCAGCTACGACCTGAACACGCCTGAAGCGCTGACGGCCATGGCCGAGCAGGAGCGCGCTGCCTGCGTGGAGGCTGCTGAGCGGGTGCGTGCGGTGGGTTTTCCGTGCCCCGTGGTCAGTGTGGGCTCTACGCCCACGGCGTTGTCGGCCACACAGCTTCAGGGTGTCACCGAAGTTCGCGCCGGCGTCTACGTTTTCTTTGATCTGGTGATGCACAACATCGGCGTGTGCGCCACCGACGACATCGCGCTCAGCGTGTTGACCACGGTGATTGGTCACCAGGCCGACAAAGGCTGGGCGATTGTGGATGCCGGCTGGATGGCCATGAGCCGTGACCGCGGCACACAAAAGCAGCGGCATGACTTCGGTTACGGTCAGGTGTGCAGCACCGACGGCAAGGTGTTGCCAGGCTATGTGATCAGCGGCGCCAACCAGGAGCACGGCATCCTCTCGCGAGAGGGCGCACCCGACACAGACATCGCCGCCCGCTTTCCCATTGGAATGCAGTTGCGCATTTTGCCCAACCACGCCTGCGCGACCGGTGCGCAGTACCCGCACTACCACGCGCTGGCCGAAAGCGGCGAGCTGGCAACCTGGAGCCGCTTGCACGGCTGGTGATTCGCGTTTTTATTTGCTATTAAAAAGGGGCTTAGGAAGTCTGCCTAGGGCGTGATCAATACCGACTAGAAATGGTCATACGGGCCAGTTTTGACGGCAATCCTCCACATCTGTGGATTTCCGTGCGAGATTGACCCGTCTTTCCACTCATCGGTTGATCCGGTGACCACCTCCGAATACGCCCAATCTTCGAGGCCTTGGCGACGCCTACGCGGGTCAGCGCTCGATAGAAAGACGGATCAAACAAGCGCGAAAATTCACACCAATACTGCTAGCCGGGGTGCTGAGGTCACGGATTCAGGTGCTTGTCTTCGGTACGATAACAAACTGATTTGCTTGCATTTCCAGCGAGCTTGCGTTTAACTCGCGACTCCATAGCGGGTCAACAAAGACAGTCAATCCACCTACCGTCTCAAGACTTGAATTTGAGAAATTTTGACGCTCATCGAGACCGACGTACCAACCTAAACAGTCACCTGCGAGGGATTCGCTCTTGCCGATCAGAACGACCGGATCTTTGAGCGCCACATCGGCGATCATTTTCTCCAAGTGAGCCATGGCAGCAGGAGTTATTGAAATTGGCATTCCAGCACCTTATCTCAGGTCAGCAAAATAATCCGGGCAATTGGATACTTTGTGGTTGATAACCCTCGTAATAACTGCTCCATCAGAGCATTGGTATGTGCATTGCAGTTTGTGTCGGCAATCCGGTGCATCCCCAAGGCGGAAACCCGAAATAAGCTTGCAAAATTTTGGCTTGCTATCGCCATCGTCACGGGGTTTCTCCCTTCCCATCCAATCAGGCCAAGTTATCCCGTCCCAATTTCACGTAGGCAAAAGCGGACTTGGTTTTAACAAATCTGGCAAAGGCGTATTTGGAATCGGCGTGACGGGCGGAGGCAGTGGCACCGGCCCCCACGGAGTGGGCGCCACCTGCAACCCCATCGGATCGGAATACGAAAGAGGATCCCCACCAACATAGCTAAAGATTGTTGCCCCCGACACGCGCACACCGTACACACAGGCATTTT
>NZ_JBDTPB010000146.1:0-70652 GCF_039932935.1 Polaromonas sp.
GTGCCGTCAGACGTGTCGCCGATGTACATGCCGGGGCGCTTGCGCACGGCTTCCAGGCCTTCCAGGATCTGGATGGAGCCCTCACCATAGGCTTCGGACGCGCCGGCCTGGTTGGTGTCGATCTTGGGCTGGAAATTGGAGCTTTCCTCCGTTGCAGCACCGTCGTTGACGTTTACCTGATCGGCTTCGTTAGGTTTGTTTTCTTCAGTCATGGCCAGCTTTACTTCCGATCTTTTCTCGAATTACTTCGATTTCTTCAATCTCTTGAATGACCAAACCCGCGGAGAGTCGCGGGTCTGGTTGTTGTTCAGCGTGTGGTCGGCGCGTTAAATGCGCATCGGCATCACCACGTATTTAAAGGCTGCGTCGTCGGGAATGGTCAGCAGCGCGGAGCTGTTGGAGTCAGCCAGCTCGATCTTCACCATGTCCTGGTCCATGTTGGCCAGGGCGTCGATCAGGTAGGTCACGTTAAAGCCGATTTCGATGGCGTCGCCACCGTAGTCGATGTCGAGCTCGTCGACAGCTTCTTCCTGCTCGGCGTTGTTGGAGGCCACGCGCAGGGTGCCTGGCTCGATGTTCAGGCGCACGCCCTTGAACTTCTCGCTGGTCAGGATGGCGGTGCGCTGCAGGCTGGCCAGCAGGGGCACGCGGCCCAGGGTGATGATGTTTTTGTGGTTCTTGGGAATCACGCGGTTGTAGTCGGGGAACTTGCCTTCGACCAACTTGGTGACAAATTCCATACCTTCAAAACTGAACTTGGCCTGGTTGCCGGCAAATTGCATTTCGATGGCGCCTTCTTTGTCGCTGAGGAGGCGCTGCATTTCCAGAACCGTCTTGCGCGGCAAGATGACTTCCTGCTTGGGCACTTCAACGTCGAGCATGGCCGACGAGAACGCCAGGCGGTGGCCGTCGGTGGCAACCAGGCTCAGCTGCTTGCCTTCGGCGACGAACAGTATGCCGTTGAGGTAGTAGCGGATGTCGTGCACCGCCATGGCAAACGACACCTGGTTGAGCAGCTCTTTGAGCACCTTTTGCGGCACAGCGAAGCCTGGGCCGAAGTTGGCGGCTTCCTGGACCAGGGGAAAGTCTTCAGCCGGCAGGGTTTGCAGCGTGAAGCGGCTTTTGCCGCCCTTGAGGATCAGCTTGTTTTGCGAAGACTCGAGCGAGACGGTCTGGTCGCTGGGCATGGAACGCAGGATGTCGATGAGTTTGCGGGCGCCCACGGTGGTGGTGAAGTTGCCGGCGTCGCCGTCGAGCTCGGCCGTGGTGCGGATCTGGATTTCCAGGTCGCTCGTGGTGAGCTGCAGCTGTGCACCGGTTTTGCGGATCAACACGTTGGCCAGAATCGGCAAGGTATGCCTGCGCTCCACGATGCCGGCAACGGATTGCAGTACCGACAAAACTTTATCCTGGGTTGCTTTCAGAACGATCATGACTTCCTCTGTATATATCTTTAATTCTTTAATTCAAATTAGTAGTAGTAGATAAGGGTGGCACTCATCTGTGGATAGCACCATTTTCCCCTTTTTGATCAACCACTTGGCGTTTGTTTAACCATGTGTTCAGACGCCCCTGAAGTACCGTGCCCAATATGAACAACTTTCGATTGTCATCTGCTTCTGTGGATAAGCCATGGGTTGTTCAAAAGTTGTCCCCAAAGTTATTGCGCGGGTGTTGGAGCCGGGTAAAACACTGCCAAAACTGCGCGCTAAAGGGTACTAAACGGTTTATATGGCGCATTTCAGCCTTTGAGGGTTTGTTCGAGCACATGCAGCTGCTGGTTGAGCTCTGTCATTTGCTGGCGTTCGGCAGACATCTTGCGCACGGCGTGCAGCACGGTGGTGTGGTCACGCCCGCCAAAGAGCTCACCGATCTCAGGAAGGCTCTTCTGGGTGAGTTCCTTGGCCAGGTACATGGCGATCTGCCGTGGCCGGGCAATGCTGGCGGGCCGTTTCTTTGAATACATGTCGGCGACTTTGATCTTGTAATAGTCGGCGACGGTCTTCTGGATGTTTTCGACGGAAATCTGCCGGTTCTGTATAGAGAGCAGGTCGCGCAGGGCCTCGCGGGCCAGCTGGATGGAGATTTCCTTGAGATTGAAGCGTGAGTACGCCAGGATCTTGCGCAAGGCGCCTTCGAGCTCGCGCACGTTGGAGCGGACGTTCTTGGCGACGAAGAAGGCGACTTCTTCCGGCATGGACGTGCCTTCGGCCTCGGCCTTGCGGATCAGGATGGCGACACGCATTTCGAGCTCAGGCGGCTCTATGGCGACCGTGAGGCCGGAATCGAAGCGCGACACCAGCCGCTCATGAATATCCGTCAGACCCTTGGGATAAGTGTCGCTGGTCATCACAATGTGCGACTTTTTGGTCAGCAAGGCCTCAAAAGCGTTAAAAAACTCTTCCTGGGTGCGATCCTTGTTGGCGAAGAACTGGACGTCGTCAATCAGCAGCAAATCCAGGGAGTGATAACGCTCCTTGAATTCATCAAAAGTCTTGCGCTGGTAAGCTTTAACCACATCTGAAACAAATTGTTCAGCATGGATGTAGAGAACTTTGGCGGCGGGGTTGTCTGACAGCAGCTTATTGCCGATGGCGTGCATCAAATGGGTCTTGCCCAAACCGACGCCGCCGTAGATAAAAAGCGGGTTGTAAAGCTGGCCCAGGCTGCTGGAAACGTGAAGCGCTGCGGCCCGGCCCATGCGATTGGCTGTGCCTTCAATCAGGGTGTCGAAAGTCAGCGCGCTGTTAAGGCGGTTTTTGAACGGAGCGCCTGCGGCTTCTTCAGGAACGCCCAAGCCGACGGGCTCAGGAACGCTGGAGCCTTCAAAGCTGCGAACCAAAGATGATGACTTGACGGGGGATTCGCGCGGAGCAAGCGCTAACTCAAGTGGAATGCTTTGGCCGGAAATCTTCTCGAGCAAGGCCGAAATCCGGCCTGCATACTGGGCACGAACCCAGTCCAGCTTGAAGCGATTGCCAACCAAAACGGTGACTTTGGTGAGGTCAGGAGCGACCTCCACGAGCAGCGGGCGGATCCAGGTATTGAACTGTTGTTCAGGTAATTCCTGCGCCAGGTGGTCTACGCAGCTTTGCCACAAATCCTGGTTCAGGTTTTGTACGGATGCCTCACTCATGCTGTTTTTGGCTGGGTTGCTGGCCTGGGAAGAGGCGCCCGGCAGCGGTTAGCTGCTTGTGGATATTGTTAATTTTAAGCACCGGCAATTGTAGTCCGCGTGACGAGTTATCCACAAAATAATTGCTTCGGGTTTCAACCTATTTCCGGAGCCGTTTTATGGTAGCCAAGACCCCTTTCAGTCGCATCTCAGCCTTTACCCCAAATGGGCGGGCTAACTTGTTGCCAGCGTTGGGAAATCTGCGATAATCATGGGTTTCCCTGATTCGCGGCGGGTTTGCCTGCCTTGAAGACTTGCAGAGATGGTTGTGTTGTACGGCCACCAAGATCATTCGAATCGCCAAAAGCAGTGCCCTTGAGCTTGATTGAGTAATTGATCAAGTCAACAAGAAGGCAACGCAAGGCAAAGGGGGAAGCTTTGTAGCTGACCGGCTAGTAGGACTCATCATGAAACGCACATACCAACCCTCCAAAGTCAAACGCGCCCGTACGCACGGCTTCCTGACGCGCATGAAAACGCGCGGCGGCCGCGCAGTGATTGCTGCACGCCGCGCCAAAGGCCGTAAACGCCTGGCTGTATAAGCCTGTTTTTTGCTGCCAGCCATTCGCAGTTTTTAAACTGACGCCTGGCGCTCGTGCAACGGCTTCAGACCCGACCGCAGTTCCAGGCAGTTCTTGCCGGCGCCATTGTTGCAAAGACAACGCACTTCGCATTGCACCGCAATGCGCTGGGCGCAAGGCCTGAGCAAACCGGACCCGGCAAACTGGCTGATGTGCTTGCGGCAAAACCGCTGTTTCCCATACAGGATGTCTGGCTGGGGGCCATGGTCCCCAAACGCTGGGCCAAACGCGCCGTCACACGCAACGCCATCAAAAGACAGATCTACACCGTGAGCGCTGATTTTTCGCATCAGTATCCACAGGCTGCTTATGTGGTCCGCTTGCGGCGTGATTTTTCGCGCACCGAATTCATCAGCGCGAGCTCCGAGCAGCTCAAATTGGCCGTGCGCACCGAAGTGCTGGCCTTGATGCAGGCAGGAGCCAAGGCGCCATGAGCCAGGTTATTACCCAGGTTATTGCCACGCTGGCTCCGCTGGTCCGTTTGCCGCAAACCTTGTTGATTGGCCTGGTCAAGGGCTATCGCTTGTTTCTCAGCCCCTGGCTGGGCTCCGCCTGCCGTTTTGAGCCGACGTGTTCTGCCTATTCGCTGCAGGCCCTGCAGCAGCATGGTGCGGCCGCGGGCAGTTACCTTACCTTGCGCCGGCTGGCCCGCTGCCAGCCCTGGTGCGAAGGCGGGCACGATCCGGTGCCGTCTGTTTCCCTCTTTTCCCGCCTGGCCACCACGGTGGCCCCCACCCCTTCTAAAAAGACGCCGTCATGAACGACATTCGCCGCACCATTTTGTGGGTGATTTTTGGTTTTTCCATGGTCCTGTTGTGGGACCAGTGGCAGGTTTATAACGGCCACAAGGCGACCTTCTTTCCTTCGGCAACACAGAGCGCCAAGGCGCCTGCGACCGGTTCCGCGGCTTCGGCTCCCGCAGCCATCGGCAGCGCAGGGTCTTCTGTGCCTGCGCCGCAGGCCGCCAACGCAACGCCAGGCGCCGCCGGTGTTGTGCCCGCCGGTGCCCCGTCGATCACCCCATCGACAACCAGGGAACGCGTGGTTGTGAACACCGATGTGCTCACACTGACATTTGACAGCGAAGGCGGCACCCTGGTGCACTCGGCGTTCATCAAATACAAAGACCAGACGCACAAAGAAGAAGGTTTTGTCCTGATGGATGAAAGCGCCAACCGCGTTTACGTGGCGCAAACGGGGTTGATTGGCAGCGCTGCCTTGCCAACCCACAAGACGCCAATGGCCGTTGTGCCCGGTGACCGGGCCTTGAAAGAGGGACAGGACGAGCTTCAGGTCAAGTTTGAGTCGGCGGACATCAATGGCGTCAAGCTGATCAAGACCTACACCCTCAAGCGCGGCGCCTACGACATTGCCGTGCGCCACGATATCGTGAACACCGGCACGGCAGCGGTCACACCGCAGTTGTATCTGCAGCTCGTGCGTGACGGCAACAAGCCGCCCGGCGAGTCGTCGTTCTATTCCACCTTTACCGGTCCGGCCATTTACACCGAGGCGAAAAAATACCAGAAGGTCGAATTCAAGGACATCGAAAACAACAAGGTCGACGTCGAGAAGCAGGCTTCCAACGGCTACGTGGCCATGGTGCAGCACTACTTTGCAACGGCCTGGATCTTGCCGGACGGACTCAAGCGCGACCTCTTCTTCCGCAAGGTGGATAACAACCTCTACGCCGTGGGCCTGATCACGCCGCTGGACACCATCGCGGCTGGCACCACCAAAACCGTGGAGTCGAAATTCTTTGTCGGCCCGCAAGAAGAAAAAACCCTCGAAGCCATTGCCCCCGGCCTGGAACTGGTCAAAGACTACGGCTGGCTCACCATCCTGGCCAAGCCGCTGTACTGGCTGCTCGACAAGCTGCATGGCTTCCTGCACAACTGGGGCTGGTCCATCGTGGCGCTGGTGCTGTTGCTGAAGATTGCGTTCTATTGGCTCAACGCCAAGGCGTATTCCAGCATGGCCAAGATGAAGGCGATCAACCCCAAGATCATGGAAATGCGTGAGCGCCTGAAAGACAAGCCGCAAGAAATGCAGCAGGCGATGATGAAGATCTACAAGGAAGAAAAGGTCAACCCGATGGGCGGCTGCTTCCCCATCATGATCCAGATCCCGGTGTTCATTGCGTTGTACTGGGTGCTGCTGTCCAGTGTTGAAATGCGCAATGCGCCGTGGATCTTGTGGATCCATGACCTCTCAGCGCCGGATCCATTCTTTATCCTGCCTGTGCTGATGACCCTGACCACCATGCTGCAAACGGCGCTGAACCCTGCGCCGCCGGATCCGATGCAAGCCAAGCTGATGTGGTTCATGCCGCTGATCTTCAGTGTGATGTTCTTCTTCTTCCCGGCCGGCCTTGTGTTGTACTGGATCACGAACAACATCCTGTCGATCACCCAGCAGTGGATCATTAACACCCGCATGGGCGTGCCGCCGCAGTTCAACCTGCCGAAGTTCAACTGAGGACAGGCAGAAAATAAAAAAAGGGGCCGCTTCGCGGCCCTTTTGCTTGGGGGACGAAGCCGGCGCTGAAACCGCTTTAGCCCCACCCCACCGCCCCCTTTGCCCCTTAATATCGCACCATGCTGGCCCGCCACCACGACCCGATCGTTGCCATCGCCACCGCACCCGGCCGTGGCGCGGTCGGCATCGTGCGTGTGTCGGGCAAAAACATTGCCGCGGTCATTGAAGCCGTGTGCGGCCGCCCGCTAGCGCCTCGCCACGCGACCTACCTGCCGTTTATCGACGCGCAAGGCATGGCCATCGACGAAGGCCTGGCATTGCATTTCCCCGCGCCTCACTCCTACACCGGCGAGGACGTGCTGGAACTGCAGGCCCATGGTGGCCCTGTGGTGCTGCAATTGCTGCTGGCGCGATGCCTGGAGGCTGGCGCGGCCCTGGAACCCGTGACGGGCCAGGCAGCCCTTGCGGGCCTTCGCGTCGCACAGCCCGGCGAGTTCACCGAACGCGCGTTTCTCAACAACAAAATCGACCTGGCGCAGGCAGAAGCTATCGCCGACCTGATCGACGCCAGCACCGAAATCGCCGCGCGCTCGGCGGCGCGATCAATGTCCGGCGAGTTCTCGGACGCCGTCAATACCCTGCTGGAACGGCTGGTCCATCTGCGCATGCTGGTCGAGGCCACGCTCGACTTTCCGGAAGAAGACATCGACTTCCTGCAAAAAGCCGATGCAGAGGGCCAGCTGGTTCGCCTGCGGACAACTCTTGCCGATGTGATGCGGCGCGCCACGCAGGGCGCCATCCTTCGTGAAGGCATCAAGGTCGTGATTGCCGGCCAGCCCAACGCCGGCAAGAGCTCGCTGCTGAACGCGCTGGCGGGGGCCGAGCTGGCCATCGTCACGCCGATCGCGGGCACCACCCGCGACAAGGTGTCGCAGCTGATCCAGATAGAAGGGGTGCCGCTGCATGTGGTCGACACTGCCGGCCTGCGCGACGCGCTGGATGAGGTCGAGAAAATCGGCATCGAGCGCGCCTGGGCGGAAATCGAAAGTGCCGACGCGGTGCTTTTTCTGCACGACCTGGCGCGGCAAGCGCCAGGCGGCGACTCACAGGATGCTATAAATTACATAGCTGCTGACGCTCGATTAGCAAAGGTCCTGAGCCAAAAACTCCCCAAAAACGTCACCGTGATTGATGTCTGGAACAAGTCAGACGCGGTGACCGCTGCGGCGATAGAGACGCTGCCAGCGGGCGTCACGATATCGGCAAAGACCGGTGCCGGCCTGCATGACTTGCGTCAAAAGCTTCTGGAAGTGGTGGGCTGGCAGGCGGCGCCCGAGGGTGTCTTCATGGCCCGCGAGCGCCACGTACGCGCGCTGGAAAACGTCAATGCCCAGCTGCAAAAGGCGGCGAAACAACTGCACGCCGCGCATCCCGCGCTCGACCTGCTGGCCGAAGATTTGCGCCAGGCCCAGCGCCATCTGGGTGAGATCACAGGTCAATTTACCGCCGACGACCTGCTGGGTGAAATTTTCTCGCGTTTCTGTATAGGCAAGTAGCTTGGACCTGGCCGTCTGCTTTGCCGGGCCAGTGCATCGCGTCGGTTGAAAAAACTGGCGCCGCTACACACCAGCGGCTGGTAAGTAGGTCTTTTGGGTGCCAAAAGCCGACCAGCGGGGCGACCCGGAGGATCAGCGGTTGAGTTGCAGCCAAAACCCTCATTTCCCAATGAAATTACAAATTTTGAACCCGCTGTATCAGGTGTAAGGGGGCGTTAATGTCCCTTGCCGGCCTTGTAGTGCAAAGGTATCTTCCGTCCCACTATGAACGCTCCACTACCTGCCGCTATCCGTTTTGACATCCAGGGCCTCGCCCAGGCCATTCTTCACTGCCACGCCAGTGACGCGTTGCGCTGTCAATTCAACCAGCCGCATTGGGACATCCTGGCCAGCTACATGCAGCCGTTTGCCCTTAACAGCGGCCAGGTGCTGATGGAACAAGGCGCGTTGGACCGGACCCTGTATTTCGTGGAAAGCGGCACGCTGAGCGTTCATTACGAAGATGAAAAGGCTCGCGTTCGGATGGCGCTCGTAGGCGCCGGTACCGTACTCGGGGAAGGCGCATTTTTCTCGCACATGCCGCGTAGCGCCACCGTGCATGCTTCAACGCCCTGCAAACTGTGGTGCCTCACGCCCATGCGCTTTCTTGAGCTGGCAAACCGCCACAGCCCCATCGCGCTGGAGTTGACCATGGCGATGGGCTCCGTGATGGCCAAACGGCTGTACAACCGCCCCAAGCGCGTCGCGGTGACCTGAACCTCTACCCCGTTGGGTGCACGGCACGGCAGCAACGTGGCAACTTTCCCCGACACGATTCTTATGACGCAACAGGCCGTCAAAAGTCGCGATCGGCGTGATTTTTTACCAGATTTCGCATAAGTGAATCGCTACAGTAACTGGCCAAACCGGATTCGCTGCCAAACAACAGCTGACCCGGTTTGAGCTATTGCTTACAGATTTCACTTCGTGCATTGATGGAAAATGCAGATTCATCACGAGAACGTTGCTTATGTCTTTTATGAACTGGTTTTCCAGCAAGCCACCTCAAGCCAAACCGGCCGCCCACGAAGAGCACAAGCGCGTAGCACCCGCTCCCCAGCGGCATGCCGCCGAAAACCTGGTGCCGGCCGATACCGGCAAAGTCAAGCGCCATGCGCGTCGCGAGCAGCTGTATGTCGCAATTCGCGAGGCGATGACCCGTTCCGGCGTGCTCTCCGCGAGCTACAAGTTCAAGGTGCTCTCACTCGACCAGGGCGGCAATGAATTCCTGGTCATGATGGATTTGGCAAAGGCTTTTGGCGGACCGCCGGAGCAGCTGGGTGAAATTGAGACGCTGATCATGCAGCATGCCAAAACGCGCTTTGAAATAACCGTGCCTGCCGTGTATTGGCGCCTGGACGAGCTGGCCGTAGTGGTGAAGCCCGCCGCCCCGGCCGTGCACCAACCGACGCCGGCTCCAGCCGTGCGGGCCGAAACCAACGTGGAAACCCCACCAGCCAAACCGGCGGCGCCGCGCTATGAGCCGATCCAGGCCGACGAGGTCGCCGCTTTTAAACAGGCTTTGGCGGCGGCATCCGCGCAAGGGCCAGCTGTATCGGAAAAGGGCGTCAAGGTTCACAGCGGCCCGCGTTCCTACACGCTGTTGACGGGTTTTGAGGACACGGAGATGCCGCCGGATTCCGCGGCCATGCCCGCACTCAGCAGCACCCAATACGGCGATCTGCACTGACGGACCCGCGCTAACCGAGGCAAAATATGGCTGTAGCCCAATAGCAGCGGGCGCAAGCAGCTATTATTTTAATAGCATCAGCCTGGGCTGAGGCGGCAAAACCGCCTTGTTCCGTGCCGCGTCGGGCGGCTCAATGCCCGGCGAAATCAATCAAGGTGAAGAGCGGTAAGCCAGCCGCACGCAATTTGTCGGAGCCACCCAGTTCAGGCAGGTCGACAATGGCCGCGCCTTCGGTGACGGTGGCGCCCAGTTTTTCCAGCAGCTTTTTGCCAGCCATCATGGTTCCGCCCGTGGCGATCAGGTCATCGATCAAGAGCACCCGGTCGCCAGGCTTGACCGCATCGGTGTGCAGTTCCACGGTAGCGCTGCCGTACTCGAGTTCATAGGTCTCTTGCACGGTCGTGAAAGGCAGCTTGCCCTTCTTGCGGATCGGCACAAAGCCAACGTTCAATTCATAGGCCACCACCGCACCAAGGATGAACCCGCGCGCGTCCAGTCCCGCCACCACGTCGGGCCGGAGTTGCGCGTCCATGTAGCGGTGCACAAAGGCGTCAATCAACACGCGAAAAACCTTGGGGTTCTGAAGCAAAGGCGTGATGTCACGAAACTGCACGCCGGGAGCGGGCCAGTCCGGCACCGTGCGGATATGGTTTTTGAGGTATTGGCCGACGGTTTGGTGGGTGAGGCTGTGCAAGTCAGGCATGGCTGGTTCAAGTGAGTGCGCCCGTATTGTGCCCCCATCGTCACGACAGGCGGCTACCCTGCCGGGTGATTTCTGCCGGCGCTCGGCTGCTTAAACAGCGCGGCCGCGCAGCAGCTTTTCTTCGGCTATGGCCAGCGCCTCGGGTTTGCCCGACAGAACCAGCGTATCGCCGCCTTCCAGCAAGGTCTCGTGGTGTGCCGGCACTGCCTTGCCATTGCTGCGGCGCAGACTGACCACGCGTACTCCACCGGCTTCCAGCGCCATGGCGCCTACAGGCTTTCCGGCGGACTTGCTATCCAGTGGAAGCGTGACGTTGGAGAGGCGCTCTTGCTCAATCTCATTGACCGTGTCGTCGTCGGCGCCGCGGAAATAACCACGCAGCAGGTTGTAGCGCGCGTCACGCTGGTCCTGCACCACGCGGATCACGCGACGCATAGGCACGCCGACCAAGGCCAGCGCATGGCTGGCCAGCATCAGACTGCCCTCGATTGCTTCGGGCACCACTTCGGTGGCGCCCGCCGCCTGGAGTTTTTCGAGGTCATGGTCATCGACGGTTCGCACGATCACCGGCACTGTGGGGGCGTGGGCGCGGGTGTTCGCCAGCACCTTGAGCGCACTGGCCGTGTCCAGGTAGGTCACGACCACCGCGCTGGCGCGGGCCAGGCCGGCGGCCATCAGGGCTTGCAAGCGCACAGCATCGCCAAACACCACGGAGTCGCCGGCAGCAGCGGCTTGCCGCACCCGGTCGGGGTCCAGGTCAAGCGCCATGTACTGGATTCCCTCGCGCTCCAGCATGTGGCCGAGATTCTGGCCGCAACGGCCGTAACCGCAAATGATCACGTGCTTGTTGGCGTTGATGGATTTGCGCGCGATGGTCGTCATCTGCAACGACTGCTGCAGCCATTCGCTGGAGACCAGCTTCATCACGATGCGGTTGCTGTACATGATGATGAAAGGCGTGGCCAGCATGGACAGCACCATGCTGGCCAGAATGGGATTGAGCAGCGCGGGTGGCACCAGGTTGCTTTGCTGAGCCAATGTGAGCAGCACAAAGCCGAACTCACCGGCCTGGGCAAGGTACAGGCCGGTGCGCAGTGAGACGCCGGCGGTCGCGCCCAGTGAGCGGGCCAAGGCAGTCACCAACACCAGCTTGAAGAGCACGGGCAGCGTCGTCAGCAGCAGCACCAAGGGCCACCGTTCGAGCACCAGCCGCCAGTCCAGCAGCATGCCGATACTGATAAAGAAAAGGCCCAGCAGAACATCGTGGAAGGGACGGATGTCGGTTTCCACCTGGTGTTTGTATTCGGTCTCGGAAATGAGCATGCCGGCAATAAAAGCGCCCAGTGCCAGGCTCAAGCCGGCCTGCTCAGTTAGCCAGGCCAGCGCCAGCGTGACCAGCAGGAGATTGAGTACAAACAGCTCTTCGCTCTTGCGCCGCGCCACGATGGTGAGCCACCAGCGCATGATGCGTTGCCCGCCGGTCAGCAGCAAGCCGACCAGCAGGGTGGCTTTGACCCCCGCAACCGCAAGGGCCATGAACAGCGCATCGGCCGGCGCACCCAGCGCCGGAATCAACACCAGCAACGGCACAACGGCCAGATCCTGAAACAGCAATACGCCCATGACGCGCTTGCCATGCTCCGATTCCAGTTCGAGGCGTTCCGACAGCAGCTTGACCACAATGGCGGTGCTGCTCATGGCAATCGCGCCGGACAGCGCCAAGGCGGTTTGCCAGCCCATCTTCCAGAGGCTGGGCGCCATGCTGGCAAGAAACAAGGACCCCACGGTGGCCAGCACGATGGTCAGCGTGACCTGCAACAAGCCCAGACCGAAAACGTGACGGCGCATGGAGCGCAATTTCGGGAGGTTGAACTCGAGCCCGATCACAAACATCAAAAACACGACGCCGAACTCGCCCAGATGGCGAACACCGTCGGAATTTTGCGCCAGCGCCAGTGCGTTGGGGCCAATGACAACGCCCACAGCAAGGTAGCCCAGCATGGGAGGCAACTTGAGCGAGCGGCATGCGACCACACCCAGCACAGCGGCCAGCAGGTACAGCAGGGTCAGTTCAAGCGCGCTCATGCATTGATGGTAGCCGAGGAAATTGAACGCCCCGGAACGATTTGCAGGCGATAAAGGACCGCGAAAGAGCCGTGCATGGCTGTCCGCCGCGAGGATGGGCGCCGGGCGCCTCTATAGAATGCTGCCATGAGCCTTGACACCGCGAACTTTGATGCCGAACAGGTGCTGAGCCTTGCCAGGAAGACCTTTGAAATAGAAGCGGCGGCCGTGCTGGGCCTGGCGGGACGTGTGGGCGCTGAATTTGCACAGGCGGTGCAGTTGATGCTGGAATGCCGCGGCCGCGTTGTTGTGATGGGCATGGGCAAGAGCGGCCACATCGGTCGCAAGATTGCCGCCACCCTCGCCTCCACAGGAACACCCGCCATGTTTGTTCATCCGGCGGAGGCCAGCCACGGCGACCTGGGCATGATCAAGGCCATTGACGTGGTGCTCGCGATTTCCAACAGCGGGGAAAGCGCCGAGTTGACGATGATCCTGCCGGTGCTGAGCCGCCAGGGCGTGCCCATGGTGGCGATTACGGGGGGGGCACAGTCCACGCTGGCCCGGCATGCGCAAGTGAGACTCGACAGCAGCGTAGCGCAGGAAGCCTGTCCACTCAATCTCGCGCCCACTGCCAGCACGACCGCGCAACTGGCGCTGGGCGATGCGCTGGCGGTGGCCCTGCTGGATGCGCGCGGCTTCAAGGAAGAAGACTTTGCCCGTTCGCACCCGGGCGGAGCGTTAGGCCGCAAATTGCTGACCCATGTCAGTGACGTGATGCGCAGCGGCGAGGCGGTACCCAAAGTGCGGGCAGATACCAGTTTCACCGACCTCATGCGCGAAATGAGCGCCAAGGGACTCGGTGCATCTGCTGTGGTGGATGACGGTGGGCGCGTACTCGGCATATTCACCGATGGCGATCTACGCCGCTTGGTCGAAAAAGGCGTGGATCTGCGCAGCAGCAAGGCCGGCGACGTGATGCATGCCGGCCCGCGCACGATACAGCCCGACTCGCTGGCCGTGGAGGCCGTCGCATTGATGGAGCAATACCGGATCACCAGCGTGCTGGTGGTGGATGCCGCTGGCGCGTTGTGCGGTGCGCTGAACACCAACGATCTGATGCGGGCAAAAGTGATATGAATATGGCCCTCACGCTTTTCGCTTCGCGTAATGCGCTGCCCCGCGGGGGGGCCCCTGCGCCTGCGGCCTGGCGTAGCCAGATCCGCGGCCCTGGCTTGCGAAGTCGAGGCCTCGCGCAGATGGCGGCGTTTCGATTTTTGCGAGATTACCTATGAAGGTTGTGACGCCTATCGTGAATTTCGCGCCGGAGTTGCTGCTTCGCGCCCAAGGCGTCAAGGTCGCGTTTTTTGACATTGATGGTGTCCTGACGGATGGCGGCCTGTATTTCTCCGAGTACCCTGATGGCCATGAGTTGGCGGTGGCCAATGGTGGCTACCGCGCCTCCGGTGAAATTGTGAAGCGCTTCAATACGCTGGACGGCCATGGGCTCAAGTTGCTTCAGAGGGCTGGCATTACGCCGGCGGTCATCACCGGACGCGACAGCCATGTGCTGCGTGCCCGGCTGCAGGCGCTGGGCATTACACATGCGCATTTTGGAACAGAAGACAAACGCCCTGCTGCCGAAATTACCCTGCAAGCCTTGGGGCTGGATTGGGACGCCGCTGCCGCCATGGGGGACGACTGGCCTGATCTGCCTGTGCTGTCTCGGGCGGCCATGAGCTGCGCACCCGTCAATGCGCACGCAGAGGTTCGTGCAATGGCCCATTACGTGACCCAGGCGGCAGGCGGCCACGGCGCGGCACGTGAGTTCTGTGATGTGCTGCTGGTTGCGAGTGGACGCTACGCCAGCTTGCTGGAGGAATACCGCCAATGAGTACTTCCGTGACGGGTGGCGGCGCAGGCCGCAACCAGGGAGCGCCGCCATCCTTGAAAAGCATGTGGCGAAGTTTTTTGCGTACGTGGGACAGTGTCGCCATCTACATGCCGCTTCTGATGATGGGGGTGTTGGCTCTGGGCACGTATTGGCTCGTGCGCAATACCCCGATATTCAGCCCGCCCGAGATGGCGAAGGAGGCAAGCCATGATGTCGATTACTTCATGCGTAAATTCACCGTCAAGACGTTTGACGAAGGGGGCCACCTCAAGAGCGAAATTTACGGAACCGAGGCCCGGCATTTTTCAGATACCGACATCCTGGAAATTGATCAGGCGCGCATTCGCAGCATTAACGTGGAAAAGCGCATCACGACGGCCACAGCCAACCGGGCCTACACCAACGGTGATGGATCGGAGGTACAGCTGACGGGCAATGCGGTGGTGATCAGAGAAGCGAGCCAGGATGCGAACGGGAAGGAGACGCCGCGCATGGAATTTCACGGCGAGTTTCTGCATGCTTTCTTGAATGACGAGCGTGTGAAGTCGCATAAGCCGGTGCTGCTGATTCGCGGCACCGACCAGTTCACCGGCGACACCTTTGCCTACGACAACCTCGACCAGGTGGCCGACCTCAAGGGACGTGTTCGCGGCATTCTGGTGCCGCGCTCTGCGGCCAGCGCTGCGAGTGCCGGTAACCTTGCTTTCCCCGGGCCCGCGCCGGCTCTCACGCCGGCCGCGAGGCCGTCAAGCAGTGCATCGTCAGCGCGGTAACACCGCATTTTTAACGAACGGCGCCTCAACATGTCCAGACTCGTATTCATCACCGGCGCTTCCAGCGGCATTGGTCAGGCGCTGGCCCTGCGGTTTTATTCCGCAGGCTATCGCCTGGCGCTGGCCGCCCGCAGGACTGCCGAGGTGCAGGCTTGGGCCGACGCAAGTGCTCTCAGTGCGGGCCGGTATCAGATTTACAGCGCTGATGTCTCTGACATAGACGGCATCGTCGCGGCGGGGCAGGCCTGCATCACGGCGCAGGGTGTGCCGGATGTCGTGATCGCCAATGCGGGCATCAGCATCGGCATGGATTCCGCTGTTCGTGCAGACCTTGATGTCATGGCGCAAACTTTTGCGACCAACAATATTGGTGTGGCCGCCACTTTTCATCCGTTTATCACCAGCATGGCCTTGCGAGGTAACGGAACCCTGGTCGGTATCGGCAGCGTGGCCGGCATACGTGGCCTTCCCGGCCACGGCGCCTATTGCGCCAGCAAGGCGGCGGTTATCAATTACTGTGAAAGCCTTCGCGGCGAATTGCGTCCCAGCGGCGTCAAGGTGGTCACGATTTGCCCTGGCTATATCGACACGCCGCTGACCCGCGAAAACCGCTATGCCATGCCGTTTTTGATGAAGGCCGAAGTGTTTGCCGAAAAAGCGTTCGCCACGATTCAGGCAGGGCATAGCTACCGGGTGATCCCCTGGCAAATGGGAATGGTTGCCAAGTTGTTGCGTCTGCTGCCGAACGCGTTGTTCGACAAGGCGCTGTCTGGCCGGGCCCGCAAGCAGCGCCAGGACGAACGCTGAGTTCCGGTCGTTTCCTGCATCGCAAAGCAAAAAGGCCTCAAAACCGAAGTTCTGAAGCCTTTTAAAACTTTCTTCAACTTGTGGTTGAAGAGTGGATTGGGGAGGGCTTAGTAGCCGCCGCGTCCGCCGCCACCGCCGCCAGAACGACCACCGCCGCCGTAGGGGCTGCGGAATCCGCCGTCGCCACCGCCACCGCCGCCGCCGGAGCGACCACCGCCGCCACCACCACCGCCGTAGCCGCCACCGCCGGAACGATCGCCACCACCACCACCACCACCGTAGCCGCCACCACCGCCGAAGCCGCCGGTACGGGGAGGACGTGCCTCCATCGGGCGCGCTTCGTTCACGACAACGCTACGGCCGCCCAAAGGCTGGCCGTTCATGCCGTTGATGGCAGCTTGAGCTTCTGCATCGCTTGCCATTTCGACAAAGCCAAATCCTTTGGAGCGACCGGTGTCGCGTTCCATCATGACTTTAGCGCTGGTGACAGCGCCGAATTGGCCAAAAGATTGTTGCAGGTCTTCGTCACGCACCGAGTAAGGCAGGTTGCCGACGTATAGTTTGTTGCCCATGAAGGGACTCCTCTAAAACACAAAAACAAAAGCGATGGGGTCCCGAAAGCACAACAAACCTTGATACGTACCGCTGTAGCGCGCGAAACTGACCGATCACCTAACGTGCGCGGATGCCGACACCCGCACCGGCATATTATGCTCGAGTCATCTAAAACACAATCCACTAGCGTTACTACCTAGGGCAGCGTCAAGCCGCATGAACAGGGGCTTTCAGCGCCCTTGCCCTCAAAAAAATGCAGCCGAACTTCTTACGTTTCGGTAAGCGTCCGCCCTGCCCCGAACAACCAGGGCGGCGCCGATTCAGCGGAAATCATCTGCGCGAATCCACTGCCTTTGATCTGCAAGACCCATGCGCGCTTCAAACTGCGAAAACCGATAGTCAATATTTAACTGAGGAAAATGACAAGTTAGTGCACACACTTGAAAATTGCCAATCGTTCAAACCAGTGCGATTGGAAATCAGGATGCGCGCCCGACTTTCTCAGGCTGGCAGATACCAACAGCCGTCCAAAACAAGCGCCAATAAGCCCTGCGATTGGCGACTCAATACGCTGTCCATGCAAAACATCGGTAAATAGTTACACAAAATTTCAATCGCGCTGCGGTGCGCGCGCCAATCGAAGCGGCGAAATCACCAGCGCCGCCGACGACCGATTCAGGTGTCGCCGTAATGGCGCCATTGCTTCATGGCCGCCCGCATGGTCAGAAGCTGGTTTTCAAACTTGGGGCAAGCGTCGCAGGCCATCAAGTGCAACTTCAACGCAACGTTGTCCGGCAGGCTGAGCGCGCGATCCTCGCGCGCTACCAGCAGTGCGGCCGCTTCCCGGCAGGTACGTCTTAGCAGTGTGATACGCGGTTTCACGTTGAATAAAAAAAGTTGAGGTGGGGAATGGTCAGGCGCCGTGCTTGCCGAACCAGTGAATATTCAGGCATTCCTGCAAGCGAAGGCGGGCCCGATGTAACTGGACATAGAGGTTAGTCGGCGTCAGCGAGAGTTCCTTACAAACTTCTTGCGAAGAAAGCTCCAGCCACTCGCGCATCAAAAACAGCCGGCCCAGCGCGGGCGGCAAACGCTCCATGCAGGCGTCCAACACCTGAAAGAACTGAACCTGCTGCAGGGTCTGGTCAGGGTTGCCCCAGTCGTTGGGCGTCTCGGCAAAGTGGCCGTCGGCCTTGAAGGAGAGCCGGTCCAGCTCGTCGCCCTCATCGTCAGCCTGCGCATCCGCAACGGTCACCGTACGTGCATTGGCGCGAAGCAGGTCAATCACCTTGTGCTTGAGGATGCCGACCAGCCAGGTCTTGAGCTGTGAACGGTTGCCGAAGTTTTGCGGCTTTGAAAGCGCGGCCAGCAAGGTTTCAGACACCGCATCCTCGGCCCACGCATCATTGCGCAACTGCAGGCGAGCAAACCGCATGAGGTAGACGCGGTGCTCAACCAGTTGTTCTTCAAATGTGGCCATGCATTGAAGTCTAGCCGCACGCCAGCCATGCCGGCAGAAAAAACGGCGACGACCGTAAGAATTGCAGCCGGGCCACGACTAATCCTCATCACCACTACAAGGACGCACCATGGCCCCGACTGAACACACGCCGCGGCAACCGCCTTTTCGTCGCCGATGGAGCCGGGTTTATCGGCGAGCCCTTTTGGTGTCGGGTGTGGTTGTGATGTCGGCGGCGTCGGCCCTGGCTCAGGCGCCGGCAGCAACCAACGCGGCGGGCGCAACCGCCGCTGCATCGGCATCCGCTGCCATGGCGCAGGTCGAGGGCAAGACGATTGAGGGGGCCTCCTTCAAGCTGTCCTCACTCAAAGGCAAAGTGGTGCTGGTGATGTTCTGGTCCACCGGCTGCGCGGTGTGCCGCGACAAGATGCCGGAGCTGCGAAACAACTATGAGGGCTGGGCAGGCAAACCTTTTGAGCTGGTCGCTGTCAACACCGACACGCGCATGCAGGATTTCCTTGATTACGAACGCATCATCTCCCGCACGGTCCCGCTGAAGCAGCGTTTTGTACAGCTCTGGACAGGAGATGCCGGCTACAAGGACAACATGGGAAAACCCGCGCAGTTGCCGGCCGCATTCCTCGTCGACAAGACCGGCAAAGTTGTCGAGCGTTATGTGGGCCGTATTCCTCCCGAAGCCTGGGACCGCATCGCCGACTTGTTGTAGCAAAACACGCGCGGCCAGGGCACTCGCCCAGGTCACGAAAATTTTTTCCTGCGTCCGCGTAAGAAAAACGCACCCGGCCAGACTAATTCGCGATCACACAGAAAATTTCTGCCGTGGTTGCTGTTCAACTTTCACAATTTACCAATTAACAGGAGTCTTCACCATGAACCAACGCGCCATGATTGCTGCCGCTGCCGCTTCCCTGCTGTCCACCATGCTGGTTGCGACCCCTGCTGTCGCCCAGGAAAAAGAAAAATGCTACGGCATCACTGTAGCCGGCCAGAACGACTGCGCCAACCTGAGCGGCACGCATTCCTGCGCCGGCCAGTCCAAGGTCGGCGCCGATGCCAACGAATGGAAATATGTCGCCAAAGGCACCTGCGCCGGCATGAAGGGCATGAGCGCAGAGCAGGCCAAGATGAAGGCTATGGAAAAGAAGAGCTGAACGCACCTTCTTTGACGAAACAGGAAGTGGGCACAACCGAGTGGTGGGCACCCTCTTCTTGTAAACCGTCAGATGCCACGTGACACCCATCATGCCTTTGTCAGACCATGCAGGCCATGCCTCCTGCGGCATTGGATGGCGGCATCCCCACTACGCGGAACTGCTGGAGTCCCTGCCCGACCTTGATTTCATCGAGGTTCATTCAGAGAACTTTTTTGGCGATGGTGGCGCCACTCTGGCCGTATTGGGCCAGGCGCGCGAGCATTATCCCGTGAGCCTTCACGGTGTCGGACTCGGGCTGGGCTCGGCCTGCGGGATCGATGCCTGGCACCTGGACCAATTGGCCCGCCTGGTCGAGCGCATTGAGCCGGTCCGCGTGTCCGACCATGCCTGCTTTGCGCGAGGCATGGCGGCCGGCCGCGAGCTTCACGCCGCAGACCTGCTGCCCATTGCCTTCAACAATGCCACCCTGAACGTGATGTGCGCCAACGTGCAACGCGTGCAGGATCGCTTGAAACGGCCGCTGCTGGTGGAGAACCTGTCGGCCTATCTCCACTTCAACAGCTCAGACCGTGACGAGGCTACGTTTCTTCGCGAACTGGTTGAGCGCACCGGCTGCAGTCTGCTGGTGGACGTGAACAATATTTATGTCAACGCGCTCAATGCGCGCCTTGCCGGCAGCGCGGCCGACCCGCTGGCCGCCTGTCTGCAGTGGCTGGACCAGCTTCCACCCGGTTGTGTGGGCGAACTGCATCTGGCCGGCCACTGCGATGGCGGTGATATCGTGATCGACGACCACGGCAGCCGCGTCTGCACGGAGGTCTGGCAGATCTACCGCCATGCGCAGCAGCGCTTTGGCGGCGTGCCGGCGCTGGTGGAATGGGACACGGACATCCCGCCTCTGGCCGTATTGCTGGAGGAAGCCGCCTGCGCGCGAAATATCACAGCGCACATTCCGCAGACGGTGATCGCATGAACGCCATGGCGAAATTGGCGCAGGAGCAGCAAGCGCTGCTGCAGGCCTTGATGGGCGAATGCGACGACGGCAGCCTCTGGCCCCATTTGCAGCTTGTGCATGCCCCGCTGGCGCGCCGTGGCCTGCAGGCCTATCAGGCCAACGGGCTCGCATTGGCGGGGCGGGCGCTGGGCGCGGCTTACCCCGTGCTGGCGCAGCTGATTGGGGACGAAAGTTTTGGGCCGCTCGCGCGGCATTTCTGGCGTCGCCATCCTCCCTCCCGCGGCGACGTCGCCTGCTGGGGTGACGGACTTGCAACTTTTCTGGAGGCATCGCCGCAACTCGTGGACGAGCCTTATCTGGGCGACGTCGCCCGCATGGAGTGGGCGCTGCACCAGGCCACCACAGCGGCCGATGCATGGCCTGATCCGCACTCTTTTACCTTGCTTTCAGCGGCTGATCCCGCAGAGATTACGCTCACGCTGGGTGCCGGAGTTTTTCTGTTGGCAAGCGCCTATCCGGTGGCCAGCATCGTCAATGCCCACTTGCTGGGCGAGCCTGCTCTGGCTGAGGCAGCTGCGCTGTTGCGCACAGGCGCGGCGGAGCATGCGCTGGTCTGGCGGCAAGGCTTCAAGCCCCGGGTGGGCGCCGTCACGGCGGCCGAGCATGCCATGCTTTCGGCACTTCAAGCCGGGAACTCGCTGGAGGCTGCGCTTGAGCACGCTTTGGAATGTACGCCGGCCGGCACGCCGGAATCCGCGGCGGCATTCAGCTTCGAACACTGGCTGGGTCGGGTCGTGCAGGACGGCCTTGTCACGGGCGCGCGCCGGCTAGCTCGCTCAGCTTTCCAGGCATCCGATCCGGCCGGACCCAACCCTTTCAACCTTCACAACAACCCAGGGGAGCATCCATGAACACAATCCACACTGTGCCCGCAAATCCGACGAGCCTCTGGCAACGTGGCCTGGGCTCGTGGCGCCTGCTCACCCGCCTGCTGGATTCGCTGCAGCCTCTTGCCGCCTTGTTGGCCCGGCTTTACATCGCGCAGGTGTTCTTTCTCTCGGGCCTGACCAAGCTGCGCGATTGGGATATCACCGTGGCCCTTTTCACAGACGAATACAAAGTGCCCCTGTTGCCGCCCGTTCTGGCTGCAGCGATGGGCACAGCAGGCGAAATCGTTTTGCCGGTGCTGCTCGTGCTGGGTCTGGGAAGCCGTATTTCGCCCCTGGGCCTGTTTGTGGTGAATGCCGTAGCGGTCATTTCGCTCAGCGAGATTGCACCGGCCGCCCTGCAGCAGCATGTGTTCTGGGGCTCGCTGCTGGCGGGGCTGGCTATTTACGGACTGGGTCCGTGGTCGCTGGATCGCTGGGTGGCGCCACACCTGCGGCAGCCTCGTTATTGGTCAAAACAGGGTTTTGACCAATAGAATCGGCCGCAAGCAGCTCCTGAATTAATAGCAGAACTGTTTTCCCGAAAAAATGGCCCTACCAGTTGACTTCGCGGTCCGGCGTGGCGCCGATGCGGTGGATGGACAGATCGGCGCCTTCAAACTCTTCTTCCTGGCTGAGTCGTAGCCCCATGGCCGCCTTGAGGGTGCCGTAGACGGCAAAGCCTGCCAGCAACGCCCACGCCACGCCCATCGCGCTACCGATGAGTTGCGCGCCAAAACTCACGCCGCCCAGGCCGCCAAAAGCCTGGCTGCCAAAAATGCCGGCCGCGATGCCGCCCCATGCGCCGCACAGGCCGTGCAGGGGCCAGACGCCCAACACGTCGTCGATTTTCCATTTGTTCTGCGTCAGCGTGAACATCACAACGAACACGCCGCCGGCTACCCCACCCGTCACCAGCGCGCCCAGCGGGTGCATCAGGTCAGAGCCCGCGCACACCGCCACCAGGCCGGCCAGCGGGCCGTTGTGCACAAAGCCGGGGTCGTTCTTGCCAAAGGCCAGCGCCGCCAAAGTGCCGCCCACCATGGCCATCAATGAATTGACGGCGACCAGGCCGGAAATCTTGTCGATGGTCTGCGCACTCATCACGTTAAAGCCGAACCAGCCTACGGTGAGGATCCACGCGCCCAGCGCCAGAAAAGGGATGTTCGAAGGTGGATGCGCCGACACTGCGCCGTCCTTGCGGTAACGGTTGCTGCGCGCGCCCAGCAAAATCACTGCCGGCAATGCCAGCCAGCCGCCCACGGCGTGAACCACGACAGAGCCCGCGAAGTCATGAAACTCCGCGCCCGTCAGCGATTTGATCCAGGCCTGCACGCCGAAATGCTGGTTCCAGACAATGCCCTCGAAGAAGGGATAGACAAAGCCGACGATGACCGCCGTGGCGATGAGCTGGGGGTAAAAGCGCGCGCGTTCGGCAATGCCGCCAGAAATAATCGCCGGGATCGCCGCTGCAAAGGTCAGCAGGAAGAAGAACTTGACCAGCTCATAGCCATTTTTGGCGGCCAGTTGCTCGGCCCCGACGAAGAAATGGGTGCCATAGGCCACCGCATAACCGACCATGAAATACACCACGGTGGACACCGAGAAGTCCACCAGGATCTTGACCAGGGCATTGACCTGGTTCTTTTTGCGAACGGTGCCCAGCTCCAGAAAGGCAAAACCGGCATGCATGGCGAGCACCATGATGCCGCCCAGCAGGATGAACAAGGCGTCTGAGCCCTGTTTTAGTGCTTCCATATGTCCCTCTTCAGATGAAATGTGATGTATTGGTGCGGTATCGGGTCGATTTTTGAGAATCGCACCAAATACAAGCAAGAAATACGCCACAAGCGTGCATAAATGACTCTAAGGGCATCTGGAAGAGCGCTTGCAGGGGGCGTCAAACCGAAACTTCGGGGGCTAACGATATAATGCAGGCTGTCATTGGGGAGTAGCCAGCCTTTCAATCCTGAAAGGGGCTTGCGTCAACAGACTTGTCCTTAGAACCTGTTCTTCTGGGCATGGCGCAAGCGGTCTTCGGATCACGCGAGACCTTTGACTGCACAGCCTCCGCTTCAGGCCGGGGATGCCGTGCAGTCATCGGTTTTCGGCCGGAGTATTTTTGAATGGAAGCTTTCCTCGTCTCCACGGGCATCGTCGCCCTCGCCGAAATGGGCGACAAGACGCAACTCCTCGCACTCATCCTCGCCGCCCGGTTCAAGAAACCCTGGCCGATCGTCGCCGGCATCCTCGTCGCGACCCTGGTCAACCACGCTTTGGCCGGCGCCGCCGGCGCCTGGGTCACCACGCTGATCGGCCCGCAAATGCTGCGCTGGATTCTTGGCGCGTCCTTCCTCACCATGGCCGCGTGGATGCTGGTGCCCGACAAGATCGAGGCGGAAGAAGACGAAAAGCCGCCGCGCTACGGCGTGTTCTTCACCACCGTGCTGGTGTTCTTCCTGGCCGAAATGGGCGACAAGACGCAGATCGCCACCGTGATGCTGGCCGCGCGCTACGACGCCATCGTCAGTGTGGTGGCGGGCACCACGCTGGGCATGATGCTGGCCAACGCGCCGGCGGTCTGGCTGGGCGAGCGCGTGACGCGGCTTGTGCCGCTGCGCGCTGTGCACATCATCTCGGCGCTCATCTTTGCCGGCCTGGGGCTGGCGGCGCTGCTGATCAAGGTTTGAGCAACAGCGGTTGTCGGTCGCACTTTCCAACCCAGCATGAGCCGCGGGACTGGCTTTGCCAGACCGCAGGCGGGCGGCCCCCTCGGGGGGCAGGAAGCTACACGAGGTGAGCGACCGTGGGGGTATACTGTTTTCAGCGCCGATTTGCTCAGCTTGCGGGCGCTTAAAAAGTACAGCTAAAGACGAACTCCAAACGACCCGGACTCGCTTTAGCGATGCCGGGTTTTTTGTTTTCTGCAGGTGATTTTTTGACACTCGTTGCCACCCCGCTCAGCATGCATTTTGTCGAGGCGCTGCCGTTGCAGAGCGGCGCGTCAATACGCGCCTACGACCTGAGCTACGAAACCTACGGCGAGCTCAACGCCGACAAATCCAACGCCGTGCTGATTTGTCATGCGCTCAACGCCTCGCACCATGTGGCGGGTGTGTATCTCGACGCGCAAGGCCAGCCCATCGACAAATCCGAAGGCTGGTGGGACACCATGATTGGCCCCGGCAAGCCGGTCGACACCGACCGCTTCTTCGTGATTGGCGTCAACAACCTCGGCTCGTGCTTTGGCTCCACCGGGCCCATGCAACCCAACCCCGACACGCAGGAACTCTACGGTGCCGACTTCCCTGTCGTCACGGTGCAGGACTGGGTCAGCGCCCAGGCCCGCCTGCTGGACCGCCTCGGCATCCAGACCCTGGCCGCGGTGATGGGCGGCAGCCTGGGCGGCATGCAAGCCCTGGCCTGGACGCTGCAATACCCGGACCGCGTGCGCCACGCCGTGGTGGTGGCCAGCGCGCCCAACCTCACGGCCGAGAACATCGCCTTCAATGAAGTAGCCCGCCGCGCCATCGTGACCGACCCTGATTTTCACGGCGGCCATTTTTACCGCCACGGCGTGCTGCCCAAGCGCGGCCTGCGCATTGCTCGCATGATCGGCCATATCACCTACCTGAGCGACGATGTGATGAACGAGAAGTTTGGCCGTCAGCTTCGCGAGCTCTCCGCGATCCATGAGACGGGCTACAAATTCTCGACCCAGGACGTGGAGTTCGAGATCGAAAGCTACCTGCGCTACCAGGGCGACAAGTTCGCCGAGTACTTTGACGCCAACACCTATTTATTAATCACCCGCGCGCTCGACTACTTTGACCCAGCCAAGGCCTTCGGTGGTGATCTCAGTGAAGCGCTCAAAATCGCGACAGCCAAATTCCTGCTGGTGAGCTTCACGACCGACTGGCGCTTTTCCCCGGCGCGCAGCCGCGAAATCGTGAAGGCCCTGCTGGACAACCAGCGCGACGTGAGTTACGCGGAAATCGACGCGCCGCACGGCCACGATGCATTTTTGCTGGAGGACGACCGCTACCTGGGTGTGGTGCGCTCCTACTTCCAGAGCAAGGTGGCTGTATGAACCCGGCTGTAACTGTCGACCTCAATGTGCAGCCTTCGCCCGACTTGCTCTCGATCGCCCGGCTGGTGCCGCACGGCTCCCGTGTGCTTGACCTCGGTTGCGGCACCGGTGAGTTGCTGGACCACCTGATCCGCGAGCGTGGATGCTCGGGCTATGGCGTCGAAATCAACGACGCCAACGTGCAGGCCTGTGTGGCGCGCGGTGTCAACGTGATCCAGCTCAACCTTGAAGCCGGCCTGGCGTTGTTCGGTGACAGCTCGTTTGACGTGGTACTGCAGATTGACACCCTGCAGCACCTGCACAACGCTGAAACCATGTTGCGCGAGACCGCGCGCGTTGGTCGCGCCGGCATCGTCGTGTTCCCTAATTTTGGCCATTGGCCCAACCGCCTGGCTGTTGTGCGAGGCCGCATGCCGGTGACCAAGGTGCTGCCCTACCAATGGTATGACACGCCCAACATTCGCGTTGGCACGTTGCAGGACTTCGAAGCGCTCGCGTTGCAGAACCAGCTGCGCATCCTCGACGCCTTCGGCCTGCAGGACGGCCGCGAAGTGCGCTTCTGGCCGAATGCCCGGGCGAGCCGCGCGGTGTTCAAGTTCCAGCGCGGCTAGACCTTGCTCGCAGGTTCCGGAGGGTGCTAGTATTCGCCTATCGGGATTTCAGCCTCCCGAATCTTCACAGATAGACGGTGTCCCGTCCAAGCGCTGGCAACTCATTGGAGTACTCCGTGGACACCTCTATCCTTTCCGTTCCCTCTACATCCCCACAAGAACTCGCTGCCCGCGTGGGCCGCGCGGATGCGCCTTTGCTGCTCGATGTGCGGCGCAAAGGTAAATTCCTCGAAAGCCCCCACCTCCTCGCGGCGGCCAGACGCTGTGCACCGGAAGACGTGGCCGCGTTCGCCGCCTCCCAATCCCCACGCGAAGTGGTGGTGTACTGCGTCTACGGACACAACGTCAGTGCTGACGCCACGGCAACGCTGCGGGCTGCGGGCTGGAATGCTTATGCATTGGCCGGCGGCATCGAGGGCGGTGAAGACGGCGTCGATGCGCCGCAAGATATTGCCCAGTGGCGCGCGCGGCGACCGCTTATCCTCACCAAGCGATCCGATTGGGGTGTCACCGGCGAACAGCCCTCGCGATGGATCACGCGCGAGCGGCCCAAAATTGACCGGATCGCCTGCCCCTGGCTGGTACGCCGTTTTATCGATCCGCGCGCCGAGTTCCTTTATGTGCCGGCTCCGCAGGTGCTGGATGAAGCGAAGCGGCTGGGCGCCGTGGCCTACGACATTCCCGGCGCGCCGGTGTCGCATGAAGGCGAGCTCTGCAGCTTTGACACCTTGCTGAAAGCCTTCGAGCTGGTCGATTCCGCGTTAAATGTATTGGCGCGCATCGTGCGCGGCGCCGACACCGACCGCCTCGAACTCGCGCCGCAGTCGGCCGGGCTGCTGGCGTTCTCGCTCGGCCTGTCGCGTCTGCATGCCTACGATGACCACGCCATGCTGGAAGCGGCCATGCCGCTTTACGACGCGCTCTATGCCTGGTGCCGCGACGCACAAGGCGAGCCGCACAGCTGGAAACCAGAAACCATGACCGGAGCCGTCAAGTGACCGCCGCCTTGCCCTCTTCCCTTCCTCCGTCCGACGAACGCCCGGCGGCTGTGTCTTTTGCCGACGCACTCAGGTTCTGGCTCAAGCTCGGCTTCATCAGCTTTGGCGGGCCGGCCGGGCAGATCGCCATCATGCATCGCGAGCTGGTCGAGCAAAAACGCTGGATCAGCGAGCGGCGCTTTTTGCATGCGCTCAACTACTGCATGCTGCTGCCCGGCCCCGAGGCACAGCAGCTGGCCACCTACATCGGCTGGCTGATGCATCGCACCTGGGGCGGCATCGTGGCAGGCGTGCTGTTCGTGCTGCCCTCGCTGTTCATCCTGATCGGATTGAGCTGGGTCTATGTGGCGTTTGGCGATGTGCCCTTGGTCGCAGGCCTGTTCTATGGCATCAAGCCGGCGGTTGCTGCCATCGTGCTGCAGGCGGTACACCGGATCGGCTCACGTTCATTGAGAAAACCGACCCAGGCCCCCGTTTTATGGGCGATGGCTGCTATCAGTTTTATAGCAATCTATGCCCTGAGGGTGCCGTTTCCATTGATCGTGTTGGGCGCTGCGGCCGTGGGCTGGCTGGGGGCGCGCTTCTCGCCTACGCAGTTTTCCGGCGGTGCCGGGCATGGCGAGGCCAGACTGGGTTACGGGCCAGCGCTGATTGACGACGACACCCCGACACCGGCGCATGCCCGGTTCAAACCGTCTCGCTTGGCCGCCGTGTTGGGTGTGGGTGCCGTACTCTGGCTGTTGCCCATGGGCGCCCTGATGGCCACGCAGGGCTGGGACGCCACGCTCACCCAGATGGGATGGTTCTTCACCAAGGCGGCGTTGCTCACTTTTGGCGGTGCCTATGCAGTGCTGCCTTATGTCTATCAGGGCGCGGTGGAGCACTTCCACTGGCTGAGCGGCTCGCAAATGATCGACGGTCTGGCACTGGGAGAGACCACGCCCGGGCCACTGATCATGGTCGTGGCTTTTGTCGGCTTCATGGGCGGGTGGGCCAAACAGGTGCTGGGACCGGACACGGTGTTTCTGGGCGCGGCGCTGGCGGCCACGGTGGTGACCTGGTTTACTTTTCTGCCCTCCTTCCTGTTCATCCTGGCCGGTGGGCCTTTGGTGGAGTCCACGCACGGCAAGCTGCATTTCACCGCGCCGCTCACGGCCATCACGGCCGCGGTGGTGGGTGTGATTGCCAGCCTGGCGCTGTTTTTCCTGGCGCACATTGCGTTGCGTGCTGACGTGGGAGGCTCCTGGTGGGCCAGGGTGGATTTCTACGCCTTGGCCATTACGCTGGGCGCCGCGGTGGCTTTGCTGCGCTACAAGCGCGGTGTGATCCAGGTCATCGTGGGGTCGGCCCTGGCCGGCCTGCTGCTGCGCCTGTCCGGCCTGGCCTGATCGCGCCTGTCAGGAATCCGGGCGCGGTATGCTCAAGCCCTCGTGATGGAACCTTCCGACCCCAGCGCATCCCGGCCATTGATTCCGCTCCTGGAACGCCTTTTTGGCGACTGGGTGCGCGAGGTGTCGCCCGCCACTTTGCGTGCCGACGCGATGGCGGGCCTGCTCGGCGCGGTGCTGGTGCTGCCGCAGGGCATTGCCTTCGCCACGCTGGCCGGCCTGCCGCCGGCCTACGGCCTTTACACCGCAGTGATTCCCTGCATCATCGCTGCGCTGTTCGGCTCCAGCCGGCATGTCATGTCTGGCCCCACCAACGCCAACTCGCTGGCTTTGTTTGCCATGCTCTCGCCTCTGGCTCTGGCTTTCAGCCCGCTTTATATCCAGTTGGCGCTGGCCGTTACGGTGATGGTCGGCGTCATGCAGTGGCTGATAGGCGCGCTGCGCCTGGGCATGCTGGCCAACTTCATTTCACCGGCCGTGCTGTTCGGTTTTACTTCCGGCGCTGCGCTGCTGATAGCCGTGCATGCGCTGCCCGACCTGTTGGGCCTGGCGGCCGCGCCCGAACACGGCGCGGCGTCGGTGCTGGCGCATGTGATCACGCAGCTAAGCCACGCCCAGCCCCTGGCATTGGGCGTCGCGGCCGTCACGCTGGGTGTGGCGCTGCTGCTGCGCCGCCTGCGCCGCAATTGGCCTTACATGTTGATCGGGCTGGTGGTGGCCACCGCGCTGGCCTGGGTGTGGAGCCGTTTTCTGCATGCCGACGCCATACCGTCCGCCTCGCTGCGCACCGTGGGCCAGATCCCCGTGCCCTGGCCGCGCTTTGAAGTGCCGCGCATCGGCTGGGCGCAGGCCGCTGACCTCATCGGCTTGGCGTTTGCGCTGACCATCGTGGCGCTGGGCCAGGCGATTTCGATTGCCAAGACGGTGGCGCTGCGCTCGGGCCAGCGCATAGATGCCAACCGTGAGTTCCGCGGCCAGGGCCTGTCCAACATCGTTGGTGGTTTCTTCTCGAGTTATGTTTCTTGCGGCTCCATGAACCGCTCCATGCCCAATCTGGAAGCCGGTGCGCGCACGCCGTTGGCCTCGGTGTTTTCGGCGCTGTTGCTTTTGGCGCTGGTGGCCGTGAGCGCGCCGCTGCTCGCGCAGATCCCCATGGCGGCGCTGGCGGCGCTACTGGTCCTGGTCGCCCTTGCCCTGCTGGACTTTGCGCGCTGGCGCCAGCTATTTGCCCTGAGCCGCAGCGATTTCGGGGTGGCTCTGGCCACTATGGTGGCCACCGTCACCATACGGCTGGAGATCGCGATTTTGCTGGGCATGATTTTGTCGCTGATGTCTTTCCTCTACCGCACGTCAAAGCCTGCGATGCGCACCATGGGCTTTGACAGCCGCGGGCTGGACCGGCAGTTCGTGGTTATTGACAATTCGCCCGACGCGGGGCTGGAAGCCAAACGAGCCCAGTTGCCGACGGCAGGGGACACCAACGGCCGCAGCGCCGGGCCGCCCCAAGCAAGGGCAGCCTCCTCGGGGGGCAGCGAAGTAGGCGAAGTGACAGGCGTGGGGGCCGCGTTAGCTGAGTGCCCGCAGCTCAAGCTGCTGCGCATGGAAGGCGAGGTCTATTTCGGCGCGACCCAGCATGTGGCCGACATCCTGCATGGGCTGCGCACCCAGCCGCAACCGCAAAAGCACCTGCTGGTCATGGGCAAGAGCATGAACTTCATCGACCTGGCGGGGGCTGAGCTGTGGGAGGCTGAACTTGCCGCGCGCCGCGCCATGGGCGGGGATTTGTACTTTCACCGGCCCCGGCCCGAGGTGATTCGTATGTGGCGCAAGACCGGCTTCACCAGCGTGCTGGGGCCAGAGCATCAGTTTCCCGACAAATTCACCGCCATCTCCACCATCTTCAGCAAACTGGACCCTGAAATTTGCCGGGGCTGCACCGCGCGGATATTCTGGGAATGTCAATCTGCACCCGGCCCCGACACCCCCACTGCCTGAACCCCTGATTGACCCCATGCCTCAATTCGCCGCCAACCTCAGCTGGATGTACACCGAGCTTCCCATGGCGGAACGCTTTGCCGCCGCCGCGCGTGACGGCTTCACGGCCGTGGAAATCCTTTCTCCCTACGCTTGGGCCCCCCAAGAGCTCAAAGCCATCTTGCAGCAGCACGGCCAGGAGCTGGTGCTGTTCAACGCCCCGCCGGGCGGCGTGGATGTGGCCGGCATCGAAAAGGCCTGGGCTTCCTCGCAAAAGGGCACCGCCTGCCTGCCGGGGCATGAGGCCGAGTTCCGTGCAGGCATCGCGATTGCGCTGGAGTATGCGCAGGCGCTGGGTTGCCCGCGCATCCACGTGATGGCCGGCGTGCTGCCGGAGGGGATGGAGCGCGAAGCGGTGCAGCCCATCTATGTGAACAGCCTGCGCGAGGCGGCTGCGCAGGCGGCCAAGGTCGGCGTCGACTTGCTGATCGAGCCCATCAACACCCGCGACATCCCGCGTTTCTTTTTGAATCGCCAAGACCACGCGCATGAAATCATTCGCGAAGTGGGTGCGGCCAATGTCAAGGTGCAGATGGATCTTTACCACTGCCAGGTTGTGGAAGGCGACCTGGCCATGAAGCTGCGCAAATACCTGCCCACGGGCCACGTCGGCCACCTGCAGATTGCAGGCGCGCCTGGCCGCAACGAGCCGGACGTTGGCGAGATCAATTACCCGTATCTTTTTGCGCTGCTGGATGAGCTCGGTTACGGCGGCTGGGTGGGGTGTGAGTACAAATCGCTGCGCGGCGCAGAAGCTGGCGCGACACCGGACGGGCTGGGCTGGCTGAAAAAATTTCGCGAACGCGCCTGAACGCGTTCGACATCTTTAGCGCGCGCAGCGAAACGTCAGATTGATGCGCTGCCTGCCCAGGCGCGCATGCTCGCCCTCGGCCAGCGGCGCCACGCCGTGGTAGGACAGCCGCGACGGGCCGCCCCATACCGCCACGTCGCCATGCACCAGGCGGTATCGCGTGGGGCGGTCATTGCGATTCAAGCCGCCGAAGAGGAACACGGCTGGCAGGCCCAGCGACACCGACACGATGGGCGCCGCCATGTTGCCTTCATCCTTGTCCTGGTGCAGCGACAGCCGTGACCCGGGTTCGTAGCGGTTGATGAGGCAGGCGTCCGGGTGGAAATTGTCAAACCCCGCCTGGGCTGCGGCGCGCAATGCCAAATCGGCGAAGCCGCCCGGCATGGCGGGCCAGGGTTGGCCGGAGAGCGGATCTTTCGCGTCATACCGGTAGCCGCTGCGATCGGACACCCAGCCCAGCGCGCCGCAGTTGCTCATCGCGACCGACATGGTGTAGCCGCCCGGTGTGACCAGGTGGCGCAGCGGCGCCGCCGCAACCACGTCTTCTATGGCGTGCAGCAAGGCTTCGTCCACCTCGCGGGCAAAGCCGCGCAGCAACACGGCACCTGGCGCGATCACCTCGGGCGCGGCATAGGGTGCCGGCACCTCATCGAAAAGCCCCAAGGTCAAACTATCTCCTTCATTGCGCGTCATGAAAAATAATGCCCAGCGTGTGCCGGTGCCCGCTGCGCAGTGTGCTCACGCCGTGCCGCATGTTGACCCGGTAAAACCCGCGGCTTCCCTCCACCGGGCGGTGATGCACGGCAAACACCACGACATCGCCTTGCTTCAGCGGCACCACCTCGGGCCGCGACTGCATGCGCGGGCGCTGCTCCGTCAGCACAAATTCGCCGCCCGTGAAATCTTCGCCCGGCCGCGACAGCAGCACCGCGACCTGGATCGGGAACACATGTTCACCATACAGGTCCTGGTGCAGGCAGTTGTAGTCGCCCGGGCCATATTGCAAGAGCAGCGGTGTGGGCCGCTGCTGGCCGGCCTCATGGCAGCGCGCGAGGAAATCGGCATGAGCAGCCGGATAACGCACGTCAATCCCCATGGCCTGGTTCCAGGCATTGGCCACATTGACAAGCCGGGGGTAAAGCGTGGAGCGCAACTGCTGCACGATGTCCGGCAGCGGATAGCTGAAGTACTGATATTCGCCCTGGCCAAAGCCGTGACGCTGCATCACCACGCGGCAGCGAAAGCGGAGCGTGTCCGCATAGAGCGCGGCGACGGTGTTGCATTCCTGCGCGCTCAGCAGCTGCGGCAGCACCGCGCTTCCGTGACGATTCAGTGTGTCCGTGATGCGGGCCCAGTCATCGCCGTCGCGGTCCGCGTGGCTGAGGTCGGGTAGCAGGGAGGGTGCGTCAGAAACAAGTGGCATGCGGCAGTCCGTTGGGCGATGGAGTGTCTATCGATAGACCTCAGAATAAATCCGGCGGTTCGCCCGCGCTCGCCGGATTCGGACATTTCATTGCGCCCTGCTCATGCCGCCAGCTCGGTCAGGATGGGGCAGTCGGGCCGGCTGTTGCCCTGGCAGCAATGCGCCAGATGGCCCAAGGTCTGCTTCATCGCTTCCATCTCGGCAATGCGGCGCTCCAGGTCGGCCACATGGGCCAGCGCGATTCGCTTGACGTCCGCGCTGGCGCGGCGCTTGTTCTGCCACAGCTTGAGCAGCGCGGCAATTTCGGCCATGCTGAAACCCAGCACGCGGGCGCGGCGTATGAAGCGCAGCGTGTGCACTTCTTTTTCGCCGTACTGGCGGTAACCGGCGTCCGTGCGGTGCACGGTGGGCAGCAGGCCCAGCGACTCGTAGTGGCGGATCATTTTGGCCGACACGCCTGAGTGCGCAGCGGCCTGGCCGATGTTGAGCGGGCCTGCGGCGACGGGAGAGGTGTCAGTCATGGGTGCGTCCTTTCCAGCGGCGCAACAGCAGGGCATTCATCACCACGCTGGCACTGCTCAATGCCATGGCGGCGCCGGCGATGACGGGGCTGAGCAGTCCCAGCGCAGCCAGCGGGATGCCGACCACGTTGTAGACAAAAGCCCAGAACAGGTTCTGGCGAATCTTCGCGTAGGTACGGCGCGAGATGTCGATGGCGTCGGCCACCAGCGCCGGGTTGCCGCGCATCAGCGTGATGCCGGCCGCATGCATGGCCACATCGGTACCGGTAGACATCGCGATACCCACGTCGGCTGCCGCCAGGGCCGGCGCATCGTTGATGCCGTCGCCCACCATCGCCACGCGCCCGCTTTGCGCTTGCACGCCGGCCTTGAGCTGGCCGATGATGGTGGCCTTGTCTTCCGGCAGGACCTGGCTGTGCACGAGGTCTATTCCGAGTTGCTGCGCCACAGCGTTGGCGCTGCCGCGGTTGTCGCCGGTCACCAGGGCGGTTTGAATACCGAGCGCGTGAAGGCGCGCAATCGCTGGTGCCGCGCTGGTTTTCAAGGTATCGCCAAACGCCATCAGCCCGAGTAGCTGCGGGGTCTGGGTAACCTCGGCGAGCCACGACACCGTGCGGCCCGAGGCCTCGAGTTCTCTGGCGTGAGCATTCAGCACAGCAAATGCATCAAGGTCCAGACCGAGCTCTTGCATGAAGCGCGGGCTGCCGAGCCGAAGTTCGCGGCCCTCCACCACGGCAGCCATGCCGCGCCCAGCGACGGCGCGCAGCTGTGTCGCCGCCGGAATCGCAAGCTGCTGCTCCGCTGCGCGCCGCGTCACCGCGCGGGCCAGCGGGTGTTCGCTGCCCGACTGGATGGCGGCTGCCCAGGCCAGCAAATCATCGGCCGCGATGGCGTTGGGCTCAAGTGCCACCAGCTCGGGCTTGCCTTCGGTCAGCGTGCCGGTCTTGTCGAAAGCCACCACCTTGACGCTGTGTGCTACCTCGAGCGCCTCCGCGTCCTTGATCAGGATGCCCTGGCGTGCTGCCGCCCCGGTGCCCACCATGATGGCGGTAGGTGTGGCCAGTCCCAGCGCGCAGGGGCAGGCAATCACCAGCACGGCGACGGCGTTGAGGATGGCCGCCTCCCAGTTTTGCGTGGTCAGGCCCCAGCCCAGCAGCGTCAGCAATGCAATGCCAATAACCACTGGCACAAAAACGGCGCTCACCTGGTCCACCAGCCGCTGTATAGGTGCTTTTTTGGCTTGGGCGGATTCGACCATGCGCACGATGCGGGCCAGCGTCGACTCCGCGCCTATAGCCGTAGTGCGCACCACGATCAGGCCTTCGGCATTGACCGCGCCCCCTGTCACGTGGTCGCCAGCATGTTTGGAAACCGGCAGGCTCTCGCCGGTGATCAGCGATTCGTCTACTTGTGTGGAACCCTCGATGATCTCGCCGTCGACCGCGATGCGTTCGCCGGGGCGCACCACCACCAGGTCGCCGAGCTGTATGTCTTGCAGTGCGACGTCTTCGTCTTTTCCGTCCCGGCGGCGGCGCGCGGTGTCGGGGCGCAGCGCCTGCAACGCGCGTATGGCGTCCGTCGTCTGGTGCTTGGCGCGCGCTTCCATCCACTTCCCCAGAAGCACCAGCGTGATGACGACCGCCGAGGCTTCAAAGTACAGATGGGCCATGCCGTGGTCGCCGTGCCGCAGCAACTGGTAGACGCTCAGCCCGTAGGCGGCAGACGTGCCAAGGGCCACCAGCAGGTCCATGTTGCCGGTTCGGGCTCGCAAGGCGCTCCAGCCGGCGCGGTAAAAACGTGCACCCAGCCAGAACTGCACCGGTGTGGCCAGCAGCCACTGCAGCCAGCCGGCCAGCATCCAGTCCTTGCCGAACAGCGTGCCCACCATGGGCAGCGCCAGCGGGGCGGACAAGGCCGCCGCCAGAGCGATGGGCCACCAGGCTGCAGCGGGCTTGTCCGCAAGGGCCGCGCCGCCGGCGACGGGAACTTCCCGCGCCTGGTAGCCGGCTTTGGCCACCGCAGCCATCAGCGCAGGCAGCATGGCGGCGGTGCCTGCCACGGCGACCTCGGCGGTCTCGGTCGCCAGGTTGACGCTGGCCGAGAGCACCCCCGGCACCTGTTTGAGCGCTTTTTCGACGCGCGACGCGCAGGAGGCACAGGTCATGCCGTCTATCCTGAGTTGCAAGGACTGCTCGGCCACGCTGTAGCCGGCTTTTGTGACGGCGGCTTTCAAGTCGTCCATGCCCACGTCGCCGCGTGCCTTGACGCTGGCCTGCTCGGTGGCGAAATTAACGCTGACATCCTGCACACCGGGGACATTGGCCAGCGAGCGTTCCACGCGCGCCACGCAAGATGCGCAGCTCATACCTTCGATGGGGAACTGCCACTCCGTCAGTGCGGCGGCGGAAGACGAATTCGAGGTGGAGGAAATGTTCATGGCTGCAGTTTGAACCTTACCACCATGGGAGGGTCAAGCGCCGCGATGTAATAGCCCTGAATCGGGACGGGACTTGCCAGGCTTGAGTTGACCCTGCCCCTATGGGAAGGTTCAGACTAACCGCATCAAGTCTTTTCTCCCTTCCCCGCTATACACACACATCCCAAGGAGTCTTTATGGAATTCAACGTCCCCGACATGAGTTGCGGCCACTGCGCCGGTGTCATCAACAAGGCCGTCAAGGCACTGGATCCGGCCGCGCAGGTCAGTGTGGATTTGCCGGCCAGGAAGGTCACGATCGAATCGTCCGAAGACCGGCAGACCGTGGCTGAGGCGCTGGCCGAGGCGGGTTATCCCGCAGAGTAAGGCGCCGCTATCCGACGGGAGGGCCGTATGGGCGTCGATAGAATGGCCCTTCCTTCCTCCATTGAGCCGCCTAGTGTCCGACCGATCTGCCGTCCTTCCCCAATACCTGTTTCCCAAACAGGCGCTGACTTCCTTTGCCGGTTTCGTGGCTTCGCGAGAGCGCGGCTGGGTCACTACCGAAATCATCCGCCGCTTTGTCGCCAAGTACCAGGTCAACATGGACGAGGCGCTCAATTCAGACATTGCGAGCTACCTGACCTTCAATGATTTTTTCACGCGCGCGCTCAAGCCCGGTGCGCGGCCATTGGCAGGCACCGAGCTAATCTCACCGGTGGACGGCGCCATCAGCCAGTTCGGTGCGATCGAGAAAGACCAGATCTTCCAGGCCAAAGGCCACAGTTATTCGACCACCGCGCTGGTGGGCGGCGACGCGGCGCTGGCGGCGCACTACCAGGATGGCCATTTCGCTACGCTGTACCTGAGCCCCAAGGACTATCACCGCATTCACATGCCCGCAGGCGGACGGCTGACGCGCATGATTTACGTGCCGGGCGAGCTGTTTTCCGTCAATCCTGTCACCGCGCGCGGCGTGCCGGGCCTGTTTGCGCGCAATGAGCGTGTGGTGTGCGTCTTTGAATCGGCGCGTGGGCCTTTTGTGCTGGTGCTGGTCGGCGCGACGATTGTCGGCAGCATGGCTACGGTGTGGCACGGCGTGGTCAACCCGCCGCGCGGCAAGGAAGTGCGGCAATGGGACTACCCCGACGAGCCAACTTCCGCAATCCGCCTGCAGCAGGGCGAGGAGATGGGGCGCTTTCTCCTGGGCTCGACGGTGGTGATGCTGTTTCCGAAGGGGCCGCTCAAGTTCAACCCCGGGTGGGCGCCCGGCCGCGACATCCGGCTGGGCGAGGCCATGGCCTCTTACGACTAGGCCTGCCGGCTACGCAGTCGGCTCAAAACCCAGCCGATCCAGAAAAGCCATGGCGGCCGCTGGCGCCCTCTCTTTGGCGCCATTGATGAAATACACGAATACGTCGCGCGGGTTGCCCTGCGCCTGCGTGTCTTCCAGCGCAGGCAGGTCGGCCGGCGCTGCGCCTGCTGCCCACTGCCGGGCGCGCTCGGCCCAGGCATCGAGTGCGCCTTCGTCGTAGCCGGTTTCCAGATCAGCGTCACTCATCATCAGCCGCGCATAAGCAAAGTCACCGGTGAGATCGGCAAACGACGGGAATTTGTCAGCGTCGGTAAAGACCGTGACCACCTTGTAACGGCGCGCCAGTGCCAGGTAGTCGGGTGACATAAAACTCTCGTGACGCACATCGACCACATGTCGCAACGCGAGGCTGCCCACCTGTTTGGGCAAGAGCGCCAGAAAAGCCTCGAAATCCCCCGCGTCGAACACCTTGCCGGGCATGAACTGCCAGACGATGGGGCCCAGTTTGGGGCCCAGTTCGCTGATGCCGCTGTCAATGAATTTCTTGATGGAATCGCCCGCTTCCGCCAGCACGCGGCGGTTGGTGGCGTAGCGTGAAGCCTTCAGGGAAAACACGAAATCATCAGGCGTCTCGTCGTGCCACTTCCTGAAGCTCGCCGGCTTGAGCGTGCCGTAATAAGTGCCGTTGACCTCGATGGCGCTGAGCTTGCGGCTCGCATATTCAAGTTCCCGGCTGTGCGGCAGGCCGGGCGGAAAGAAGTTGCTGCGCCAGGGCTTGAAAGTCCAGCCCCCGACGCCTGCGCGGATGCGGGGCGCGACGACGGGACTTGAAACAGGGGTTGAGCGGGTGGGCTGGGTCATTGCGGCTCCGTGGCGTACTCTGTTCTCTCGTTCAATAGAGAGTATCTTTGCCGTCACCCGCCTCGCCTGCTGTAGGTTGAGACCGCAAATTGCGGGTCTTGCGCTGCTGGGTGGCACGGTCGGTGTCGGAAGCGTACAGTAGCAGGTGCCGCAGCAAAACGCTGTCCTAAAAAGCCGACTTTTCCCTCCGGAGCCTTTCATGAACGCCCCCCTGCACCGCGAAATTCCCGCCAGCATCCTCAACGCCGCCCAGGTCCTTTCGCAAGTCACCGCCCAGTGGGATGGCGACATCGTCAAACAGATCACCGACTACATCGCCATCCCCGCAAAGTCCCCCACGTTTGACAGCGATTGGGCGCAGCATGGTTATATCGACACGGTCATGCGCAATGCCGCCGCCTGGGTTGAAGCGCAAAAAGTCGAGGGCTTGACGCTCGAAGTTGTGAGGCTGGAAGGCCGCACGCCGGTGCTATTTTTTGAGATCCCGGCCACGCGTGCCGATTCGACGCAAACTGTCTTGATGTACGGACACCTCGACAAGCAGCCCGAGTTCACCGGCTGGCGCAACGACTTGAGCCCCTGGACAGCCAAGTACGAGGACGGCAAGCTCTACGGCCGGGGCGCCGCTGACGACGGCTATGCGGTTTATGCCAGCATCGCCGCGGTACAGGCGCTCAAGGCCCAGAATGTTCCGCACCCGCGCATCGTCGGCCTCATTGAGACCTGCGAAGAAAGCGGCTCTTACGATTTGCTGCCTTACGTCAACGCGCTTCGTACGCGCCTGGGCGAAGTCGCACTGGTGGTGTGCCTGGACTCCGGCGCGGGCAATTACGACCAGCTGTGGCTGACCACCAGCCTGCGCGGCAATGCGGCGGGCGTGCTCAAGGTCGAGGTGCTCACCGAAGGCGTGCATTCCGGCGACGCCAGCGGCCTGGTGCCGTCGAGCTTTCGCATCATGCGCCAGGTGCTGGACCGCCTGGAAGACAGCAAGACCGGCCGCCTGCTGCCGCAGAGTTTTCACTGCGAAGTCCCGGCCGACCGCCTGGCCCAAGCACAGGCCACCGCCAAGATCCTCGGTGAAGAAATTTACAAGCGCTTTCCGTGGGCGCACTACGACTGCGAGGGCTCCAGCGCATTTGCCTTGCCCACCACGACAGATCCGGTGGAAGCCCTGCTCAACCGCACTTGGCGCCCGACCTTGAGCGTGACGGGCGCCGAAGGCTTTCCCGCGCTGAAGGATGCGGGCAATGTATTGCGTCCTTACACCGCCTTCAAGCTCTCACTGCGCTTTCCGCCGTTAATCGATGCCAGCGCGGCTGTGCAGGAACTCAAGACGCTGCTCGAAGACAACGCGCCTTACCGGGCGAAGGTAACCTTCGAAAGCAATGGCGGTGCCACCGGCTGGAACGCACCCAGCACCGTGCCCTGGTTTGAAAACGCGCTCAACGATGCGTCGCAAAGCTTTTTCGGCGCGCCTTGCGGCACCATCGGACAGGGGGGAACCATTCCCTTGATGAGCATGCTGAGCAAGGGCTTTCCCAAAGCGCAGATGATGGTCTGCGGCGTGCTGGGCCCCAAAAGCAATGCGCACGGCCCCAACGAATTCCTGAACGTGCCGTATGCGAAGAAGCTGACCGCCGCGGTTGCCCATGTGATGGCCCGTGTCCCCGGTTGAACTCGGGTGAGCATCCCCTCTTTCCGCGGTGCGCAGCCGGCGACTGACTTCCAGGCGCGGCCTTCTGCCGCTGCGGCATGCAACCGACCGTCCTAGCGCCCTTCACGGCCCGCGACGGCGAAAACCTGGCGATCTATGAGTGGCCGCTGGACGCCTGGGCAACCGAAACGAGCCAACGTGCCTTGCCGCCGCGGGCCGTGGTGCTCTTAGTCCACGGTTTGGGTGAGCATGCCTGCCGCTATGAACATGTTGCCGGCCGCCTCCTCGATTGGGGATTCGCGGTTCGCGCTTACGACCAGCGTGGCCATGGTGAGTCGGGCGGAGCTCGCGGAGTGTTGCCCGATGAAACCGCACTGCTTGACGACCTCGCCGAAGTGATTGACGACACGCGCTTGCGTTGCCGGCATTTGCTGGACGACGAGCCCGCTTCAGCTGTGCAAGTCCCCGTATTGCCACTGGTTCTTTTGGGCCACAGCCTGGGGGGGCTGGTGGCAAGCCGCTTCGTCGCGTTGAAAATCCGGCCTGTGGAAGGCCTTGTGATGTCTTCACCAGCCCTGGATGCCAGGCTGGGTGTTCTGCAGAAGCTTCTGCTGGCGGTCATGCCTACGCTGGCACCCGACTTGTGCGTCAACAATGGGCTGGATGCGCGCTACCTCTCGCATGAAGGCGAAGTGGTCAAAAGGTACCTTGCCGACCGCCTGGTCCACCGCAAAATTTCTCCGCGCCTGGCCCGGTTCATCGCCACGGCAGGCCCCGAGACAATCGCTGCGGCGGCGAAATGGGCCACACCCACGTTGCTGATGTACGCAGGTGCCGACCGGCTGGTCAATCCCGCGGGCAGCCGCGCCTTTGCCGAAAAGGCCGCCAGCTCACCGGCCGTCAAGGCGGGTACTGTCACCACGCGCTGTTTTGAGGAGCTTTACCACGAACTCTTTAATGAGGTCGATGCCGAGCCGGTGTTTGATGCGCTGAAGGCCTGGCTGGACGCGCGGTTTTAGCGAAAATGGCTTCCAGCCCTTTGTGAGTGTGCGCCAGCAGCTATAAAAACAATAGCAACAGACGGCGCCCCCCGTGGTAGAGGCGGCTTCAGCCCGGACACACGGACGGCGAAAGCTTCAGGGGGTGCGGGACCTGCGCCTGTCCAGCGCGAGCCATGCCAGGCTGGCAGCGGTCAGGCCCAGCGGCAGCAGCGAACCCAGGTTCAACAAGGTCCAGCCTTGCGTAGTCACCAGCACGCCGGAGGCGAGCGACGAAACCGCCAGCACGGCAAAGACGCAGAAATTGAGCGCGCCTTGCGCCTTGTCTTTTTCTTCCGGACGGTAGGTCGTAAGCGCCAGGGTCGTGCTGCCGGTAAAGAGGAAGTTCCAGCCCAAGCCCAGTAAAAAGAGCGCCAACAGAAACTGCTTTAACTCCACGCCCGTGAGCGCGATGACCACGCAGAGCACGTTCAAGGCAACACCCACAGCCATGATGGGCAGTGCGCCAAATCGCCGGATCAGGTGGCCCGTGAAAAACCCCGGGGCAAACATGCCGATCACATGCCATTCGAGCACCAGCGCGACGCTGGAAAACGGCAGGCCACAGACCTGCATGGCAATGGGCGTGGCGGCCATCAGGAGGTTCATCACGCCAAAACCCAGGGCGCCAGCGCCCGCGGCCACGATGAACACCGGTTGCCGCATGATTTCGCCAAGCGGTCGACCTTCACTTGCCCCCACGCTTGTCACTTCGTGTACTACGCTGCCCCCCGAGGGGGCTGGCCTTGCTTGGGGCGGCCCGGCGCGGCGGCCGGGACTGCTGGTTTCGCTCGGCGGAAAATAGATAAAAACCATTAACGCCATCGACAGCAACGCCACGCCAGCTAGCGCGAGATACGCACCCGTAAAGGGCACATCGGTCAGCCCGCGTGTGTGGGCCGCGAGGTTGGGCCCAGCGATGGCACCCAGCAGGCCGCCGGCCATGACCAGTGAAATGGCCTTCTCGCGAAAGGCCGGCAGGGCAAGTTCGGCTGCGGCAAAGCGGTAGAGCTGCGCGTTGGCGTTGTAGTAGCCGGCCACTACCGTGGCAATGACCAGCAACCAGAAATTTTTGCTGTAGGCCGCATAGCAACACAGCAGGGCCGAAGCCACGGCCACCAGCAAACCCAGCTGGAACGATATCTTTCTCCCGAAGCGCATTTGCGTGCGCGCCACCACAGAGGTTGACAGCGCCCCACCCACCACATACCCCATGACCGGCAAGGTGGCCATCCAGCCCAGCGGTGCGAGATTCAGGCCGACCAGGCCGTTGATGGCAATGAAGGTGACATTGTTGGTGAGGAACAAGCCCTGGCAAACGGCCAGCAACCAGAGGTTGCGGTTCATGCCCGGGCTCCGCCCAGCGTCAGCAGGGACAGGCAAGCCAGGGGTGCGGTCTCGGCCCGCAGCACGCGTGGCCCAAGGGTAACCGGTGTGAAGCCGCAGGCAATGGCCGCCGCTTCCTCGGCAGGGCTGAGCCCCCCTTCCGGACCACTCAGAAAAGTCAAAGCACCGGAGGCGGCTTCTCCTGCCGAGGCTGCGATTTCGGCCAACGGGCGCGCGCCCGCCTGCAGGGAAAGCAGCAGCCGGGCGCCGCTGTCGGCCGTGGCCGATGCGATTTTCAGCCACTCCGCCAATGTGGCGACATCGTGGATGGGCGGGACCCGGTTGCGGCCGCATTGCTCGCAAGCGGCGACGGCAATACCGCGCCAGTGAGACAGCTTCTTGTCGGCACGCTCGCCCTTGAGGCGCAGCACGCTGCGCTCGCTCATCAGGGGCTGGATGCTCGCAGCGCCCAGCTCGGCGGCTTTTTCAATCAGCCAGTCCATGCGTTCATTGGCGGGCATAACAAGCGCCAGATGAATGGTCTGGCCGGCTTCGCGCCGTGTCGCGGTGTAGTTGCCCACTGTGACTTCCACGTCGCTGCGACCCATGCGTTGCACGGTGGCGTCAAACTCGCCTTCGCCGCCGGGCTCGCCGTTTCCCTGTCCGTTGAACAGCGTCAGGGCATCGCCAGGCTGCATGCGCAAGACCTGGACATGGCGGGCTGTGGCGGGCGGCAAGCTGACGGTGCTGCCCGGCACGAGCGCGATGTCAGCGAAAAAACGCGCGGTCATGGATGTGGCGCGGGAACGGGTGGCGCATGGAGTGTGCTGGCGCTGCTATAAAAGTAGTAGCTGCTCGCGCAGGACTGCAAAGGGCTAGGGCCTGATTGATGCATCAAACGTGTAGCCTATCCGGGTTTCATTGCCTTCGATCTCGTCGAGCAGTACCATCAGCGGGCCCAACTGCCGGTAGCGCGCGGCGGTGTTGCGTGCGTACTTGATGAAGCGCGGCGTGTCCGCCAGGTATTTGGGTTTCCCGTCGCGCAGCGTGAGGCGCGCAAAAATGCCCAGTACTTTAAGATGGCGCTGCAAGCCCATCCATTCCACGGCCCGGTAGAACTCACCGAAATCGTCGCCGACCGGCAGCCCGGCCTTGCGGGCCTTTTGCCAATACCGGACGGTGATGTCCAGCACGAAATCCTCTTCCCAGCTCAAAAATGCGTCGCGCATGAGGCTGGCAATGTCATAGCTGATAGGGCCGCACACCGCATCCTGGAAGTCCAGAACCCCCAGCCGGGTGGCGTTCTCAAGGGCTAGTTCGCTGTCCGAGGCCGCGGTCGGAACCGTATCTTTCACCATCAGGTTCCGAGGCATGAAGTCGCGGTGAACATAGACTCGCGCGCCGCCCAGCGAGTTCAGGTTGCTGGCTTTGATTTGTTCAAACAAGCCGTTCAGTTTGTCCTGTACGCCAGTGTCCAGTGCAATGCCGCGGTGTTTGGCGATGTACCACTCAGGGAACAGCGACAGTTCGCGGGACAACAGGGCGTCGTCATAAGGAGGAAGCACCCCCGGCTGCGACGCGAGCTGCCAGCGTATCAGCGCGTCTACGGCATCCGTGTACAGATCGTAGTGGGAAGGTGTAGGGCTGGCGATCACGCTGACATCGGTGGGCGGAACAATGACATCCATCATGGTCCGTGCGCCCAGGTCGCTCAGCAGCATGAAGCCCTGAACTTCGTCCCACGCCATTACGCGGGGCGCATTCAAACCGGCGCCGGCCATCAGCCCTGCGACCTGGACAAAAGGCCTGCAATCTTCCTGCGCCGGCGGCGCGTCCATGATGATGTAACTCGCATCGCCCGCCGCAGCGTCAACCCGGAAATAGCGGCGAAAACTGGCATCGGCCGAAGCGAGCCTGACCGTGTCAGCCCGCAACGCGTGCTGCCCGGCGGTGGCAGCGAGCCAGGCTTCGAAAGCGGCGGCACGCGTCGGGTCCGTCCATGCGATAGGAGGGGAAGTCATGTTTCGGAAGCCCCTGCCGGGCCTGCAACAGTGCATTGGCTCGACATTATGGGAAGGGGGTGGAGGGTCATGGATAATCGGGCCTGATTTTACAAACGGGTTTATCTCACATAAACGATGCACCGCGCATCCCCCTCGCCTTTTATTCTTTCCCCGATAGCCCAAGCTGTCTCCACGCTCGTGGTTTGCGCAGCTTTGGGGATGACCGGTGCCGGGAGGGCGCACGCCCAGACCGGGGCTGGCCCGCAAACACCTTTGCAGGAAGCGACGGTCGCCCCTTCGGCCGACATTCCCAAACTTAAATCTTCGTCCCAACTGGCCGAAGAGGTTTCCAGCGACCCGCAAAACAAGGGGCCCACATTTGTCTTTGGCGACCGGATTTCGGGACGCCCGGACCTCGAAACCGTGATCGACGGCAATGCGGAGTTACGCCGTGGAGCCACGGCGATCCGGGCAGACCGCATCGAGTATTACCAGCCCGATGATCAGCTCAAAACCCGCGGCAATGTGCGCATCAACCGGGCCGGCAACAGGTTCGAAGGGCCCGAGCTGGAAATCAAGCTGGACCGCTTCGAGGGCTTCTTCACCACTCCGACGTACCGATTCCTCAGCAATGGAGGGAACGGACAGGCACAGCGGATCGATTTCCTCGATGAAGGCCACCTGACGGCACAGGGTGCCAGCTATACCACCTGTGAGCGCAATGATGAGGCCAGCTGGACGCCATCATGGGTTTTGAGCGCCCGGAGCTTTGAGTTTGACCTGGAGCGCGAAGTGGGCGTCGCCAATGGCGCTGTGGTGCGGTTCAAGGATGTGCCGATTCTGGGCTTTCCCCGGTTCAGCTTTCCGTTGAGTGACAAACGCAAATCGGGTTTGCTGCCGCCCACCATCGGCATAGGTTCGGAAAATGGCTTTGAATACCGACAACCGTATTATTTCGATATCGCGCCGAACCGGGATGCGACGTTTTCGCCCACGCTGATGACCAAGCGCGGCGTGGACCTCGCCGGTGAGTTTCGATATTTGGAGCCAAAGTACAAGGGGGAACTCCATGGAAACTTCCTTCCGGGCGACAAATTGCGTAACCGTGACCGTTGGTCTTACGGTTACCAACACATAGGTACTATCGGTAGCGGCCTGTCATCCGTAGGTGATCTCGGCATTAACCTCAACTTGAACCGGGTAAGCGATAACGACTATTGGCGTGATTTTTCAGCCGTCAAGGGAGCGACGACGGACCGTCTTTTGGCCCAGGACGCAATCTTCTCCTGGAATCGCGGATTCTTTTCTTCTTCCATTCGCACGCTCAAGTGGCAGACCCTGCAAGATGTCACCTCGCCCATCGTTCCGCCCTATGACCGCTTGCCCCAATTCACAGCCGGCTACAGCCGTGTAGACGCGCCTGTGGCAGGGCTGGGCAATGGCTTCGACTGGTCGGTGGAAGGCGATTTCACCCGCTTTTCAGCAGACAGCCGACTGACTAACCAGCCCAACAGTGACCGGGCGATTACTCGATTGCAACTGAGTCGCCCGTGGTTGTTGCCGGGCGGATATATCACCCCCAAGGTGCAGTTGCATGCCACGAGCTACAAATTTGATTCAGCACTGCCCAATGGTGCAACAACGGCGTCGCGCGTGGTGCCCACCTTCAGCCTGGACAGTGGCTTGCAGTTTGAGCGAAACGCCAGCTTCCTGGGCCGAAACTTTACGCAAACCCTGGAACCGCGCGCTTTTTATGTCCGCACGCCCTATCGCGACCAGAGCTTTCTCCCCAACTATGACTCGGCGTCCAACGACTTTAACTTTGCCACGGTTTTTACTGAAAATGCCTTTGGTGGCAGCGATCGTATTTCAGACGCCAACTTGTTGACCTTGGGTGTTACTTCGCGACTGCTGGATCCTGCGACCGGTGCGGAAGCCGTGCGTGTTGGGATTGCACAGCGCTTTCGTTTTGAGGATCAGAAAGTTACCCTGCCAGGCGTGCTCCCGGTCACGGACCGCATCAGTGACCTGCTGGTCGGCGCTTCCGTCAATTGGGTACCGCAGTGGTCTTTCGACACCACGGTTCAATACAACCCTAAGATCAAACAGTCCGAAAGGGCATCGATCGGCGTGCGTTACAACCCCAGCAATTACCATGTCATCAGTGCCGCATTCCGGCGCCAGCGCAACGTCAGTGAACAAATTGACGTGGGCTGGCAGTGGCCCATCAATGATTTATGGGGTGATAAGGGAAAAGATCTGGGCGCCGGGCAAGGCCAGGGGGGCGGTCGTTACTATGCCGTCGGTCGCTTGAACTACAGCACGCTGGACAAAAAACTGGTCGATTCCATCATAGGAGTGGAATACGATGGCTGCTGCTGGATAGGCCGAGTGGTACTTCAGCGTTCCCAGACAGGCACCGGAAACGCCAATACGCGGATCCTATTCCAGCTTGAATTAGTGGGGTTCTCGCGCCTCGGCTCCAACCCCCTGGAATCCCTGAAGTCAAATGTTCCCCGTTACCAGTATCTGCGCGAGAATGTCAGCACGCCAAGCCGCTTTACCACTTATGACTAAACATCGCGCCCTTCCAGAACTTCTTTCCTACCCGGCCCATGCGATTACTTTTGCGTTGGCGCTTCTTTTGACGGCAGGAGCGCAGGCGCAGGGCCTGCGGCCGTCCGGGACGCTGCGATTGCCCGACGCGACCAGCGGTTCTGCCCGGGCTATAGGGGCGCAAGGAGGCGCGCAGCGGCAGGCCGATTTCATTGTGGCGGTGGTGAACTCAGAACCCATTACCAACAATGAAGTCCGTACCAAGCTAATTCGCACCGAGCAGCAAATGCTTCAGTTGGGGGCGACGGTGCCGCCGCGCAGCGAGCTGGTTGGACAAATCCTGGAGCGGCTCATCAGCGACAAGGCGCAACTGCAGATGGCGCGCTCTTCGGGCTTGCGGATCGAAGATAACGCGGTAGAGGGCGCGATCCAGACCGTCGCCAGCCAGAACCAGCTGACGGTCACCGAGCTGCGCAGCCGGCTGAAGACCGACAACATCGACTACACCCAGTTCCGCTCGGAATTGCGGGACGAGCTGCTGGTCAGCCGCTTGCGCCAGCGCGAGCTGGAAGCCCGGGCGACGGTGACGGAACAGGAAGTCGACCAGTTCCTGCGCGACCAGGATGGCGGCACACAGCCGTCTTCGGTGGCGCTGAACCTTGCGGAGATTTTGATCGCCGTGCCGGAAAATGCCACGCCCGATCAGGTCGCAGCGTTGCAAGCCAAAGCCCAGCAGGTCTTGGAGCGCGCGCGCAACGGTACCGATTTCGCGGCTCTGGCCGCCGAAGCCTCAGCCTCCCCCACGCGTGCTTCCGGTGGACTGATGGGCTTGCGCATGGCGGACCGCTACCCGGAACTGTTTGTGGAGGCCACCGCCAAATTGCAGGCCGGAGGGTTGGCTGGCCCGGTTCGAAGCGGCGCCGGTTTTCACATTCTCAAAGTCATCGAAAAGCGGCAGGGCGGCATGCCCGGTGCGATGGTGGCGCAAACCCATGCGCGGCATATTCTGCTGCGTCTGACGCCTCAGCTCAGCGAAGCGGCCGCGGTGGAAAAACTGGCCGGATTCAAAAAGCGCATTCAGGCCGGACAAGCGGATTTTGCGGCGCTTGCGCGCGAAAACAGCGAGGACGGCTCGGCCAAGGAGGGAGGCGATCTCGGCTGGGCGAGCCCTGGCATGTTTGTGCCGGAGTTTGAAAAAGTCATGAACGGCCTGGCGCCAAACCAGGTGTCGGATCCGCTGGTGTCCCGTTTCGGTGTCCACCTCATTCAGGTTCTCGAGCGTCGCGAAACCCAGATGTCGCAGCGCGACCAGCGGGAAATGGCGCGGGGTGTGCTGCGTGAGAAAAAACAAAACGACGCCTACGCTGTGTGGGCCCAGGAAATCCGGGGCCGTGCCTATGTGGAATACCGCGAAGCACCGCAGCTGTGAGCACCGACGCGCATTTCCTTTCGCGCTCATGCGTGGATTTTGTGCGTAGACCGGAACATGGGTTTTCCCTGGTGTGCAGTCGCTGTTTTGACGCAGGTCAGATGGCGCTGAGGCCGTCCACGGTGTGAAACATATTCCGCGTAAGCGTTTTGGCCAGCATTTCCTGACCGACCAGGGCATTGTCGAAGGCATCGTGCGGGCCATTGCCCCGCGTCCCGGCCAGGCTGTGGTGGAGATCGGACCAGGATTGGCCGCTTTGACCCAACCCCTGGTTGAACGTTTGGGGCACCTGACGGTGATCGAGCTGGACCGCGATCTGGCGCGCCAGTTGCGACAGCATCCGCAGCTGACGGTAGTTGAGTCCGACGTGCTCAAGGTCGATGTCCGTGATCTGGCGCACACGGCATGTGCCAATGAACAGAAACTTCGCGTAGTTGGTAACCTTCCTTACAACATCTCCACGCCTATCCTGTTTCATTTGCTGGAGGCCGTTCAGGTCATAGAAGACCAGCACTTCATGCTGCAAAAGGAAGTGATCGACCGCATGGTGGCGGCGCCCTCCACCAGCGACTACGGCCGGCTCAGCGTGATGCTGCAGTGGCGTTATGCGATGGAAAACGTGCTGTTTGTGCCGCCGCATAGTTTCGACCCGCCTCCGCGCGTCGACAGCGCCGTGGTGCGCATGGTGCCTCATGCAACCCCGGAAGCGCTGGACGTGAAGGTTCTCAGTGAACTGGTACAGGTTGCTTTCAGCCAGCGCCGCAAGCTGCTGCGTCATACCCTCGGGAAATGGCTGGACGGCGAGGGTTTCGGCGGGCAGTTTGACGTCCAAAGACGTGCTGAAGAGGTGCCGGTTGCCCAGTATGTGGCGCTGGCACAGGGCATCGGGCAGCTGCGCCAGTAGGACGGTGCATCCGGCATGAAGATATTTGTTATTTCCCTTCCTGAAGCCGCGGCAAGGCGCGCGGCAATTGCCCGGCAGATGGCGGCGCTGGGACTGACCTACAGTCTGATTGACGGCGTACGGCCCGATCCCACGCGCCCGGCCGAGCTTGGTTACAACGAACGGGGGCGACTTCTTCGCTACGGCTACGGCATGGCGCCTGGAGAGATTGGCTGTTTCCTGGCCCACAGGCAAGCCTGGAGAGCAGTGCAGGCGCATGGCAAAAAATGCGTGGTGCTGGAAGATGACGTGCTGGTGCCGGGGCTGAATGTCGCCTTGCTTGAGCGGCTTGCACTGGCGCCCTATCCCATCGTGAGGCTCGCAGGTATTTTTGAAAAACGCCATAAATTCGTGGACGACAGCCCCTTTGCCAAATACTGGGGTGATCCTGCGGGGACGGCGGGGTATATGCTCGGGCCTCGCGAGGCGGCTCAGCTGCTGCGACGATCAGCGCGGTTCTACATGGCCGTGGACGACTTCATGGAGGCGCGTCATTTGCACGGCGTCAATACCTATGCCTTGCTGCCGTACCCGGTCCGGCAAGCCGGCGTGGACACACAAATAGGCCATCGGTTACGACCGCATTTGTCGGGCTTTGCGCGCCTCCGGCTGATGCTGGTCCGCATTCCGGGCGACCTGCACGAATATTGTCGCCGCGTGCTTTATTACGTGTTGTAAAGCGCACGCCTAACCGGCGAAGCGCCTGAGCGGTAGAAAGCAAAAAGCCCGCGACAAGCGGGCTTTTTGACTTCAGCCTTTTCTTCAGGCTGCTGCTAACCAATAACCCGCGTTAAACGGGCTGCTCATGCGCAATGCCAATGGCGATACGTCTACCAACTTGTCCGTCGGCATGACTTCTTCGCCTTCGGCGACTGCTTGCTGGGCCTCATTCGCCCGATCCCCTTGGCCAATGTCTGGGGAGCGGGCTACAGAAAAGAATAGAAACATCTGAACGGTATCTTGCGATCCGCCCAGTAATCAGAGGCATCCCGGAAGATGTCGAGCAGTTGCTCGCGCGCTTCCTTGTCAAATTTGGCATTGGCGGGAATCTGCTCCAGCACAACGATAAAGCCAGGCTGTGGCCCAGACTTGTGGACCAAGTCCGTCATGCAGTCGTACAAGGCGTCAAAGTTCTTGCCGAAATGCGCCGGAAAGGTGTACTGCGCTGCAATCATGTCCAAGACGTCCTGTTTGCTCTGGGCATTGCCCAGGTTGGCATACAGAAAATGCTGGTTCAGATGCGTTGCCGCATCCTGCAGGTCTTGCACCCGGAAGGCACGTATGGATTGAACGATATTGGGACGTACCCCGCGCAAGGGCGTTTCACCGTCCTTGCGCAAAGGCGTCTCGTTGTCCCGACGAAGTGGTGTATCCATCTCCGCTACTCTTTCTCTTAAGTCAAAAACTCAAAATGACAACCACAGTTCAGTTTATTGACTGAACGATTCTGCGAAAACTCGCATAGTGATCGTCGGTGTAATAACAGGCATCAGGCGCGACGGGTTTCAAGCCGCCACACACAATGCGCCGGGCTCCCCGGCTTCGTTCACCGGGCGTCCTGACGGTGTATTCGCGGTAGTAACCGCGCTTTTGATCCGGTAGCAATCGCTCCCGGTTCCCGAACACCACGCCGTCTTTCTCATGCTTGAAAGGCCCGCCCTGGTAAATCCGCGCCATCATGTCCCGCCCTTGTGGGGGCAACTGAGCCATGGCAACAGTCCCGATCGGAACTGGGCTTTTCGCTTGCACCATGCTGGGGATTGCCCCGGCCAAGCCGGTTGCCAAAATCAGCCACATGGCCGTTTTGGCCGCCCACCCATTGCGCAACATGAAAAACCTTCTCTCGAATCCCAGAGTCGCCCGCTGATTTCTCGGGTTAACCCTTAAATTTCAAGAGAGGTAGTTTGCCGCATATGCCCAAAAAACGCAAGCGGATGCTGAAAATTTAGGCAGTAAAGGTAGAGGTTATTGACTTGTTAAGTTAGTACTAGCTATCTAATTTTGGCTTATCGGCTCGCGTTGGCATCCGCAACCGTGAGAGCGGTCATATTGACAATACGCCGTACTGTTGCTGTCGCGGTCAGGATGTGCATGGGTTTGTTGGCGCCCAGCAGGACAGGGCCAATGGCGATATTGCCGCCAGCCGCCGTTTTCAGCAGGTTGTACGAGATATTGGCCGCATCAATATTGGGCAGCACCAGCAGGTTGGCCTCGCCTGTCAGGGTGCTGTTGGGCATGATGAGTGCGCGCGCGTCCGCGTCGAGCGCCATGTCCCCGTGCATTTCGCCGTCGACTTCCAGCCAGGGCGCCTTTTCGCGCAGCAGTTCAAGCGTGCGGCGCATCTTCAGCGCGCTGGGGAGGTTGGAAGAACCAAAGTTCGAATGTGACAGCAGCGCCGCTTTGGGCTTGATGCCGAAGCGCATCATTTCCTCCGCCGCCATGGTGGTGATTTCTGCAAGTTGTTCGGCTGTCGGATCGCAATTGACATGCGTGTCGAGCAGGAACACCTGACGTCCCGGAAGCAGCAAGCCGTTCATGCAGGCATACGTATTGACGCCTTCCCGCTTGCCGATCACCTGGTCGAGGTAATCAAGATGGTGTGCCGTCGTGCCCCAGGTGCCGCAGATCAGGCCGTCCACATCGCCCTTGTGCAGCAACATGCCGGCGATCAGTGTGAGGCGACGGCGCATTTCGATCTTGGCGATCTGCACAGTCACGCCGCGGCGCTCCATCAGGCGGTGGTAGGTTTGCCAGAAGTCGCGATAACGATGATCCTGTTCGACATTGACCACGTCGTAGTCGAGCTCTTCCTTCAACCGCAGGCCGAATTTCTCGATGCGTTGGGCAATGATGGCGGGGCGGCCGATCAGCGTCGGGCGCGCCAGGCCTTCGTCCACCACGATCTGGCACGCGCGCAATACGCGCTCTTCTTCGCCTTCCGCGTAAGCCACGCGCTTGCGGGCTGCCGCTTTGGCGGCCGCGAAAATCGGCTTCATGACGGTGCCGGAGGCGTAGACAAAGCTTTGCAGCCTCTCGCGGTAGGCGTTCATGTCCTGAATTGGCCGCAGGGCCACGCCACTGTCGGCTGCGGCCTGGGCCACCGCAGGGGCGATCTTCATCATCAGGCGCGGATCAAAAGGCTTGGGAATCAGGTACTCAGGGCCAAATGCCAACTTCTCGCCCACGTACGCCGCCGCGACGACTTCGCTCTGCTCGGCCTGGGCCAGCTCGGCAATGGCGTGCACGGCCGCGATTTCCATTTCTACGGTGATGGTAGACGCGCCGGCATCCAGCGCGCCCCGGAATATGTAGGGGAAACACAGGACGTTGTTGACCTGGTTGGGATAGTCCGTGCGGCCGGTGGCCATGATGGCATCGTCACGCACGGTCCGGACGTCTTCGGGCGTGATTTCCGGGTTGGGATTGGCCAGCGCCAGGATGATGGGCTTGGCCGCCATCTTGGCGACCATGTCCTTCTTGAGCACACCGCCAGCGGAAAGGCCGAGAAAAATGTCTGCGCCCGCGATGACGTCATTCAGCGTGCGTGCGTCGGTCTTTTGCGCAAACTGGATTTTGTCCTCATCCATGAGTTCCGTGCGGCCTTCGTAAACCACACCGGCCAGATCGGTCACAAACACGTTTTCGCGCTGGATACCCAGCTTGAGCAGCAGGTTCAGGCAGGCCAGCGCCGCTGCGCCTGCGCCGGAAGTCACCAGCTTGACCTGCCCCGGACCCTTGCCGACGACCTTGAGCGCATTCAGGACGGCCGCGCCCACGGTGATGGCGGTGCCGTGCTGGTCGTCATGAAAGACCGGGATCTTCATGCGCTTGCGCAGCTCGCGCTCAATATAAAAGCAGTCGGGCGCCTTGATATCTTCAAGGTTGATGGCGCCGAAGGTCGGCTCCAGTGACGCGATGATGTCGACCAGCTTGACCGGGTCTTTTTCATCGATCTCGATGTCGAACACGTCCACGCCGGCGAACTTCTTGAACAGCACGCCCTTGCCTTCCATGACGGGCTTGGAGGCCAGCGGACCGATATCGCCCAGGCCCAGCACGGCGGTGCCGTTGGTCACCACCGCCACCAGGTTGCCGCGGCTGGTGTACTTGAAAGCGTTGTTCGGGTCCTTGACGATCTCCTCGCAAGGCGCGGCCACGCCAGGGGAATAGGCCAAAGCCAGGTCGCGCTGATTCGTCAGTTGCTTGGTCGCCGCGATGGCGATCTTGCCCGGCGTCGGAAACTCGTGGTATTCAAGCGCGGCGCGGCGCAGTTCAGCGCGCTTTTCCTCCTGGTTGGCTTCACTGTTATTGGGCGTCGCGGCGGTGGGTGTCGGCATCAGCAGGTCTCCAGCAGAATCGGTCAAAGCGACCGTCAATTTCTTGTAAGGTCTGCGATTGTAGGCCGCTCAAGGGGGAAACCCTAGTAAGTGAATCTACGCAACCAGGTGCTTCGCTTTTGACTTTTTTGCACGGAAAGCCGACATGCAGGTTCAGTCCCGGAATGTTGGGAGCCGGTAGCGGTCTTTTGCGGCATTTAAGCGAAAAATAACGCCAAGTTCCGCGGCCACCCGCTCCATGCTCAGCGTGTCACACCCAGCAAATGGTCCAGGCGCTCGGGTTGCTCGCGCAGAGCCGATGCCGTATCCGCATGAACCACCCTCCCGCGGTCCAGCACAACGGCAAGGTCGGAGATCGCCAGAACAGCCTGGGGATGCTGTTCCACGATGATGGCGCTCAGGCCTTCTTCGCGGGTAATGCGGCGTATGGCCCGCAGCAACTCTTCCACGATGATCGGTGCCAGGCCCTCCAGCGGCTCGTCCAGCAGCAGCAGCTTCGGGTTGAGCACCAGAGCCCGTCCCACGGCCAGCATTTGTTGCTCGCCACCTGACAGTTGCGTGCCCAAGTTGGTTTTGCGCTCCGCAAGGCGCGGAAACATCGCATACACCCCCTCGGGATCCCATTTGCCGGGGCGTGCCACGGCCGTCAGGTTCTCGTGGACCGTCAACGACTTGAAGATGTTGCGTTCCTGCGGCACCCAGCCTATGCCGGCTGCCGCGCGCTCATGAGAGGGCAACCGGTGCAATGCGGCCGCGGCGGCACCCGCGCCGAATGAAATAGATCCTCCGTGCTGCCGTGTTGCGCCCGCCAGGGTGTTGATCAACGTGGTCTTGCCGGTGCCGTTGCGCCCCAGCAGCGCCAGCGTCTGGCCTTCACCGAGCGCGAGCGATACCTCGTGCAGCACCACCGCTTCGCCATATCCCGCGCGCAGACTTTCTATTTTCAGCAGCTCAGCCATGGCTGACCTCCTCGCCGTGACCCAGGTACACCGCCTTGACGCGCGGGTCAGCGGCAATCTGCTCCGGTGTACCTTCAGTCAGCAGGGTCCCATTCACGAGCACCGTCATGGTTGTGGCGAAGCTGAACACCAGGTCCATGTCGTGTTCAATCAACAGCACCGACACGTCGGCAGGCAAGGCGGCCACGGTCTGCAGCAATTCCTCGCGTTCGCCGGCTGGCACGCCGGCCACCGGTTCATCGAGCAGCAGCACGCGTGGTTCGCAAGCCAGCGCAATGGCGATTTCCAGCAGGCGGCGCTTGCCATAGGCCAGCACACGGGTCGGCTGGTCCATGACCTCGGTGAGATGGAACTGCTCCAGCAACTGTGCGCAGCGTTCGGCAACCCGCGCATCGCGGCCCAGCGTCTGCCACCAGCGCGCGCCCAGCCCTGCCTGTTGCGAGACTGTGAGCGCCAGCGTCTGCAAAGGCGTGAGCGAATCGAACAGCTGGTTGATCTGAAAGGTCCGCACCATCCCACGCTTGACACGTTGATGCGGCGCCAGGCGGGTGATGTCCGCTCCTTCCAGAAGGATGCGCCCTTCGGTCGGCTGAAGCACACCGGTCAGCAGGTTGATCAGCGTGGTTTTGCCGGCGCCATTGGGGCCGATCAGCGCATGGCGCGCGCCGCGTTGCAGCGTCAGGCTCACGTTGTTGGTGGCCGTGATGCCGCCGAAGCGCATCACCAAGCCTTGGGCGGACAGTACCGTCTCCGGCGCCAGCTCGCTCATGGTTGTCCTCCGCGCCGGCGCGTAGCGATCCATATCCAGGGCCGGATCAGCCGATCACGGCCCACCAGTACCAGGACCACCAGGAAGAGGCCGACCCAGAATGTCCAGTACTGTGGCGTGATGGATGACAGCGCGTCCTGCATCAGTTTGAACACAATGGCGCCGACAACCCCGCCATAGAGCCAGCCCGTTCCGCCCACCACCAGAATCAACAGCACATCCGCGGAGCGATGAAACTCAAAAAGATCCAGCGAGGCGAAGCCGGTGGTTTGCGTCAGCAGCGCGCCGGCTGCGCCGGCCACGGCGGCTGCGATGGTGTACGAAACCGCCAGCCGCGAGGTCACTGGAACGCCGACGGCCATGGCCCGCAGGCGGTTGTCGCGAATCGACTTCAGCGAAGCGCCAAACGGTGAATGCACGAGGCGGCGCATCAGAAAAAACAACAGCAGCAACACGGTGAGCGAGTAATAAGCGGCGGTACGGCCAGACAAATCAAATTCAAAACGCCCCAGCAGCGGGCCCATGACCACGCCCTGCAGCCCGTCAGCGCCACCGGTCAGCCAATCCAGCTTGTTCGCCAGCTCCAGCAGGATCAATGCGACGCCGAGCGTGACCATCAACCGCGTCAGGTCGCTGCCGCGCATGATGGTGAACGAGCACAGCGCGCCCAGCAGTGTGGCCGCGACAATGCCGACGGCCAGACCCACCAGCGGATCCGGCATGACAAGCTTGGCAAAAAGCGCCGCGGCGTAGCCCCCCATGCCGAAGAACGCGGCGTGGCCCAGCGAAACAATGCCGGTGTAGCCCAGAATCAGGTCCAGCGAAATCGCAAACAGTGCGACGATCGCAATCTCATTGATGATCAGTGCATGGCTGGGCAACAGCACCGGGGCGGCAAAGGCGGACAGCCACAGCAAGGGCTCCCAAAGCCGCCAGCGGCTGGCACTCAGCAGCGATTGTTGGGTGTTCATGTCACTTGCCTCCCTTGCGCACAAAGAGGCCCTGCGGCCGCCAGATCAAAATCACGATCATCAGGCTGTAGACGATGAAGGCCCCCAGCTTGGGGATGTAGTACTTGCCCGCTACGTCGGCAATGCCGAGCAGCAAGGCGGCCAAGAGCGGGCCGGTGATCGACGACGTGCCGCCAACAGCGACCACGATCAAAAAATAGATCATGAATTTGAGCGGAAAGCTCGGGTCCAGGCCCAGCACTTCGGCGCCCAGTGCGCCGCCCAGCCCAGCCAAGCCCGAGCCGACTGCAAAAGTTGAAAGAAACACCGCGTTCACATTGATGCCCAGACCTGCCGCCACACGCTGGTCGTCCACCGAAGCGCGCAGCCGGCTGCCGAAACGTGTGCGTGCCAGCACGTATTGCAGGGCCACCGTCAGCGCGGCGCACACGGCGATGATGAACAGCCGGTAGTGACCCATGCCCAGCATCCAGGCGCCGCTGCCGATTTCAGTGCGGCCCTTGAGCCAGCCCGGCAATTGCACAATCTGCTGCGTTGAACCGACAAAATAATCCACGCTAGCCACCGCCATGAACACCAGGCCGATGGAAAACAGCACCTGGTCCAGGTGCGGCTTGTGATAGAGCGGACGGTACAGCGTGCGCTCAAGGACTCCGCCCAGCAGTGCTGAGGCGGCAAAGGCCAGCGGCAGGCACAGCAAAAAGGGAACGCCGTAGTGCTGCATCAACAGCACCGTGACGTAGCCGCCGGCCATGGCAAAAGCACCGTGTGCAAGGTTGATGAAGTTCATCAGCCCCATGGTCACCGCCAGGCCCACCGCCAGGATGAACAGCAGCATGCCGTAAGCAATACCGTCAAAAAGAAGGGTCAGCATGCTTTGCCGGATGATCCGTGTTTGCTTGAAGGAGCCTATTCCAGGAACTGCGCGGAACCGGCCTTGGCCTGTCCTGAGCTTGTCGAAGGGCCGGGCCGCAGAGGTTGCCCCCAGCAGGGGGGAGGCGACGCGAAGCGGCGCTTCGGGGGGTTACTTATTTTTGCCGGGATCCTTGACGTCCTTGATCACGTCGAACTCCACGTTGTAGAGCTGGCCGTCTTTCTTCTCGACTTTGCGCAGGTAGACGCTCTGCACGATGTCGCGCGTCTGCGCGTCGATGAAGATCTTGCCGCGTGGGCTTTCAAACAGCTGGCCCTTCATGGCTTCGAGCAGCGCGTCGCCGCTCTGGCCCTTGCTGGTTTTGAGCGCTTCGTAGATCACGCGCATGCCGTCATAGCCGCCGACCGCCATGAAGTTGGGGCGCAGGCCCTTGTTGGCCTTGGAGAAGGCCTCCACAAACCGCTTGTTCAGCGCCGAAGGATGCGCGGCCGAATAGTGGTGTGAGGTGACCACTCCCAGCGCGCCGTCGCCCATGTCGTTGAGCTGGTCGTCGTCCGTCACGTCGCCGGTGGCGATCAGCCGGATGCCCGCTTTGTCCAGGCCACGCTCAAGAAATTGCTTCATGACGGCCGCGCCCGCGCCGGAAGGCACGAAGACAAACAACGCGTCGGGTTTGTTGTCGCGCACTTTTTGCAGGAATGGCGCGAAGTCCGGATTGCGCAGCGGCACGCGCAGCGCATCGGTCACCTGGCCACCGTTGAAGGTCAGGCGGTCCTTGAAATATTTCTCGGCATCAATGCCGGGGCCGTAGTCGGACACCAGCGTCACCACTGTCTTGATGCCGTTTTTGGGCGCCCAGTCGGCCAGCGCCACCGACACCTGTGGAAGTGTGAAGCTGGTGCGTACGATGTAGGGCGACGCCTGGGTGATGCTCGATGTGGCCGCGGCCATCACCACCATGGGCGTCTTGGACTGCGTTGCGATGGGCGCGGTGGCGAGAGCCGAAGGCGTGATGCCGAAGCCCGCCAGCACATTGACCTTGTCGTTGACAACCAGTTCCTGCGCCAGGCGGCGGGTGGTGTCCGGTAGCGAGGTGTCGTCCTTCACGATCAGCTGGATTTTTTTGCCCGCCACGCTGTCGCCGTTTTGCGCCATGTAAAGCCGCACCGCCGCTTCAATTTGCCGGCCCGTGGTGGCCTGCTGGCCCGTCATGGGAAGGATGAGGCCAATCTTGAAGGTGTTGTCCTGGGCCAGGGCGGGTGCGGCCGAAGCCAGGGCGGTAGCAGCAAGCGCAGCGGTGGTAAAGAGGCGTCTTTTCATGATTTGTCTCCGGTGGTCGATTTTGAATTTATAAGGGTGGAATTTTGCGCCAGTTTACTGAGCGTTCGTGATAAGTACCAATGTTCTGTACACGAACTTTGCGGGTGCTCCGGAAGCGCGCAGGGATTCAACGGTTCAATTAGGGCCTGTTAACGCTATTGATGCATTTGCGTTGCGAGTCAAAAGGCCTTGAGCAAGACGCAAAACGCAGGCGGGGTGACCCCCGTCAATGCTTTGCAACGCCGCGCAAGGCCTTTTTGATCGCAACCCGGAGGGAATGGGGTGAAAAAGGCGCCACTCGGCGTCGAGCTCCTGGCCCAGACGCCCGGTCTGGGCGTCGTCGCGCGCCTTGATTGCCGCCGTTTTCACCCCATTCGCATTTGCATCAATAGCGTTAACAGGCCCTAGTCGGGCCGGTAGGAAGAATCCAGCGTCACCGAGCCGACCACCCGTGAGACACACGCGCACAGCCGCGTGTTCCCCTGTTTTTCGTGCTCGCTCAAAAATACGTCGCGGTGGTCGATCTCGCCGTCCAGCGCCAGCACGTCCAGCGTGCACAGGCCACATTCGCCGCGCTTGCAGTCAAAGACGGCTTGTACCCCTGCCTGTTCCAGCGCGTCCAGCAGGCTGCAGTCGGCCGGCACCATGATGTCCAGCGCGTGGCGAGGGATCTGCACCCGAAAAGCCTGCGGTGCAAAGCGCCCACTGTTGCCGAAGGTCTCATAGCGCAAGTCGGCCGCCGGCCTGCCCGCGGCGTGCCAGGCATGGCGCGCCGCGTCCAGCATGGGCACCGGACCGCAGACATACATTTGCGCGCCGGCCGGCAACGCCGCAATCTCGCGGTCAAAGTCAATCCGCGCGGCGACATCCGCATGCAGCCTGTCGCCCAGGCAGCCCTGCAATGTCTCGACGTAAGCCAGTTCGGCCTGGCTGCGCGCGCCATACAGCATGCGCAGCGGCCGGCCTGATTGGGCACAGCGGGCGGCCAGCGCTTCGGCCATGCCTACCAGGGGGGTGATGCCAATGCCGCCGGCCACCAGCAGGTAAGCCGGCGCGTTGAAGTCCAGAGGGAAATGGTTGCGCGGGCCACTGACCTGCAGCCGGTCGCCCGCAGCCAGCTGCCACATCGCGCGAGAACCGCCGCGGCCGTCGTCCAGCCGCTTGACGGCGATGCGCCACGTTCGCCCGTCGGTCTGGCCGACCAGGGAGTAGGAACGCAGCTGCGGCTTGCCGTCCACCAGCAGCTGTACCTGCAGGTGGCTGCCGGGTTCGTGGCGCTGCACGCCTTCCGCGCTGCCTGCAGGGCGAATGGCGAATTCGCGCACGGTAGGCGTGAGGTCCCGAAAGGATTCAATGACCGCATCGGTCCAGCTGGAGTTTGCTTTCATTCAGTTTTCCGTGGTCTCTTCAGTCTCTTCAATTCGCGGGCCGTCGTGGAACCGGCTTTGCCGGGCCGCAGGCCGCTTCGGGGGGTCATTTTTTTCTGATCAGGCGAACACCGGGCATCTGGTCCAGGTTGTGGCTGGCCACGGCGGCGCGCAGGTTGCGCTGGGCCAGTCGCGAGTGCTCGCGCATGATGGCCTCTGCGCGCGAACCTTCGCGCTGCTCAATGGCGTCCAGCACCTGGCGGTGCTGGTCCTGCGCCACGACCAGCATGTCGCGCGCGCCCGGCGAATTGGCCTGCACCACGACAAAACCTGAAGGCGATGCAAAAGGCAGGCTGAACACGCGCTCGAGCTCCTTGGCAATCACGCCACTGCCGGCCATTTCGCCCAGCAATTCATGAAACCGCTCGTTCAGCGCGACATAGGCCGAGAAAGCTTCGTCGTCCAGCGCGGGCTGGCTGAGCACCGCATCGATCTTGCCCAGGCATTCGCGGGCTTCGTTCAACACCACGGTGGGCGCGCCGCGCTCGGCCGCCAGCCGCGCCGACAGGCCTTCAATGGTGCCGCGCAGCTCGATGGCTTCGGACACATCGCGTTCGGAAAATGTACGCACGGCATAGCCACCGTTGGGCAGCGACTCCAGCAGGCCTTCCTGTTCCAGCCGCATCAATGCCGCGCGGATGGGCGTGCGTGAGAAGCCGAGCTTTTCGACGATGGACAGTTCGGCAATGCGTGCACCGCCGGGCAGCTCCCCGGCCAGAATCATCTCGCGAAGCTGCAACTGTGCCCGCACCTGCGCACTTTCAAGGCTATTTTGGCCTGTAGCCCGTTCGGAATGAGCGCCAGCAGCTACTGAATTGATAGCATTTGTTGTTGTGGCTTGCATGAGAAGTGGTTTCCGTTCAGGCGGCCCGCCGGATGGCGATGACGGGTGCTGGTGGTTTCTCCTGCGCGATCAACCCGTCTATCAGGTGCCGGGCCCACATGGAGCCGGCATCGATGTTGAGGTTGTAGAACTGGTGGTCCGGGTGTTCGTCGATGGCGATCTGCTGTGCTTCCAGCACGTGTTCGTCCTCGCGGAAGATGCCGGCCACGCCCTCGCGCAGCTGGTGAGTCAGGCGCTGCTCGCCCAGGCAGTAGTTGCGCGCGAAAGCCCAGAAGTAGTGGCAGCTGCCGTCGGTCTCGGGTGTCACCGTGTTCAGTACAAAGCCGTTAACGCCCTTGCTGCGGTCGCCCGGACGGCCGTCTTTGGGCGGCGCGCCCGACCCGGCCTCGGCCACACCGACGTCAATGTTCACGGTGCAGGGCGCTTCGAATTTGATGATCTGCCACCGGTCTACCGGGCCTTTGTAGCCGCGCGCATGCTCGATCTGCCCGGCCCAGAACGGCGGCGCGTCGATGTTTTCCATCCAGCGCGTCACGGTGGCGGTGCGGTCGCCGTGCGTGGCTACAAAGGGGGCTTCAGCCACCGCGCGCTGGCCGATGCTCGAGCCGTGCACAAAGGTTTCGTGCGTCAGGTCCATCAGGTTGTCCACCACCAGGCGGTAGTCACATTTCACGGTGATCAGCTTTCCGTCGCCGGCCCAGTCCGCGTCGTCGTTCCAGTGCATGTCGGGCACCAGCGCCGGGTCGGCTTTAGCCGGGTCGCCGGGCCAGATCCAGACGAAGCGGTGTTTTTGCACCACCGGAAACGAGCGCACACAGGCCGAGGGGTTCAGCGTTTCCTGGCTGGGCATGTGGGTGCAGCGGCCCTGGGCGTTGTAGACCAGGCCGTGGTAGCCGCAGGTCACTTCGTCGCCGTCCAGCGTGCCCATGGAAAGCGGCAGCAGCCGGTGCCAGCAGGCGTCCTCCAGCACGGCCACCTGTCCGTCCGTGCGGCGAAACATCACCACCTTCTGCTTGCAAATCGTGCGCGCCAGCAGCGTCCGGCCTACCTCCACGTCATAAGCGGCGGCATACCAGGCGTTCAGCGGAAAAGTCGATTTTTGAACATTCATGGATACGCAATGTATACAGAAAATGCCAAAAAACCAAGAAACTCAGTGAATTTCAGGGTAAATACCAAGTTTATGTATTCATTCTCAGAAAAAAGTTTGACATAACATGAGGCCTTGCGCTGAACCGTCCGTCCCATTCCAGGAGATCCCATGACCGCCAAACTACCCGCCCGTTACGACCACGTCGGCAGCTTTTTGCGCCCGCAGTACCTGCTGGAGGCTCGCGAACAAAAGGCCAAAGGCCAGATCACACCTGAACAGCTGCGCAAGGTCGAAGACCAGGCCATCACCGAGATCGTGAAGTTCCAGGAAGACGTGGGCCTCAAAAGCATCACCGACGGCGAATTCCGCCGTACCTACTTTCACATCGACTTCCTGGAGCAGATTGGCGGCGTCAAGACCGACATCCCGGTCACCATCCAGCGGCCCGACGGCAGCATGGAACTGGCGCCCCCCGTGATGCGCGTGATCGACAAAGTGCGCCACGTAAAAGACATCCAGCTCGCCGACTTTCAGTACCTCAAGAGTCAGGTCAGCGCGGGCAACACGCCCAAGGTCACGATTCCCTCGCCTACCATGCTGCACTTTCGCGGTGGCCGCGCCGGCATTAGCAAAGAGGCCTACCCTGAGCTCGACCCGGCCTTCTACGACGACGTGGCCAAGGCCTATGGCGACGAGCTGCGCAGCCTGGCCGCCGCCGGCTGCACTTATGTACAGATGGACGACACCAACCTGGCCTACCTGTGCGATGAAAAAATGCGCGAAGCGGCGCGCCAGCGCGGCGACGACCCCAATGAGCTGCCGCACCGTTATGCCAAATTCATCAACAAGGTGGTGGCGCAAAAGCCCGCCGGCATGACCCTGGCCATGCACCTGTGCCGCGGCAACTTCAAGAGCACGCACGCCGCGGCAGGCAACTATGAGCCGGTGGCAGAGGCGCTGCTCAAGGAAATGGACCTGGACGCCTACTTCCTGGAGTACGACGACAGCCGTAGTGGCGACTTCCGGCCGCTGCGCTACCTGCCCAAGGGGAAAACCGTTGTACTGGGCCTGGTCACCACCAAGTTCGGCGAGATGGAAAGCAAGGACGACCTCAAGCGCCGCATTGAAGATGCTGCCAAATACGCGCCGCTGGAGCAGCTCGCCCTGTCACCTCAGTGCGGCTTCAGCAGCACGGTGCACGGCAACAACATCGCCGTGGAAGCGCAGCGCAACAAGCTGCGCCTGGTGATCGAGACGGCGCAAGAGGTGTGGGGCTAGGGCCTGAGCGCTTCGCCTTGGGGCATCCTAGGAGAGATCGCCCGCCGTTTAATGTGGTGTTTGTGGTCAAAATGGCCGTGAGCCCAAGTGAACAGTGCGCCAGCAGCTCCTGAAAAGATAGCGCGCAGTGCGCGCACTCGTTGCCGAGTGGACCCCGCTGGCGGCTGCCTGGTGGGCCAGCTCTTTGTGCGCACCGCCTTTCGCAACGCCTCCTCTTGGATGCAACTGGTTGCTTACAACATAGTGAGCTCAGCTGCTGAATGCCCGCACATCGGCAATTAATACATCAAGTTACATTTACCACTCGGGAGTCTTATGACTCTGGCCGGCTCGGCAAAAAAGCAAAATATCACTAAAAAACAATCACTTACGACAAAATTTGGCTTTTAAGGCGCGAAAAGAATAGACAGATGCACCTCGGCAGACTAAAAAGGAATAAAACATTTTGTTTCAATTCCGCGTCTAAAGAGGATCTCCTTGTTTTGTGCCGCTTTTCCAGTGTCCAGGTTGCTCGCCGTGGGTTTTGCGGGTGTTCATGCTGCGGTGGGAACTCTCGCCTTGGCGCAAACCCGCGCCGACGTGCGGCCCGACGCCGGCACGCTGCTGGATATGCAGGGCCCCCTCCCCTTGCAGCCGCCTCGCAGCGTGCCGCAGCTTGACCTGCCGCAGGCTCAGCCGACCGCTCCCCTTGCCAAGTCAGTTCGCCTGCGTCCCGCAGCCTTCCTGTTCTCCGGCAACACCGTTTTTTCGAGCGAGGCATTGGCAGCGCTGTTAGCGGACCGGCTCAATACCACCACAGACTTCGCCGGCCTCAACGACGCGGTGAGCGCCATCAACGCCCACTACCGGCAGCACGGCTATCTTTTGACCCAGGCCTATCTGCCCGAGCAGGCTTTCTCCGCCGAAGGTGGCACTGTCACCATCGCGATCATCGAAGCCCGTGCAGGCCGCGTATCGGTGCAGGCTGAAGGCGCGGGAGTTTCCAGGGCCTTTGCCGAGGAGGTGGTCAACCGTCAGCTGCAGTCCGGCGACGCTGTCACCGAATACGCGTTGAACAAGCCCGTGTTGTTGCTTCGCGACCTGGCCGGCTACGATGCCGGCGCCACAGTCCAGCCCGGCGAGCATGTGGGCCTGGCTGATATTCTGGTCACGGTAAGGTCCTCCGGCAACCGTGCCGATGGCTCGTTAAGCCTGGACAACCACGGCGCCAGAGCCGCCGGGGCCGTGCGCGCCACGCTTGCGGCCAATCTCAACAACCTGCTGGGCCGCGGTGACGTGCTGGCATTGAGCGCGCAGCAAAGCGACCGCTCCGGCACAGACCTGTACCGCGTTGCCTATACCCTTCCGGTGGGGCCCTTCGGCACGCGGCTGGCGTTAACTGCCGCGCACCTGGACTACTCCCTCGGCAAGCAGTTCGAAGCGCTGGGCGCCACCGGCAAGGCCGATATCCTGGGCCTTACCGTCTCCCACCCGCTGGTTCGCGGTCGCACGACCAACCTCTACGGCCTGCTCGGTGCCGAACAGAAAAAACTCACGGACGAAACCGCGACACCCTTGCTGAAAAGTGACCGCGACCTTGTCTCCGTCCGCGTGGGTGTGGTTGGCAACTTTGGCGACAACCTGGGCGGTGCCAGCGGCCTGAACAGCTATGCAGCCAGCGCAACCGTCGGGCGGCTTAGGCTCAATGCCGCCGACCAGGCATTGGACGACGGCTTGGGCGGCCTGCATACAGCAGGCAGCTTCACCAAGTTAAATCTGGAGTACCAGCGCTCGCAATTTTTCGGGGAAGCTTTTAGTTTCCAGGCCTCGGTTCAGGCCCAGCTGGCTTCCAAAAATCTAGGGTCGGCTGAAAAAATGGTGCTGGGTGGACCTAACGGTGTGCGCGGCTATCCGGTGGGCGAGGGTGTCGGAGATGCCGGCGTCCTGCTCACCCTGGAATCGCGCTACCAGCTGGATCCGCCAGTGCTGGGCGAACCGCTGAGCCTGCTGGCGTTTTATGACTTTGGCCGCGTGCGTTTCAACCAGAACGGCCCCACCGTGCCGGGTAACGCCAACACGCTGAGCCTCGGCTCTTTCGGCATCGGCGCTACGCTGGGGCGCCCCGGCAAATTCCTTGTCAAAACCTATCTCGCCTGGCGCACAACGCCCGTCCAACCTTCCACGGGCGATCCTGATCGTTCACCCCGCGCCTGGCTCTCGGCGCAAACCTGGTTTTAGCCAGGCCCACTTCCACAGCCGATTGCCCACTATGACAAGCGCTTCATCGACCCGCACCTCGCACGCCTCACACGCCGCTCATCGCCCCTGGTCTGTGCGCATGGTCGTGGTCCGCCTGTCCCGCAAGCTGTCGGCCACTTATCGCATCCGCAGCGATCGCCGCCTGTCACGCCTGATGGCAGTGCTACTGGCCACCGTCTCGCCCTGGGCAGTGGCCTTGCCCGAAGGCGGGCAAGTGGTCGCCGGCCAGGCCAGCGTCACCTCCCCCACAGCCAATAGCATGGTGGTGAACCAGTCCACCGACAAGGCGGTGCTCAACTGGCAAAGCTTCAATATCGGCGCGGGCCAGTCCATGCAGTTTGTGCAGCCCGGCGCATCATCTGTCGCGTTGAACCGCGTCATCGGCAACGGCGCTTCGTCCATCTTCGGTTCGCTCAGCGCCAACGGGCAGGTCTTCCTGATCAACCCGGCTGGGGTGATGTTCGCGCCCGGCGCGCAAGTCAATGTGGGCGGCCTGGTGGCCTCCAGCCTGGACATCAGCAATGGCGACTTCATGGCCGGCCGCTATTCCTTCAGCGGTACGGGAACAGGCTCCGTCGATAACCACGGCACCATCAACGCCGCACGCGGCGGCTACGTGCTGCTGGCCGGCCCCCAAGTCAGCAACACCGGCGCCATCAGCGCTCACGCCGGTTCGGTCGGGCTGCTGGCGGGCTCCCGTGTGTCGGTCGACACGTCGGGCTCGGGGCTGGTGCGCTTCTCGGTAGACGCAGCGGCTGCGCAGGCCGCCATTCAAAGTAGCGGCAGCATCAACGCAAACGGCGGCCAAGTGGCTGTGCTGGCCAGTGCCATGGGTGATGCGATGGCGACGGTGGTCAACCATTCCGGTGTCATACGGGCCAACTCGGCGGTAGAGCGCAACGGCACGATTGTGCTGAGCGGCGGCTCCACCGGCATCGTGAACGTCAGCGGCGAGTTGAGCGCGGCAGGTACCGCGGCGGGGCAGACGGGCGGCACGGTCAAGGTGCTGGGTGACAAGGTCGCGCTGACCGGTGGTGCGCTGATTGATGTTTCCGGCGAAGCAGGTGGAGGCACGGCGCTGATTGGCGGCGACTACCAGGGCCTCAATGCGGCCGTGCAGAACGCCAGCCGCACCTACATAGGCGCCGATGCCAGCATCAAGGCCGATGCCCTCAGCAGCGGCAACGGTGGCAAGGTCGTCGTGTGGGCGGATGACGTCACGCAGTTCCACGGCAGCATCACGGCCAAGGGCGGGGCGCAAGGCGGTGACGGCGGTTTTGTGGAAACCAGTGGCAAAGCGGTTCTGCAAGCCCTCGGCAGCGTAGACGCCTCCGCGCCGAACGGGGCGGCGGGGCAATGGTTGCTCGACCCGAATAACATCACGATCCAGTCCACGGGCGTCGACACCAACGTCTCGGCAACGCCCAACTTCACCAGCACGAACGACACCGCTATCGTGACCACGGGGAGCATCCAGACGGCCCTGAACGGGGGGACCTCCGTCAACATCACGACTGCAAGCGCCGGCACCAACGGCCAAGCCGGCGACATCACCGTCAACAATGCCATTGCCAAGACGGCAGGCGGTGCAGCGACCTTGACCCTCAATGCGTCCAACAACATCACCTTCAGCGCGGGTGCCAATGTCACCTCCACCGTCGGTGCCCTTGGGGTTACGCTTAACGCGGCTGGCGCGATCAATTCGCTGCGAAATGTCAGCCTCAATGGAGGCACGCTGAATCTGAACGCCACTGGCAACGTTTCTCAAACGGGAGCCATCCAGGGAACGACAGCGGTCGTGAAGAACGGCGCGGGCACCTTGGCGCTGACAAGTACGAACACCTACAGCGGCGGCACCACGATCAAGGCCGGCACGGTGTCAGGCACCGTGGCCGCCGCGTTCGGCACCGGGGCGATCACCCTGGGCGACACCGGTGGCACTGCCAACACCACGCTCAGCGGCGGCGCTGTGCACGCCAATGCAATCAACGTAGCGGCGGGCAACACCGGTGTGGCCGGCATCACCTCCAGCGCGACAAGCACCTTCAGTGGTGCCGTGACGCTCAATAACCATGATCTGAGCCTGACCCGCGCCGGTGCAAACCTTACCTTGAGTGGCGGCATCACCGGCGCAGGCAACCTGTCACTTAACAACAACAGCACAACCGCCAACGGCCTGACTCTGTCAGGCGCGTCGGTGAACAACGCTGGCACGATCACCAACAGCGGCACCGGCACCGGAGCGACGCTGATCAGCAAAGTCATCGGCACCAACGTGACCGGCGTGGTGCAGAACAGTGCCACCTCGCAGCTGACGCTGTCCGGTATCAACACCTACAGCAGCGGCACGACGATTAAAGCCGGAACCGCAGCGGGCACCGTGGCCGCCGCGTTCGGCACCGGGGCGATCACCCTGGGCGACACCGGTGGCACTGCCAACACCACGCTCAACGGCGGCTTTGCCGGCACGCACACCAATGCGATCAACGTGGCGGCAGGCAACACCGGCGTGGCAAGCATCACCTCCAGCGCCAACAGCACCTTCAGCGGCGCCGTCGCACTCAACAATCATGACTTGCGGCTCGCGCCGGCGGCCAGCACCCTTACCCTGAGCGGTGCAGTCACAGGCACCGGCAACCTGGCACTCAACACCACCGGAGCCGGGGCGATCACGCTGTCAGGCGCCGGGACATTGAACAACACCGGCACCGTGACCAACAGCGGAACGGGCACCGGCGGCAGTACCATCAGCAAAGTGATCGGCACCAACGTGACCGGCGTCGTGCAAAACAGCGCCACCTCGCAGCTGACGCTTTCCGGCGTGAACACCTATACCGGGGCAACGGCCGTCAACGCCGGCACACTGAGGCTTGGCGTTGCCAACGCCATCGGCGCTGCGTCGGCCGTTAACGTTCTGTCCGGCGCTACTTTCAACCTCAACGGCTTCAGCGACACCGTCGCCTCGGTGTCAAGCGCAGGCCTGGTCTCCTTTGGTACGGGCAACACGCTGACCACCAGCGGCGCGCAGGCTTACACGGGCCAGGTGACCGGAACCAACGTCACGCTGGCCAGCAGCGGCAGCGGGGCGATCACCGCCAACAACGCGTCGAACAACTTTGCGGGCAACCTTTCCGTCTCGACGTCTGGGGCGGCCAGTGTTGTCAACGCCGGCGCCCTGGCGCTTGGACCGGTGTCGGCAGGCAGCCTGACCGCGCGGGCGCTCGGAGGCAACCTCACGCTCAACGGCACCATCAACGCAACCGGCAGCGGTGACGCCATCGTGCTGACGACAAGCGGCAATTTCACCAACAATGTGGGCGCCGGGGCACTGTCAACGCCAAGCGGCCGTTGGCTGGTCTATTCAACCAGCCCTGTCGGGGATACAAAAGGCGGGCTGGTTGCCGCGTTCAAACAGTACAACGCAACATATGGCAGCGCCCTCCTGGGTACCGGCAATGGCTTCGTCCATTCCGTGGCGCCTACCCTTACCGCCGGGATCATCGGCCCGGTGAGCAAGGTGTATGACGGGAACGGGACCGCCACGCTGACGGCCGGCAACTACACGAGTTCCGGGCAAATTGACGGCGACGTGATCGCCTTTAACAACCCGACCAGCGGCAGTTATGACAACAAGAATGCCGGCACAGGAAAGACGGTCAGCGTATCCGGCATTACCGCCAGCGCCTCCAATGGCGCCACCGCAGTGTACGGTTATCAAGTGTCAGGTGGCGGCACTGCCACCGGAAACATTGGCACCATCACGGCACGCAGCTTGACGGTCAGCGCCACGGGAACCAACAAGGTCTACGACGGCAACACCGCTGCCGGCGTGACCCTGGCCGACAACCGCGTCGCGGGCGACGTCCTCACCGCCACGAATACCGCCGCCAGCTTCCTCGACAAAAACGTCGGCACCGGCAAGACCGTGAACGTCAGCGGCATCGCCATTACCGGCGCCGATGCCGGAAACTACAGCGTGAACAACCCCACTGCCGCGACCACCGCCGACATCACGGCCCGTGCCTTGACGGTGACGGCAACCGGAACCAACAAGGTCTATGACGGCAACATGACGGCCGGCGTCACGCTGGCCGACAACCGTGTGGCAGGTGACGTCTTCACCGCCAGCAATACCGCGGCCACCTTTGGCGACAAGAACATCGGCATCGGCAAGGCCGTGAGTGTCAGCGGCATCGCCCTGACCGGCACCGATGCGGCTAACTACAGCGTCAACACCACAGCGGCCACCACCGCCGACATCACGCAGCGCGCCCTCACCGTCAGCGCCACCGGGCAGAACCGTGTGTATGACGGCGGCACCTTCGCCACCGTCACACTCACCGACAACCGGGTCGCCGGCGATGTACTCACGGCCAGCAACACAGCAGCCAGCTTTGGCGACAAGAACGTCGGCACCGGCAAGGCGGTCAGCGTCAGCGGCATTGGTGTCACCGGTACCGATGCCGGCAACTACAGCTTCAATACGACGGCGGCTACTACAGCCAACATCACGCAGCGCGCCCTCACGGTGGGTGCCACGGCGCAAAACAGGGTGTACGACGGCGGCACGGCTGCGACCGTGACATTGGGTGACAACCGGGTTGCCGGCGACGTGCTGGCCACGAGCAACACATCGGCCAGCTTTGCCGACAAGAATGCCGGCGCAGGCAAAACCGTCAATGTCGGCGGCATTGCCATCACCGGCACGGATGCAGCCAATTACAGCGTCAACACCACGGCCGCCACCGCAGCCAACATCACTCCGGCTTCCATCGCCAATGTCAGCGGCATCGCCGCCGCCAGCAAGGTGCAGGATGGCACCACCTCCGCTACGCTGTTGACCGGAGGTGCGGCGTTTACCGGCCGTATCGGCACCGACGTGCTGGCGGTGGGGGCCGCCACCGGCAACTTTGATACGCCCGCGGTCGGCAATGGCAAACCCGTCAGCATCACGGGCATCGCCCTGTCGGGAGCGGATGCCGGCAACTACACCTTGCTTGACACGACAGCCACCACCATGGCGAACATCACGCCGGCTCCTGCCAACACGGCTGAGCGAAGCGGAGATGCGCGCTTTTCCAACGGCACCGCGCTGGCGGCGCTGGAGGGGAGCGATGCGCGGGAGCGCGCCCTTCGCCGCGCGGCAGGCCTCAAGCCGGCCCAGGAAGACACGGCCGCAGAGACGCCCACCTTCCGGCTTGCAGGCTTTCCCGATCCGCGCGGCGCGGCGCGGTTGGCAGCTGACGACTGCCAGGTGCAGCGCGGTGGCGTGCGTTGCATCGGTGACGGCCAAGGTCAATAGGCCGCGGGTTCGGCTGCGGCGCCGGTGAACGGCGCGAAGGGGGTTCCAGAAACACCGGGTGCCGCATGGAAATGCCGCATCCGGCGGGTATCATGTGGCCGACAACACTTCAAGGGAGCGCACCATGGCCTTAATGGACTTCATCAAGAAACAGTTCATCGACATCATCCAGTGGACCGAGGATGACGACGGCACACTGGCCTGGCGCTTCCCGATGGCTGACATGGAAATCCAGTACGGCGCTTCGCTCACCGTGCGCGAGTCGCAGATGGCTGTCTTTGTCAACGAGGGAAAAATTGCCGACGTCTTTGGTCCCGGCATGTACAAGCTGACGACGCAGACCATTCCGGTGCTGACTTACCTCAAGAACTGGGACAAGCTGTTTGAGTCCCCCTTCAAGAGCGACGTTTATTTCTTCAGCACCCGCCAGCAGATCGACCAGAAGTGGGGCACGCCCCAGCCCATCACCATCCGCGACAAGGACTTCGGCGCGGTTCGCCTGCGCGCCTTCGGCAACTACAACTTCCGTGTTGCCGACCCCAAACTGTTCCACACCGAAATTTCGGGCACGCGCGACCGCTACACCACGGCGGACGTCGATGGCCAGTTGCGCGGCCTGGTGCTGCAGAACATTTCCGCCGCCATCGCTTCCAGCGGCATTCCCTTCCTCGACCTCGCGGCCAACCAGCTTGTGTTCGCGCAGGCGCTGGCTGCGCAACTCGTGCCCGAGTTTGCCAAGATAGGCTTGAAGCTCGAGGGCATGACGGTGCAGAACGTCTCGCTGCCCGAAGAGCTGCAGAAAATCCTCGACCAGAAAATCGGCATGGGCATGGTCGGCAACGACATGGGCAAATTCATGCAGTACCAGACGGCGCAGGCCATCCCCAAATTCGCCGAAGGCGGCGGTTCCGGCGGCGGTATTGCCGGCGACGCGATGGGTCTGGGCGCCGGCGTGGCGCTGGGCCAGGTGCTGGCGCAAAACCTGCAGCAGGGTT